>JAOZHT010000001.1:0-600000 GCA_026014735.1 Candidatus Bathyarchaeota archaeon
TCTATGATGCCCCCTTTAACTATGTAAGGTTCACCGTCGAGTACCCCTACAATGTGTACAATGTTTACTTGGATTCGGTGCGTGTTGTGCCTTTGTTTTATCATGACCTTTCGGTTTCTTGTGTGGGGGAGGGTTTTACTTCTCCTTCGGGTACGGTGCAGTATGAGAATGGTACGTATGCTGGGGTGACTGCGTATCCGGCGCCAGCTTGGCTGTTTAGTTACTGGACACTGGACGGCCAATACGCAGGCGCCAGTCAAACGATATCGGTTAACATGACCCAGTATCATAGTTTGGTGGCGCATTTTGTTGAGGCGCAATCGCTCCAGTGGCTAACGGTGAATGCCTATGATGATTATTTGGGTCCGGATTATCCGTATGCGCCTGCGGTTTTTGTGGATGGCTACTATGTGGGTGTGGCGCCGGTTTCGTTGCAGGTGGCTGTGGGGAGGGATCATTGGGTTACGGTTGATTACAGCGTGTACAGTGAGTACTGGTTTTTGACTGCTTACCTCTATGATTTCACTGGCACCTACAACGGCTACTCTTATGAGTGCACCGTGTTTTTTTCGCCCAGCTACAGCACCACCATTAACGCGGAGTATCTGCCTTGGTAGCGGTGGCTGCTGCCCCTTTTTTCCTGGGCTACCCTGAGCAAGTGTTGGCGCCGCCAATGCATACGCTCCGCTATGTGTGGGGGAAAGCCCGTTTTTGTCTTTATATAAGGGGAGGGAGAGGCTGGTGGAGCAGCAGACGTTTGCGATATGTCTTTAATATATAGGATTGAAATGTTGTCTGTTCTGCTTGTGGCGGGCTCCACAACCAGCCTGCAATATGCCAAAGCGCCCAAAGCAAAAACGGGTTGTTTTACTCAATCCGTAGGTTGTTGTTGTGTAAAGAGGGGTCCCCCACAACAACTATAGAAAAAAAGCAAACACAGATTTTTGGTGTACCGGCAGCTGCCCCTGCTGGAATTGGGTTGCCGCAGCATCGAATAATGCTCCCCGCTTGGTTTGCGATACTTCTTTTAAACCAAACCTGCATACTAGAGGTGAGGAACCAATTTGTCCATCCAAAAAAACCCCCAAGCTAACACTGTCTATTTTGTGTGGCTTAACCAGTACAGCGGCATCCTGCTTAAAACCCCCACCGTAACCCTCGCCATCGACCCCGCAGACATCAAACCCAAAAGCCTCCCAGCCCTCGACGCCATCCTAATCACGCATGAACACTACGACCACCTCGACCAGCCCCTAATCGCCGCGCTCCAAGCAGCCACCAACTGCCAAGTAATCGCCGACGCAGCCTCAGCCCAAAAACTCCAACTCAACATCCCCCCCAGCAAGCTCCGCTCGGTCAAACCCGGCGACCAAGTCCAAGTCGGCGCAGTAACCGTGAAAGCCCAGAAATGCAACCACAACGCCAAAGCCCCCGTCACCTACATCGTGACCAGCGAAGACAACCTCAAGATATACCATACCGCCGACAGCTTGCCCTTTGGGGAGCTAGCGTTGTTGGCGCAGAAGGAACAGTTTGACGTGGTCTTCTGCTCGGTGGGGATTGCGCCTGGAGCCAGCCCCAAATCGGGGTTTGAGATTGCCCGCCTCACCAAGCCGCCGCTTGCTGTGCCCTACCATGCTGGTTCAGAGAGAAGCCTAAACGAGTTTGCTGCGTTGATTAAGCGGGATTTGCCTAAGACGGCATGTTTGGTTCCTCAGCTAAACAGGATTTATCAGGTTTCTAAAGGAAGTGAGAAAGAGTGAATACAGAAAAAGTAAGCGTGGACAAGAAAAGCCAGATGGCAAACATCCTCTACAAGATAGACGCAGTGAAATTCGGGGTCTTCCAGTTATCCTCAGGCAAAGCCAGCCCCTACTACATCGACCTCCGAGTCATACCCAGCTTCCCCGACGCCTTCAGAGAAATCTGCGACTTCTACGCCGCCGCCATCAGCAGCCAGCTTGGACTTAAAAGCTTCGACCGCATCGCCGGCATCCCCCTAGCAGGCATACCCTTTGCCTCGCAAATTGCCTATAACCTCCAAAAACCTTTCCTCTACGTCCGCAAAGACATAAAACTCCACGGCAGAGAACGACGCGTAGAAGGCATCTTGGTTTCAGGCGACAGGGTATTGCTGCTTGATGACTTGTTGACAACTGGTTTAACGTTGAAGAACGCGGTGGAAGCGGTTCGAGCCGAGGGCGGAGTGGTGTCTGATGCGGTGGTGTTTTTGGACCGCGAGGAAGGCGGAGATGAACTGCTTGCGGCAAGCGGCGTTACGGTGCATGCGCTGCTAAAAATCAGTGAGGTAGCGAACACACTCTATGACATAGGCGCCATCGACCGGGAAAGCCTCAAAACCATACTTAAACAGACAAAAAAACGTTAACTGCGCTACTCATAGTAGATCAGGTCGGTTTCTTCCAGCAGCGAATGCAATTTCTCCACGGCAGCATAGACGTCGGGTTCATGCTTGGCGCCTGTGCAGACCAGTTTGCCGCTGGCAAAGAGCAATATAACCACTTTAGGCTCCTCCATACGGTAGATTAAACCCGGGAACTGCTCAGGTTCATACATGGCATGCCCAAGACTGTAAGCTGCCTTTTCAAGGTCAATCATGCCGCCTAACCCCCCGGAAGCAACGATGTTTTGGATTTTCAATTCGGGTTTGCTGATGATGATTATTCCGCCCCGCTTAAGCTCCTTCACCACCTTCATGACGGCTCGCTTAGCCTCCTTTTCAGATTTAGCGCCTGTGCAAACCATTTTTCCGGAGCTGAAAATTAAAGTGGCCGTTTTGGGACGTTTAAGCCGGAAGACCAGGCCGGGGAACTGTTCGGGGCGATATTCCACGCCGGGGTAGCCCTTAACCACTGAGTTCAGGTCGACTTTCTGGTTAAGTGTTGCAGAAGCGACCACGTTTTCGATGCTTATTGAAGCTTTCACTTTGGGCATAAGTTCCCCCTCCTCTGAATAAACTGCCTTAGTTTGATTTTATCAGAGGCTGTGTTTATAAATACATCTATGGCTGCTTGACGCCGGGGTTTTGTTGTTCAGCAACCGCTTTTTTGCGCCGCAAAACCGGAGCAGCGAACTCAACGATGATTAGCAGCATAATGAGCACAACGATTAGGGGCAGCATCCACGAGTTGCTTTTCATAATCAGGGTCACCCAGCCAAAGTAAGGTATCCGCATGACCACTTTGCCCAAAACAAGGTCCTCAGATACCCCCTGGCCTGTTGTCCAGAGCGTGTGTGAGTCATACTGGGAAACATCCGGTGGTGAGGGCCATGTGTCTCCGTTGCCGTCGCCCTTAGTCTGGAAAAACCATGTGCCCTCTTCATCCTGGTACTTAGCGACAATGCGGTGAACGATAGGTGTAGCCTCCGAGTTGGCGCCGCCGACTGGTTTCTGGTAAACGATGATGTCGCTGTTGGGGTAATCAGCATTCAACTCTGCAGGATCCACGCTTTGGATAACGATAATGTCCCCTACATGCAAGGTTTGATCAAAAGGGTGACTAAAACCGTCGCATCCACCCTGCATGGTGCACATGCTGCCGCTTTCCACCACCCGCAATGGAACGCTGTTTCCTAAGGCTAACCCAAGCCCAAAGAAGAAGGCTAGGATAACGGCGGCGACTAGGCTGATGCTAACTGCGGTTTTTACGTATTCGTTTCTAAGAAGTCTTCTCAGGTCAGTCAATAGCTTTCACTGACTTGATACTTCCAAGGAGCATTTAAGCTTTAAAGTGGCTTCTGGAAAAGAAAAATAGAGAGTGCTTAAGGGAAGCACTGTTCATTTAGATTTTCTGTTTACTTAGTACTTCGCGGAATACGTTGCCGCATTTGGGGCATTCGTAGAGGCCGATTTCTAGCTGCATCCGTTTTCCTTCTTTGTCGGGGCGGCCTGCCATCTTCCATGTTTTCTTGGGTTTTGCTGCTTCGGTTCCGCATTTTGGACATTTCGCCATGGTTGTTTTCCTCCGTATTATCGCTTTGATGGCATTCGGCTGATAAGATAAAAAAGTTTCCATAGTGTTCGCATAGATATTTTTCTGTTCAACATGAAAATTAGACATCTAAATGTTAAATCCATGGAAACAGTGGTAAAGAAGTGTGGAAACCAAGCCATACACCCCTCGGTATTCATCAAGAACAACACCAATAGAACAGGAAACCAAACAAAACCAACGTAACTTCACCCCTGATATACGCAGCTTTGCATCCCCAACATTTTTTAAGGCACCGCGAAAGCTATACTTCTAATCGATTCGAGGCACACTTTGTATTGCAAGCAACTTCTGAGAACGCTTTTGAAATGCTTGTCAAGCCAGTGCGAAGGCTAATAGAGCAGAGAGGATTCTCTAAACCCACCGAACCCCAAGCTAAAGTCATCCCCAAAATCCTCGACGGCAAAAACGTCCTCCTCATATCGCCCACCGCAACCGGAAAAACCGAAGCCGCCTTCCTTCCCGTCCTCAGCATGCTTCTTCAGCAGCCCAAAACCCCCGGCATAAAAGTGCTCTACATCACGCCGCTACGTGCGCTCAACCGCGATTTGCTGGAGCGCCTCCAGTGGTGGTGCAACAACCTCGACATCAAGTTGGCGGTGCGCCACGGCGACACCGAACAGAAAGAACGCACCCGACAAAGCCAATGTCCACCCGACATATTAATCACCACACCCGAAACCCTGCAGGCAATCCTCTCTGGGTGGCTGCTGCGTCAGCATCTCCAAGCCCTTAAGTGGGTGGTGATTGATGAGGTGCATGAACTCGCCGACAGCAAACGGGGTAGCCAACTCTCGCTGGCGCTGGAGCGGGTGCGGGGGTTAATCGGCAGGGACTTCCAGATGATTGGGTTATCCGCCACCGTGGGCAGCCCAGAGAAGGTCGCGGAGTTCCTCGTCGGCGATAAACGCCCCGTTGAAACCGTGCGGGTATCCGTTGCCAAGATGGTTAAGCTCCAAGTAATTTTTCCCCAGCCCACCGAGGAAGATGTGCGTTTCGCTGGCAAAATCTACACTCACCCCGAGGTGGCGGCGCGCCTGCGGATCATCCGTGATTACATGGAGAAGCGCAAGTCAGTTTTGCTCTTCACTAACACTCGGTCGGTTTCGGAGGTTCTGGCTTCACGCTTCAAAGTCTGGGACGAAGACTTCCCCATCTCCATCCATCATGGTTCACTGGCAAAGCCCTCCCGCATCGCCGCGGAAACCGGCCTTAAACGTGGCGCACTCAAAGGCTTAATTGCCACAAGCAGCCTTGAACTCGGCATCGATGTTGGACACATTGATTTGGTGATTCAGTATATGAGTCCACGGCAGGTGTCGCGGCTTATCCAACGCGTCGGCAGAGCCGGGCACACCTACGGTGACCTCTCAGAGGGCATAATCATAGGCATGGACTCCGATGACACCCTTGAGGCCCTGGTGATTGCACGCCGCGCATTGCAGGAGCAGCTTGAACCCATAAGCCTGCCTGATAAACCCTACGATGTGCTGGCGCATCAAATCGCTGGGCTGCTGCTTAAAACCAGACGCTTAACCTTTAATGAAATCCTCGCAGTATGCCAGAACGCCGCGCCCTATCAGAATCTAACAGTTGAGGACGTCGAGAAAATCATTAGGTACATGCATCAGCGGTTTCCACGGCTGGCATGGGCGTCCTTTGAGGATCAGGTGGTTCTGCGTCCCCAACGCACCAAAGCCCTCTTTGAGTACTACTTTGATAATCTCTCCATGATTCCTGAGGAGAAGCAGTTTCTGGTCATAGATGAAACCGCAGATTCCTCCATCGGGGTACTCGACGAGGCCTTCATGGCTGAGTACGGTAAACCCGGAACCAAATTCATCATCCGCGGCAGCCCCTGGCAAATCATACATGCCACCGAAGACAAAGTCTACGTTCGCCCCGTCGAGGACCCCGCCGGCAGCATACCCAGCTGGATAGGCGAAGAAATCCCGGTGCCCTACGAGGTCGCCCAGGAATTAGCTGAGGTCCGCGGCTTTGTTGAGGAGCAGTGGCAACGCGGCGCCACCCCCGAGGAAACCAGCCAGATGCTCTCGGAACGTTACCCCGCCGACGCCCAGACCATCCTGCATGCCATAGCGGAGACCGCCGAGCAGGTGTACAGCGGCTTCCCCGTGCCTACGCCCGAGCGTATCGTGGTGGAGGAGTGGAGCGAATTTGTAATTGTGCATTCGAATTTTGGTTCGTTGACGAATCGCGCGTTGGCGCAGCTGCTTGGGCAAGTGCTCTCCGATAAGCTGGGACGCGGCATCGTCGTGCAGCATGATCCCTACCGCATATTTGTACAGACCATGGGCGCCATCTCCTCGGAACGTTTGGTGGAGGTGCTTAAAGAAATCAAGGATTTGCCCGAATCCACAGTCCGCAGCACCTTGACTGCCTCCACAATCAAAACGGGGCTGTTTAAGCGACGCGTCATCCAGGTTGCCCGCCGCTTCGGCGCCCTAAAGAAGTGGGCGGATTTTGGCAATGTGAGCCTGCAAAAACTCATCTCCAGCTTCGAAGGCACCCCAATATATGAGGAGGGCCTCAAGGAGGTGTTCAGCAAAGACCTTGACGCTGACGGATTGGTTATGGTTCTGGGGCGTCTGCGTGAGGGCAAGACGCGGTTGCAGGTGGTGAAGACAGGCGGTAACCCGACGCCGGTGGCTCGTGTGGGCATAGAGCGGGTAAGCATGAAGACTGATTTGATTCCGCCCGAGCAGATGCGGGCTGTGCTGGTGGATTCGGCTAAGGCGCGGCTGCTGAATGAAACAGGCAACTTTGTCTGTGCGGCATGCTGGGACTGGATGGCTATGGTGCGCATAAAGGATTTGCCTGATAAACCCCTGTGTCCCCACTGTGGCTCAGCCGCGATTGGGATGCTTAAGGTGGAGGAGGAGAAAGCGATGGGTCTGGTGGAGAAGCGGGGCGAGCATCTGGCTAAGAACGAAGTGAAGATGCAGGCGCATGCCAAGCAGACCGCGGAGCTTATTGAGCGGTACGGGAAAGCGGCGGCGGTGGCTTTGAGTGGACGCCGAATTTCAGCTAACGATGCCAAGGCGGTTCTGGAGAAGGAGCCTCGGGTTTCTGATGGCTTCTTTGAGTTGGTTTTGGAGGCTGAACGTAAGGCGCTGAGTCGTCGTTTCCGTTAAGCGACGTTTTGGTTAGCCTGCTGGCGAGTATTCAGACTTTTAACATCATCTTTTTAAGTGTAGAACCATTTATTTCTTGGTTGTTCGCTCGTTATGCATATAGGAGTATGCGTGTGTGGAAATAAGCCGAAAAAACCTACGCAAAGAAGTTCTGGAACGTATCAAATTCATGAAAACCTGCGTTATGGCCCGCGAGCTTTGTCTGCTAGTGCGCACCAACAGAGCAATTCTGGAGCCCAAGGACGTAAAGGATGTCTGCATGTACATTTCGAATCTATGCCGCGAGGAAGGCTGCGGTGAACCCAGCGAGTTATGCGCGAAGGCTGCACATGCAATCGGAGAGGCAGATGAGGAGAAGTATCTGGATTTATGCGCTCAGAGCTGCGTGAAATGCGGTGAGGCTCGGCGTCCGCAGGCTAAAAAAGATGCCTATGTTGCTTGACTTGTGAATGGCTTGTTTAGGGATGTGTGTTAAGAGAAATGTTTATCGCGCCTTTTGTTCCCAGCCCCAGCAGCGTGGTTGAGTATATGCTTAAGCTTGCCGGCTTGAAGTCAGGCGAGGTACTTTTTGATATGGGTTCAGGTGATGGCCGAACCGTGATTATGGCAGCTAAAACCTTTGGCGCCCGGGGCGTAGGGATCGAGTTACGTGAGGATTTAGCTAAAAAAGCCATGAGTAACATCCATGAGAGCGGACTTGAGGGCCGCGTGACAATCATAAACGACGACATGTTCAACGTGAATTTAACCAGCGCCGACGTGGTTTACCTGTACTTGACCACCAGCGCCAACGAGAAAATCAAACCTAAACTTGACCGGGACCTAAAACCTGGCGCCCGCGTGGTCTCCCATGACTACGAAGTGGTTGGGTGGCGGCCCGAGAAAATCGAGAACTTCTGTGAAAACCCCCAGTTGGGCTACCCCTCACATACGATTTATCTGTACCGCAAACCCTGAGTTTTGCTGGTGCTCACAGCAGACCTCCCTCCCCCTATTTAATAAGGAATCAAGACGGTCGGGTCCATTTTTTCTTAGTTGTTGCTTGGCAAGGCGCCTTTACACAACAACCTGTGGCGTTTGTGGGCGGCTGCTTTTCTGTTTTAGATTGTTTAGGCGGTTGCTGGCGAGTTGTGCAATATGCCACAAGCAGAGCCCCCGGGATTTTGATCCGCTCTGTCAGGGTGATTTGCCGCGGCTTGTGCCAATTGGCCTCACAGTAGAAGCATCAAAATCCTTTGGTGCCCAACAACAATTATAAGCTGGCGGCTCGTCAACAGAAAAGCGGTTTAAATGCAGTTTGTTCCATGGCAAAATGTGGCGGATTGGCGATGCAGAGGCTGCGGGTACTGCTGTAAACTCTACAGCGTCGTCTTGGGTTTTACCGAGTGGCTGCATCTCACCAAGACCTTCGGGGCAGAAACCACCGAGGCGGGGCTAAACCGCTTCTTCATCAAACGCTGCAGTGATGGTAGCTGCGCTTTTCTCTGTAGCAGCAACCGCAACTACTTCTGTGGGCTGCAAAGCATGAAGCCTCAGGCCTGCAAAATCTGGCCGTTTAAGGTGCTGGCGGAACCCAAATACGGCGAGGAAAAACAAGCCGCGTACCTGTACCGGGGCAGCACAATCTATGTTTACGTTGATACCATGTGTAACGGGTTGCGTTATGGGGCGCCGACCTGGGAGTTTGAGCGTGTGGTTGTGCGGGAGTTTGCGGAGTTATCGCTTGGGCTGCGGCAGGTGCAGGTTAATTCCACTAGGAGCCCGCCTGCGGAGTGGCGAAGGATTTAGCTTAATTTTTTATTTTACATATTCAGGTTCGGAATATATTGCATCTGATTTTGAAGACTTATTCATAATTCATAAACGTCAAATATGATTAGCGCCTGTCTGCTTGCTATATGGTGTGTTCAGATATGAGGCTAACAAAAACTTTAACTTCGATAGTAATTGCAGCATTAATCTTATCCTGTTTCATAACTTTATACAAAGCCGAGCCTGCCACGGCCGTATCATCAAATGGCACGATAAACTTTAACGTAAGCGGCTTAGCGGCTGGCACAAGCTGGACCGTGCAAGTGCAAACTACCAATCATACCCAAACCAGCAGCACCTACTCCACATCTTGGATCGAAGGAGTGCCCTGTCCATGGATTGTCTATGTGCCTGCCGGATACACTTCATCATCCACCCTATCCGGAACCGCATACGTAGCAGCGTACGGAACAACAAACATAAACGTGGCCTTCACGGCTATACCCGGTGCCTACGATGTGGTTTTTACCCAAACCGGTTTAGCCTCAGGCACACGCTGGAGCGTAACCCTCAACGGCAACACACAAACATCAACCACCGACACTGTCACATTCAGTGGCGTGTCCGATGGTTCATACAGCTACTTTGTCAATGCCCCCGGAGGATACAATGCCTCAGTAACCTTTGGCGCCATCACTGTGGATGGAGAAAACGTGGAGCAGTCAGTGCTGTTTACTTCTCAATCTGACAGCTGGAGTATGTTTGGGAATGGTCCAGCCCGCACTGCAAGCTCCACCTCGATTGGTCCCCTGACGAACTCTTTGGCGTGGTCAAAGTCTACCGGACAATTCGGAGAATACTACCTTGATTTTTCGCCTGCTGTGGTTGTGGGTGATGTTTTCTACATATGCTCAGGACATTACGTCTATGCTCTTAACGCATTCACTGGAGACCTGATTAATACATACGATTTGGGATCAACTTATAATGATGATTCCGGACCCGCTATGGTGGAGGATATTTTATACTTCGGTTCATCAGGCGGGAACGTTACTGCGTTAAATATTACTTCAGGCGACATCGTTTGGACCTATACAACTGGTTCATACATAACAGGGTCCCCGGTAGTAGCAAACGGAGTCCTCTACATAGGTTCATATGATGATAAACTGTACGCGCTAAATGCAACCAACGGCAACCTGGTCTGGTCATATAATACTGGCGCAGACGTGTGGACTTCACCAGCCGTCTCTAACGGGCTTGTCCTAGTCTACTCCAATGGGAAACTGTATGCAATAAACGCGCAGACGGGCAGCCAAGCGTGGAACTATTCCGTGGCAAGTGCTCAATATTATAACGATGCACCAGTTGTCCAAGATGGCATAGTTTATGGGTGCCTATTCCAAGGCTCTGGTGCCGGCGCCTTCTTTGCTTTAAACGTCACTAGTGGCGCAGAAATTTGGTCTTACAGCGCGTATTCTTTCGGTGGAGCCGCTGTAGCTAACGGCGTTGTTTACTTTAACGACGGTGATGATGGTTACCTGCGTGCTCTGAACGCCACTACAGGCGTCGGAATTTGGTCAAGGGACCTATCGCTGTATGATCAGGGCCCAATGGTTTCAGGTGACGTAGTGTATGTGGTGTCCTATAATGGAATTTATGCCTTGAATGCGACAACTGGCAACACCATCTGGTCTTATTCGTTTTATAATTACATGGGTTCGGACTCAGGTACGCCTATTATCGCTAACGGTATAGTTTACGTTTTCGTACCCGGCGATATGATGATGTTTGAGGAGGAAGGTACAATATACGCCTTCGGAAACCCTGAGCAATACACGTTAAACATGACAACTGTGGGTCAGGGCACCGTTGAACCAGGAAACCAAACTTACAATGCAGGAAGCACCGTTAACTTGGTCGCTATCCCCGATGCAGGCTGGAGCTTTAGCGGCTGGAGCGGCGACGCATCAGGCACAACCAACACAACCCTCAGCATGGACGGCAACAAAACTGTAACCGCCACCTTCACCCAAGACATCTACGCCTTAACCATGCTTACAGTAGGCAACGGCCAAGTCAACCCCGGAAACACCTCTGCTACCTACCGATACGGCGACACAGTAGATATCAAAGCAATCAACGATGCAGGCTGGTCTTTTAGCGGTTGGAGCGGTGATGCCTCTGGAACAAGTAACACAACCCTGATGATGGATGGCAACTTAACGGTTACTGCAACCTTCACTCTTATCCCAACCTACGATGTAACCTTCACGTGCACTGGTTTAGCTTTGGGCACAAGCTGGAATGTAACCCTTGACGGAAGCACCCAGACCTCAACCGCTGCCTCCATAACCTTCACGGGGCTCCTCAGCGGCAACTACGCCTACACGATAGGTGCGGTAGCTGATTATACTCTGCAATCTCTCTCATCAACAGGAACATTACCGGTAAATACGGACCTGGACATACCCTTAGCGTTTACTTATAATCTGGACTGGCCTATGTTTGGATACGACTTGGCACGTTGTGGTTCATCCCCCGTTAATGGACCCGCCACCAACTATACAAAATGGATCTATACGACTGGCGGCGTGATAAGTTCGTCTCCATCAATTTATGGGGGCGTGGTCTACGTGGGGTCAAACGATGGTTACCTGTATGCATTCAATGAATCCGACGGCAACATCCTTTGGACCTACAAAGTCAGCGGTATAATTCAGTCAAGCTCCGCTGTAGCTAACGGTGTCGTGTACATTGGCTCCTCCGAAAGCATCCTGTATGCCTTAAACGCCTCAACGGGCACCAGCATATGGAACTTCACAGCAGGCAACGTCATCTATTCTTCTCCAGCGGTTGCTAACGGCATTGTCTATGTAGGCTGTTACGATAAGAACCTCTACGCGATCAATGCCTCAACCGGCGCGTTAGTTTGGAGCTACACCACAGGCGGCCCCATAGACCTCTCTTCTCCCGCCATAGTAAACGGCGTCGTTTTCATAGGCTCAACAGACAGCAAGCTTTACGCAATTAATGCTTCGACCGGTGCTAAACTGTGGAGCAGCGATCTTGGTGGGGCAATATATTCGACTCCTGCGGTAGCCAACGGTTTAGTCTTTGTAGGTACAGAAGGCAGTAAAATATACGCTTTGAATGCAACTACAGGCGATGAATGCTGGCAACTCTCGACAGGCGGCGCAGTTTACTGTTCCGCCGCGGTTGACAACGGAGTAGTCTATATTGGCTCTTATGACAAAAAGATGTATGCACTCAACGCTTCCACTGGAGCAGAAATCTGGAGCTTTACTGTGGACGGCTACATTTTAGCTAAACCCTCAATTGCCAGCGGCGTCATATACTTCGGATCCTTTGACGGACAGCTCTACGCCTTAAACGCAACCGACGGGGAAGCAATCTGGAGCTACCAAACCGATGCAATCTATGTGTCCCCCGCAGTCACAGATGGTTCACTATATGTGGGTTCATCCAACAACAACATAATTGCTTTCTCTGCTCCTCAAGTGATAACCTTAACCATGAACACGGTTGGTCACGGCACAGTGCAGCCGGGCAACGGAACCCAACTGTACGGTTCAACAATAGACCTGCAAGCTATCCCCGATGAGGGCTGGAGCTTTGCTGGTTGGAGCGGCGATGCCTCTGGAACAAGTAACACAACCCTAATGATGGATGGCAACAAGACAATCACAGCCACATTCAGCAAAGACGTATGCATCTTAACCATGATAACCAAGGGCAAGGGCAGCGTGCTCCCCGGCAACGTATCTTACCTCTACGGTGACTCAGTTGACCTCAAAGCCATCGCTGATGCAGGCTGGAGCTTTGCTAACTGGACCGGCAGTGCTTCGGGTACATCCAACACCACCATTACGATGACGGGTAACTTTACGGTCACTGCAACCTTCACCCAGGACACCTACACCTTAACCATCATCACGGTGGGTCAGGGCAGCGTCACCAATGCCAACACAACCTTCCTTTCAGGCACCACTGTTGACCTCTCCGCCACAGGCAGTACTGGCTGGCACTTTGCCAACTGGACCGGCGATCTCTCTGGGTCAGTTAATCCGAGTAGCATCTTGATGGATGGCGACAAAACTGTCGTTGCAAGCTTTGCTAAAGATGTCTGTATCTTAACGATGGTTACGGTTGGCAGCGGCAGTGTTCTTCCAGGAAACGTCACTTATCTGTATGGTGACTCTGTTGATTTGAAAGCCATAAACAATGCAGGCTGGACTTTCGCTAACTGGACGGGCAGCGCATCGGGTACATCCAACACCACCCTAACCATGACTGGCAACTTGACGGTAACCGCGACCTTCACACAGAACATCTACACCTTAACCATCATAACCGTGGGACAGGGCACCGTTACCCCCGGCAACAGCAGCTACCTCTCAGGCGCAACCGTGGACCTTAAAGCCTTCAACGCAGCCCACTGGACATTCGCGAATTGGACAGGCGGCGCATCGGGCACATCCAACACAACCATAACCCTCAACGGAGACATGACCATAACCGCTACCTTCACAAAGATAACCTACGTCGTTAACTTCGCTGCCTCTGGCGCCAGCTCGGATTACGTGGAAAGCATCCTGATTGTGGACGGCACCGAATACCCGCTCAGCGCGCTTCCGCTGTCCTTCACCTGGGACTCAGGCTCAACCCACACCTACAGCTACGCCTCATTGCTGAGCGTAAACAGCGGTAAACGCTACGCTTGGGCATCAGCTAGTGGGCTATCAACCTTGCAGGGCGGCACCTTAACCGTGTCAGGCGAAGGCACCGTCACAGCCAACTATGGCACCCAGTATCTGCTGGTGGTAAGCACCCCGTATGGTTCAGCAAGCGGCAGCGGCTGGTACAGCTCAGGCTCCTCTGCGTCGGCAAGCATCAGCGGCTCCACCTATGGCTCAGGCGACACGCGCCAGGTCTTCACGGGCTGGAGCAACGGGCAAACCGGCACCAGCTTCTCGGTGACGATGGATTCCGCCAAGTCAGTGCGTGCTAACTGGGCAACCCAGTATCTGGTAACCCTCACAGCTAACCCAACTGAAGCCGGCTCCACTACGCCCCAAACCATCTGGGCATCTGCAGGAACAATCAGCATCTCTGCATCGGCAAACAGCGGCTACAGGTTTGCTTCCTGGACAGTAGAGGGCTCAGCCACCATAGCCTCCGCCTACGCTAACAGCACCTCCGCAGCCATCTCTGGCCCCGCAAACATAACCGCGAACTTTAACAGCGGCAGCCTCATCGCAACCGTAACTACCAGCGGCGAAACCTACGATGTTACCCTCAGCGGCGACATAGCGTCAAACCAGATGTCCAACATAACCATCACTCCGCATCAATCAAAGAACACCACCACCGTGGGATTCACTGTAACCGGCGAATCCGGCACCTCTGGCACAGGCAACTTGACGCTTTCCAAGAGCGCCATACCCTACGGCACCACCCCGCTGGTCTATGTGGACGGCGTCTTGGTTGAGGAGCAAGGCTACACCGAGGACGCAGACAACTACTACATCTGGTACACCGTGCACTTCAGCAGCCACGAGATGACCATAGAGTTCACGTCAACTCAGAATGCACCTGACCAGGGCTTAGGCGTCTGGCTTGGAGTCGGCGCAGCAGCTCTGCTGTTTGCTGTGCTGCTGGTGTTGATTGTGCTCTTTAAGCGCAGCAAACCAAAACGGGCATAGCAGGCAATTAAGCCCTGCCTCTTCCCCTTTTGGGTTTTTTCTCTTTTTAACATTATCTATTTTAGGCTCGATGGCTCTTAACCAGAAACATCTCCTGAGGAATCCTGCATGGTTAAAGCTAAAGTCGGCGTCTCAATGCTCTACTGTCTAGGCGAACCCTTCAACCGCATGGTCAAGCGCCTCGGCTCCATGGATACCAAGTACATCGAAATCCTCGACGACGGCACCCACGACCTAAACAAAGCCCGCATCAGCCAACTTCGGGAAGCCGCCAAATCTTTCGGCTTAACCTACTCGCTGCACGCGCCCTTTGCGGACATAAACATCGGCGCCCCCGCCAAACCCATGCTTGCCGCCTCCATGAAGCGCCTCAAGCAGTCGCTGGCAAACGCCCGTGCAATCGACGCGAAAATGTGGGTTTTCCACCCCGCACAGCGCACCGGCATCGGTCAATTCTACCCCGACGAGGACTTTAAAGCCATGTGCCGCAGCGTCGAGGAGCTCTATGCGGAGGCTGAGGAATACGGCGTTAACATGGCGATGGAGAATCTGCCGCATAAATACTGGTTTTTGATGAGCACCCCCGCGGAGTACCTGCGCTTCTATAGGGAAACTAATCTGCCCATCGGCATCACCTTGGATTTGGGGCATGCGCATCTGGAGGGACAAATCGAGCCCTTCATCAGCCAACTTGCCGACAAAATCGTGCATATCCACGCCAGCAACAACCACGGCTTAGACGACGAACACAACGGAGTCTGCGACGGCACCATCAACTACGTCTCCTTCACAGAGTCGCTAAAGAAAATCGGCTACGACAAAACCGTCGTGGTGGAGTCCATGCGGGGCGTACCCGAAAGCATAGCGCGCCTCAAGCAGCTACTGGTTTAGGGGCAGCTCCAGCTCTAAGCCGTCTTCGGCAAGCAACGTGTTTGGGAACACCTTTTTTGCCTGCTCCAGCAGCGCCGACGCATCGGGGTAACGTGCGCTGATGTGGCTGAGCACCAGCTGCTTTGCTTCTGCCGCTTTTGCCTGCGCCGCCGCCTGGCTGGGCGTCGAGTGCCCATCAGTACCTGCCCGTTCAGCCATGGAGTCATCGAAGGTGCAGTCATGAATCACCAGGTCCGCGTCCTGGGCGAATTCGGCGAATGCACTGAAGGGTTTGGTGTCGCCTGTGTAGACGATTTTTCTGCCCTCCCGCACAGGACCCATAACCTGGCTGGGCTGCACAGTTTTGCCGCCTGCAAGCGCCACTGATTCGCCCCGCTGCAGCTTGGACCATAATTCGCCTTCGGGGACGCCTAGCGCCAGCGCTTTTTTGGGGTAGAATTTGCCTGCGCGGGGCTTCTCGACAAAGGCTAGACAGTAGCCGTCTACGGCGTGGCTGGATTTGACTGCTAAAACCTGGTATTGGTCTTCCTCGCAGACAACGCCTTCACCGGCGATTTCGTTGATGCTGACGGGGTAGTTTAAGCCGAAGTTAAGGGTTTCTTTGGCGCATAGCAGAAACTTCGCCAGCCCCACCGGCCCGTATACGTCGAGGGGTTCTTTGCGGTCCATAAGCGCCATCGTCTGCAGCAGCCCCGGCAAGCCCAGGACGTGGTCGCCATGCAGGTGGGTGATTAGGATTTTCATTTTGCGGTGAAAACTCACTTTTGCCCCCATCATCTGCCGCTGCACGCCCTCGCCGCAGTCAAACATCCATTGGCTACGGGGACACTGCACCAGCACAGCTGGCAAACCCCGCTTAAGCGTAGGCACGCTGCCGCCTGTTCCCAGAAACACCACACGAATACTCATGCACTCACCTTTTGGAATACTGCGATTTCCCGCGTTAACGTCGCGTGGACGTAGGCAAAGTGGGATTCGATGTGTCGAAAGCCCAGCTCTTCGCCGAGGCGGGTTATGTTTAATGTTTTAGGCGCAGCTATACAAATCCGTTGCCCCGCCCCAAGCAGCGCCGAAGCCGCGGCGAGCACTTCGGTTACCAGCTGAGCCGTGGTGGATTTAAGGGTGCTGCTGCTGCGTCCATAGGGGGGATCAGTGACGATTGCATCCGCCTTCTTCAGCGGGATTTTGCGGCTATCCGCCCAAATCAGCCCCTCCGCCGAAATACCAAAGTGCGCCAGATTCTTTTTTGTGCCCAAAACCATCCGCTTCTGCGCGTCCACGCCGACGGCTCGGCAGCCGATGAAGGTGGCTTCGATGAGGCTGGTGCCAGTGCCGCAGAACGGGTCAAGGAGCACCGACTCGGCTTTGGCATGTGACAGATTTACCATGCACCGCGCCATCTTGGAGGGCATCGCGGAGGGGTGGAAGAAGGGTTTTTTGCGTGGGCGGCGTTCGCTGAAGGTTTTGCTGGTTATCTCGGTGAGTTTGAGCCCCAAAATTAGCTTATTATCGGTGATTACGCCCAGGAAGGTTCTGTCGGGGTTTTTGAGGTTAACTTTGGCGCCTGGGGTTTGGCGTAGGATTTGCCCGCCCAGCTTGACTTCCAGCGTCATAGTGTTGATGTCGGCGTCGGCGTAGTTTTTTATGCGGTCAATTCTGACCACGAAGGATTGGCCCTCTTTAAGCACATCTGAGAAGTCGACTTTGGAGGCTGCTTCCAGAATATCCTGGTAGGTTGCGTTAGCTACAAGCAGTTCCTGTGCACAGACCCGCGTGTAAGCAGAACGCAACTGCACAGCCTTCACGCATTCCACGTCATCGGCTTCTAAACGCAGAATCTGATCCATCATGCCTCTGTCAGAGTAGCCGTAGCCTTCCGCCTCCAAAATCGCCTTAGCCTCAGCGGCGGGCAGCGTCGGGTTCTCGCCTGAAAGCAGAAAAAACAGTTTTGGCACTAACGTGTCCCTTTGAGTTCTTGGCTAAGAAGCGGCGCCAGCGACACCTTGCTGATTGCGCCCGGCACGCTGTCGGTGCCCACGATTTCCTCCACGCCCGCGTCGAGGATGCGTTTCTCCGCGTCGCCGATGAGCAGCCCGTGTACGCAGCCGCAGAACACATGGGAGGCGCCGTTTTCGCGCAGGATTTTGGCTGCTCCCACGATGGTGCCGCCGGTGCTGATGATGTCGTCGAGGATAATGACGGTTTGGCCCTTCACGTTTAGGCCCTCGGCGGTCTGCACGGTTTGCCCCGTGTAGCGGTCCCGGGTCTTGTTAAGGTGCCCCGCGTCGCCGCCCAACACAGATTGCGCCTGCTGCGCGATGTACATGGCGCCCTTATCGGGGGATAGCGCGTATGCGCCGCGGTGGCCTTTCTTGACGAAGTAGTCGGCGATGAGTGGGATGGCGCTGACGGTGCGCGCTGGGAAGGGAAACTGCGAGAGTGAGTGCTCGGAGTGGATGTTGACGGTGAGGAGTTCATCGATGCCTGCGGCTTTAAGCATCCGCGCGATGGTTTCCACGCTTATGCCCTCGCCGGAGAGGAACATTTTGTCTTGCCGCGCGTAGGCAAGGTAGGGCACGGCGGCGGTGACTTTGGCTGCGCCCGCGCGTCTGGCACAATCCGCCAGAAACGATAGCTGGAATAATCTGCTGTCCTGCATGGGGGGGCAGGTGGTTTGGATGATGACGACTTCTTCGCCCGCTACGTCGCCGTCGAGGCGCACGTAGGATTCGCCGTCGGGGAAAATCTTGGATACCACGGGGACGTTTGGGAAGCCTGTTTGGGCTGAAACTGCCTCTGCTAAGGGTTTGGATGCGGGGCCAGAGATGATTTTCATGCTGTTTCCTCTGTGCCTTTAGCAATGCAGAATCAGGTTTTAAGGCTTTATCTTAATTGTCTGTTCCCTTAACTTCCAAGTAGCCTTCGATTGCTTCCTTGATGTTGTTTAAGGCTTCCTCTTTGGTTTCGCCTTCAGATGCAACTGGTAACTCCACGCATTTAACTACAAAACCGCCTTCTTCAGCAGGTTCCAGGAGAACCGTGAGTTTACGAGTGACCATCAAACAGCCTCAAAATTATGCGCCGCAACCTCCATAAGAACATATCCTAATCTGGCCAGAAATTACGCCGTATACGACTGCATAACAGTTTTAAGGGTAACCCAAATCTTCTTGAGAAAGTGCAAGGCATGAAAACATCGCATGTAATCCGAGATATGCAGAAAGCCAGCCTGACAGCCGAGCGGCTCAACCGAGAAGGCAACTATGCGAACGCGGTGGAAGCCTACAACAAGGCGCTCCGCATCTGCGCCACGCTTCCCGCCACCTCAGACTTTGACCGACGCCGCTTCGAAGCCCACTGCTACGCCGGCTTATCCGCCGCGCAGGGCAAACTGGGCAAGCATCTGGAGTGCTTTGCCTCAGCCAACAAAGCCCTCGCGTTCTACGATGAATGCGGCGACAAATACCCGGCGGATGTGGGCAGGTGGCTGATGGCTCAGGTTAATCAGGGCACGGCGTTGGCGACTTTGG
Source organism: Candidatus Bathyarchaeota archaeon (assembly GCA_026014735.1). Lineage (NCBI taxonomy): Archaea > Thermoproteati > Candidatus Bathyarchaeota > Candidatus Bathyarchaeota archaeon. The sequence goes on from JAOZHT010000001.1 coordinate 19,068, forward strand.
GGTGCCCCGCGGCGGCGCTGGAGGCTTTGGCGCGTGCCAAGCAGCTGCTTGCCAGCCATGGATTGGATACGCCGGAGAATAAGCGGTGGCTGGAGGCTGTGGACGCCAACGTCTCGGTGATTGAGGCGCATTTGGCTGGGCAGCAACCTAAAAAATCTGAGTAGCACCTCAGGCTTTTCGGAGACCCTTTTAGGAATCGGCTTTATCCTTGTTAAGTTCTTTCTCCAGCAAAGCCACGCCTTCCCTAAAATCATCCATCGAATAATCCGATTTGTAACCCTTACATACCAGATAATCAACCATCTCTGGAATGGTAAGTTGCGCCCTCTCTGCTGCTCCACTCAGTGAAATCTTGCCTTCCATGTAGAGTTTTGCAGCTTTCTCCTTTTCCAATTCTGCTGCCCCCCTTTCAACGAGTCTCCTAATGATAACTGAGCGGTCTACACTTTCTAATTCAGCTTCTCTATCTATGTATTCAAGGAATTTTTTTGGCAATCGAACCCCCACACTTGTTGTTTCAGTGGTCAATTTTTTCCACCTCCATCATGATGGATTCTACTACATTGTTAGAAAACCAGCCGATTTTCTTAAGTTCTCGCAGGCATCTGATTGCCCTGCTTTTGGTGATTATTTTATTTTTTGCGAGTATGAAGATGATTTCGAGAGAGGAGATTAAGTTAAGATTAAGAATGAGGCGTAGCTGTCTTACTTTGTCATCGTTGCTTGCAATCACGTTGGCTTTTTTTTGGATATAGAGTGTAACTGCTTCCAATTCTCCACTATGTAGGCCATACTTTTTCAGTTCTCCAAGCAGCTTTTCGTCTGTTACTTTGACTACTTTGATGACTCCTTCTTTCTCGAGCTTTTGGACAACGAATGCATCAGGATATTGGGCTTTAATGCCTCTTTCAACAACCTCTGCATGAACGCTAGGCGGTATTATAACTTGTCCAAACATTTCACAGGCTTCTCTAAGCACTCCACCTTTTGCCAGATGAATTAGGATCATGGAGTCTTTTACAGCTAGCACTCTTAATCGCCGTTAACAAAAAATAATTTTGTGCACAGATATAAGGTTGTCGCCTTATTCATTACATAACAGTTTTAAGGGTAGCCCGTTTTTCTCTTGGAAACGTGAAGCTCCTATGGATACTTGGCGTTATCTTCCCCTCCAAACTCACAGCGCAGCTATGAACATGGCCATCGACGAGGCGATTATGCAAGCCCGCATCGCCGAAAAAGTTCCCAATACGCTGCGCCTCTACCGCTGGCAACCCTCCGCCGTGAGCATCGGACGCAACCAGCAGCCCCAAAACCAGGTTTACCTCGACGCGGCGGCGCAGCTGGGCGTGGATGTGCTGCGGCGTATCAGCGGAGGCGGCGCCGTCTACCACGATTTTGAAGGCGAAGTCACCTACAGCGTAATCGCCAAAGCCACAGATTTAGGCTCAGCCGATGTGCCCAGCGTCTACCTTAAAATCTACGGCGCCATAACCGATGCGCTGCGGCTGCTGGGGGTGCCCGCGGATTTCAGCGGCGGCGACGCCAAAAACTGCCCTAACCTCACTGTTGCGGGAAAGAAAATCAGCGGCAGCAGCCAGGTCATAAGCCGCGGCGTCGTGCTCCAGCATGGCACCGTCCTGGTCAATGTGGATTTGCCCAAGATGTTCCAGCTTTTGCAGCTTAGAGGTGTCTCCTGTACCCAGGCCGCGGACATCGGCAGACGCAAAATCACCAGCATCCAAGCAGAGCTGGGACACAAAATCAGCCCCGGCACCGTTGCCAACGCGCTGGCACAGGGCTTTAAGGCAATCCTCAAAATCCAGCTGCTCGAAGCCGAACTCACCGCCCAGGAAAAAGCCGCCGCAGAACAGCTATGCAGAGAAAAATACGCCGCGCAAGAGTGGAATTTGGGCGGAAAACCCGCTTAAGCTGCCTTCTCTTTGTGCCACCGGATGCCCTGCGCGGTGTCCTCAAGCACGATGCCCCTCTCTTTTAGTTGCGCGCGGATGGCGTCGGCTTCTTTCCAGTTCTTGGCTTTCCGGGCTGCCTCCCGCTTCTGCACGAGCGCGTCGATGTCGCTGCCCAGCGCCTCCTCCACCTCGACTTTGCCGATGACTCCTAAAACGCCGTCGATGCGCATCATCAAGCCGCCCACGTCCGCGGCTTCCTGCTTGCTGACAAGGTTAGCGTCGAGTAGAGCGTTCATTTCTCGGACGAAATCAAACAGCGCCGACAATGCGATGCCGATGTTGAGGTCATCATCCATGGAGCCGCCAAAGCACGCTTCAAGCTTAGCTGTTAAGGTGGCGATTTTGCCCACCTCGGTTGTGCCCTCGGCTTCATGCAGTCGCCGCACGAAGTTGCGCAGCCGATCCACCGCCGCCTTCGATGCATCTAGCCCTTCGAAGGTGAAGTTGAATTGCTGCCGATAATGCGTGCTCATGAGTAGGTAGCGGATAACGATGGGGTCATAGCCCTTCGAGAGGAGGTCACGCAGCGTGTAAAAGTTGCCTAGACGCTTGCTCATCTTTTTGCCCTCAACCTGGAGGTGCTCGTTATGCATCCAGTAATGCACAAACGGTTTGCCCGAGGCGGCTTCGGACTGGGCGATCTCGTTTTCGTGGTGCGGGAACATGTTGTCGATGCCGCCGCAGTGGATATCAAAGGTTTCGCCCAAATATTTGGTGCTCATCGCAGAGCATTCGATGTGCCACCCCGGGCGACCCTTGCCCAGCTCGGTTTCCCAGAACACATCGCCGTCCTCTGGCGTCCAAGCTTTCCAGAGCGCGAAGTCCTGTGCCTCCTCCTTAGCGTACTCGTCCTGGCTGACCCGCGCGCCGGCTTTGAGTTCGCCCACTTTAAGATGCGAAAGCTTGCCGTAGCTTGGATATTTGGCAACTGAGAAATAGATGGAGCCGTCTTCGCCGCGGTACGCGATGCCCTTCTCCATCAGCGCCTTAATCAGCGAGATCATCTCGGCTATGTGGTCGGTGGCTTTGGGGTAATAGTCGGCGGGAAGGATGTTGAGGGCTTTGATGTCCTCAAAGAAGGCTTTAACGTAGAAATCCGTGAATTGCCCCAGCGCTATGCCCTGTTTCTGGCTGCCCCGGATGGTTTTGTCGTCGATGTCGGTGAGGTTCATGACATGGGTGACTTTGTAGCCGCGGTAGAGTAGCCAACGCTTAAGCAGGTCCTCGAAGAGGAAGGCGCGGAAGTTGCCGATGTGGGCGTAGTCGTAGACGGTTGGGCCACAGGTGTAGAGTTTTACTTTGCCTGCCTCGATGGGCTTGAATTCTTCTTTTCGGCGACTTAAAGTGTTAAAAATGAATATGGTTGGTTGCATGGCTATTTCTCCTTTATTAGTTTGAGGAACTTTTGGCGGTTTATTCCTGCCTCGTTTAGTATGGCTCTGAGCAGGCCAGGTTTAATATCTTTTCCCGGATGCATCGGAATTCCAATTCGCGTATTCTTTGTGTTAATTAGAATCACATGGGAGCCCTTTTGTCGAACGACTCTGAATCCTTCTTTTTCTAAAATTTTTATAAGGCGATTCGGGTCGACAGGGGGGATTTTAGGCAAGGGCTTTCACTTTTTGGATACCCACGACTTTTTCTTTCATTAGCTCTTTCTTTTCCTGCTGCGAGAGGGTTTCCCAGTAGAGGTCTATGGCTTCCTTTATGTTCTCTAGGACCTCAGCTATGCTGTCGCCTTGAGTGTGGCATCCGGGCAGAGCAGGCACCATTGCAACGAAGCCGCCCGTTTCATCTTCAAGAAGTACAACATCAAAGTCGTGCATTTCAAATCCGCCAAGCTAAATACGGCGTCGAAATTATTTAAGCATTCATCATTTAAATTCCCCTTAAAATCTGACGGGTTACCACCTATTTATCAAATGCATTTAGAATGGCAAGTAGCAAGCGCCCAGATATACCAAGCCAACCCCAGCAAATTCCCATCCTTTACGCATAAACCCACACAAACACACAGCTAACACAGCATCAAAGCAGCAGTTGTGCAGCCTATAAATAGAGGGGGGGTAGAGAGAAAATCGCAACAGACCTTTGCTGCTGGATTATGCAAAGTCTTATAGTCGTGTTGCCGATAACTTAGTTTCCAATTTAGGAAGATACCGTCAATGAGTAAATCTGAGCTTGCAGCAATAATCTTGGCAGTAGCCCTAATTGCCTCTGTAGCAGCAAACATCTACTTGCTAGCTCAAACTGCAGTTTCAGCTAGCGCCGCCAAAGTCGAGATGGTCAATACCCTCAGCCAAATCCAGACTCAAATTGACGCTGAACTAACCCGCATCGGCCAAAGCCTCGCCTACGCCGCAAAACAGCTCTCCACAACAGGGTTAACCGGCGACCAAGCCAACGCAGTCCTCGCCAAGTTGGCAGCCAACAGCTCCTACATCATAAACGCCGCCACCGAAAACCTCGACAACACCATCGTGGCAGTTGCACCCCAGAACTGGAGCCAAATCCTAGGCCGAAACGTAGGCGAACAAGTCTACCTTAACCCCAACCCCTACGGCGAAGTTACCCCTGTCATGTCACCGGTGATTGCTCTGCAATCAGACATAATGGGCAACGCCCTCGCCGCACCCATCTTTGACAGCCAAAACCGCCTAATCGGCGCAGTCAGCGTCATCTTTGACCCCCAAACACTCATAGGCAACACCGCAGCCTCCGCCCTAAGCGGTAAACCCTACGAGTTAATCGGCATGCAACTTGACGGCATGATGATTTATGACTCTGACCCCACGCAGCAGTGGCGCAACATGTTCACTGACCCAGCCTACCAGGGCTTCGCGGAGCTTTTGGCTTTGGGGCACCGCGTGGTGGATGCGCCTTCGGGTTATGGCACCTACAGGTTTACTCTCGCGGATTCCTCAACGGTGGTGCATAAGGAATGCTACTGGAGCAGTGTGTGGGCGTTTGGGCAGCAGTGGCGACTTGCCCTCAACCACGCATTACAGTAGCCCTAAATGGCTATGTAGCCTAATTCGTCGTTGGCGTGGTCTTCGGCGATTTTGCCTTTCAGGTAGGTTTCGGCGGCTTGGGTAACTTCCACCTTTACTGTTTTGCCCAGCAGGTTCTCTTGGCTTTTTACTGCGATGGGTTTGTAAGCGAAATTACGTCCAACCCAAGAATCCTCCACTTTACCCTGCTCATCAAAGATAACTTCGCCTATCCAGCCCACCCAGCACCTGTTGCGTTTAGCCGCTATTTGCCTTGCCAACTCGGCAGCGACTGTGCTTCGGCGTTTAGTCTGCTCTTTATCCACCAATCCCTCATGCAGCTCCCAAGCGGCAGTTTTGGGTCGAGCAAAAAACTTGGACACGTTAGTTACGTCAGGTTCAACTTCACGCATCAACTGCAGCGTGTTCTCGAAAGCCTGCTCGGTTTCGCCGGGGTAACCCACAATCACGTCAGTCGCCAAGGTCAAGTCAGGAAACATTTCCCTGAAAGCCTCCACAATCCCCTTAAACTCCTCAGCAGTGTAGAATCTCCGCATGCCACGCAGCACGGCATCGTCACCGCTTTGCACGGGCAGATGCAGGAACTTGAAGATTTTCGGGCTCTCAAACGCCGCAATCAACCGCTCCTGAATGTCGCTGACCAAATTCGGCGTCATCATGCCCACGCGAACCCGAAAGTCCCCTTCAAGGTTGCCTACCTTGCAGAGCAACGCGGCCAAATCGGTTTTTATGTCTCTGCCGTAGCTGGCGGTGTCCTGCGAAGTCAACCAGAACTCCCTTGCGCCCTCCGCGAAGTCGGCTTGTATGCGCGCTGTGATTTCCTCTATGCTGTAGCTTCGCAGTTTTCCCCGTGCCTGCACCACGCAGCAGTAAGCGCAGCTTCCCAAGCAGCCGAAGTTGATGGGAACTATGCTGACTGCGCTGTTTTTGCGCATTTTAGGTAGGGTAAGCTGCGGAATTTCTTGAGGTACAGTTAAATCCACGATGTGCTCGCCTCTAAGCACGCGTTCTGCGACTTCGACGATTTTTTTGCCTATTGCTGGACCGACTGCAGCGTCGAAGTGTGATTCTTTTGTGAGGCGTTCGTAACTGATTCTGGGCAGGCAGCCTGCCACGATGATTTTTTTGCCGTTTGGGGCATGTTTTATGTCGTTTATTATGTGGTTTTCGGTTGGGCCTTTTACGGCGCAGGTGTTGTAGATGATGAGGTCGGCTTCTGTTTGGTTGTCGGTGAGGGTGTATCCTGCGGTTTGGAGGCATCCGGCTAGGGTTTCTGTGTCTGCGGTGTTGCTGGAGCAGCCGTAGGTTTTGATGTGGACTTTTTGGGTCATGTTGTTTCTGGGGGTTAGTTGCTGTGTCTTGGCATAAAAACGTAATGTTTGCTGGTTTGGTTTTGACAGGTACCTAGACAAACCCTGTTTTTTTATTTATAAGCGCTGGCATGAACATGTTATGTACATATATGTAGCATATATGTGTAGAAGTATAAGTGTGCAGTAGCGTTGTATATTCATAAAACCAGGGGAGAGATAACCCACTTGAAACTAATCACACTGTACTTACCTGAAACGTATATAAAAGCTTTAGACCAGCTCGTGGACGAACGATTCTATCCCAACCGAGCCGAAGCCATCAGAGTCGCCATCCGCGACCTAATCAGCGCAGAAGTCTGGAGGCGCAAAGGCGTTGACTAAACAGATAAATGATGACTTAAAATGCGGCCTAAGCATCGATGACGTCAAAGTCGAGGTCCAACCAGCCTGCATCCCCGACTCACTTGTCATCGCTGCCCCAAGTATCGTAGTTAAACCCAAAAGCAGTAAAGTTAAAGCAAGGATGGTTAAAGCAAAAGTGGTCACCAAAAAAAGCAGTTTAGAAAAAGCCACCAGTCACCTCTACGATTTAGAGGACAGCCATGGACCCGAAAAATGCCTCAACATCGACTTCGGGCTCTACCAAATGGAAGACTACTAAGCCTTCCCTTCCTCATTTTTAGAATTTAGCTTTAGCCCGTTTTGGAAAAACTCTTATCTGCAAACACACAATAGGTATGTATGCAATCGATTGTTTCCCAAATCCGCGCAGACCTAACCGCTAACGTGGACATAGAAACCCAGCGTGGCGCCAAACGTTACTTTAAGGAAGACATCAAAGTCTACGGGGTGAAAACTGCGACGGTGGGGAAAATCGCTCAGAAATTTTGGCGGCAGGCAAAAGAGCTGCCGAAAGGCGAGATTTTTGATTTATGCGAGGAGCTTTACCGTTCTGGCTTCATGGAGGAGGCGTTTGTGGTGTCGGATTGGATGCCACGCTACATCGATCACCTTGAGGCAGATGACATCCACATTTTCAGGCAGTGGATAAGTTCCTATGTGACGAATTGGGCGGAATGCGATGGCTTCTGCAACCACACTGTCGGCGACTTGATCCAAAAGTTTCCGCTGATCGTGGATGAAGTTAAGAGCTGGGCTAAAAGCGGTAACCGCTGGCTGAGGCGTGCATCGGCGGTTAGTTTTATTGTGCCGGCAAAGAAGGGCATGTTTTTGGCGGATGCGCTGGAAATCTGCGATATGCTGCTGCTCAGCGGCGATGATTTGGTGCAGAAGGGCTATGGGTGGCTGCTTAAGGAGGAAAGCCGAGTGCATCAGCAGGAGGTTTTCGATTACGTGGTGGCTCACCGCGAAGTTATGCCTCGAACGGCGCTGCGCTACGCAATTGAGTTGATGCCCAAGGAGCTTAAAGTGGAAGCTATGAAGAAAGCCTGACGTGCAATTTTTTCTCTATCCCCCCTTATTTATAGGCTCCACGCCTGTTGGTTTGGTGCTGTGTTGTCTGTGCATTTGTTTGGTTGGTTTGGTTTGGGTGTGGCTTCTGCTGGGTTGGCTTTGGCTGGGCTAGGCGTTTGGCGGATGGCTGACTGTTGAGGCGATTATGATTTTTTTGTTGCATTCGCGGTAGTGCCGCGAAGAGTAAACCGAAGAACGCAAATGCCGGTTTTGACTGTCAAGTTTTATGTAATGAAAATAGTCGTTTCTACCCGTATTCGCGCACTATTTCGATTCTGGTAACTTATAAATACTATTTGGTGCAAAACATATACATGCTCATCGATGACGCAATCGGTAGTGACATTAATCTCTTAACTAAACTGGGACTTACGACCCTTCAAGCCCAAGTCTACTTTATGCTTACCCAAACGGAAGAAGCAACAATAAAAACAATTTCCAATGTTTTAAAAATCGACCGAGCAAATTTGTATCGCATAATGCCGCAACTACAAAAGCTCAATCTTGTTGAGAAAACCCTATCAAATCCAACATTATTCAATGCACTACCTCTCGAAGATGGTATATCGATGCTCTTGGAACAAAGGGCCAAAGAATACAGAGAGATAAAGGAAGAAACAAACGAACTGCTATTGCGGAATAAAAGAGAACACAGGGAATCGACTGCTAATGATGAATGCCAGTTTGCTTTCGTTCCTGATGGTAAACTGTCAATGCGAAGAATTGGTGAAATAGAGAATTCGACTCAAAAAACCTTTGATCTTATTTGTTATTGGACGTGTTGTGAGTTTGAGAAAAATGATAAGATACACCCTGGTTTCATAAAATTAATGAAAAAAGGGGTTCAATTGAGGCAACTGGCTTATATCAAAGATAACGATGAGATTCCAAAAAAACCATTGCGTATCCAAAAATATGCCAATTTTAATTTAAGATTTACTCGAACGCCTCCAAAAACTACGATAAGTATTTCTGATAGCAAACAAGCCCTACTTACTGTTTTTCCTTATTTGCTGAAGAGTGGAACGCCTAGTTTATTCGTAAGCAATTCTGGTATTGTGTCGATTCTGCAAGATTATTTTGAGCTAATGTGGCATGATACCGCTGCATTCGATTTCCCCTGATTTATTATCGGGGTACTTTTTTAATTTTTAATTGCTTCATATTTTTCTTTCTTCTAATCTTATATGACAAGGGCTTACCTGTAACTGTTGCAAACATACGCAATTACTTAAAAACCGAACTAGACAACGTCGTTAACATAAAAATTGGAGAAAAAAGAAAAATGCTAAAAAATAAAAAAACCTTATCCGCTAAATTAGCTACTATTTCAATCTGCTTAATGCTTTCAATTGCAGCATCAACATTTCTGATATCTAGTGTTAATGCACATGACCCTGCATGGGAGATTCCCACTTATGCCTACATTATCGCTGCACCAAATCCAGTTGGTGTAGGACAACATGTGAACGTTATCATGTGGCTCGACCTTACTTTCCCCAGTGCTGCTTACACAAACGATTATCGATGGCACAACTATAACCTCACAATCACAAAACCTGATGGCTCAATCGAAACCGAGATTTTTGAAACATGCACTGACACCACATCTGCACAGTACTATGGATATACCCCAGACCAAACTGGTAACTACACTTTCACCTTTAGCTTCCCCGGACAAGATCATGACGAATACGGTCACTCATCCTCATCAGCGTACGTTGGCGATACTTACCTCTCCAGTTCTGCAACAACAACACTTGCTGTACAAGAAGAGCCTATATCTACAGGCATCAGCAGCTACCCTCTGCCTACTGAGTACTGGACCCGCCCAATCTACGGCGAAAATACCGACTGGTGGGCTATCTCCTCTAACTGGCTTGGCAGTGGTTCTCCACAACGCAACAGTTTATACGTGGCTGATGCCGTGGGATCACAAACCTCTCACGTCATGTGGACTAAGCCTCTTCAAGCCGGCGGAGTCGTTGGTGGCGACAGTGTGACCGTTCAAGGCGACACATACTTCGAAGGTTCTGCATACATCAACAGATACTCAAACCCAATAATTGTTAACGGCAAACTCTACTACACCGAACCAGTATCATTCTCAGGCAGCACTGCTGGTCCAACCGACTGCGTTGATCTACGAACAGGCGAACTCTTATGGTCTCGAAGTGACGTTCCATCGCTGTCATTTGCAATGGTGATGGATGTTCCTCCTGGGAACCCCAATCAACACGGAGTTTTCCCGCCAGTTCTGTTTACAAGCAACTTTGCCCGCGCTTTTGATGGAGACACAGGCGACCCACTATTCAACTGCACCAACGTTCCCACAGGGACCTCAGCTATGGGTCCAAACGGAGAAGTATTGCGATATGTGCTTTCTAACGCTGGCAACGATACAAATCCCAACTGGTACCTAGGTCAGTGGAACTCATCTAAAATATGGTATGCTGGAGCCTCTGGATTATCACCCTCGATAGTAAATGCAACCGGTTCAACAGCTACAATGTCTGGCGGAGTCCTCTCTGGAAACATCATCGTTGACGCAGGCATTAATGACCAGACCAATAGTAAATGCCGCTATGACTGGAACGTTTCAGCCGCATGGAGAAACTCTATGACTCTAACACCCACGGTAATCGCAGCCAGATACGGTGACATCATGATATGCCGTAACGGTACCTTACCTTCGATGGGTCTTGCATTATCTACCGTAAGCTATACACCATACACCTACTTCGCGGTCAACCTCAATGAAACTAAGGGCGTCGTGGGTTCGATACTTTGGATGAAGACCTACAATCCCCCCTCGGGCAACCTTACTATATTCCAAGGCGGCTACGGCTTCTCTGAACGCATCTTCCTCGAATCCTACAAAGAGACCGGCCAATGGGTAGCATACAGCATGGACACAGGCGCGAAGCTTTGGGGACCAAGCATATCGCAAACCGAAATCAACGCCTTAGACTACTACGGAAACCAATTCTCTGGTGCTTCAATCGCTCAAGTCGCATACGGCAACGTCTACACCAGCGAATTCGGCGGCATACTCTACTGCTATGACGCAAAAACCGGCGAGCTGAATTGGTGCTACGGTAACGGCGGCGAAGGCAACAGCACAAACGCAGGCTACTACAGCCCAAGAGGTAACTATCCAATGTTTGTCGCTAACATCGGCAACGGCATAGTCTACCTTGAAACCACCGAACACACAGTTACCACACCAATCTACAAGGGCGCAACCACCCGGGCCATCAATGCAACAGACGGCACAGAACTCTGGACGCTATCCGCTTACACGGGCGGCGGCGCATCAGGTGCAGCTTACGCAATCGCAGACGGCTATACCACATACTTTAACGGCTATGACAACCAGATATACGTCCTCGGCAGAGGCGCAACGTCAACAACCGTTTCAGCGCCGCACATTGGCTTATCGCTAGGTACACCGCTTATCATATCGGGTTCAGTAACGGACCTTTCTAGCGGCACCACACAAGACGAGCAAGCAACAAGGTTCCCCAATGGCGTTGCATGTGCTTCGGACGAAAGCATGACTGATTGGATGAGTTATGTATACCAGCAAAGGTCTCTCCCGACTAACTTTACTGGAGTTACAATATCTATCGATGTCATCGACGCAAACGGCAACTACCGAAATATCGGTACAGCACAAACCGATTCAACCGGCACCTATAGGTTAACTTGGACACCAGACATTTCCGGCGACTACACAGTTCTCGCCACCTTTGCAGGCACAAACGGCTACTGGCCTTCCTATGCTGAAGACGGCTTCACCGTCATGGACACTGCCGCTGCCACCGTCGTACCCACAACCGAGCCAGTCTCCATCGCCGACCAATACTTTGTCCCCGCGGTCACAGGGCTGTTCATAGCTATCATCATAGTGATGGTTCTAGTCTTACTTGGGCTTAGGAAGCGACCATAAAACGTTGCAATCAACAATATTCTTTCCCCCTTTTTCTTTAAGATACTCTGCGGATATTTAATGAGGGCTGAGTGGGCTTTGGAATGATGTTCACGGTGGAGTCAAACTCATCGTGTTTGCATTTGATCTTTTCTCCTAAATTGTGTCCAGCGCCCCAGCAAACCCAAATACCTAAGTGAAAATATGTCTTGGTTTGATCAAGAAAAAATAGCTCAGATCGGGTTTAATCAATCCCAATTACTACTTTATTTCGCTATTTTATTTCTGGGCGATCCTTCTAGGGAAACATTGTCGAAGGTAACAGATTTATCTTCTGATGAAGTGGAACGGACTTTGCTTGAATTGCAGAAAATAGGATTAGTCAAAAAAGCGGATACTACCCCACCTGTATTGAAAGCATCTACGTTGGAGGTTTTTGCCCAGATAATAAAAGATCGGCGGGTGTGGTACCACTAGAATATCCGAGTGGAATAGTAGTTCAAAGGTACCTTGGCTTATGATGAACACGATCAAGTGCGCACTAAATTGTAGTTGTCTTCCCATTTTTTAGCGAAAAGGAATTTCGTAGAAGCACGGATGGAGCTGAGTGGTGGTGAAATTTCTCGGCGTATGCGTCACCTATTTGTGTTCTTAGGTGTTTGAGCGCCCTACATGACAATCGCGCAGGAAGTCAGGCTAGAAAGCCCTCTCAGTCACAACAAAAATCGCCTAAACTGACGGCGCAAGAAAGGGTTTGGAGGGAAAATCGAGTTAAGAGCCACCTCGATATGGATGCTTTTTTGTTTTGAAAGCATGCGGGCAGAATTCTCGTGGATTTTCCAGTTACTTGGCAGTTCTTGTTAAAAAACTGCACGGTCGTCCATAATACTAATATAGCCTACGTTTTTTCCCTTAAAATGGGGAACGGGATTGGACTATAACCTGCATAATGGCAAAAGACTTGAGGAACATGTTGAACCACTGTTTAGGTTTATGGGCTACAGCACACAATTCACCACCGTTCTGCACACACGCGCCGCCCACATCATCGCAGAGATGGACGGCGTCAAAGGCAGACATAAAGTGCTCATAGAATGCGCAAACCCCATCAATGAACCCCTCGGCTTATATGAAGTCCAAAAGTTCTGCTCCAGAGTTGCCTACGCCCGAGAAGACGGCAAAGTCCAAAATGGCCTGCTGGTTTCCACCACCGGTTTCACTCCAGAAGCAATTGCATGGTGCAAAAAATACTGCTCCTTTGTTGACCTAAAAACCTACAAGCAACTCATGGCGACGTCGGCGAAATTCGGCAAAATGCTTAGGAAATTCCTCAAGTAATCCTACTTTCTTTTTTGTATCCTGTTTAAATCCTCAAAAAGCATCAGTTCATCCCCTGTTACTCCTGCCCTGCGCAGTTTCGATACACAGTTCTGGTACTGCTTATCGGAAAGCTCGGCGGCTCTGGTGGGCTCGGTTGTGCTGCAGAAAACTTCTTTTACTTTTCTGCCCCGTTTTAGGGCACTGCGCTGTTTCTTAAAGCGGGTGAGGGCTTCGCAGTCCTGCGATAGCATCGCAAAGGGGGTGTCGGGGAATCGTCGGCAGCCCTCGGGGCGAATCAGATAGATGCTGCAGAGTTTCCCATCTAGAAACGGGCAGGGCGTATGCATGACGTAGCGGTCGTATTCTTCTTCGCCCTTCTCCAGCAAAACCGCCAAGTCCTCGTAGAGCAATTTGAGTTTAGCATGGATTTGCGGCTGCTCCTCCTCGGTGGCTTTGATTGGTCCAGCCGTCAGGAAATCGTCGAGTTTGCAGCAGACGCCGCATTTAGTGCAGAGAAACGGCAGGTTAACCGACCAGCGGCCTGTTTTGGTTTTTGTTTCTATGTGGAGGTAGACTGTTTCAAGCATCCGTATCCTCACTGATGCTTCTGCAGGGGAGGGTTTCTACTTTTCGTTAGCTAGGAAAGTTTTTGTCCGCATCGGGCGCAGTAGAGGGCGTCGGGGAGGTTTTGGGCGCCGCAGCTGGTGCAGACCCTTACCTGAGTTGAAGTCGGGGCTGGAACCGCATTGTATCCGCTGTATGTTTGCTGGGAGGACGGCTTTATCCTAAAGAATGCCATGGCTAAAAGTGCCCAACCGACATACTGCACCAAGCTTCCAGGAAGCATGATTAAGGTTAAGTTTTGAGTGTCCACAGTCATGCTTGCGACGGCTACTAATCCAATCACAATAGACAAAATACCCCCCAGCAGCAGTAATCTGGCGCCGTGCTTAAAGAGGGGCACACTGGTTTTTTGTGAAAGCAAATTAAACGCCAGCACTTCAAAGACTACGTAAATCAATCCAATGAACTCAAAAATCGTTATGAACGGAGAAATATACGGTGAGAGCAGGGTGGAAATATCGGATTGGCTTGGGTTCGGGTTAAGCCCAGTGGCTATGCTGCCTATGTTTGCGAAGAGGTATGCAAACATGAATGCCGCCGCCGCGACCGCAACGACTACGGTTATGACGATTCCGTATAGTATGTAGTTGAAGATTCTGCGTTCCTGGTAGTCGCGTGAGAACCCGAACATTGCAACCCAGAAAAGGATGGTGCCTAAAAAGGAAAATATGCCGATTATGCCTGAAATGGCTGCGGCGGCAAGGTTAGCCGCCAATTCGCCTGCGTAGGCTAACTGGACCGCTGTTATGACGCTGCCGATGACGCCGATAAGAATAAAACAGGTTGCTACTATGCCTAAAGTTCGGTTGCTTGAAACTACCATTTTTTTCCCCGCATGCATATGGGGGCTTTTAGGGATAAGTTTTTTGTTCAACTAATGAGTATTGGCTTTGCCGCATGCGTAACCGACGCGCAGCTTATCCACTTCTTCGCGTCGGGGCAACGTCACTGTTACAGCTCGGCTGAGGCTGTCTTTTCCAAACTTCACGGTGGCTGACTGGGTTTTTGTGTCGCTGTAAAACGCAGTTAACTCCGCGGCGGCTTTGACGGCTGCTTTGGTTTTGGGTCCCTGCAGAAGCGACAAGGGCCCCATCACATCCGCTACCTCGAATGCAAAATCCCCCCTTGCCTTGTTGGCGGCTAAAAACTTGTTCTCCGCCAGGTTTCTACCCACGATAACCTTGTTTTCTCCAACCCGGAAATGCCTGCCCACACGCAGCAAAGCCACATCCCCCACGGAAACCCGACGCTTATGCTCGAAGAGGTCCCGGAGTTTCTTGGCGTATTCCTCGCAGGTTAACAGGCAGCCTCCTGCCGGCGAGGGATAGGTGGTTATGCCGAATTGTTTGGCAAGTTCAAACTGGGGTTTGCGTGACCGCCCAGAAATCGATAGGAGCTTGCCGCGATCAACCAGTCCCTTCCGCTCAACCTCGGTCTCTGCAAGGCACCGCGCGGAAAGCGGACGCAGCAGCTTGCCCTTCAAGCCGGCTTCTGCCTCGATGGTTTTAAGGGCGGGTCCATGCTGAGACATGGGGCGTTCCCCGAGGACTTCGCCTGTGAAGAGGAAATCCGCGCCGATTTGCTTGGCGTACTGCTTGGCTTTTTTTAGGATGAAGATTTTGCAGTCCACGCAGGGGTTGATGTTTTTGCCGTAGCCATGCTTGGGGTGGCGTAGCATGCGGATGTATTCGCAATCAGCTTTAAGCACAACCAACGGTACACCCAGCTGCTCTGCACCTGTTTCAGCTTCGGTTTTGCCGTCTTTTTTGGGGATGCCAAAGGGGGTTTTTACGTTGAGTGCCACCACTTCGATGCCTTGGCGCCGAATCAACTCAGTGGCGAGAATGCTGTCTAGTCCCCCGGAAAATAGGCTGATTGCTTTGGTTTTTGCCATAGCTTCTATACCCTGCTCTGGGCATAATAATGTACCTGTAGCGGAAGTGGAATCTGCGCGAAATCCCGCGTGGTGTCTAAGAATAGCATAAAGAGGGTTACCTAACCGTGTGGCTGTCTAAAAATCCGCGGCTAACATCCAGAAGAGGCGCTAACCCCCTTGAACGTAGAATAATTTAAAAAGCTACACGCACATACACGTGATGGCTTATTGCGTATTCGAGGACTACAGTTGGACACCGACATCAGCATCTTCGTACCCATCTACAAGGAATCCGAACAAATAGAAGGCATGCTTGACGCACTATGCTCCCAAAACGTCAGCAAAGAAATCTTCGTCACAGTCGATGCACCCACCCCCGAATTCGCCCACAAGATCCAGCAACAGAAACGAGACAACGTCACCTTCCTCATTAACCCTGAACGCATCGGAAAATCTAATGCGTTAAACAGCACCGTCGAGTTATCCCACGGCAAAGTACTGCTTTTCCTCGACGCAGACGTCGGCATCCCCGATGACCCCGATTACCTGCGAAAAATCGTTATGGAAATGCAGCACACCGACGTTTTAGACATAAAAAAACGCGTTGTCAAAGACAAATCCTTTCTCTCCAAGATGGCTTACTACGAGTACTTAACCTTCAACATCAGCTCCTGGCTCGCTTCGAGGTTCATGCACAAGTGCCCCGCCGTCAACGGCGCAGCATTCGCCATCAGACGCGAAATGTTCGAGCGGGTGCATGGCTTCCGCCAAGTCGTCGCCGAAGACATCGACATAGCAACCCGCGCCTTTCTGGAGGACAGCCGCTTCTCCTATTCGCAGGATGTTGAAGTCAAAAACGTGGTGCATGGGGACTGGCGCAGATGGTTCACTCAACGCCGCCGATGGGCAATCGGGCAGGCACTGTGGCTTAAAGACTGGAACAAGCAGCTTGCGCGGCGCTTCGTGACTAAGCCCCAGGTTTTCTTACCCAGCCTCTTTTTCCTCTACCCCTCCGTCACCGTTTTCTTTTTAAGCGCGCTGGTGCCGAGCCTCTGGATGTATAATGGGCTGCTGTTCTTCTCGCTGTTCCTCTCAGTCAAATTCAACATAGCCCTGCCCATTTTCCTTGTTTCCTTAGCCACCGCAGACATGCTTAAAGTGCTGCTTATTTCCCTCTCCGGCTTCGCCATAACCGCCGCTGTCTTCTATGGCTTTGGACGTAAACTGGGCTTTAAGGAGATGAAGGTGCATGAACTCTTCGTCTACTACTTCTTCTACTCGTCGGTGTGGATGTTCATTATCCTTGCGGGGCATGTTCAGGTGCTGTTCGGCAAAAAAGCGGGTCCCGACTGGAAAACCTAAGCTTGCGCCGCCCTTCCTCTTTTCCCCCGCTGCCTAAGCGCTTCTTCACATTTTTTGGGTTCAAAGAAAAAGTTTGCCGCTGCCTTTTACAGCAACCCTTAAAACATGAAAGTCCATTTTTATCTTCACCCCGTGGGTTGTTAGCTCAGCACGGATAGAGCGCCAGCCTTCTAAGCTGGAAGTCGAGGGTTCAAATCCCTCACGACCCGCATTTCTTATGTCCCAAAAAAATGGTGGTTTGCTGAAGACAGTTGATTTGTCTTGACTGGTCTGTTGTCTGATAGCTAAATCATGTGATGCTATCTCGAAAAAGCATCGGTCACAAAGCCAGAGTAAACCGCCTAAAAAAATGGAATATTTAAAAATTTGGTGCAATTCTGGAATAAACGGTACTAATTCTGGTAAAAATATATACGCTTAGGCCTCACCGAGATGGCTGATGCTGACTATCGATATATCCACCGATGTTCAACTGTTTACTGAACTGGGGCTTAGTCCCCTTCAGGCGCAGGTTTATATTACATTGGCAAAAATGGAGAAGGCAACCATAAAAGCAATCTCGGCAGCCTCAAAAATAGATCGGGCAAATGTCTACCGTGTTATGTCGCAACTGCAAAAACTTGGTCTAGTCGAGAAAATGTTAGCCAACCCAACCTCCTTCAAAGCGGTCTCTGTTCAAGATGCCATGACTATGCTTCTTGAAGACAATAACAGAAAATATGAGGAAATCAAGAAAAAAGCGATAGAACTGCTCCAGAGACATAAACAAGAAAACGAAACCCTGCCTGACATAGACGAGTGCCAATTTGCTTTGGTTCCTTGTGGTAAATTAACGTTTAAAAAAATCGATGAAATGCTTACTTCCACACAAAAAAGCCATGACCTCTTAGGTTATTGCCGCGATTTCTCAGCTGACATAGACAATATTTACCCCCGAGCAAAGACGCTTCTGGCAAGAGGCGTTAAAGTGAGACATATTATCTTTCTTGAAGAGAACGAGAAGCCCCCAAAGGAGCTTTCGGCTCTTAAAAAATATGGCTTACTTGAAGTGAAATTCACTCGCCTGCCTCCCCGTTCTACGGTATCCATCTATGATAATAAGCAAGCCTTTGTCAGCATTTTTCCCTCTCTATCCAACGGTGAAACACCCAGCCTATGGATTAGTAACCTAGGCATCGTGTCGATTATCCAGAGCTACTTTGAGGACCTCTGGCAGAATTCCCTCGACCTCCCCTAAATCGCCAGTAACATCTCTGTACTTGTTTTTAGATACTTTTTTCTTATTTAGACTATTCCTCGATAACTTTTCACTCTGTTACTGTTGCTTACATACGCCATTTTTTAAAAACTGCCCTAACCAATCCCTTCCTACAAAAAATGGAGAAAAAAGAAAAAATGTCCGAAAAACAAAAATCAGCAACCACAAAAAAGCTAACAATCGCATTCTCAATCTGCATCATTCTATCGATGACAGCATCAACAATACTGCTACCTACCACTAGCGCGCATGACCCAGCATGGGAAATCCCAACGTTTGCCTACATAAACGTCGCTCCGAACCCTGTTGGTGTTGATCAGACAGCAACCATTGTGGTTTGGATGGACAAGTTGATTGACGGAACCTTGATGACTAATAACATCAGATTCCACAACTATCAAGTTGTAATCACAGACCCTGATGGAGAAACAGAAACCATCGACTGGGAAACCGTAACTGATACAACTTCTTCAGCGTATACTCAATGGACACCTACGAAGGTGGGCGTATACCAACTGAACTTCACGTTCCCTGGACAAGACTACACTGACTATGAATACAGCCAAACTTCCAGCTATATCAACGACACTTACTTGCCTAGCACTGCATCAGTGAATGTTACTGTACAAGAAGAAGCAGTAACTGGCGGTTCGAGTGCTCCTCTTCCAACAGAATACTGGACACGCCCAATCTACGGCTTAAACACTGACTGGTACGTTGTTTCCTCTAACTGGCTTGGCACTGGTTCACCTCAACTCAACACAAGATACGTAGCTGACGGTGTGGGACCCAGTACTTCTCACGTTATGTGGACTAAAGAGTTACAGTACGGAGGAGTTGTCGGCGGCGACGAATACGAAATCGACGGCGTTACCTACTATGACGGCATGTCGTATAACCAACGCTTCTCCAACCCAATAATCATGCAAGGAACCCTCTACTACCAGGAGCCGAAAGGTAACTCTGGCAGTGGCGGAGACTACGTTGCAGTCGATTTATTGACCGGAGAAGAGCAATGGCGCATCAATGCATCAGCAACAGGCATATCGCTTGTACCATCATTCGGCCTACTCTATGACTATGAAACAGGAAACCAACACGGTGTATTGCCTAACGGTGCCTTAATCGCAACTCAAACAAGCGGCGGCGTCACAAACTGGATTGCTTATGACCCCGAAAATGGACAGCTAACTGGCATGAACTGGACAGGTGTACCTTCAGGAACGAAGGTTATGGGTCCAAACGGTGAAATCTTGATCTACACATTGACTAACTACGGAAACACCTCGAACCCTAACTGGTATTTGTCGCAATGGAACAGTTCTAAGGTTCTCTCTACCTCATCAAGTGGCTATGCGACCGCGACTGCAAGCGCATGGTATTCAGGGACAACCAACGTTAGCACGGCAATCAGCTATGACTGGAACGTCTCAGTGTCATTCTTAACCTCAGGTTCCAACAGTATCGTATATGGCGTCTACGATGACATACTTCTTGGCAGAAGCGGCTCTCTATCATCGTTCAGTACACAAACACAATACACAATGTGGGGCATAGATATAACACAGGATTCATCGCAATTCGGCAGTAAGCTCTGGATGAAAACATATGACCCAATTGATGACAATATGACTTTGGTTCAAGGTCCCGTCGACGCAGATAGTCGCGTGTTTGCTATGGGCTACAAAGAAGTCATGCAGTGGGTTGGCTATGACCTTGACACTGGCGAATTAATTTGGGGCCCAACTGACTCTCAAACAGCCTTTGACTACTACGGAAACATCATGTTCGCAAGCCCAACTGGTACAGCAGCATACGGAAACTTGTACTCCTCTGCATACGGTGGTATCCTCTACTGCTATGACATGACTACTGGTGACTTAGAGTGGACTTATGGCAACGGCGGTGAAGGTAACAGCACAAATGCTGGAACCAACAACGTTTGGGGGCGGTACCCAATTTTCCCAGGCGCAATCGCTGACGACAAAGTCTATTTGTTCACAACTGAGCACTCGCCTAACTCGCCTCTAGCGAAAGACGTGTTGGTACGCTGTGTTAATGCCACAGATGGGTCCGAAATTTGGACTCTCAGCGGCTACAGCGGCGGTTCAACGTATCCAAGCCAATTGGCTTTAGCAGACGGCTACTTAACATTCCTCAACCACTATGACATGCAAATCTACAGTGTCGGCAAGGGACCAAGCTCAACGACGGTAACAGCTCCCAACGCAGGAATCGAACTCGGTAAATCACTTGTCATTTCAGGCTCAGTCATAGATGTCTCAGCAGGCACAGAACAAGATGAACAAGCACGTAAATTTGCTAATGGAGTTCCAGTGTCTTCAGATGAAAGCATGACTGATTGGATGGCATATGTCTATCAGCAGCAAAGCATGCCAACCGACTTCACAGGTGTTGACGTTACAATAAGCGTTATCGACGCAAACAACAACTATCGCGAGATCGGCACAGCAGCCACAGATGCAAGCGGCTACTATAGTCTCAACTGGACACCTGACATCGAAGGCAAATACACAGTCATCGCAACCTTCTCTGGCACTAATGGCTACTACGGATCATACGCAGAAAGCAGCTTTGTTGTTGACCCAGCATCAGCAACCCCATCGCCATACCCCGAGGTCACAGTGCCATCTACTGAAATGTACTTTGTCGCCTCAACACTTGCAATCATCATCGCAGTCGCAATCGTCGGTCTACTGATCCTTAAGAAACGGCCATAAACATTGTAATCTATCAGTTTCCCTTTCCCCTTTTTTAGTCAAAAAATGTGTGCATAGGAAAACGGGGCTGAAAAGACTCTGGTTTCGGTCATGATGAATAGCCAAATCATCGTGTTTGCATATTCTTTTCTCCTAAATTTCCCAGGGTCCCAGCAAACCCTTCCCCTCCTTTCACCGCACTATCTGATTGCAGCTTCTCAATCTAACAGTTCTGCGATTTTTAAGGTTAAGCGCTCAGCGTGAGCATTTTTCTATACGGTTAACAGATTTCCTGCGGCTGCATCCCCCTTGCGGGTAGGCTTAAGTGCCTCTGCGGAACTCCATTTTTCCTCAAAATACTGCTCCAATATCTCCACGAGCCGCCAATTATTAGACCACAAACTCGGCACAGGCACTTTTCTCTCCAGGGCAAAGGTGACTTGTTTGCCGTCAAAGATATGCATTCCCCATTCAACATTTGACAGGCACTTAGCCTCCAGCAACCGATTATATCGCTTCAACATCAGCTGCAGCATTGCACTATTTGCCACGGGCTTTGTGGTTAAGAACCTTATTTTCACTCCCCTCTCCAGTGGACCCTCAAACGCCTCCAAAATTTCGGGGAATACAAAAGGAACGCTTACATCCACTCTGCTCTCAGCTGAATCAAACAGTCTCTGAAGAGTGCTCGAGAGGAGGGTAACCTCGTTGGTTATGGAGAACTGCGGGCTATCATCTGCCTCCTCGGCTGTATGCAAGGAAATCGAGTTGAAATTATCCAACAGCGCATCCATGCTTTGGTGTATCCTTTCATCCTCTTTTTTCCTGTTCTCCAGCAAAATTGAAAGCCCAGTTTTTAGCTCGGTGGCGCGGAAAGTAATGGGTTGAGTTATCATTTTCTCAACTAGACCTTTCCTTTCAAGAATCGGCATCGCCGTGTAGATGTCTTGCCTTGCAATCTTTGATGCATACGCAATTGTTTGGGCGTTTGCTTGGCCAAGTTTGGCGAGGCTTAAGTAAATCCTTGCTTGTTTAGATGTAAGCCCCAAACCTATTAATGCTTCAATATGTTCATCCCTAAACATCCCCAGTAACCCCCAATAGCAGGTATTGCGGCTATTCTTTTTAAAATTTTTCCCTTCCCGTCGCAAGCGCCGCTTTTTACAAGCGTTTAAACGTTTTTCGACCAATCATAGCGGCAGAGATTCAGGAGAAAAGTAACATGATAAACACAAAAAAGATAGCTGCAATTGTAATTATGACATTGATGCTTGCATCAATCGGAGCAACAGCGATGGTGGCGCCTGCAAGCGGGCACACACCGAAATGGGAAATAAAAACCTACGCGTACGTCATCGCAACACCTGACCCCATCGGCATCGGACAAACCGTAAACGTGCTTCTCTGGCTGGACAAGATTCCAGGCGGAGCAGCCGCATCGAACACCATCCGCATGAAGAACTATAATCTAACCATAATCGCGCCTGATGGCACAAGAACCGAAAAAATCTTTGATGTAGTGCAAGACACCACTTCTTCACAGGGATACACTTTTAGTCCAGACCAGCTGGGCGAATACAAAATTTACTTCGACTTCCCCGGCATGACTTACACCTGGACCGATCCTCTTGCAAGCTACTTCGGACCCCCAACACCAAACGACAACACCAACGACACCTTCACACCCAGCAGCGCATCAACAACCCTGACTGTACAGGAAGAGCAAATCACAGCAATCGACACTTATCCGCTTCCAACAGAATACTGGACCCGACCAATCTTCGGTGAAAACCCAGGTTGGTGGACGATTTCATCTAACTGGCTCGGAACCGGTTCACCGGAATTCACCACGCTTCAATTTGGAGCTAACCGAGTTGTTTCTGGCGCAGTCGGCTCTGAAACTGCCCACATAATGTGGACAAAGCCAATCCAGTCCGGCGGTGTTGTTGGTGATGATGACTTCCAAACAGCAGGTGACACCTACTTTGAAGGCACAGCGTACCTCAACCGATACACCAACCCAATCATTATGGACGGCAAACTATTCTACACGGAACCCTTAGGCTACTCTGGCACAGAATCTGGAGCTACAAAATGCGTTGATTTACGAACAGGACAAATTTTATGGTCTAAGGAAGATGTTCCAGCGATGTCATTTGGCTACGTCTACGCATATCACGACATGAACTACCATGGCGTCTGGCCTCCAATCCTAGTTGCCGTTTCAGGCGGAGGGGGCTGGTTTGGTATGTCCTCACCTATGACTTGGATGGGTTACGACGGTGACACGGGCAGATGGCTATTCAACGCAACCAACATTCCCTCTGGCACAAAAGCGATGGGTCCGGAAGGAGAATACCTCCAGTATGTCATGGCTGACGCAGGTACCCCCGCTAATCCAAACTGGCGTTTGATGCAGTGGAACTCCTCTAAACTCGGTCCCTACGGCGGCATGATGGCAAACGGCGAAATAGTGGGCGTAGTCGATGGAAGCGTACCCGAACGATATGACTACAACGTATCAATCCCCTGGCATAACGGCATGACCTCAAGCGTAACATCAATCATCGCTTATGCTGGAGACGTAATGCTATGCTACAACGGCTCATTACCCAACGGCGGCTCACCCGCATCCTTCGGAGCACCCCTCAGCAGCACACCCTACACCTACTTCGCAGTAAACCTCAACGAATCCAAAGGCACAGTCGGCTCTATCCTATGGCGCACCACACTTAACCCACCAGCAGGCAACATAACCGTATTCCCAACAGGCATCGATCAAGACGACGGCGTCTTCGTTGAATACTACAAGGAAACCATGCAGTGGGTCGGATACAACCTGCGCACCGGCGCGAAAATGTGGGGACCCACAGAATCGCAATGTGCACTCGACTACTACGGCAGCGACTTCGGCGGCGTCATGACTGGGCAGCTTGCATACGGTAAACTCTACAGCTGCGGCTTTGGTGGCGTAATGTACTGCTATGACCTCAAAGACGGAAGCTTACTGTGGACCTACGGAAACGGCGAGGAAGGCAACAGCACAAACTCGGGCTTACAGACAGGACAAGGCACATATCCAACTGACATCTACGCAGTCGGCAACGGAGTAATCTACACCATCACCATCGAGCACACCTTCACAACACCCATCTACAAGGGCGCCCTATTCCGAGCCATCAACGCAACTGACGGAACAGAAATCTGGACCCTTCCAGGCGTCGGTTCCGGCTGGAGCTACGCTATCGCAGACGGCTTCTCTAACTTCTACAACGGCTATGACAACAGAATATACGTTGTCGGCAGAGGCCCAAGCCAAACCACAGTGAACGCACCTATGACGGCAGTAAACCTTGGAAGCTCACTTATCATCGGCGGCAAAGTCACAGATATTTCCACTGGCGCATCATCCGACGAGCAAGCGGCAAGATTCCCCAACGGTCTCCCATGCGCATCTGACGAAAGCATGACAGAATGGATGAGCTACGTTTACCAGCAAAGACCCCTCCCAACAACCTTCACAGGCGTTGACGTAACAATCAGCGTCATCGATGGTAACGGCAACTACCGCGAAATCGGCACCGCAACCACTGATGCAAGCGGCTACTACAGCCTCAATTGGACACCTGACATCGAAGGCAAATACACAGTCATCGCATCGTTCACTGGCACAAAAGGATACTGGCCATCGTACTCTGAAACCAGCTTCATAGTTGACCCCTCAGCAGCAACCCCTGCACCGTACCCAGAAATCGCCGCGCCACCCACCGAGATGTACTTTATCGGCTCAACGCTGGCAATCATACTGGCAATTGCAATCGTCGGCATCTTGCTTTTCAAGAAGCGACCATAGAACAGTCCAATCGTTCAATTCCCTTTTCCTTTTTTTGTTATATATGGATCGGCAAAGCGTCCGAAACAATTTTCCGGTCAAATACAGCGTTATCGATTAATTGTTCCATGTAGAATTACGGTATCTTATGCATAGTAAGGCATCCTACTGTGAGGCGCCTACATAGTGGACATGTACATTTGGGTTGAAGGCCACTTCTCTGGAACTCTCCGGGCGCTTGCTTCAATCTGCGTTATGCCCTCAATCTTTGCCATATGATCCTGAATCGTAAAAACCTGCCTGAGATCCCTGACAAGAGCAGTCACATGCAAGTCGAAGTCGCCGCTCGTCTTTGTTATTATTACAACATCAGGGATTTCAGCCAACGCATCCACAATATTGCTTGAGCAGTCCCGAAGCGAAGTGAAGGCTACATTGAAATCAATCAAGGCCTTGTAACCTAATTTTTTGGGGTTAACTTGTATAGAAACCTTGATTGCCCCCTGGTGAAGCATTCTCTCATATCTTGAAATCACTGTGTGAGTTGAAAGACCTATGTTTTTTGCGATTTCACGGAAGGATTCCCGGCCATTTTCGGAAAGCTTCTTAACAATTTCCAAGTCATAATTGTCATACTCAAAATTCCCGCTGGAGGCAACCGGGTTCTTCGCTGTTACGATTTGGTTTTCACTTTTTTCCTTGATTAACCTGAGGTTTTCTGGTATGGTTCTCACGTTAGTCCACAAATAAGCCTTCACTCCAGTGGTTGGCAGTTTGCGTCTAATCAATTCTTTAATACGGTCTAACTCGCTTAAGTTCCGGAGCCTAGCTATTACCCTAAAGTTATATACGCTGTTATACTGCCTAAACATTGTAACTTCAGTCGTCTCTTTAATAGACTGCAAAGCTTGCTCGATTTGTTGAAAATCCACCCGTAGCAGCAGTGTTGCAATGCCATCGTAGCCGAAGAGTCCATAATTCTTCTGGATGGTGGCGCCAGCTATAACGCCCTTCCGTTCTAGGGCATCGTAGCGTTTCCAAACTCGATTTTTGTCTGTTCCACATTCCTGTGCTAATTCATCGAAAGAAACGCGTCCATTGTAAAGTAGTCTTCTAAGCATCTTGGCATCCAATCCGTCAACCTTAACCACCTTGTTTTCTTTCATCGATTTTTTAGGTGCTTCCAAACTGCTTCCCTTCATGGTTTATGTTAGAATGTGGATATGTATTGCCTTGGGGAGGGCCACTTTGCCATCTGCGGGCTAAATCGGCTAATCTCAAAATCCATTTTGCTGATTCCATCGATCTGTGCAAGTACCTCTTTTATACTCAGCATCTGATCGAGGTTTTGGATCATAGCGTAGATTTGCAGATCATAGTCCCCCGTTGTTTTCATTATGCTGATAACATCCGGAATATGACTGATTCTATCGATTACAGACGGCAACTTTTCGATTAAAACTCCTGTGAAAAATATGCAGAGGGCTTTGTAGCCGATTTTTTGGGGGTTTACTTGGACGGTGACTTTAATCAAGCCGTTATCTCTTAGTCTCTCATATCTTTTCTTAGCGTTCTTAGAGGATACCCCTACAGCGTCTGCAAGGCTCGCCATAGATATTCTGCCTCTCGCTGTCAATGCATCCACGATTTTTTGGTCAACAGCATCAATCGAGATGCTTGAGACGCTTGCTGGCGGCAAACCTTTCACCTGACAAGCCCCGCCTACTCTGCACTCCTCAACTATCGCCAAGTTATAATTCATCTCTTTAACGTCCGTCCATATCGCCGTTTTCATTTCCAGAACTGAAAATTTCCTTTTTATGTTGTCTTTTATCTCGCTTAGCTGCGCAAGGGTCCTGAGGATGGCGACGACGTCTGTTTGCCCTTTGCTTCCATTGCTTGAATGACCGTAAATCTCTGGCATTTTCTGGAGGTAATTGGAGAGCTCCTCTGCCTGTGAAGGCTCAAAAGTGATGATTATATGTGCTACAGCTTTGAAGTCAAAGAGTCTATAGTTGATGTGGATGGTTGCACCGGTTATTATCCCCTCTTTCCCCATCTTTTTTATGTTTGCTTTCACTGCCTGCTTGGGGATGCCTGTTATTTTTGAAATGTCTTCTTCAGATGTACGTCCATCAGCTAATAGCTGTCTTAGGATTTTTGCTTCTGCAAAGCTGATTTGTTGTGTTACCGTTATTACCCTTACTGTATGCATGTGTGCCGCTTTTTAAATTAATCGCCATTTAATCTGGGCTGTATTGAGACTTTATGCGAGGGTTAATTTCATATTATGGTGTTTCTATATTTATTTTCGGCGATTTTGTGCAAGAATGGCGATATATGGAAAAGTTTTAAATAGCGCTTGATAAATAGTGCCTTCACCGAACTAGGAGAAAAGAAAGCAAACACTCTAAGCAAAATATTAAACTGCTGTTCAGATCGCAATTTGCGGTCTCTACAGCAGCAACCATTTCCTCGCTTTCCATAATTAAACTGTCGGCCCAGTAGGGTAGCGTCCGAGCGCATCGAGGATTTCTTCAGTGGTTGTTTTTTTGCCTACGTTGCGTACAAAATCTGAAGCCACCACGATACCTACAAGCTTATTGTTTTTTAGGACCGGTAGTCTTCGTATCCTATTGCTGGACATGATTCTTGCAGCTTCCTTCAGCGAGGTGTCAGGGTCGACGGTTATAAGCGTTTTAGTCATGACTTCTGTGACTTTCTGGTCAATCGAGGCCCGCTGCGCAACGATTCGCCGAATAATGTCACGTTCCGTGATTATCCCCACTGGAAACGCCTGAATAACCACGATTACGCAGCCGAGCCCCTTTTCCGACATAAGTTTTGCTGCATCAAACACGGTTTTACTGGCCTCTAAGGTAACCACATGTTTGGTCATGATGTCTTTAACATTAGCCATAACTATCAGGTAAGGAGAACCTTTTTTGGGATAAAAGCATTGTTATTTGACGGCTGGATGTGGGTTTTTTTTACGCAGCACCTCAAACCCACGTATTTTTGCTAAAATTACTTTGAAGTAGGCTTTTTTGCTTCATTTTACATTAAGTTTAAAAGGCTATCCTCTGAATAGTTTCTAAGTCTGGGCGAAAACAGTGAATGAACTATTAATACAGTCACTCGGCATCACTACCGCCGCTTTATCTTTAACGCTTGCTTACCTGTTTATCAAGGTATATCGATCCAAGCACTCGATTATCCTGATTGGTTTGCCCCTTGGCTTCTTTTTCCTATCGGTATCCTACCTTCTTCTTGCTGTACATCTACTCTACACTGTTTCGATTATCAGCTCCTTCTCCAGCTTTCTAATGTGGTTGCGAGTGGTAAGCCAAACCATAGGCTTTACTTTAATCGCCGTATCCTATTTCCTATCCGGAAAAAGCAAAGGAACAGTAAAAAAATACAATTTATTCACCATCCCGCTTTGGTCTATGATCGGGGTAATTTTGATTCTGGCTGCATTGGCTTTTATCGACCCCCAAGGATTGTACTCAGTATATTCCCTAAATCAGCTCTTCACTATCACTAATCTGGCTCTGTTAAGCTACATTCTATTCTTCACCGTTCGCAATATGGAGATGTATCCTACCAATGTTGCATGCTTGATCAGTGCTCCCGTTGCATTTGCTTTTGTTTGGCTGGGTCAATTCTCCTTTTTGATCTGGAAAATTGATGGGGGACAAGCCTCCTTGATTGGCTCCCAGATTGCAACGCTGGTAGGTTTAGCCCTGTTCATTCGAGTTTATTACTTAACCAGTAAGAGGTGCGCTCAACCCTTTGATGACTAGCAAGCGCAGCAAGGTCGACATCTACGCAGCCATTCTCGATTCCATTTGTCTTGAAGGGGGTAAAGATGGGCAGGCAAGTCCTACCCGGGTTGCTCACCGCGCTAATCTTCCCTATGATAGGTTCCAGAAGATACTGGACCATCTAGTCGAGCTGGATATGGTCCGTCGAACAGAGGCTGGTCTTCTGATTACTTCCAAAGGCCTCAAATGCTTCCGTGAAATGAGGAAAGCCAACGAGTTCCTCAAGAGTATGGGCTTATGTATATGAGGTTGATAGAAATCGCTTTTTACAGGCGCTTAGTTTAAAGCAGGTAATCGTTGATTTGGTTTAGGGATTCTATCTGTTGATTTATCGAGGTTTTATCGCTTGTTTATACTTAATGCAACTTCTACCCTGATGTATAGTTTCAAGTTCCAAGTTTTTACTTTAGCCGAAAAGTCACTAGATGTTCATCCAATTTAAATATCGGCTGGGGGTTGGAGTGGGGCTGGGCGAGGTAATTAACGATTGAATTGCCTAGCCCATAAATCTTTAGGAAAAAAGAAAATGCAAACAAGAAAAACTAAAACTATGGCTATAGCGGTTGCTATGCTTCTAATATCTTCATTGGCATTAGCGATCGTATCCATACAACCAACAAGCGGAGAAGTAATCAACGGAGTAAACTATGATTCAGCCACAGCCGCAGCAATCAAAGCAGGCATGACTTGGGGACAAAACGCTAACGCTTCAGCAAACCGTCTGTTGCTCTGGGACCGATTCCATGACAAGGTGCCAACTTGGTCATTTTTGATCGCCGCACCAAATCCAGTCGGTGTAGGGCAAACATTCAACCTGGTCTTGATGAACCCACAGGTTCCACAGGGCGCCCTACTGACCAATGACATCAGATACACCTTCAGCCTTAAAGTCGAAAAACCCAACGGCGAAATCGAGATGCTGCCTCCATCTGGCTCAGACAGGGGAAGCATCGAATCAGGCGGAATTATCAACGGCAAATACGTCTCTGACTCAACAGGATCAACTTTTGCAGCTTACACACCCGACCAAACAGGCAACTACACAATTACACTCTTCACTGACGAATTATTCTTCCGATGGAACGACACAGCCTCAATTAGAGACTGGACTGGCATCACTCTGCTAGCAAGCAACTATACACTCACAGTTCACGTGCAAGACGAGCAAGTATCATTGATTGGTTTACCAAACATTCAACCGACACCAACAGAATACTGGACACGCCCAATCGAAGGACAAAACGACCAATGGTACACAGTGTCATCGAACTGGCTCAGCGGCCCACGTGACCGTGACAATGGCGGCGGCGAAAACAGATACCAAGCAGACGGCATTGCACCCAACAGTCCACACATTCTCTGGACACGCCCAACTGAAGACAACGGCATAGTCGGTGGAGGAAACTACTCCCGTGACGGTGTTGGTAACGCATTCAATGCTGGCTCACAATACCAGCCAAGATTCACCAACCCAATCATCATGTACGGTAGACTCTACTACTCACCTAACGTCTTAAGTTCTGGTGCAAGTTCATTCTACGACTGTATTGACTTAAAGACCGGCGAGCTCCTCTGGGAAACCAACACTGGCGGAACAGACGTTCAAGGCTTACTAGGCGTTGCTACAACAGCGAACACACCACAATTCGGTTACTACTACAGCCAAGACGACGGTAACGAACACGGTATTCAAAACCCAGGCTGGCTATTCTCAAGCAACTTCCAAATCGGCTATCAACCAGAAAGAGGAATTCAATGGCTAAACATCACCAACGTTCCAAGAAGCGGAACCGGCGGAACACCAGGTGTATCCAGCACTTTTGACCTAAGCGCACCTAACGGAGAAATCCTAAGGTACGTAATCGGATCCAGCGCTGGCACTTACTATCTGGGCCAATGGAACTCATCCAAAGTCATCCCGATGCTACGCGCAAGCTTCAACCCACCAAACACAGCAATTGACGGCAACACCGCAGCAGCCTACGACTACAACAAAACACTCGCAGTCAAATTCAGCACAGCACCAACCATCAGAGCAGGAGTAGTTGGCGACTTCATATGGGGCAGCAACGGAACTTGGCCAACCGGC
Source organism: Candidatus Bathyarchaeota archaeon (assembly GCA_026014735.1). NCBI lineage: Archaea > Thermoproteati > Candidatus Bathyarchaeota > Candidatus Bathyarchaeota archaeon. The sequence continues at coordinate 49,677 of JAOZHT010000001.1, forward strand.
ACAAGCGGACCGAACTATGCATACCCATCAGAAGTAACCATCTGGAAAATCAGCCTGAAACCAGAGAACTTCGGTCAGATAGTTTACATGACTAACCTTGATGTCGACGACGAGAAACTTAACTCAAACAACATGTTCGAAAGAGCAACCGGCTCTGAAAGACGCTTCGTAACACTCGAAGTTCCACAATGCATATTCCACATCTACGACATGGACACTGGCAAAGAAATCGCACAGACTGAAGCACAATCAGACTGGAACGCATACGGATACTTCACATGGCCAAGCCTCATCTCACAGACACAAACAAAGATGGCATACGGCATGCTCTACACTGGCGGCTACACTGGCGCAGTCTCAGCTTACGACCTTGACACCGGCGACCTAGTTTGGAGACAAGAATTCCCATCAGGCGGCGCTAAAATCCAAAACTACGTCCAAATGCTCGCTTTGATCAGTGACGGCAAAGTCTTTGTCGGCACACACGAGCACTCAGCAGACACACCACTCTACAAAGGCGAACGCGTCCACGCATTAAATGCAACCACAGGCGAGATCATCTGGGACATGTCCAGCTGGGCTTACCCCATGACTTTCGCTACCGCTGACGGCGTACTCATCTACTGGAACAACTACGATGCGCAGGTTTATGCCATCGGTAAGGGTCCAAGCCAGATGACTGTAACAGCACCTGACTTATCTGCAACTCTTGGCTCTTCTGTCACCATCAAAGGCACAGTCACCGACATCTCTGCAGGCACACAGCAAGACGAGCAGGCAGCACGGTTCCCCAACGGCGTCCCAGCAGTCTCTGACAGCAGCCAGGCGCAGTGGATGGAATACGTGTACATGCAGAAAGGCAGACCAACCAACGCAACCGGTGTCCCAGTTACCCTCTCGGTGATTGATGGCAACGGTAACTACCGCGAGATCGGCCAAGCCACAAGCAACGCAGATGGCTTCTTTAGCTTTAACTGGAAACCAGACATATCCGGCACTTACACCGTTTACGCTTCATTCGCAGGCAGTGAATCTTACTGGCCCTCACATGCAGTCACAGCCTTCAGCGTTGACGAAGCTGCAGCAACCGCAACTCCAGTTGCACCCGTTGAATCAGCCGCAGACCAATACTTCATTCCAGCCATCGCAGGCCTGTTTGTAGCAATCATAGCCATCGGTCTTTTGACCATGCTTTTGGTGCTACGCAAAAAATAAATAGCCAAAACCAAACAATCCTTCCCTTTTCTTTTTTCTTTCTTTAAATAAGCAATTTAAGTTCTCAGGTTGGTCTCTCAGACGCCGATTCTAACCCATTTTTCAGCTATCAAACCGTGGCGGCGAAGCGTTAAAGTTAATATTTGCGAGTGATGTTTCTCTGTAATCTGCAGCCCGTTGGTGTAGTGGTCAAGCATAGGGGCCTCTGGAGCCCTTGACGAGAGTTCGAATCTCTCACGGGCTACTTCTGATTAGGCATGAATTTGTACTTTTTTTGCCATGAGTTCACATAGGCATATTTCATTTTTAGAAGTAGTCGGCGGTAAGAACTTTTAGGACGACTACTTTATGGTTATGTTGCAGTCAGCGTCGCAACAGCCTATTTCTTGAGACGTTAAATCGCCTAATGTTTAATCGCTAACACAAAAGTTCCTAAGGCAACCGAACTTCTCCTAGTTAACCCCAGTTTAAGTAAGCTGAAATTTGGAGTCAGGAAATCTTTACTATTTTGTTTACAAGCTGTTCAGCAGTTTCGTGTTTTTCGGCTAAATTTATTTGTAGGTACGCCGCATGCTTGTTTTGGTAAGGCGGCTTATTGGTTGAAAAAAGCGTTAGCACCTTTCCGTGGTGGCTAATGTGGTAGCCTTCGTCGTAGAATTGGTGGCCTCGAATCAGGATTTTGACATCAAGGAGTTTGAGGATTCTGTCGGATACATCTTCGCCGAACAATCTTCCAGCGCCGCGCGGTGAATCTTCCACGCCGTTTGATTCCTCCATGGGGTCACTCCACAACATTTCCTCCAAATGGCTCTCCGCAGGATGCTTTTTGCCCGCGAACTCTATGTCTTCAATAGAAGCAGCCTTGCTGGGCAAACCTGCATGGATAAAAGCCAACTGCCCCTCAACTATTGCTGCATTGTAGAGTTTGCCGAATAGGTTGCGGAGTTGAAGGTAGATTTTCGCGGTTGCTTTGCTGCCGAATCTGTCCACAAGCTGCATGGGCAAATCATGGGGGCTGGGCATCAAATCGCCGGGGCCCTCGTGGTTGCCCCTTAGAAGAACAACCCTTGATGGAAACATTTCCTTTAGTTTCAGCACTACATAGTATACCTCAGGCGAGAGAAATCCGCGATCGCCATAATCACCCAGAAAAATTAGGTAAATTCTTTTGCGTTCTTTTGCTTTTTCGATGAAGCCGCTTTTTTGTATGATGGTTTCAAGGCACTGCAGGTCCCCGTGAAGGTCTCCGATAACTACCACCTCGCCTCTGGGGGAAATCCTGCGGATTCCCATGTCTGCTGAGACCTTCCTGTTTTTGCGTTCCTGGTCCAGCAAAGAGATTGCGTGTTTGACTAAAAGCAGAAACTCCTTGTCATTGGCATGTTGAGATTCCTGAACAAGAGTGTTGATGTTTGGAGTTTTTTGCATTTTGAACGGCATCCTGGTGGGTTGCCTTGTAATTAAGCTCCTACCTTTTTGATTAGTTTTTCTGCCGTGAAGTTGGTAGTTAGCCAAGTTCAGTCCAGCTTAGCTTCAACTACCCGAGGGAGTATTTATGTTAATGCGAACTTGCCAGTTGGTTCATCTAGCCAAGTGGTTACACAATCTTTCTCTTGATGTGATAAAACTATTATACCGAATAAAAGTAATCGTTTGCTTAAATGCGGGGAACGAAAGGATGAAAGTACAAATCAACGTTTCGTCAGGTCCAATGAGGGGACACAAATTTGAGTTCTCCGAACCAGATGTTTTCCTTGTTGGGCGAGCTCCAGACTGCCATTGTTGCCTGCAAAATGACCCCCGGATGTCACGGCACCACTTTATGCTGGAAATCGCTAAAAACACCTGCACGGTCCGTGACCTTGGAAGCTTAAACGGAACCTATGTTAACAACGTAAAATACGGCGGCAGGGACAGCGGCGAAACCCCAGAAGAAGCAGCCAAAAAAAACAGGTCGGTTCAGTTAAGAAACGGCGATTGTATCCAGGCTGGAGAAACCCAGATGCATATTCTGATTGATTTGTCTGCGCCAGTAGAAGAAGCGGTTTTTTGCTCGAAGTGTGGACGACAAATTGAAGAGAAAGCGCATCGAGCAGCCTTGTCCATTAGTAGTTGTCCTCTCTGCGCTAAATGTAAAGACAATGTTCTTCAGTCTGAAGAACTGAAAACGGACAAGAAACCCGGTGAAGATTTGGCTGACAAGGTTGTTTGCCAAGTTTACGATGAGACTAAGCAGGGGCTTCCCCACATACCCGGTTACCTGATTGTTCTAAAGTTGGGTCAGGGAGGTTATGGAACCGTCTATTTTGCCAAGCGCCTCAGAGACGGAAAAGAGCTTGCCTTAAAAACATTAACTCCCCTCAACAAAGCCGTAACAGAACGTGACGTTGCCCTTTTTCAGCGTGAGATGGATGTATGTATGGCACTTCGTCATCCTAACCTTGTTTCTTTTGAGGATCAAGGCTTCACTGAAGGGTTGCTTTACTTCGCAATGGAATACTGTTCAGGGGGCAGCCTCCATGACCTGGTCTTAAAAAGAAGCGTGCTGTCGGTGAACGAGGCGCTGCCTATTATGCGGCAAGTGCTAGATGGCTTGGCATTTGCTCACCAAAAAGGTTATGTTCACCGCGATTTAAAACCTGCAAACATACTCTTCGCTGACAGAGACCATGCAACAGCTAAAATATCTGATTTTGGGATGGCAAAAAATTTTCAGAAAGCTGGCTTTAGCGGCCTCACTTTGGCAGGCGAATACGGCGGCACAGTTGATTTTATGCCTAAAGAGCAACTGCTCAACTACAGGGATGTCAAGCCTGTTTCAGATGTTTTTTCGATTGCTGCAACCTTCTATTTCATGTTAACGGGCAAACCAGTTTATGATCTTGAAAAAGTCGATGATCCCTTGAAGGCTGTTTTGGAGGATAAGATAGTGCCGCTCTCGCAGAGAAGACAGGTGCCTAGCGATGTCGCTGATGTAATCGAGAAAGCCCTGTCGCCTGAGGTGGAGACACGTTTTCAAAACGCTGCAGAAATGAGAGAAGCCTTAGGTTGACAAGTACCATTTGATTCCATGGCGTAACCGCACGGTTGCATCTGTTAACCTTGATGGCGATAAACCTTTTATGTTTAAAATGGCGTAAGAAGGTAAAGCCCTTAAGTCCTTTCACGGTACCATAGGTCCATACCGATAGAACGACGCACTAGCAGGGAAAGTTGGGGAAAAAATGCTCAAAAAATTCAAGGAAAAACCAAAACAAATTACCAAACCATTGGAAAATCAACCCCGCCAACAGGATGTAGCGGAAGATGTCAAGGAGATCGAAAGCTCATTTTTCAGAGTTGACCGCGAATTCAAGGCTTACAGCGACGCTCTCGATAAAATTGCCATTACTTTGATGGAGATTAAAAGAGAGCTTGTCCGACAAGAGCAGGCGATGTGCGAAAAATACCAGAAAATAGCCATGGAGAAAGATTTAGCCACCGAAAGCAACCTTCGCCTCATTAAAAGAATTCTCCTGCTTAAAAACGACTTACAAGGGAACGCACAAAAACTTTCTGAAAAGCCCCTCGATGAGGTGCTACAGTTGCTTCAAGCTGACCTTTTCGGAATAGTTGACAAAGAAAAAGTTACCAAAATACCCGTCACGATTGGCGCAATATATGATCCTCTAACTTTCGAGGCCGTACCTGGACCAATAAACAATGAGGTCCCCGAAGGTACCATAGTCAGGGAAATACTGCCGGGCTACTTCTGTGGGTCAAAGAAAATACTCAGCGCAAAAGTAGAGGTTACAAAAAAAGGTGAGGTTGCTAAACAATGAGCGAACGCAAGGTAAATTTGGAAACGATGAAATGCCTAGGTATTGATTTTGGAACAACAAACACTGCCGTTGCGTTCTTTGACAACGCGCAACCACAAAAGAGGATTATCTCGATTCCATATCAGGGTGCTGCAGATTTTCTAATGAAAAAAACGGTACCATCCGCAGTGTACTTTGACGAACAAGGGGATCCAAAATATTATGGAGAAGCCGCGATTGAGGCTGGAAAAACCAAGCCCCATTTACTTGTCGACAAAATTAAGCGCATCATAGGAAAAACATACGAGGTAGCAAAGAAAGATCAACTGCTTGAAAAAATCGCGTATCAAATTGTTCCAGGCAAAGTTGTAACTGATGGAGGGGAATCCGAGAAAGAAAAACAGCATGAAGCCCTGGTTAGAGTAGGCGAACTGGTCATGAAACTCTATCGTCCAGAAGAAATTGCCGCCATGATTCTGGCAGAAGCAAAAAAAGACGCAGAAGCTTATCTCAAAGCGGAATTCGGCTATGAAAACTTGGACTACGACTTTATTGTCATTACTTTCCCAGCAAACTTTAACGTAACACAAAGGGAAAAAATTGAGCAAGCTGCAGGAATGGCTGGTTTCAACAAAGAACGCTTATTATTTGTCAATGAACCCACCGCCGCAGCTTTTGATGCTGTGTTTGAAGGAAAAATCGTTGACAAACCAGGCATAGGGCCAAAGAAGCATGATGTATTGGTTCTAAACATCGGTTCAGGCACCACAGACCTTGCGTTGGTGCAGCTTCGGTCAATTATGAAACCACAATCTTCCATGACAAGTTCGAGGTCGAATCTTAATGCGCAAAACAGGATTAAGAGAAGAGCAGACACCGTTGCAACTGGCGGCAACTCCTCCCTCGGCGGAACAGACATGGATATTGAGATAGTCAACTGGGTGATTGGACAACTAAGGAACAAGCCAGACTTCAATGAAAAGTTCGCCCCTGCCGGTCGACAAATGCTTCGATTCAATGCAGAAGACGCAAAAATCTCAATCTCCGAGGGAAGATGCCGCCAGACCCGCATATTGATCCCTGGTTTTGAAGCGATGGGACCAATTCTTGACGCTAAGAAGTTGAATACAATCGCTCGAAGCGTAGCTAGTAAATGCATCATCGAGTACAACAATATTCTTTCAAAGACAAAAATCCAAGATTCAAATTACAGCGAGATTATCCTCACTGGCGGTCCAATGGCGATGGGGGTTGTTAGGACCATGGTAACCTCAGAGTTCATAGCGCCAATTTTTAGTTGCCCAACCTGCAGCAAACAACTTCATGGCATAAGACCAGACGACGAATTCATTGGTCAAACGACAGGTTTGCCCGATGACAGAAAAGGCACAGCCAAGACCAATGCATGGCTCTATATCCATGACTTAGAAGGCAACAAAGGCGAAGAGCCGAATTGCCGCGAACACCTAATTTTCCAAGATGGAACACATTACGAAGTATCAAACACCGGTTCTGATGACAAAATTGAATGCACAATTGCTAGTGCGTTTGCTCTGCAGTCACGAAACCACACGGTAGTGGAAGGAAAGCCTGATGATCCTTTCGACCCAATGATGTGTGTCGCTCGAGGTGCCGCGATTAGCCCGTTGATTGAATACACTTCAACCCTTCCCCACACTATCCGAGTCCTAGTTAAGGGGCAGAACACTCGTGAAGTCATGAAATCAATAATTGAGCTGGATACGCAGCTTCCAGCAAGACTACATGAGAGTTGGCTGCTAGACCCATGGGAGTGCCACCTTGAAATCCACGTCTTGCAGGATATTGACGAGGAAAACAACGAGACAAAGTTTGACTCTAAAACAGAAACCTACTACGGGAACTTTGCTTATTGGGGCGATACAGAATATGCGCTTAAACCATCCGGGGCTGAGAAAAAACTGTTCTTTGCGATTGACGTGAAGACTCCTGAAGCGGATAAAATCCAGCTTTTCATCTTTGAGAATGAATCACAACTTGCAAATTGGCTAATGAGCCCAGATGGTTCCCAAGGTACACCTCTCCAGTTTAGACAAAGACAGGGCCCCTATACTATCAAACCAGAAGGCGACATTGAACTTCAGCGGGCTTGGTCTGCAATTTGGGCAGCCCTCCGCGGAGAATCGGTGGAAGGGTTCAAACTAATCTCTGATGCAACTGATCTATTTCGGTCAGCGGTTTCTTTGCGCGAGGACGGCTACAAGCTCTCAGCTGAAACAACACGGTTGGTTGACGAGGCTTGGCCAAGTTTCGGGCCTATCTACTTCTACATGAGGGATCACGCTGAAGAATTCAAAAAACAAAACTTAGGTGACAAGGAGCTTTTAGAAACTTCCAAGACTGTTGCCCAAGCAATAATTCACGATGGCAAGTTCTACCCTGAACTCGAAAAAGTGATGAGAGATAACAATTGGGAGGCTGCATTGGCAAATATGGCGATAAGCACAGAGGCAATAGGCAAACTGATAGCAAAAATCGAAGATGCCATAGGCAAAGCGGCAGGGCTAAAGCAAAAGGCGGGCGACACCATTTTGAGGTTAGCCAGCGCCCTTGAGTCAGACCTTCAGTTCCTTAAGGCACACGGCAACCAAGAAATTCTCCTCAAATCCGAAGAAGGCAGCCGCTTCATTCAAGCAACCCAAAGAGTCCAAGCGGTATTGACGAATCTAAACGCAGTATAGCGAAACATCAGAAAAGCAAGGTGGAAGACCGATTGAAAGTAGGAAGAAAAACCGTTGGCAGCATAAGAAGCAAGATAGCTCTTCTTGCTTTCGCCGTTTTCCTTCAAGTCCTTTTTTTAAAAATCGCAAAGGGAGAGCTTGGTCGATGACTAACATGCTACCCCTTGCGGTTGCGCAGGCGGCATTGCCTTCTGAGGGTTCATGGGATTCATTGATAATCGGCATAATATTCTTCATGGTTGCATGCGGAGCAACCCTATCGGTTGCCAAACGAAAAAACCCAAAGCAAGACGCCTTTTATGTTTCAAAGAGGAGTATTCTCTCTGTCTGCTGCGCCTTAAACTTTATTGTGGGAGCCATTGTAGTTCAAATCGCCGCTACAGCAGCGTATTTAGCGCTCTTCAACGGCTTGCTGAACAGCCTGGTGATCGCGACGCTGGTTCTTGTTTGGGGTCTGCTTGCACTTTCAAGCGGAATTTATGCCCTCTTCAAAAAAAGCGTTCTCCCTCTGGGCGCAGTTGCACTCAGCATGTTAGCTATAGTTTTAGGCGTCACCGATAATCTAGGCGTTGCTGATTTCTCAAGCGTTCTGTCCGCTTCAGTGTCTATGGTCGGAGTGACAAGCGGCGTTTTCTTTCTCTTCGGCTTGATTTCGCTTATGGCAAGTGTAGGTGCAGCGGTCCTCTATGTTCCTCAAAAGCTTTCCGTTACCCTTGCGCCTAAAGCTGTAACCGTAGAGATAGGAAAATCTCATAAACTGGTCGCAAGAGCTTCCGGAGGCGTCCCCAACTACTCTTTCAAATGGCACGTCAACGGCCAACAAGTCAGCGACGATGCAGTATCAGCCTCCCCCGGCAAAGGCGCAGTAGAGTCAAGCTTCATCCTTAAAGCAAGCAAAGTTGGATCAAACGACATCTATGTTGTTGTAGAAGATCACCTGTCCCCGCTCGATAAGCGTTCCACTGGCTTTGCGGGCAAACGATCAACCGCAACTTCCCAGACTATCTCGGTAACTGTGGTGCCCGCTCCACTGGTTACTCCTATAATCAGCGCTTATCCATCAACCATTGACGTGGGCCAATCCTCACTTATCAGCCAATCAAAACCTGTGTCAGGAGGCGTTAAACCCTACAGCTACCAATGGCTCCAAGTGGACTCCATTGGGCAAGCCTCCGCTATTCCCGATGCAACCAGCGACAAGTATACACTCTACATTCCAGAAGGCACGCGCCTGGGAACAAAGGGTTTTCAACTCAAAGTTAATGACTCTTTAGGCACGGTTGTAGTTTCAAACGTTGTCTCGGTTAAACTTAATGCTGCGCCTACGGTTGTAATAGCCGCCGAATCGCAAAAAGTCGATGCTGAAAAAACATTGCTAATTAGGGCTACTGCTTCGGGGGGAACGCAGCCTCTGGTTTACGGGTGGTATGTTAACAACCTAAAAGTGGCTCAGGGCACAGAGAGTGTTTACTGTTTTGTTTCACAAAGAATTGGTACAAACGAAGTCTATGTAACAGTTGACGACAGTGCTACCCCAGCGGTCAGCGCAAAATCTAATGTCCTCTCGATATTAGTTGCTCCAATTCCGCTGTCTGCCCCTGTTGTTGGCGTCAAGCCATCCTCAGTCGCCGTAGGACAAACTGCCGTGCTCTCTGAAACCAAGATAGCACATGGAGGAGTTCCTCCTTACCGCTATCAATGGCTTGAAGTTGTCGGCAATAGGCAACCAACCCTGATTGAAGGTGCAACCCAGCCTCAACTCCGCGTCCTCGGCGAGGAAAAAGCGATTTCAGAGCCCAGAAGCTACAGTCTTCGCGTTACTGATTCTGCAGGTACAGTTGTGGAGTCAAACCGAATAGGAGTCAAAGTCAATCCGCCTCTTACAATAGAAAGCATAGAACCACTGATGGGTATTGTTGCCGTAGGCCAACCTGAGACACTGACTGTTCAAGCGGTTGGAGGCACAGGAGAATACCGATACGAATGGTACGTTAACAATGGACGCGTGTCAGGAAACGGTGCGAGTTTCGATTTCTCAGCGAAGCAAACAGGTCTCTACAAGATTTACGTCAAGGTATACGACAGCGCTGAGGTATCGGTAGTTGGGCAATCTGAAACATGCAGCGTAATCAACTGCATACTGCCAAAGGCAGCTGCCGACATCAACAAGTGGCTCAACGACGAAGACTGGGACAGAGTAGTAGGATTTGACCTTTTGGAATTTGTTCAAAACACCGAGTCTGAGGAGGACTTTCTTTCTAGTCTTGATGTGTTTAGAGATTGCATAGAAGACTACTGTGCAGACCAGTCAGACCAAAATCCGCAAGATTGGCCTCGTAACTATACCAACGCAGCCATAACCCAGTCATACCGTGCCCTGCAATCGGGCCAAAGAAACCTGCTCTACACAAGACGCATCGCTCCGAGAATTTTTAACGACTGGAAGCTAACAAGAACAGAGGACATTGAGAAACGTACAGGCTGGATGAATACGGTCCTTGAAGAAATCAAAAAAGACGTCGAAAAACCATGGACTGAAAGAAACATTCAAACGGTAACCCGCAACCTGCAACTGAAAATTCTAGGGCAGATCGGCTTAGATATCGGTATGTACCTTGCAGGCAAAGAGCAGAAGCGGTATCAAGAATCGCTTTTCTTCCTCAAAGATGCAGTGAACAGAATACCTCGGTCAAACGATAGGTTCTGGCTAGCAAACAACTGGCTTGGCGTGACATTGGGAAACCTCGACCGCTACAGTGAAGCCATACCATACCTGCGGACGGCTGTGGAAGTACACGGATCCGAGGATGATTATCGACTGCTGATTGGTGCGCTGATGCAGCAAAAGCAATGGGGCGAAGCAAAACGAGTCTGTGAAGAGTTCGGCAAGAAATTAAAGTTCAGCAGCTCTCAGGACATTCTTTACTATGCCATCATCCTTGCGCACCTGGAAGAATTTGATGGCGCTCTGTATATGGCTAAAGAAGCCGAAAAATACGCTAAGCAGGAGAGGGACACGGAAATGGAGAAGACCTGCAATGGTTGGGTTGATCAACTCCAAAAAGTGGTCAACCAAAGACGCAACAATCCGTATGGATATTACAGGTAATGAGGAAACCAAATATGACGAGAACCCCCTTAAAACCGGCCAATGCAAGGCTACATAAAAAAAATAGCTTACTTGTTTCCTTACTTATTGTCAGTGCCATAGTGGTGCCTCTTGTCAATCCACCAATGTTTACCGCTGCTGTACCTACGCCGTATGTTATTACAGGCAGCCTCTCACCAACCAACGTTAATTACCATACAATATCGAATGTCGCTGCAGGCGACAGACTTGTAGTTAACATTACATCTACCATTAGTAGCGGTTACAACTTGGGATTCCACTCGAAAATCCTTTACCCAAACCTAACTGCAGCCCAGTCCTTAACAAGTTCACCGTACTACCCAAGTAATCCCCACCAGTACAATTTTACCGCTGCGGTGAGCGGAAACTACTATCTAATGATTTATGACGCCACCTCCTCAATGAACTATACAGTAACTTCTAGCCATTCTGTTTCTTCAGAGAAGCCTCCTGTCTTGACTCCTTATGTGGTTTCTGGAAGCTTACCGGTTAACATGATAAACTACCATGCGATATCAAACATCCATCGGGGCGACGTTGTTTTGCTCACTGTAAACTCCAGCATCGGTAGTGGCTACAACGTCGGGTTCTGGTCTGCCATTATGTACAGTAATCTTTCGACTGCTGTAGCCATAGACAGTTCGCCATATTATCCTGGGAACCCTCATATCTACCAGTTTATCGCACAAGCGGATGGACCTTATTATGTTGAGGTTTATCATGGGACTTCAGACCTTAATTATTCCATTACTTCAAGTCACCCTGTTTCTTCTGAGACGCCTCCGGTATTAACTTCTTACACGGTTTCGGGGAGCTTGCCTGTCGACACCATAAACTATCACAGGATAACTAACATTCATCGGGGCGATATTGTTTTGCTTAGTGTTAGTTCTAGTATAGGCAGCGGCTACAATGTTGGATTTTACTCTGCTATCCTTTTTAGTAATCTTTCGACTGCTTTTGCCATAAATAGTTCGCCGTATTATCCTGGGAATCCTCATATTTACCAGTTTATTGCGCCAATTGATGGGACCTATTACCTTGAGGTTTACCATGGAACTCAGGACCTTAATTATACAGTTACTTCAAGCCATCCGGTCTCTTCGGAAAAACCGCCTGTATTAACTTCTTACACTGTTTCCGGCACTTTGCCTGTTAATATGATTAACTACCACCAGATCATTAACGTACATGCCGGCGACATTGTTTTAGTCAGCGTTAGCTCCAGCATCGGTAGTGGCTACAACGTCGGGTTCTGGTCTGCCATTATGTACAGTAATCTTTCGACTGCTGTAGCCATAGACAGTTCGCCATATTATCCTGGGAACCCTCATATCTACCAGTTTATCGCACAAGCGGATGGACCTTATTATGTTGAGGTTTATCATGGGACTTCAGACCTTAATTATTCCATTACTTCAAGTCACCCTGTTTCTTCTGAGACGCCTCCGGTATTAACTTCTTACACGGTTTCGGGGAGCTTGCCTGTCGACACCATAAACTATCACAGGATAACTAACATTCATCGGGGCGATATTGTTTTGCTTAGTGTTAGTTCTAGTATAGGCAGCGGCTACAATGTTGGATTTTACTCTGCTATCCTTTTTAGTAATCTTTCGACTGCTTTTGCCATAAATAGTTCGCCGTATTATCCTGGGAATCCTCATATTTACCAGTTTATTGCGCCAATTGATGGGACCTATTACCTTGAGGTTTACCATGGAACATCCGACTTAACCTACATAGCGGTTTCTAGTCATCAAGTATCAGGCTTGGTCCCAGCGCCCGTGCAATCCGACTTCTCTTTCAGCCCACTGAGTCCTCAAGCAAACAGTAAGGTCACTTTGACCGACCAATCACGCGGCAATCCTGTTACTTGGCAATGGAATTTTGGCGACAGTTCCACCACAAGCACCCAACAGAACACTGACCACACCTATTCAACTTCAGGCGATTTTACAGTGACTCTGGCTGTCACAAACGCAGCGGGCAGCACAAGCACCTTTAGCAAACCAATTCACGTAAGCCCTGCGCCGACAACTTCGCCTACTACGCAACCGACGACTCCGCCTACCACACCTCCCAGTGGGAGTGGACCACAAGCTGACTTCACAGTCAGTCTGCAAAGGGTTCTAGTCCTCGACACCGTTAACTTCCGGGACGCATCCACAGGAAACCCGACTGCTTGGCTGTGGGATTTTGGTGATGGCCAAACAAGCATGGAGAAAAACCCAAGTCATGTTTACCAAATAGTGGGCACCTACACGGTTACACTTAGAGTGTCCAATGAATATGGCAGCGACACCGCCACAAAACAGGGCTTCATAACTGTTAACCCGTTTGTTAAGCCAATCGCTAAATTCGGCATAAACGATGTGTCCCCGATTCAGGGAAAAGTGAGAGCATATGTTGGGCAAACACTCCAGTTCTATGACCTCTCAGAAAGCACTGCAACCAGCTGGCTCTGGGATTTTGGCGATGGCACAACGAGCGCACAGCAAAATCCAACCCACATCTACTGGCAAACAGGCAATTACACGGTGGCACTTACCGTCACCAACTCAGCGGGCAGCGACACACAAATAATTGACAGCGTTCTAAACGTTGCCTCCGACCAGTTTACTCTTCTGTTGTCGCCTGAAGTGAATGTTGGAATACGATTGTTTGCGGTGCTACTGACTGGTGGAATAGTTCTCTCGATGGTTAGGCGTTCTAAGCACTCATAGGACAAAACCTAAAACTACCATGCAACATAATTAAACGCTAAGAGCAGAAGGGGAGAACATCTTGCCAGTGCCTAGAGAAATCACCGCGGACCAACTGATAGAAAAACTAGACCAAATTCTCCAAGACATCCATGAAAAAGGCATGTTCTACTTCGTCAGAGTAGACGGCACTATGTTTGTTCTTGGCCCAACCGATGTATGCAAACTTGCCAGGGGATTAGTTGGGCAAAAACGTGGTTGGCCTCTCCGCCTGCAAAGCCAAGACATATGCACTGTGAGAGACATTGAGCCGCTCAAACAGAGTCTTGCATACATTTTCAAAGATGGCACATGCCTAGCCATGTCCATAAAAGAATCCGATTACGACGCAATTAAGCAAAATGTTGAAAAGCCTGCAAGTGAAGAACGGCAAAAAGGCTTCTCAGAAACCTTGCCCAATGGTGATAGATCGCCGCCAAACAAGATCTCCGACTCCTGGGTTGAAGGTCAGGTCGTCGCTGGACTGTACTTGATTTTGGATGAAATCGGAGAGGGCAGTTTTGGAAAAGTGTACAAGGTCAGACACCAACTCTGGCAACAGGACCTGGCAGTCAAGGTTCTCAAGAAAGAGACTCGGTCTAATAGGGCAGCGGTTGAACGCTTTTACAGAGAAGCCCAAGCGTGGACAGAACTGGGTTTGCACCCTAACATAGTGACATGTTACTATGTGCGGGAACTGAATAAGGTTCCAAAAATATTTTTGGAATATGTATCTGGAGGAACCCTCAGAGGAGCAATAGAGAACCTAAATCTGGACCAAGCAATGGACTTTGGAATACAGATTTGCCGAGGCATAGCCTATGCGCATCAGCAAAATCTAGTTCATCGAGACCTAAAGCCGGAGAACTGCCTGCTTACCGAGAGTGGCGTACTAAAAGTAACAGACTTTGGCTTGGTAAAATTGGTAGAATCACTAAATATGGGCGGCGTCGAGGCGGGGAAAACAGGCACAGCTGGAACTCCAGAGTATATGGCGCCTGAACAGTGGGGTTCAGCATCGAAGGCTTCAACCAAAGCTGACATCTGGGCATTGGGCGCTGTGCTGTATGAGATGTGTAGCGGTACTAGGGCTTTTGGGAGTAGAAAGGGTGAATCTATCCATGCGTTCCATGCTCATTTGATGCATACAAATTGGTCGCATGCTGAGCTTCCTAAAACTGTCCCCTACAAACTGGCGAAGTTAATAGAGCAATGCTTAGAGATTGACCCAGAGAAGCGACCTGAAAGTGCAGTTGCCATAGAAGATAACCTTACAGAAATATACCGCAAGGTCACCAAGCAACCGTACCCCCGCCAGAAAGTTGAACAAATCGCCCTTTTAGCAACCAGTTTAAACAACAAAGGCGTCTCGCTCATCGACCTTAAAAAAACAACAGAAGCCTTAGAAGCTTTCTCAGAAGCCCTTAAGGTTGACCCCTCGAACCCTGAAGCTGTCTACAATCAGGCGCTGCTTCAGTGGCGAAATGGCGACATCACCGACTTGGAGGCAGTTGACAGAGTCAAAGCTGTAAGCATCAATCTACCTGACGTTTGGAAGTCTCATTATCTTTTGGGTTTACTTCACATCGCTAGGCAAGATGCGGAGTCAGCCAACGCTGCGCTGAAAGATGCAGAAAAAATAGCTCCTCAACAACCAGAGGTACAATTGGCCCTTGCAAAGGTAGATTCTGAAAAAGAAAATTGGCCTAAACTCATGTGTACAGTGGGCGACGACTCTACATCGGTTACGGCTTTAACGTTCGCCGCGGGTACTCTGCTAATTGGTTACGATGATGGCAAACTCAGAATTTGCAATATCCGCGGGCAAACAGAAAGAACAATAACCACCAGAGCCGGCAGCGTTCTCACTGCCATATTTGCGGAAGACTACGCGAATCCATCAGTAATTGTCGCAAATAGAAAATCAATAAGTTTTTGGAACTTAAAAAGCGGCGATTGTTTTGGAACTCTACACTGCAATATTCAAGGTAAACCGGTCCAGTCGATGGCAATTTCTTGCGATGGAAAATGGGTGTTAATGGCATCCGGCGAAACAGCTCGTCTATGCCAAATTGACGTTATTAATGACGAAATTTACTATAAATTCGAGTTTAAAGCGCATAAAGACACTGTTTCTTGTATATGTCTACCGAATTATGGCCGGATTGCCGTCACAGGAAGCTGGGATTCTGCAGCGAAAGTCTGGGATACATCATCAGGGCAATGTCTGTTTTCTCTTGAAGGTCACACCAAAGGCTTAAACGCCATGCACCTGTTGCCTGACAGCACATTGCTGTTAACTGGCAGCCTCGACCATACCGCTCGGCTCTGGGAGCTGAAATCAGGAAAATGCATCAGAACCATTCAAGGACACAGCCTTTCAGTGGACGCCGTCGCAATATCGCCCAATAAGAAGTTGGGTTTAACGGCAAGTAGAGACCGCACAGTGCATCTGTGGAATTTAGAAACAGGGCAGTGCTTGAGAAGTCTAATCGGTCACAAAGCGGCAGTGACCTCGGTTGCTTTCTCAGATGACACCTTCTATGCCGCAACCGGTGACGCTGACGGCAAAGTCATGTTATGGGAAGTCGCTGATAACAAAGGTTCGGAGCCTCTTTTTGTTTTAGGGGAAGTAAGGTCGCTTGAAGACCAAATAGGGCTTCAGTATCAATTTGATGATTTGGTTGATGAAATAGAGGAAGAGATTTGGATTGGCCACTGGGAAAAAGCAGTTCAGCTGTTGAAGCAAGCAAGAGCCCTACCTGGATACGAAAGGCACCCAACAATTATGGAGCTTTGGGCAAAAATAGGTCAAAGAGGCAGAATAAGTCGATGCAAAGCCGCTTGGTGCGTTAGAAATATTGCGTTCGCAGGTGAAGTCAGCAGGGCTATTTACGCTGCTTTCTCTAGCAACGCAAAACTTGCTCTGACGTCCAGCGAAGGCTTATCAGGTGCCTACGTTTTAAACCTTGATAGCCGAGAATCCATTTCCTTAAATGCACATAGAGGCGAAATCTCTGCAGTGGCAATATCTCCTGACGGCACTGTAGCTTTGACAGGCAGCTCAGACCAAAATGCAGTGATATGGAACACAAAAACCGGAGAATGCCTATATGCACTCAAGAAGACGCAGGGAGAAACAACCTTCTTGGGTTTCTCTCCCAACGGCAAAACAGCGTTAGTGGCAAGCTCAGATGGCACAGCCAGACTTTGGAGCATAAAAACAGGAAAATGCGAAGCGACGCTCTCGGGTCATTCAAGCAGCATCCATGTGGCAGTTTTTTCCCCTGACAGCCGCCATGTCCTTACCGGAAGCACTGACCAAACTGCCCGTCTATGGGGCGCAGAAACCGGACGCTGTGTTTGCGTCTTAACTGGTCATGCAGGTGATGTGGATGCAGCGGCTTTCTCTCCGGATGGCTTGTTTGCTTTGACGGGAAGCGCTGACAACACCGCAAGATTTTGGGATTTGCAAACAGGGAAATGCCTGTTTTCGCTGCAAGGCCACAAAGACAGCATACGTTCAGTGGCTGTCTCCCCAGACGGCACGACTGCAATCACTGGAAGCGGTGACAGAACCGCTCGACTATGGGATTTAAGCACCGGCAGCCTCCTGTTCACCCTCAAGGGACACAGTGCATTGGTTTCTTCCGTGGCTTTTTCCCCAGATGCGCAATACGTGGTTACAAGCAGCTGGGACAACAGCGCCAAAATATGGGCTGTGAAAACTGGCGAGAACTTGATTGAGTTAATAGGGCACAGCGGCCCCATTCATTCCGTGACGTTTTCTCCGGACAGCCGCTTTGTTGTAACTGCAAGTTACGACAGAACCGTTCGTGTTTGGGAGTGTGACTGGGATTACGCTCTTCCTCAGAAAACTGAATGGAGCCAAGAAGCAAAACCATACCTCAGCAGTTTCCTGGCGCTTCATTTACCTTTTGTTGGTGAGGGCTTCAAATCATTCGGGAGTCCGGAATGGAAAACCGAAGAATTTGAGGAGCTGTACAAACAGCTTTCTATGCGGGGCTTCGGTTGGTTAACTAAAAGCGGGGTTGAAAAAAGACTCAAAGAATTAGCCGCTGAAATACTGCGTAAACAAGCGAACGAGTAAGTGCCTGCCCTTTTTATTGGTCCTCGGGTGGTTGACATTTAGGAAGCAGGAAAAGCAACCTTACGGTTTTGTCACCTGACAGATGGATTATGTCTTCGTCTTTGAGTTTTTCTTTTCGACCTTTCACCAATTTTTTGTCCCATAACAATGTGGGGTTTACGGCGTCTCCATGTTCAACATACCAACTGCCCTGCTCAAATGTTATCAAAGCCTGAGGTTTCCATACTCTGGAAACGGTTGAATATTTTTCCGAAAGTAAAATGTCATTGGCAGCATCGTATTTGTCGGAATTATCGGGGTCGACTCTTCCAATGTTAATGCTGGATTTTTTCAACGGGAAGTATTTGCCATCGTCGATTCCGCCCAGTACCTTGACTTTGGGTGTGCAGAATTCTTCATCCAAGTTTTTTTGGACCTTCGCTGCTTCTGTTTTTAAATCAATCGAAAGGTCTAATTTGAGCACTTTTTTGGTTGTTCTCAAAGCATTCTCTATTGCGCCCGGTACAATCAAGTAATTCATTACTGCTCTACCATTCTTTTCTCCAGGTTCTTTCCTAACTAAGCCCGTGTTAAACAGCTTTTTAAGGTGTCTTTCAATATTTTCTCTGCTGCAAACGATCTGATTTTTGTATAGTTCATGTGAGATCGATTCCACGTCAAGTGGCTGTTTTTCAATTATTTTTAGAATTTTCAGTCGAATAGTGCTGCCTAGAATCTCAAGATAACTTGCCAGTTCAACTGTCAAATCAGAACCTTCGGTACTGCCAACGGGGATTGTCTCGCTGTGATTTGCTTTAGGCAATAGAGTCACCGGTCATGATTAATAGCGCATTATTTTAAAAGCCTTTAGTTCGAACGAAAAATGTTGTGCTGCTCACCTAATTGTTGCTGTCGGTAACTAGCAAGTTACAAGATTATAACGCTAACGTTGCTAAATTTAAGTAGCGCAGGTACAATCCGTAAGGAGGTAGAATGGTATGGGTATCGTTAGTGAAATTAAGAGTTTACCGATCGCTAAACTAATCAGCGCTGATTTTATTTATTTACAAACATGTCTTCATTGTTTTGCCGCCAATCTATTGTTTCTTGGGTTTTACCCAAAACTTGATAAACCCACTGCTAAATATGCTTGGCAGACGGGTCTTGGAAATGACTACAAATTCAAGCTCTATGTCGACTGCTTTGCTGGTCTGGCATCTAAAACGTGGAGGTAAAGAATTTTGAAGCCCATCTCTGTTGGTCTTAACTTGGCTTGGCAAATTGCAGCTTCCGAAGCCGGTGCCAATCTTAATGAATACGTAACAAAAGAGTACATGCTTATTGGAATTTGCAGCCTTGAAAAAGCAGCGATGCTTAGTCCAGAGCAGGCAGGGTTAACTCAGCAGGCGCTGCATACGGTTGCGATTGAATGTGACAAAATAAAGGGTTTGTTTAGCGATTATGAGTTAAACTGTACTGAACTTAGGCGCGAAATAAGAAAAAGAATTAGCCCGGGCAACTATCGAAGCAGAGATCAGCTTATCCATCGAAGTTTGGAATGTAAACAAGCTTTTGAAAGGGCGGATACTTTATCCGAAGCAAGCGCTGAAGTAACATGTCTGCATTTCTTCGCAGCACTCATGGAGTCACCCGGTAAAGCTGTCTTAGAGGTCCTTTCTGCCAAAGCTGTCAAGCCAGAGGATTTAGCTAAACAAGCTCTGTTTTACCAAAACTCCTCTGATTTGACAAGTGAAAAGGAGCCTGTGAAACCTGCTGGAGGTCAACCAGAACAACCCAGTGGCACACACTATCTGGATAAGTACGGTAGAGACTTAACTGAGGAGGCAAAAAAGGGAAAGCTTGGTCCATTCATCGGTCGACGGTTTGAACTGTTGCAGCTGATTCAAACAATGGCGCGGAAAAGTAAAAACAACCCCGTCCTCGTTGGGGAAGCAGGCGTTGGAAAAACAGCGATTGTTGAAGCATTAGCGGTACGTATAGCTGAACAGAAAGACCGGCAAGTTTTGGAAGGCAAAAAAATAATTGAGCTAAACATCGGCAGCCTTGTCGGGGGAACAATGTATAGAGGTGAATTTGAGCAGCGGCTAACAAAGATTATTGAGGAGGCGAAGGCTCACCCGGAAATCATCATTTTCATAGATGAAATCCACAATTTGATTGGGGCTGGACGCGCTGAAGGTAGCGCCGACGCTGCAAACATAATGAAACCTGCCCTTGCCCGAGGCGAAGTCCGCTGTATTGGCGCAACAACCATCGCTGAATATCGGCGTTACATTGAATCTGATCCAGCGTTGGAACGCAGATTTGAGAAAGTAATCGTTAATGAGCCAAGCGCCCAAGAAACACTGGAAATCCTACGGGGCATTAAAGCAAAGCTGGAAGACTATCATGGTGTGGAGATTTCAGATTCATCCATGGAGGCTGCGGTGAATCTTTCCATACGTTTTGACGCTGACCACCAGTTGCCCGATAAAGCTATAGATTTAGTTGATAAAGCAGCTGCCCGCGCTCGCGTTCCCGGGTTGAGTATAGAGAGTGATTCGGACTCAACTGGCGAAACTAAAAGCAAAGATATAGAAGCCAATAAACCGGTTGTCGACGAAAACGCTATTGCAAACGTGTTATCGGATAAGATTGCGGTGCCTGTAGAGATAATTACTGGCCATTTGGAGGGCGTGGGACAAAATAGACTCATAAAATTGGCGCCTTCCCTTAAATCGAAAATAGTTGGGCAGGACGATGCGATTAACCGCGTTTGTAACCGACTGCTTCTTGCCCATTCAGGCCTGGGAAAACGAAATGGGCCCTTAAGCGTCTTTATGTTCCTTGGACCCACCGGTGTCGGCAAAACAGAGCTGGCAAAGCTGCTGGCAGAGTACTTGTTCGGTAGCAAATCTGACATGATCCGCCTTGACATGTCAGAATACATGGAGGAACATAGCACTGCAAAACTTATCGGTTCACCGCCCGGTTACGTAGGCTACGAAGCGGAAGGACAGCTGACAGGGAAGCTAAGGACACGCCCCTACTCTGTGGTTCTTCTTGATGAAGTTGAAAAAGCTCACCCCCGCGTCTTGGATATGTTTTTGCAGGTCTTTGATGAAGGCAGATTGACTGACGCTAAAGGGCGCACAGTTGACGCTGAAAACGCCATCTTCATTATGACTTCAAACATAAAACCCGACAGCTACATGGAGTTGCCCTCCATGTACGATGGTAGAAAGCAGCAGACTGGAAACGTCCGAGAACAGCTAAAAAGGATGTTTCGGCCAGAATTCATCAACCGCATCAGCGACATAATAGAGTTCCGCCAACTTAACAGTGAAGATGTAACGAAAATTCTAAAACCCATGCTAGAAAATGTCTTTGCAGTTATCAAAAACAAATGCGGGGTTACCGTCTCAACGGAGAAGGAAGCTGAAGATTTCCTCATCAGGACAGGATTTAGTTCCGATTTTGGCGTCCGCGAGCTCCAACGTGTTGTTGAAGAGCAAGTGGAAATCCCCCTAAGTCACCTGATGCTCAGAGGCGAACTCAAGAAGCATCCAAACTGGACTGTAACTGCTGGAAAAGACGGGCTTGCGTTCACTCCAACCGATGGTACTTCTAGGCGCAGTTCAGAAACAGAGCCAGTTTAGGGTCGCTGTCGGTTCGTATTAGAGGGTTTTGCGTGTCTGATGTAAGCGTTAGGTTACATCTGTCAACTGGCGAATTCGCAGGTGCAACCATCCCTACCTGACGAGTATAAAAACTGCAGAAAAGAACATTCACGGTGAAGAAGCATGTCCATCATTAAACCAAGCACAACCGTTCCAACCGTTAGGCATGGGAGGCCCGTTAGGTGAAGTTTCAACTTAAAGTCCGCGGCAGCGCAGAATTAGATGCTACCCATAGGGCAACCATTGAATCAGATTTGCCGGGTATCGAAGCCTTGAAATTCGGAACCGACGACGTGGCTTTTCTGAGGCTTGAGAAACAGGGGAAATCATGCGGCTGTATTCTTTTGGAAGTGAAGAGCGGAAATGCAAACGAGATAGTACTGGACCGTTTTAAGCAGCGGCATCTGAATGTTAAGGATGGCGGAGTGGTAGATGTTGAGGCTGTCGTGCCCAATACTGCCGAAAGAATTGAGCTTAGTGTACCGCCCGATTTCTCTGAGCGCGATGTAATTCGATTCATAGGTAAACCTCTAACAAGAAACGAGAAAACTGCTGTTTACGTTTTCAGCGGGGGACTAAACAGCGCACGAGTGGTTACTGTAAGCAATGCAAAACCTGACGGCATAGTTCTTGTCTCCACATCAACCCAGTTTATAACATCAATTATGAAGCCCGAAGTCGTTCCTATCCACTACAGTGACATAGGCGGATTAGACAGAGAAATACGTCAGATTCGAGAGGTCGTCGAGTACCCTTTTCGGTACAATGACGTTTTCGAGCACCTTGGCGTTTCACAACCGAAGGGCTTAATTCTCTATGGTCCACCTGGAACTGGAAAAACCCTTATTGCCAAAGCACTTGCCAATGAAGTAGGCGCCAACTTTATGTCCATTAGTGGACCGGAAGTGTACAGCACGTGGGTTGGCGAAAGCGAACGAAAGTTAAGAGAAATCTTTGACGAGGCAGAGAAAAAGGCGCCGTCGGTTATTTTGATTGATGAAATCGATGCTCTTGCGCCAAAACGTGGAAAATCAACAGGCGAAGTTGAGCCGCGCCTTGTGGCGACGCTGCTTACGCTAATGGATGGGTTAAGGCAGCTTAAAGGCGTAGTTGTTGTTGGAACTACAAACAGGTTAAACTCGATAGATGAAGCGCTAAGACGAGAGGGCAGGTTTGGTCACGAAATCCATATAGGTGTCCCAGATTTGGCTGGTAGAAAACAGATTCTTAAGATCCAAACCGTTGGCATGCCTCTTTTTTCTGACGTTAACTTAGACATAATCGCTGACCGAACAGCGGGTTTTGTGGGCGCCGACCTTGCGGCTGTGTGCCGCGAAGCAGCCTACAATGCGTTGAGGCGCACTTTTCCAGCGGTCGCGTTTGAAAGAGGAGAAGTTAATGCAATCGAAGACCTCACTGTAAACCAATTGGACTTTGAAAAGGCAGTAGCAACCATTCCCCCTTCAGCGATGAAAGAACTGCTCGTCGAGGTTCCCAAGGTCACTTGGAGCGACATAGGCGGCTTGGAAGAAATAAAGAAGCTGCTTATCGAGAACATCTCTTACTCTATTTCCAAACGAGAAGTCTTCAAGCAGATTGGCTTAAAACCGGCAAAAGGAATCCTGCTTTATGGGCCACCGGGCACCGGCAAAACCCTTTTGGCAAAAGCCGTCGCCAACCAATGTGGCGTAAACTTCATTGCAGTTAAAGGACCTGAAATCCACTCAAAATGGGTAGGCGAGTCAGAGGAGAGAATTCGGTTTCTATTTGCCAAAGCCAGAGAAGTTGCGCCTTGTGTCATTTTCTTTGATGAGATAGACGCTGTTGCCCCAAATAGAAGTGGCGAATCCCAATTTTTCGACACGCTCGTCAATCAGGTACTTTCCGAAATGGATGGGATAGAAAATTCGGACGGCGTTTACGTTATTGGTGCAACCAACCGAGTTGAAATGATTGATCCCGCAATCCTGAGACCTGGAAGATTCGATTACCTCATTTACGTTCCGATCCCAGACCCAACAACTAGAAAAGCTATTTTTGAGGTGCACTTGCGAAGTAAGCCGCTTTCCACAGACTTTTCGGTTGATGAAGCTGTACGTTGCTCGGAAGGGTTCTCAGGCGCTGAAATAATGGAAGCATGCCGCCAAGCAACCTGGACAGCTATTCGAGAGGCAAACTTCCAGGCAGAGAATTTTGCGTTGACGACTAATCACCTCAAAAACGCGATTGCCTCCATCGCAAAAACAAAATCAAATTTGACGGGGTCAAACCAGAGAAGAAGCTATGTTGGATAAGGAAGGGAAAAAAATTGATAGAAAACAAACCGCTAAACAAACAGTCAAATGGGAACCCAATAGAAAAGCAAACAATCGAAAACCAAGACTTCTGCGAAATAAAAGCAGCCATGTTCTCGATGCTGGAGCAAAAAGAAAACGAAAAACAACAGCTAAACTTTCTCCTGCATGAAATCGACACTTGGGCGGTAAAGCAGTGGCAAAGGGAAAACCAACTTTCCGACGACTATGATCGGGTAATTAAAAGTCTGCTTCTAGTCATTGACCACTTCGGCACGGCAAAAGAGGGTAATCGAGATATCGCCGAATGGATTCTTGGCAAAATTAAAAGGATCATAGAGGATGAGGGTTTTGAGGAGATAAAAGTGGCGCAGGGAGACTCCTTTGACGGCATTTACCACCAATGCGTTGGTCAACGCTCTGATGTAATCTCGGATGGGGATGGGGAAGTGGTAGAAATTGTTAGACCAGGATACCTGAGGAAGAATTCAAGCAACAAAGGTCAAACAGTTTTCAGACCAGTCGAAGTCATAGTAAGTCAAAAAACAAACGGTTCGTAGAGGGAAAAGAAATGACAAAGTCAATAGGAATCGATTTAGGAACCAGCAACTCAGCCGCTGCTGTTCCAGTAGGCGGCGAAACCATAATGGTTGAAAGCCGCCATGGACCCACCGTTAACGGTAAAAGTTTCCCGTCATATGTCTTGTTTGATAGTAATGGAAAAAAGAAGTCAGTTGGAAAAACGGCAAAGATGCAGGGCGCTGCCACTCCAGAGCTTCTAGTTTGGGGCGTAAAGCGACTAGTAGGTTTATCCTATGATGCTGCCTTAGCAAATGGGGAACTTAGCCGTTTCCAGTACAAAATAGAGAAAGGCCCCAACGGTTCAATCCTTATAAAAGTCGCTGATGAATACTACACGCCATCGCATATCCTTGAGTTTATTTTGCAGGAGATCAAAGAGGACGCTGAAAACCAGCAGCTTAATCCCTTGATCGGTAAGGGTTTAGACAGCTTGGTTGTCAGTGTACCGGCATATTTTGACAGCACACGTGTGACGCCGATTGTGGAGGCGGCAAAAAGAGTCGGCTTCAAAGAAGTTAGCACTATCGCTGAGCCCACAGCAGCGGCGCTTCAATACGGCTTGAACGCAGATAAGAAGGCTAGAGTGCTTACCTTCGATTGGGGAGCAGGCACACTTGACGTTACAATTATGTTGTCTGTTGAACAAAAGAACGGTGGCTTTATCTGGGGTGAACTTCGAACTTCAGGAGACGAAGCCTTAGGCGGCTTAGATATTGACGACAGCTTAATTAGCTACCTTGTCAGGACCTATGACCTCAAAGCTGTAGAAAAAAACCCCACCTTAAAACACATCCTCAGGGAAGAAGTCGAGAAAGCAAAGATCCAGTTGAGCTCCAAACAAACCGTAAACGTCGATGTGCAACTGGGAAGAACAATTCAACTTACCCGAACAGAGTTGGAAGCGGTAATTGCGCCAATTCTGGAAAAATGCCGTGGTCCCATAAGGACTGCTTTAAGCCAAGCGCATTTGCAAGCCAGCCAAATTGACCACTTGGTGTTTGTGGGCGGACCAACCTACATGCCATCGGTTCGTGCAACGGTTAGAGATGAACTGCAACGATTAGGCGCCTCCCCCGCCTTGATAAGTGAACTAGATGAGTATGAACTGAAGGGTTTGCCAGTTAATCCGATGGAATGTGTAGCTAGGGGTGCAGCCATAAAGGCAGGCGGAGAAATCAAGCTAACCTCACGAAATGAACCAAACGGTTATGGAACAATCGTGGGTTCCTCAAAGGACTTCTGTGAGTATTACTCTTCAATTATCCCGCCATTTTCTCCTTACCCAATAAAGCGAACAAAAACAATAGTGCTAGGCGGGCAAGCCCTCCGTGCCCAAATAGCTTTGGTTAGACGGCGAATGTACTGTGAGAGAGACAAAACTGTAAACAAGTATAT
This sequence comes from Candidatus Bathyarchaeota archaeon, assembly GCA_026014735.1. NCBI lineage: Archaea > Thermoproteati > Candidatus Bathyarchaeota > Candidatus Bathyarchaeota archaeon. The sequence continues at coordinate 75,327 of JAOZHT010000001.1, forward strand.
TCACCTCGGTGACTTCGACTTCTACTTGAGAGCAACCGGGGAACCCCCCCTAATAGACATAACAATCGAACTTAATGGCAACAAAGAGTTGATCGCAACATTCACCCACAGGCAAACAAGAGAGTTCACACGTCATGAAAACTTGGATGCGTTTGCTTTAAGGGGGGATGAAATAAATATCGAAGACCAAAACCAGATGCCTGACCCAGAAATTTCCGATTCTGAGGGTAAGGACGGCCTTAGTGCGTTAATGGATAAATGGGGAAATATGCTTCCACGCCGAAACTGGAACCAGAAGGCCCTTGAAAGCTCCCTTGACTTGGCCGACAAATTGGTGAAGTCTTATTCTGCGAAGGTAACAGATGCCAGAGTGCAGGTAAAACGAGAGAGACTCCTGGAAGCGATCAACAATTCAAGGACACCTGAAATTGACACACCTCGTTTAATGAGCCGGATCCAAGAGTTCTTGGAGGCTCTGTTCTGCGCTGATGTGTTAAAAGAGCCGGAGCTTCTTGTCTACAATCAAGATCTCAGAAATATCGAGAGGACAATGTAGGGGGATGGAAGGGAATGTCAGGATTAGATGCTCAAGAAATCATTAAGCTGGTTAAAGAGGAGAAATACGAAGATGCCCTTGGCGTTGGTGTAGGAGCGAAACAGGAAGAAATCGATGAACAACACCTTCTGCTTGTTTCAGAATACAGCGACAACTACGATGTTCAAGACTCGCTAAACAACGCCAAGAGCCATTTGATGGAAGAACAAAGCAACGATTCAAACAAGGGCCAAAGACTTTTCAGAATTGGAAAAAGCGATGAAGCAATACTGTACCTTAAACGGGCAGTTAAAAGTCGGGGAACCATCGAGGACCAAGCTAGTTTAGGAGTTATGCTTGCGTCAATGGGATTCTACCGCGAAGCCATTCCATACCTGAAAGTAACGCTTGAATACCAAGCTAATGACAAGCTTGTAAACTATTGGTATGGGATGTCACTGCTTAACTTGTATTTTGTTGAAGAAGCAATCCCTTTCCTTCTCGATGGTGGCGTAAAGAACGTGCCGATCTCTGTTCCAACGTTGAAAACTGATCCGATGGGCTACGCTTATTTGCAGCATGCACGTGGCTTTGCGTACGCTAAATATGCGCGTGTTGAAGATGTACCTCAAAACTGGAAAATAGCGATTCAGGGATACAATGAGTCGTTAAAAGTTTACAACAGAAGTCTTCCTGAACAGTACAGTTTAGCACTAAACAACATAGGGTACGCATATACGAGGCTTGCTGAATTAGAGGATCCTGCCGCTAACTCCAAGAAAGCAATTTGTGCATTAAAAGAAGCATTATCGATCCGCACAGCAGACAGCGACGAAGCAGATAACGCTTGGACGATGCGTAACCTGGGATATGCCTACTTGACGCTAGCTAAAGGCGAAAGCAAAATCTTGAATTGTGAGACCTCGATAAGCATATTTAACGATGTTTTGAAGGTTTATACATTGTCGGCGTATCCCGACGAGTATGCAAAAACCAATAACTATCTCGGAGTTGCATACCTGCGAATGTATGAAGCAGAACCTTTGGTTGAATACATTAAGCAAGCAATAGGTTTTTTCAAGGAAGCCCTCAAAGTTAGAACTGCAACCCACATTCCCACAGAATTCGCGGAATCAGAGGTTAACCTCGCTAAGGCGTACGCAACACTTGCCAGAGTTTGTGACAAAACTGCAAACAAAGAGAAAGCATTGGACGCCTACAACCAAGCCTTGAAAATATATACAAAGCAAGATTTTCTGTCACTCAACCAGAAAGTTGAAAATGCCCTCCGAGAGCTTGAGGTCATATGATTAAGCTAACGCTTGTTACATTTTGAAGCGAAATTCAAGACAAACAAGAGGTTTTGCCTAAAAGCCGTTACGCGGGTCCAGAAATGAAGAGCGGAACGTGAGGTCTCAAGGCTTTGAAGCCCTTGGTAAATTAGGCGACAAGAAAGCGGTCGAACCACTGATAGTAAACTGAACGACTCTGGCTATAGCGTACGACGCACGGCAAACTATTTCTTGCTCTGCGGATGCTGATTTGGACACTTTGCTCATCTATAGTTTTATATTTAATCTATGTGATACGCAATGGTAATTGAGGTATTTGATATGGCTGATTTGAAAGGTTGCCCCTTTGGGCAAGACATGCGTAGTGACTGCAAATTCTGCGATTACGGCGACAAAAACCACTTCGACGCCGCGTCGGGGCAATGCGTAAAACGCTAAATCACTCTTAGCACAACGTTGTCTGCCGTTTTTTCATGTAATCAGAATTGTATTTTTTAAGCCTTCAAAATGGGGGTCGCCTGTGACGATTTTTGCTTGCAGCTTCTCTGCAGCTGCCAGTATAAACGCATCGGCTATTCCAAAATCCTTTGTGGTTTGCCGCATCTTGGAGTGGAAAAGGCCCGCTTGCTTAGAAAGTTGTTCGTCTATCTTTACAATTTGAGAATTGCTCAAAAGCATGTCGTATGCTGCTTCAACATCCCGTTTTTCTCTTGCGACTTTGCTGATTATTTCGGCAACGGATATTGCACATGTGTATATTTCGGCGGTGGGCTCTTCTAAGATATCTTTTAGTTTTGCCCCGTATTCGGTGCCTCTGAAATACTCTATCCAAGCCCATGCATCGACGATGTACTTATTCAAGTTGCCCTTTCATCTCGTCTTCTGTGGTGAACGGAGACATGCCCTTGAACATGCCGAAGCCATTTTTTCTGCATTTCTTTACGACTATTTCGATGCATTGGTTTTCCTTAATGTTCTGGGTTTCTACGAGTTCTTTAGGCAAGGTAACTACTATTGAACCGCCAACTTTTCTTGTTTTTGCTAAACATCCCACCATACCCGATGCCTAGTGGACAATAATCCAGCTGTAACACATAAGTTTTACTAAATTATATAGAAGTCACAGAAGCATCGTCGCCTTCTCTCAAGCACAAGCATATACGTCAGTCCACTGCATTTACAAAACCACCCATCAACGAGGGCGCTTCAGCGGCTTTGTCTTCTCTTCATCAGCAGATACAGCAGCAGCGGCCCCCCAAGAAAAGCCGTGATCGCCCCCACCGGCAGCACAATCGGCGCAATCAGGCGTCTGGCAAATATATCTGCAACCAACAGCAAGATAGCGCCGAAAAGCGCAGAGGACACAATCAGGTACCGCAAATCTCCACCGACTACTCGGCGGCAAATATGCGGCGCAACTAGGCAGATGAACCCGATGGCGCCCGTGAAGCTTACCACTGTGGCAGTTAACAGGCAAGCTGTGATAAGCGTGATTTTTCTTGTGCGGTCAACCTCTGAGCCGAGGCTTTTTGCTGCGTCGTCGCCCATCCGCATCAGGTTAATGTCCCATGACAGCCGCATGTTTATGATAAAGCAGATGACCAGTACCCCGAAAACGTAGGGGAGCTGCCACCAATCCGCCCGCGACAGGTCACCTATCACCCAAAAAACGGTTGCGCTGACAGCGTTGGATTCGGCGAAGTACTGCAGTATAGTGGTTATGGCGTTGAATATGTACACCATAGCTATGCCTGCTAAAATCATTGTTTCAGGGGATGAGCCTCGGCGTTTAACCAAAAGCAAAATAACCGCAACCGGAATCAAAGAAAAAACGAAGGCGTTGCCGACAATTAGCAGGTTGCCCTCGAAAAAGCCCGCGCCTAAAATGATGGCTACGGCTGCCCCTAAGCCTGCGCCCGCAGAGACCCCCAGCGTATAGGGCGTTGCTATGGGGTTACGTAGGATAGCCTGTGTTGTAACGCCTCCCATCGCCAACGCGGCGCCCGCGAAGATAGCCAGCAGAATCCTTGGAAGCCTCAGGTTCCAGACGACTATATCCGCTAGCGAGGAGACATGTATCCAATCGGGAAAGGCCTTGGCGAACATGGCGGCGTAGGCGTCCAGAAAAGTCATGTTGGCTGAACCCTGCGTTAAAGCGATTCCCGCCACGATAATTAGCAGGATGATGCATGCGGCAAGGAAGAGGGCTCTTTTTGCCATTAGCTTTCGGTACTTTCTTTTTTCCTCCTCCACGGTTGCGGTTGCCTCTCTTGGGGGGTTTGTTATATGTTTTTTATCCACCATATCATCGCCGCCTTCTTTTGTCGTTTCCACCAAAGCTTATTTTGTTCATCCAAAACGAGGGTGCTAGATAGAAAATCCCGTAGCTGCACTGTTTTGTCAGCTGGGATGATGTGTCTTTTTGCGAAGCTTTCTGTAGCTTCATCCAAGCTGCCGAAGCATTGTGTTACCTGGAAATCCCACAAATCCGCGTTTGCCAATATTCCCGCATCATATAGGATGTTGTATGCGCAGATGAAATCCGAAAGCTGCCCCGGCGCGGTTTCAGCCCCGTAGACGGCGTATTGTATTTCCCTATCCATCCACGGCGAAGCAGACATGAAAAGATAAACGCCTCTTCCTGCCAGCGCATCCATTTTCAGCAGGCTTTTTTCGAGGTCAGCCATCACAAGAGAGAAGGATGCTACCACGAAGTCATGTCTTGCAACTTCATTTGTCTGTAGGTCTTCAAGGGCTCCTTTGAGGCATCCGATGTTGCAGAGGTTCTCTTTCTGCGCTGCCGCCTCAAGGTGAAGCAGCATGTTAGCCGACGGATCCAGCGCAGTTACCTGCTTAACCCGTTTAGCCAGCGGTATTGTGATTCTTCCTGTGCCCGCGCCCACCTCCAGAACAGTGCATTCGATGGGGAGTTGCAGCCTGTTTAGCTGTTTCTGCGTTAAATCCTCCATGTGTCTGCAGCTTTGACTGTATGCTGCTGCTTCTTTATCCCAAAACTCGGGTTTGCTAAGTTCAGAGCGGTGAGTGTAAAATCTTGCTGTATCTCGAAGTTTAGCCCAATCCACTATGCCCGTCATGTTGCTGCTCAACTTTTTCTGAGTTTGACTAAAAAAAGGGAAGAGAAATTGCCTGTTTTAGGCTGCTGCGTTCGGTATACCGACGATGTCGCCGTTAACGCTTATTGTTGGATACAGGTAGACGCCCTTTGTGTCCAAGTTGTAGTCTAACCGTAGGAAGCGGGTGAAGTATTCCTGATGGATTGCCTGGGGGTTCCAGCTGGAGAAGACGTCGGGGTAGAGGACTTTTGCCATGTAGACTGCGCCGAGTGTGCCGCCCATTGCGTTGTTGCGGAAGTCACCTGCGATCATGTAGACGTGGCCGTTTTGGACTGCGGTAAGATTTGCGAAGCCTGGCTGAGCGATGTACTGTGCGAGTTGGTATTTCATGCCTGTGGGGTCGGTGGCGTCTATGCCTTGCGGGGGCTCTTGGGTGAGTCCACCATATGTGTATCTTACGGTGTGGACGAAAATGTAGGCTGGATTCTGGTTGAGGATAAATTCTGTATCGATAGTTATGGACGCCCCGGTTAACGATGAGGCTATGTTTTTGCCTCCCGATAAGATGCAGGCTTGGCCTAGAGTGTCCTGGGCAGTGTAGGCTTTGGGGGCACCGGTGGTAAGGGTTGGGCAATTGGTTATCATCACAGATTTCAGCTGAGCCTCGGGGATGGTGTTGACTTTTGCGTTTATGGTGGATGTGAGGTTGAGTATCCAGTTTGCATATTCTGTTGCTCGGTCGACTTTGTTGAAGATGTAGCCTGCTTTGAGGACGCCTTGGATGAAGCGGGAATCTTCCGGTTTAGTTACGTTGGGGTTGTATAAGCCCAAATATACCACGTCTACGCCGGGCAGATGGGCTGCTTTGTCAGCGGTGGCGGCGGTGAAAGTGAAAAGCGTTGTGGGGTGGAGGTTTAGGACTGCTTCGTAGTCCGGCGAACTCATTTGACCTACCATGGTTATGCTGGCGTAATTGTTAGGGTAGAACAGCTGCTTAACTGGCTCAACGCCTGCGTCGATGCCGACCACCAAGTTCTCTACGCCAAGTATGCGTACGAGCTCGGTGTTTTGGTTGTACTCAACCACCAATCGGTTTGCAGGTAACGAAACTGATATGTTGGCTTTGTTGCCGTCGAGCATGTAGATTTTTGAAGCTGTCGCGCTGAGGAGTGCATTAACTTGGGTTACATCGGCTGTGTTTACTGTGCCGTCTCTGTTTGCGTCGGCGAATTGGGTTGCGGTTCTGGAGCCGTCGATTATTTGCTGGATGTAGGTGGCGTCGGTGGAGTCGATTTTGTCGTCCATGTTGGCGTTGCCGTATATTTCTAGTGTGAGGTTCATGGCTGAGACCGTGGTGGGTTGGGTTGTCGGTTTTGCTGTTGGGTTGGCGGTTGGGGTTGGTTTTTTTGTTGGAGTGGCTGTGGGTGGGTTGCTCGTGGTTGGTTCTGTGGTGGGTTGTGGGGTTCCTGTTGGTGTGGGGGTGGATGTGTTTTGGGGTGTTTCGGTTGGTTGGAACCAGTTTTGGCTGTAACCGACTACTAGTGAGGATGCGATTATTATGGTGAGGAGGGCTCCTGCGATTATTGTTTTGTTCAAGGTGATCACGTTGTTACTTTTTTTTATTTTAGTATTACTTATACCTTGTGTTACCTTTATCGACTAAAGTAATACTAAAATAGCGCTAAACCCATCAATTCACACAGAGAAAAACATGAACATAACCGTGCAAGACCTAACCTTCAAGTACCGCAGCACCCCCACCCTCACAGAAGTCTCCCTCAAACTCAAAGAAACCGAAGTCCTCGGCATGGTCGGACCCAACGGCTCAGGAAAAACCACCCTGCTCAAATGCCTAAACAAAATCCTCGAACCCCAACAAGGCACCATCCTGCTCGACGAACAAACAATAAAGAAGCTAAACCGCCTCGAAGTAGCCAAACACGTTGGCTATGTGCCGCAAAGCTCAGCAGGCGACCAAGAATCCCTTCTAGTCTTCGACATGGTCCTGATGGGCAGAAGACCCCACATCGCCTGGCAAAGCAGCGAGCGGGACAACGAAAAAACCTGGGAGGCACTTAAAATGCTGGGCATAGAGCAACTGGCGATGCGTAATTTCTATGAACTCAGCGGCGGCGAGCAACAGCGTGTTCTCATCGCAAGGTCTCTGGCTCAGGAAGCCAAAATTATTCTGCTTGATGAACCAACCAGTAACCTTGACATAAGGCATCAGCTCGAAGTTATGGAGTTAACCCGTAAGCTTGTTGCCGAGCAGCATCTTGCGGCGGCGATTGCGATCCATGATTTGAACCTTGCGGCTCGATTCTGCGATAAAATTGTTATGCTAAAGGCTGGCGTGATTTTTGCTGCTGGCGAGGCAGAGGAAGTGTTGACTGCCCAAAATATCCGTTCTGTCTATGATGTGGAGGTTGCTGTTAACCGGTTTGATAGGGTGCCGTTTATTTTGCCGTTGGCTCCGATTCGGTAGGTTAGTGTGAGGGGTTGGTTGGGTGTTTAGTCAACCCTCATTACTTAACTTGTGATTAACTTGAGTTAAACCAAAATTTATAAGCGCCCGAAAGAAACACAACACCACAAAGCAGGGGGCTAATGGGTAAACTTGACAAAACACCAACCAAGTTTCCTTGTAAACAAAAGCGAATTCACCAAATTCCAAATCCTATTCGAAGTCATGCGCAACCAACCCCACATCAAACAAAAAGACATCAGCGACAAACTCGGCATAACCACCCAAGCAATGTCCATCTACTTCAAAAAACTAATCAAAACCGGCCTCCTAGAAGCCGGCAGCGAACGAGCCGACTACCACCTAACCCCCAAAGGCGTAGCCACAATCAAAGATGTCATATCAAAACTGGACGTCTACGTGAAAACAATAAAATCAGACCTCAAAGTCGAACACGCCTGGATAGCCCTAGCCACATGCACCGTGAAAGCCGGCGAACAAGTCGGCTTAATCTCCAAAGAAGGCATATTCTACACGGTGCCCCCAAGCAACCCTGACGTGGAAGCAATCGGAACCGCCATCTCCGATGCTGAGTCCGGCGAAGATTTAGGCTTAAAAAATCTCAATGGGCAGGTTAAGCTTAGGCAGGGCAGGATCCTTATCGTGAAGTTGCCCAGTATCCGCAAGGGCGGCTCAAAAGCGGCGGACATAGAAAAGATCCGGGCGTATTATGAGGAGTTTAAGCCGGATCGCGTGGGTGTTATGGGGGCTGTGGCGCGGGTGGTTGCCGGTAAGCTTGGGGTAAGGGTGGATTTTGAGTTCGGTATTAGTCATTCGTCTGCGGTTGCTGCTTATAGGGGGCTCGATGTTTTGGTGTTGGTTGTTGGGCGGATGGTTAATCGGGTGATTGGGGAGGTTGATTCTTTGAATATGCGTTTTGGCGGGAACATTATTTATGAAGTGAAGGATGCTCAGTTGGTTTAGGTTTGGTTTTGTCAATCAACTGTGTTCAACTTGTGATTAAATTTACTTAAACCAAGGTTTATTAGAAAAAGCTGGCTAATCCATCCAGCAAGGGACCGAGAAACCTTGCAAAAACAAACACACCAACCATCCAGCCAGCCAACCACCCACTCCCCACCTCCAAACAATAACCCAACCAGGAGGTGTAACTTTTGAAGAAAACCACAATGGCAATCGCAGCATTCATCATCGGAATCGTCCTAATCGCATCAACCTATGGCGCCTACACCCTCAACAGCCAACAACCCCCCACACCCAACACCTCACCCACACCAAACGACACAACTTCCCCCACAAGCCCCGCCTCCCCCACCGGCACCCCCAGCGCAACCACAAGCACCCCCACCAAAACAAGTACAAAAACTTCAACTTCAAGCTCCCAAACAAGTTCCAGTTCCAGTACCCCAACGCCTACTCCCGCCCCAACCAGCGTCACCGTAACAGACGGCGACAACAACACCATGACAATATCGCTTCCAGTCAAAAAAATCGCTGCTCTCGACGGCGGAATCGCGGAGATTTTGTGCGCTATGGGCGTGCAGAACCTGATTGTTGCCCGCACGGATAGCTGTACGATGCCGCCTTCGATTCTAAACGTTACTTCGTATGGCGAAAACGATTATGCTCCAAGCGTTGAGGGCCTCATCTCCCTTCACCCGGATGTGATCTTTGCAAGTTCAATGTTGCCCTATAACCCTACGTCTTACCAGCAACTCTTAGCGGCGGGTATACCTGTCTACATCGTTGACACAACCACTCCTGAACCGCTGAATCCTTCTCTGTTGACTAAAGCTGAACTCTACGCTTTGCCTACCGCAATAGACTTCACCTGTCAATTAATGCAGAAGTTCGTTCCCATAGTGGGGCATCAAGATAACGTAGATGCATACGTTACCTGGGCACAGAGCTACAACAAAATCGTCAAAGACCGCATCTACACCTTAGCATCAAGCCAACAAGTCAAAACCTACCTGGAATGGTACGGCTACGGCAGAACCTTCGTTACACAAAGCGTCTACCAAGCAGGCGGAACCAACATCGCCGAGAACCAAACCAACTTCTCGCCTGTCCTAAGCAGCGAATTCATCGTTGAACAGAACCCCTCCGCCATAATCGTGCTCATCGCCAGCAGCACCCACAACATAAACGACTTCATAGCAGCCAAAAACGATGTAACCTCTCGTCCGGCGCTCAAAAACATCGATGCAGTCAAGTACGATAGAGTTTACGTCTGTGACTTCTATGCCCGAAGCGGCGTCCGCAGCATCATAGGCTATCTCTACTGGGCAAAATGGCTTCAGCCAAGCCTCTTCTCTGACATAAACCCCGGCGCAGTGAATCAGGAGCTTAATCAAAAGTTCTTCGGAACAGCCATTCCAGGGACGTTTGCGTATCCATGACCACTAAAGCTGAACTCAAACAGCTCTACCATAAAGGTAAGAAGCGTAAGCTTCTTGCAATTTTCTCCGTTTTTTTAGCAGCAATAGCTACCGTTGTGGTTTCCATCAGCTTTGGAGCAGGCTCCCCTCGGCTGCCGGAAGCAATCCAAGTCATTTTTTCGCATTCCCTGCCTTTCCTTAACATCGACCCTGGCTCCGCGCTGGCACAAACCATAATCTGGGACATAAGGTTCCCCCGCATCGTTTTAGCCTTGGTGGCAGGTGCAGGACTCGCCGCCGCAGGCGTCACCATGCAGGGTATTCTGCGTAACCCGCTTGTTTCCTCTTATGTGCTGGGGATTTCTTCTGCCGCTGGGTTTGGCGCGGCGTTAGCTATCGTCTTCGGAATCGGCGTTGTATCCTACGTTGGCGGCTACCTAGTAATCGGTAACGCTTTTGTGTTCTGTTTAATCGCGATGTTAATCGTTTATTCGATTGCTCGACTGCGCGGCATGTCGAGTGAAACGGTGATTTTAGCCGGCGTCGCAGTTGGTTTTCTATTCTCTGCGCTTCTATCCCTTATCCAGTACATTTCCCCCGAGGACAAGGCGGTGAGCGCGATTGTTTTCTGGCTCTTGGGAGGGCTCTATTCGGCGACGTGGGAAAAAATCCTGATTTGCCTACCCATCGTCGGTGTAGCGGTGCTGTTGATGATGATGCAGTCCTGGAACATTAACATCATGAGCATGGGCGAAGACGTTGCTACAAGCCTCGGCGTCAACTCAAGGCGGGTTTTAACCATAAATATGCTGCTGGAGACGGTGGCCACCGCAAGCATAATTGCCTTCACGGGCGTAATCGGGTTTGTTGACTTGATTGCCCCCCATATAGCCCGTATGCTTTTAGGCAGTGACCACCGTTACCTTATTCCCTGCAGCGTCGGGGTGGGTGCTTTTATGCTGCTGGCTTCGGATACTGTTGCGCGTTTAATCATTATGCCTACTGAGTTGCCTGTGGGGATTATTACTTCGCTTTTGGGTGTGCCGTTTTTTATTTATTTGTTGGTGAGTAAGCGTCGGCGGAGTTTTAGGTGAGTTTTTTCTTTTTTAGTCAACTTTTTTTGTTCAACCGTTGATTAAAGTGACTTAAACTAAGGTTTATTAGTTTTTTATGGATAATCCATCCACGCAGGAAGCAAGCAAATGCACAACAAAACAGTCTACCCCTTCACCGCCATCGTCGGACAAGAAAAAATGAAAACAGCCCTCATCCTAAACGTCATCAACCCCAAAATCGGCGGAGTCCTCCTCCGCGGCGAAAAAGGCACAGGCAAATCCCTCACAGTCCGCGCTCTCGCTCAACTCCTGCCCCAAGCCGACGTGGTAGCCGACTGCGTCTTCCATTGTGATCCTACCCGCCCTAAAGATATGTGCGACGCATGCAGCGACAAAGCAGCCCAAGGAGAGAAACTCCCAACTGCAAAGCGTCCCGTATCCGTAGTCGAGCTACCCGTAGGCGCAACCGAAGACCGCCTAGTAGGAACCATAGACATCGAGAAAGCCATCAAAACAGGCCAAAAACGCTTCGAACCCGGCATCCTCGCCCAAGCCAACCGCAACATCCTCTACATAGACGAAGTGAACCTTCTCGACGACCACCTCGTCGATGTCCTGCTGGATGCGGCGGCGATGGGCGTGAATTTTGTGGAGCGCGAAGGCATCTCTTTCCATCACCCCGCCCAATTCGTTTTGGTGGGCACCATGAATCCCGAGGAAGGTGAATTGCGTCCCCAACTGCTCGATCGCTTCGCACTATCCGTGGAGATAAAAGGCATCCCCTATCGGGAAGCACGCGCGGAGATCGTGCGGCGCCGCATCGCTTTTGAAAACGACCCCCAAGGCTTCAATGATGCCCAAAGCAGCAGCCAAGAGGCGCTTCGCCAAAAAATCCTCTCCGCCGCTCAACTGCTGCCCAAGGTGCAGCTTGGCGAGGAAATGCTTGATTTAATCACTCAAATCTGCGTAGACTTCGCCGTAGACGGCCACCGCGCAGACATAACCATGTACAAAACCGCCTGTACCCTTGCGGCGTTCAAGGGCAGAACAATGGTGGCGGAAGAAGACATCACCGAAGCCGCCGAGTTGGTGCTGCCTCATCGCCACCGCCGCCAGCCCTTCGAAGAACCCAAACTTGAAGAGCAACAAATCCAGGAAAGCCTCCAAAAGTGGAATCAGAATAAACAACAACCGCAACAACAAACCTCTCCCCAGAATCCCCCTCCCCAAGATAGCCAAAACGATTCGCCCCCTGAGACTTCTGAGCAGGAGGATTCTGGGCGAGAGCAAATTTTTGAGGCAGACGCACCCTACGCGGTTAAGGCGCTTTCTACGCCTGTTCTGGATGAGTTTGAGCGTAGCGGCAGCGGCAGGCGCTCGAAGAGTTTAACCAGCAAAAAGAGCGGCAGATACGTTGCCAGCGCAGTCCCCAAGGGAAAAGTGGCTGATTTGGCGTTTGACGCGACTTTCCGCGCTGCAGCGCCGTTTCAGCTCCAGCGTAAACGTGAATTCGGCGAATGCGGAGGCTTATTGATTGAGCGGTCTGATTTACGCGAAAAAGTCCGCGAATGCAAAGTCGGCAATCTGATAATGTTTGTTGTTGACGCCAGTGGCTCCATGGCTGCGGAGGAGCGGATGACTGCCACTAAGGGCGCGGTGCTGTCTTTGCTGCTTGATGCGTATCAGCGCCGGGACCGAGTGGGCATGGTGGTTTTCCGTAGGGATACCGCCGAGCTTGTGCTGCCCCCAACCAACAGCGTTGAGTTAGCGCAGAGGTTTCTGACGGGGTTGCCAACGGGCGGACGCACCCCGATGGCCCACGGCTTATCACTGGGGCTTGACGCTATCCAAGATTACATGCGCCGAGACAAAGAAGCCATCCCCCTGTTAGCGTTGGTTTCTGACGGCCGCTCCAACGTCGCCCTCAACGGCGGCGACCCCGTGGCTGAGGCAAAGATGATTGCCCGCGAAATCGCCACCCGCGGCGTAAAAGCCCTTGCCATCGACACCGAACGCGGCTTCCTCACTTTTGGGCTGGTGAAGCAGATATGTGATGAAATGAACGGTCGCTATCTGCGTCTTGAGGAACTCAGCGCGTCCCCTATAGTGTCGGCTGTCCGCGAGGGTTTGCATGGTAATTCAGAAATTAAAAGCATGCCTTGCTGGAGGTGAAAACGTGAAGAAAATCACAATCGCTATCCTTGCAGTCGTGCTTATCGTTATTATCGCCGGTTCAACCTATGGCGTCTACACCCTTAACCAGGGCGCATCCGACAACGCTACCCCCGAAGGCAACGTGCTTACCATTGTAGACCCCAACGGGGACACCGTAAAAATCTCTCAGCCAGTGAAAACCGTTGTTTGCCTTGATGCAGTCGCAACCGAAATTGTCTGTGCCCTAGGATGCCAAAGCCGCATCATCGGGATAGATACAAGCTCAGATTTTCCCCCCTCCATCACCGCTGTGCCTAACGTAGGCGAATCTTACAGTCCAAGCGTCGAGAAGATACTTGAGATGCAGCCAGATTTGGTTCTTGGCGGCGCACCGATAAACTACTTCAACAACCAGACCTCAAAGCAGATTGAAGACGCCGGCATCCCCGTCTTTATCTGCGAAGCCATCAACCCCTCTTTGGATTCAACTGAATCCATGGTGGATGAAACCTGCGCGTTGGTGACGCAGCTAGGGCAAATCTTGCAGGTGGAAGATAACGCAACCCGCCTTGTTGATTACATGCAGGGCTACGAAAACCTCGTCGATGAGCGGCTAGCAAACCTTGCCGACAGCGAGAAACCCACGGTCTATTACGAATGGTACACTGACTGGCAAACCTCCCTTGTCCCCTCTATACCCCAAGCAGGCGGAATCAACATCGCTGAAAACGCAACCGAATACGCTCCTATCCTAAGCCCCGAATTTGTGACTCAAGCTAACCCCGACGTAATCATCCGCATGATAAGCAGCACAAAATATGAACTCGCAGATTTCACTGCTCAGCAGAACCAGCTTACCGGTCGAACCGCGCTTAAAGCCACCAGCGCCGTCAAAGAGGGCCACGTCTACATCTGTGACTACGCCATCACCGGCGGCATCGAAATGGTGGTTGGCTACGTTCAGTGGGCTAAGTGGCTGCATCCCGACCTGTTCAGCGACGTAAACCCCACAGCCATCCATCAGGAGCTGCTCGCTGAGTTCTTCCCAGGCGTCACCCTGCAAGGAGTCTACGCTTACCCATGACCTCAGCCCTCGAGCTTAAGCGGCTCTACAACAAGGGCAAGAGACGAAAAACTCTTGTCATCTTCTCCCTTTTTGCAGCATTGCTTCTAACTATGGTGTTTTCTATTAGTTTGGGGGCTGCTTCACCGGGTTTTGTTGAAGCGCTCCAAGTTATCTTCGGCAAACTTTTCCCATTCCTTGACCTTAAACCTCTTCCCCAAGTAACCCAAATCATCGTATTCGATCTGCGTCTGCCCCGCATTATCATGGCGATTTTGGCGGGTGCAGGTTTAGCGGCGGCGGGAGCCACCATGCAGGGCACTCTACGCAACCCCTTGGTGTCCTCCTATGTGCTGGGCATATCCTCGGCTGCTGGCTTTGGCGCTGCCTTGGCTATAGTGTTCGGCGTAGGTGTACTCTCGGTGTTCGGTGGGTACCTTGTGATACTTAACGCCTTCTTCTTCAGTGTAATCGCGATGTCGATTGTATATGCGATCGCTCGCCTACGTGGATTAACTTCGGAAACCGTGATATTGGTCGGCGTCGCCATCGGATTCCTCTTCTCCGCTATGCTGTCGCTGATTCAGTACATTGCCCCCGAGTATCAGGCGGTGAACGCTGTGGTTTTCTGGCTGATGGGCAGTCTCTCATCGGCAAGCTGGGAAAACATAATGATCGTTTTGCCCATAGTCCTGTTTACTATTGTTATGATGACTCAGCAGTCCTGGAACATCAACGTGCTCAGCATGGGCGAGGACGTCGCCACCAGTCTCGGCGTCAACTCCAAGCGTGTGCTATCAACCAACATGGTGCTCGAGACGCTGGCGACCGCCGCCATCATCGCATTCACCGGCGTCATCGGCTTTGTGGATTTGATTGCCCCCCATATGGCGCGGATGCTCATCGGCAACGACCACCGTTTCCTAATACCCTGCAGCGCCCTCGTCGGCGGCTTTCTGCTTCTGTGCTCAGATACGCTGGCGCGGCTGGTGATGGCACCAACCGAGTTACCCGTAGGCATCGTCACCTCGATGCTAGGTGTTCCATTCTTCATTTACATCATGATAAACCGAAAGAGGCGAAGTTTTAGATGAAACTAAGCATAAACAAACTATCCTTCAGCTACGCGGGATACGAGGTCCTTAAAGAAATTGAGTTAGAGCTAGGATTAGGCGAGATGCTGAGCATCGTGGGCCCCAACGGCTCAGGCAAAAGCACCCTGCTCAAATGCATAAACCGCATCCTTAAAACCAAACATAACACCGTGCTAATCGACGACAAAGACACCAGCACCTTAACCCTCAAGGAACTCGCCAAAGTCATGGGGTATGTTCCCCAGAACTCAACCAGCACCTTCCCCTTCACCGTCTTTGACGTTGTGCTTATGGGCCGTAAACCCTACATACACTGGAACATCGGTGAAAAAGACAACGAAATCGTCGCGGAGATGCTGGATTTCTTGGGCATCGGCCACTTGGCTATGCGGCACTTCGATGAGCTCAGCGGCGGCGAACAGCAGAAAGTCATCATTGCCCGGGCGTTGGCGCAGCAGCCGCAGCTTATGCTGCTTGATGAACCCACCAGTTCACTGGACATTAAGCATCAGCTTGAGATCCTCTGTATGCTTCGGGGGTTGGCTCGTAGCGGGGAACGCTCGGTGGTGGTGTCGATGCATGACCTTAACATGGCCAGCAACTTCAGCGACCGCATGGTTATGATTAAGAAGGGCAGCATATTCGCGGTGGGCACCCCTAAAGAGGTAATCACCGAAAAGAACATCGAGGCGGTCTACGGCATCAAAGCAAACGTAGCCCTCTCTGCGCATGGCAAACCCCAAATCACACCCATAGTAGCGGAGGAAAGCTACAGTTTCTATCCTAAACTAACCCAGATGGTCGAGGCAAAGCATCCATGACCAAAATCAAAGTAGCAATGGCAACAACCATCCCAACCGACGTCATCCCCGCCATCAACGCCGCTAACAAAATCAACCAGAAAAATCCGGGCGCCATCGAACTGCGGCTTCGCATGGGCGGCGACTACCGCGACTTCGGAGCCCTCGACGACTTCATCGCCTTCGCAAAAACCGCGCACATCGTTATCGTGCATCTGATGGGTGATTTGCCCGAGTTCGACCGGCTTGTGGAAGCCATAAAACCCGCCAAAGTGCCCCTCATGGTGTCCGCGCCCTTCTTCGGAGCCAAAAACCAAACCAAATACACCACAGTGGACGCTGAGGATAAACAAAAAATCTACTTCTACCTTAACTACGGCGGCATCCGCAACTTCGAAAACCTCATGTACTATTTGCTTAACCGCTTCACAGGCACCGATCACCCCGTAGAGGCTCCTGCTAAACCGCAGTGGGAAGGCATCTATCACCCCGACTTCGAGTCTCCGCCAACGCTGGAGGAGTATCTGGCAAAGAAAGTTGACCCCACCCGCATTACAGTGGGGCTGTGGTTTCACCAGAGCAGCTGGCAGGGCGGCACAACCGGCTACGTGGACGCGGTTATCCGCGAAATCGAATCTCAGGGCGCCAACGTGTTGCCCCTGTTTTTCAGCGGCTCCAAGAACCCTAAGCTGGGCATAAACGGCTTAGAGTGGATGGTGGACACTTATCTGCTAAAAGACGGCAAACCCCTGGTTGATGTGGTCATGAGCTTGTTCTCGTTTTCGTTTTCCACCTGCCTAGGCGGCTCCGAAGCAACGGGGGTGCTGCGGAAACTCGGGGTGCCCATCATCAAAGCCATAACTACCTGCAACACCTACACGGAGTGGCGTGACACCATGCAGGGACTCAACATCATGGATATCCCCGCCAACGTGGCTATGCCTGAATTCGACGGCGCCATAATCACCGTGCCCGTCGCCGCCATGGACTGCTGCCAAATCAACCCCTCCACCGGAACCCGCCTCATCAAATACGAACCCATACCGGAACGCACAAAAAAAGCAGTCAGCTTAACCATAAACTGGGGTAAACTGCGGCGGCTACCCAACGGCCAAAAGAAGGTGGCAATCATCTTCCACAATTATCCGCCCCGAAACGACACCATCGGTCACGCCTTCGGCTTGGATTCATCGGCTTCCGTGATGAACATTCTTGAGGGCTTAAAGCATCAGGGCTACAAGTTGGGGGAGTTGCCGCAGAGCAGCCAGGAACTCATGGACGCCATAATCGCGGGGTTAACTAATGATCGCCGCTGGGCAAGCCCCAAGGAACTCTACGAGCGTGCCCTGGACAAAATCCCCCTTGAGCAGTATGAGTCCTGGTATAGCGATTTAGCATCTGACGTCGCCGCCAAAATCGAGAAGGACTGGGGTAAACTCCCCGGTAAACTCTTCACCTACAACGGCAAGTTGCTGGTGGCGGGCTTAGTTAACGGCAACGTCTTTGTAGGAATGCAGCCTCCCCGCGGCTTTATGGAGGACTCCGTCAACATTTACCATAGCCCCGACATAGCTATGCCCTACCATTACCATGCCTACTACCGCTGGATATGCGACGACTTCGGCGCAAACGTGGTCCTGCATATTGGATGCCACGGGACACAGGAGTGGCTGCCCGGCAAATCCGTTGGGTTATCCCGCAGCTGCCAATCCGACATCACCATCGCCGACATGCCCAACATCTACCCCTACGTGCAAACCAACCCCGGCGAAGGCACCCAGGCCAAGCGGCGCGGCTACTGCTGCATCATCGAGCACCTTATGCCCGTCATGCACAACGCCGACTCATATGAGGAACTGGCTAAACTCGAGGTGCAGCTGCAGGAGTATTACCACGCCAAAACAGTTGACCAGCAGAAACTGCCGGTGCTGCGTAACCTGATTTGGGAGCTGGTGGTCGATGCCAAACTTGACAAGGACCTCTGCGTCACCCAGGACGCGGCTTTCGCCGGCTTCGACGAGTTTCTTGAGCAGCTTCACGCCTACATCAATGAGCTCTCGGACGCGCAGATCCGCGATGGACTCCACACGCTCGGGGAAGCTCCTAAAGATTCGCGTCTCGACGAGTTTTTAGTTACATTAACAAGGCTCAGCAACGGCGATGTGCCCTCGCTGCGGCAGTCGCTTGCGGAGTTGAAGGGCTACGACTTCGACGACCTGCTGGCGCACCGCGGCAAACTTGGCTTGGACGGCAAAACCAACGGCGACCGCCTAAACGAAATCGGCGCCCTCTCCCTGGAGCTTATCCAATGCTTCCACGCCGCTGACTTCAAAGAAGAAAAAATCCCTGAGGTCACCAAATCTGTTCTTGGCGTAGGCACCCCAAAAATCACCTGTGCCCTCCAATACGTCAGCGGCTTCCTCGCCCCCGCCCTCGCCCAAACCACCGACGAAGTAACCTACACGCTGCTTGGCTGCAGCGGCGGCTACGTGCCCCCCGGGCCCTCAGGCTCTATCACGCGGGGCATGGCTGATATCTTGCCCACTGGCAGAAACTTTTACTCCATTGATCCCCGCGCGGTGCCCTCCGCGGCGGCATGGGAAGTCGGCGTCTCCTTAGCCAACGTGCTGCTGGAGCGGTACCTCAAAGAGGAAGGCAAATACCCTGAATCCGTGGGCATCGTAATCTGGGCAACCGACACCATGAAAACCAAGGGCGACGACGTAGCTGAAATCCTCTACTTGCTCGGCGTCAAGCCCATCTGGGAGCGGTCCAGCGGCAGAGTAATCGGCATCCAAGCTATCCCGCTTGGCGAGTTGGGGCGTCCCCGCATCGATGTCACCATGCGCATAAGCGGTATGTTCCGCGACAGCTTCCCCGTCGTTGTTAACCTCCTTGACCAAGCCATTGAACTCGTGGCTGCATTAAATGAGCCGCATAGCCAAAACTATGTGGCAAAGCATGTGGAGACAGAGGTAGCTGAGGAAACCGCCAAAGGCACAAACCCGGCGAAGGCCCGCGAGGAAGCCTGCTACCGCATCTTCGGCGATCGCCCAGGTGCATATGGCTGCGGCGTCAGCGAAGCCATCGACTCCAAAAACTGGAAAACCCAGCAGGACCTCAGCGACATCTACATCAGCTGGGGCAGCTACGCCTACACCCGCAAAACCTACGGGTGCCAGGTGCCCGAGCAGTTCAAGCGGTGCCTACGCAAAATCAACGTCACCGTCAAAAACCAGGATAGCCGCGAATACGACATCCTCGACGGCGACGACTGGTACGACGCCCACGGCGGCATGATAAACGCTGTGAAAGTCGTCGGCGGCAAAGCCCCCCGCTCGTACTGCGGCGACAGCAGCGACCCCAAACGCGTTAAAGTCCGAAGCACACAGGAGGAAACCTGCCATGTCTTCCGCAGCCGCCTGCTTAACCCAAAATACATAGAGGGCATGAAACGCCACGGCTACCAGGGCGCGGCGGATTTGTCGCGGACTATGGATACGGTGCTTGGCTGGGACGCCACCGTGGAGGCTGTGGAGGATTGGATGTGGGAGGGGCTTGCTCAGAAGTACGTTTTGGATAAGGCTATGCAGGAATGGCTAAAAGACGTAAATCCTTATGCCTTACAGAATATGGTGGAGCGCCTCCTTGAAGCGGTGGAGCGAAACATCTGGTGGGCCTCTGAGGAGATGAAAAAGCAGCTTCAGCAGCTCTACCTCGAAATCGAGGGGCTACTGGAGGGCGCCGCAGAGAAAGGGAACGGTAACACAAAAACTGGAGAGAGAAGAAAATGAAAAACGCAGATACAATAGTTAGAGAGCAGAAACTAAACATCCACCTCGACGGGGTAGAGGCAAAAGTAATCTGGCACAAATACGACGGTGTACCCCTGAACACAACGCTGGTTTCGTTTGGCCAAAACCGCAGAGTGCTCTCCACCATCGACGGACTCAAGCATGTCCCCTACATAGGTAACGTGTATGTTCCCGGGGAATTATCCAGTAGCCACATGACGCTTCAGAGCTACGCTAAATTCCAAAAGCGTTTACCTGCAACTCTTGGCATCCGCCGCGCAGACCTCACCTTTGTAAGCACAGCCGTCAACATGGAGAAAGTAGCTGTCTGCGAAAAATCCTACGGCGACTTCAAAGTCTGCATAATCGCAACCGGCGGCGCCAAAAACAACGCGCTACGCATGGGCGTGGACAGAGGCGACTGGGTAGAAACCAAAACGGAGTTCCAAAGCGCCCAAGGCACCATAAACATGCTGCTCCTAACAAACGTCACCTTATCAGTCGGCGCCATGGCACGCGCCATAATGACTGCCACCGAAGGCAAAACCGCGGCGCTGGAGGATTTGCATTACAAGAGCACACCTTCCCCTAAGCTGCAAGCCACCGGCACCGGAACCGACAGCATGATAGTTGCCTCGGCTAACAACCCCGGCCTCAAAATCTATCATACCGGCGGACACACAAAGATGGGTGAGCTAATTGGGTTCTGCGCAAAAGAGGCGGTGACCTTGGCGCTGCGGCGGTTCGATAACGATGAGCCGGGGGAAATCAGTTGAAGGGCTTCATCTACACCGAGAATTTAACCAAGAACTACGGCGACACAAAAGCCATAAACGGCCTAGATTTGCAGGTACGCAGCGGAGAAATCTTTGGTTTTCTTGGCCCCAACGGCGCAGGCAAAACCACCACAATCCGCGTCTTAACCACCCTAACGCGGCCCACCTCAGGGTTCGCCTCGGTTGACGGGTTCGACGTGGTAACTGAGCCTGGAAAAGTCAAGAAGGTTATCGGCGTGGTTCAGCAGCACCTGACTCTGGACCGGGACCTGTCGGTTCGGGAAAACATGGAGTTCCACGCCCGCATCCACGGCTTAGATTCCTCTAAACGCAAAGCCCGCATCGCAGAGCTGCTCGAGTATGTTGAACTCACTGAATACGCCGATAAAATGGTAGACACCCTCTCGGGCGGCATGAAAAAGAAAGCCGCAATCGTCTGCAGCCTGCTACATGAGCCCAAGCTGCTGTTTCTCGACGAACCCACGGTGGGGCTGGATGCTCAGGCGCGGCGCCGCATGTGGGATTTAATGCGGAGGCTAAACAGCGACGGCACCACCATATTCCTCACCACACACTACATCGAGGAAGCCGAGGTTCTCTGCCACCGCGTCGGCATAATGCATCATGGCCGATTAATCGCTGTGGGTCAACCCGCTGAGCTTTGCCAAAAGCTAGGTTCAGTTGTGGTGGAAACCCTCAACACCGGAAAAGAAACCAGCTACGAATTCTTCGCTGACCGCGAAGCAGCAAACCGCCATATCCAAAACCTCTCCTCCGCCTCGAGAGTTATCATTCGAGAGTCTAACCTTGAAGATGTCTTTATCGAGCAGACTGGCGAGAAGGTGGGTGACAGCTAATGGCAAAAGCCCTAAATGACATCTACGCGGTTCTCTGGGTGGACCTGCGCAATATGCGGCGACACTGGAAATCCACTGTTGCCACGAGTTTGATTTTGCCCCTGCTGTACCTTGTGGCTTTCGGCTACGGTTTAGGCCGCGGCATAGACGTTGACGGCGTTAACTACCTTGCCTTTGTAGTTCCCGGCATCGTGGCGTTAACTGCGTTTTCAACCAGCTTCAGCGGCGCCGCCTCTAAGTTGCAGGTTGACAAGTTTTTCTACAAGAGCTTTGATGAGCTTTTGATGTCGCCGGTAAGTTTGCAGTCAATCATAGTTGGGAAAGCCTTGATTGGGGTGCTGCGGGGCCTGATTAGTTCCGTCGCTATCTTAGCCGTCGGCTTTCTGCTTGCTCCCACCTTGATAATCAGTCCGCTTATGCTATCTATGCTGCTGCTGTCCTGCTTTGTGTTTGCTCTATTCGGCGTTTTGATTGCGTTGGTAGTCAATACCCATCAGGGCATGAGCACATTTAGCAACCTGGTAATTCTGCCCATGACGTTTCTCTGCGGAACCTTCTTCTCACTCAGCCAACTGCCCGACGCCGCCAAAGCCGTCCTCTACTTCTTGCCCCTAACCCACTCCAGCCAACTCCTACGCGCAACCGCTCTCGACACACCGTTTCCCTGGCTGTCTTTAGCTGGCCTCTGCATTTTTGGAGCAGTCTTCTTTGGGGCAAGTGTGCTAGCGCTAAAAAAATCTAGCGTATAGCCCCCATTTTTGTTTTGAGGTGATTTGTTTGGCCCAGGGTTTTGATGCAGAACTGTTCGCGCGGTGTGGAATCAATTGTCGCACCTGCGTGGGCTTTTTTGGCTACACGCTGGATGGGAAGCGGCAAGCTCCCTGTGGCGGCTGCCCCACACGGCAGGCAACCTGCAGTTTTTTCAAGAAATACTGTGTGAACCCCAATCGAGAGAAATTCGACTACTGCTACCAGTGCCTACTGTTTCCCTGTGCTGAACTCCAAAAAATCGATCAATACTATAGCGGAAAATACGGCGTCAGCCTAATCGAAGCGTTTGAGCACATCCGATCCCGCGGCATGCAAGATTACCTGCAGAGTGAGCGGCAGAAATGGACTTGCCCGGTTTGTGGCGGAGTTATTTGTGCGCAAACCAAGCGATGCTACAGCTGCCATCCGTAGTTAGGCGTTTTCCTCCATAACCCTACGATAGGCCGGCAAAATGTCAACTTATAGTCGGCTTTATTGTGAGTTGACCGAGCGTTTTGTAGTGTATGTTTGTGTTTTAGCACTACCACATAGGTTTAAACTACTTGCATCTCCTCTAAAAACGGAGGAAAACATTTTGTCAACAACTACTGTACCATGGCGTGATACTATAAAGAAAGAAGCACGCGGAGTAAACGATCTTGACCTAGGAGAAGTGCAGGAGACAGGAACCTACTATGTGCATACGCAGCGAGGAATCGGAAGCAAAACGCAGTTCTATATCCCCAAAAGGATGTTCAGAAACTACGATGGACACACCGTTCATTTTGACATAGCTGAAAATGATGCTAACCAATTCGTTGGGAACAAATTCCCCTCGGACGAAGAATACCGAGCCAAATACGAGAGGCCAACGATGGAGAAGCCGATGGGGCCGAGCAATGCAGAGTACAATGACATGGAACGGATTCCAATCATGACTGAACGCATAGAGGTGTCAAAGCATATGCACACCGACGAAGTCACCATTACCAAAACCCCCTATATGGAGACACGTACGATGGATGTCCCGGTGATGCATGAAGAGATTAGAATCGAAGAAGCCAGGCCTGCAAGCGGCACTAAAGTTCCCGAGGTCCGAAGGGACCTCAACGAGGAAACCATCAAGATTCCCG
This sequence comes from Candidatus Bathyarchaeota archaeon, assembly GCA_026014735.1. NCBI lineage: Archaea > Thermoproteati > Candidatus Bathyarchaeota > Candidatus Bathyarchaeota archaeon. The sequence continues at coordinate 98,570 of JAOZHT010000001.1, forward strand.
TAAGGCATGAGGATGTTGATGTCAGACGAACACCTGAGGTCAAGGAGGAACTGGTTATTCACCGAACCCCCGTCACTGAGACCCGCCGTATCAGCGAGGATGTCCGAAGCGAAAGATTCGAGGTTACCGACAAAACCAAGGCTACGCTTGAAGAAGAAAAAAAGAAGCACTCTGTAGCGTAAAACATGAATCTGGAACAGGCACGCTGTGCTTCCCATTTTTTTAGTAACAGCCAACTAATTTTTAACCAAACAAACATGCTCATCTAAGGTGATCCAAAAATGGTTTTGCTTGTTTTCCAAAAGCTTTACCCCACAACCTAGCCGACGACCAATTAGGACAGTAACTGACTTAGCGGCTTTTTATAAGGGGAGGGAGGTAGTGGTGGAGCAGTTGATGTCGCTTCTATGTTGCTATAAATAGAGGGGGGGTAGGTGTGTGTGAGCAACAGAGTCCCCTTTGCAGCGGTTACTTTTTTAGCTCATCCAACTTGGAGACGGCAAACGGAACCAGCATCTCCTCCTCGCAGAGGCCGCCATGCTGCCCCATAAACGTAATCCTCGTAGTGAACTGCTCAAACCAAACCGTCTCGCCGCCGCAGGGCAAAATAAGCAGGTTCCCGGCGCGATCCAAAAAGTCCTGGCTTGCCGCGCCAACCCCAAACAAGCCCTCCTCCACTGCCTGCGCTGTCTCCACGATTTCCGCGCGGTCGCCGAGCTGTGTCATCAGCCACGCTTTGGTTTCCTGCAGCTTATCCTCTTTTATGTGTAGGAAAATTTCGCGTGGGCCGCCTGTGGGCATGATGGGTTTTCCGTTGCTGCCACGCTGCAGGTTCATCATGGTTTTTGGCTGTAGGTTAAGGTAGATGGTTCGGTTGGGGTTCGATTCGATTCCGCCGTGGTCTGCAGTTAGAAGCAGCAGCGTCTCTTTTGCTGTTGATGAATCCAGCTTCTCCACCAGTTCCCTTTGCAGCAGATAAGTGATCGTTGCCAACTCGGCTTGGTACTCTATGCTTTGGGGTCCATACTGATGCGAAATCGTGTCTAACGTGTCAAGGTGAACAAAAAAGTAGGCGTTACCCGAGGTTTCCTCCAGGTTCTTCCGGAGCCGAACAATCGTGTCGGAGGTTTTCAGCGAAGGCACCATGGTGCTGCCCTTGAAAATCAGTTTTGAGCATGCGTTAGAGCTGTTTGCCGCCTGCATATGCGCAAAGCTGCTGACGCCCCAGCTGCTTAGGGTCTGATGGATGCTTTTTCCATTAAACATTAAGCTGGGGTCAAAGCCCTCGTCGATGAGCTTTCGGTTTCCGCCGCCGATGCGCTCAAACTGCAAGGCGTTGATGAGCCCGATGTTTTTTAGGTAAATAAAATACTCGAGCATTCCATGCTGCTGCGGCGTTAACCCCGTGTTTAGGGTTGTTAGGGCATTGGTGGTTTGGGAGGGAAACACGCTGGTTAACGGGGAAACCTCGCCTGCCTCTGTGAGGCCTTTGAGGAAGGGGTTTTGTTTGTGGTGGTTTATGAATTGGTCAAATCCGAAGCCGTCAACAACCAGTAGCACGACTTTGTTTGCTTTTTCAGCATCAACTGTGCCTTGGCAATCCGCTAGGAGGTTGGGTGCTGAGTTTTTTATGTGGAAGTGCGAAAGGATGGTGTTTGGGATGTTTGAGATGCAGGCTCTTTCGTATTGGGGGTAGATGAAGTTGGTGTCGGGGTTTTTTGGTGTGGCGAGTTTTTGGACTAGCATTTGAGTGCCTGCTGTTTTGTTTTGGTTCTGCTGTTTTGTGTGTGGGATGGGATATAAAGTTTGGTTTATTTTGTTTAACTGTGGGTTTAGCGGTGGCCGAATAACATAATCAACCTATGATTAATTTAAGTTAAACCAAAGTTTATATCGTATGCTGGCTTAACCATACCAGTCAACCGCTTTGCACACAACAAAGCCTGACTGAATCTGAAAACCAAACACAGATTCAAACCGCCACCATAGATAAAAAAAAGCCGAAGCTCTGCCGTAGGGGACCCCAACCTGCCCAACCCATCCCCTACGGTAGAATAGCCGCCGCCCATAAACAACGTTGATAAACAAAACCCGCATAAACTAACAAGATGGTGCCAGTGAAAAGCCAAACCGCCGTTTTGCCCGATGGCCGACAACTCGGATACACAACCGTCGGCAAAGGAGACCCTGTCCTGTATTTTCATGGCACCGCAAGCAGCCGCCTTGAAGTTTTACTTCTAAAAGACCTTGCTGAATCCCAGAATCTGCAACTTATCGGCGTCGACCGCCCCGGCTATGGGCTGTCCAGTTACGAATCAGGCCGTGACCTGCAAGGCTTTAACGGCGACGTCAACGCTTTGATGGATCATCTGGGCATTGGTCGGTTTGGGCTTCTGGGTTGGTCAGGCGGCGGAGTGTTTGCGTTGGCGTATCTGGCGTTTTTTTCTAGCCGCGTAACCCATGCGGTCGTGGCTTCTTCACCGTCTTTACCGTTTGATGTTTCAAGTGCACATAACATGCCCCTGGCACGCTACATCATGAAGCTGCCCTTCGTGGGGGTTTTGGCGATGCGGCAGATGCGCCGAGAAGTCCTGCGTGCCGGGAACGCCGCGGCTTTTCTGTCTTCTCCGCAGGGCAAGCGGATGCTGCGTGGCTGCTCAACCGATGACTTGAGGTTTTTTGGCGACCCAGCTTGGATGGATTTGATGTATCAGTCGATGGCTGAAGCGTTCCGTCAGGGCGAGGCGGGGGTGCAGGCGGTGGTTTTGGAGCACCAGTTTTTTGCTAAGCCGTGGAGTTTTTCTTTTGATGGTGTTCCCGCGGGTAAGTTGACGGTTTGGCATGGAAGCGATGATTTGACCTGTAGGGTTGAGAATGCTTATGCGTTGTGTCGCTGTGTTGGGGGGAGTGGCTTGGAGGTTTTTGTTGGTCGGGGGCATTGTGTGTTGTTTGGGGAGTGTGGGCGGCTGGGTGGGCTTCTGAGGGGTGTTTGATTTGGGGTTGGCGGTAGTTTTATATGGTGGTTTGTGGTAATATGCTGTTGGTGTTACGAATTGGACGTTTGGTAACACCAATAACCTTTTTTTGAAAACCTTAAAAAACCACCGCGCCACTTCCCCCTTATCCCTACTTCTAATCCAATCGTCTTGGGAGGTGAATTTTTTGAGTAAATCCAAAAAGAAAGACATGACAGTCAAGGAAGCTGGACGAATGGGTGGTCAAAGAGAAAAAGAACTCGTTGAGGAAGGCAAGAAACATGAAGATGAAGATTAGCGTATGAAGGAGTATGGTTAAATGAACACAGATAAGAGTAGAATCGAGATCGGATATTCTTTAATGTCCGAGGAGCATCCACCATTAGCTCTCGTTAAATACGCCGCGCTCGCGGAGCAATCAGGCTTCAGTTTTGCGACGATATCAGATCATTACCATCCCTGGATAAGCAAGCAGGGGCAAGCACCCTTCGTCTGGAGTACTCTGGGCGCGATTTCCCAAGTTACCAGCACACTGAAGATAGGCACAGCAGTCACATGCCCCACGATTCGAATGCACCCCGCCATAGTTGCGCATGCCGCCGCTACTTCCGCTTCGCTTATGCCGAACAGGTTTTTTCTGGGCGTCGGCACAGGCGAAAACTTAAACGAGCATATCGTGGGGGAAGGCTGGCCTAGCCATGCTGTTCGCAGGGAAATGCTAAAGGAAGCCGTGGAGATAATCCGTGAGCTTTGGACAGGTGAAAAAACCAGCTATTTTGGCGCATTTTACACGGTGGAGAACGCGAAACTGTACACTTTGCCCCCTGAACCAGTGCCCATCATTGTGTCGGTTGTAGGCAAAGAAATCGCGAAACTTGCTTCGGAGATCGGCGACGGAATGATCAGCACAGAACCTAACCGTGAATACATCGACATTTTCCTCTCAAACCGCACAGACGCAGAGGCACCGCTTTACTGTCAAGCCACCGTCTGCTATGCACCCACCGAAGAGCAAGCACGTGACATCGTCTTTAAGCAGTGGCCAAACAGCGGGCTTCCAGGCGACCTAAGCTGGGAGACTTACTCAACCGAACTCATTGAGGCTGAAGTGAAGCTGGTTACGAAGCAGCAGGCATCTGAACATATTGCCTGTGGACCCGACCCCGCTAAGCATTTGGAGACTATCCAGAAATACATTGACGCAGGGTTCGATAAGGTTTCAATCCATAACGTGGGACCCTATCAGGAAGAGTTTTTCAGGTTCTACAAAGAGCACGTAATCCCCAAAATCATGGGTGACCGAAAGTTAAGATGAAAAAAATATTGTGCGGTTTACAGACTTCTACTTGGCGGTAACTAAAGTTTTAGCCAGAGCAGAATGCCCATAATTAAACCGTAAATTGCCAACGCTTCAGCCAACGCTACGATGAGGAAGCTTCTGAAGAAGGTTTCAGGTTTCTCAGCTAATGCACTGATTGCAGCACTGCCAGCCGCGGAGATTGCAAGACCCGCACTCAAAGCGGGAAGACTAATGGCTAATGCAGCGGAGATGGCGATTGCGACGCGGTCATAGTTTGCAGCATTTGCAGTGGTTGTTTGGTCCTGAACTGTGGAGACTGTTACTGCGGCTGCCATGCCCATGAGTGGTAGGAGCACGAGCGGAAGTAACACGAACAGTATTAGTTTTCGTTTCACGTTGATGTCACTCCAATGGGTATGATTGCACAATAAGCTTAGCTATTAACTTTTTCTTGTTTTAACATATCTTCCCTTGATTAAGAAGCGAATTCAAAAGCCTCGCCGATTTCAGCAGCTTTGTCTTTGAGGGCATTGAGGTCTTGGCGGATTTTCTCGATTTCAGCTTGGCAGGCGTCTTCGATGGATTTAAGGAAACGCTGGTAATCAGCTTCAAGCTTTTCTGAAGTCGGCATCTTACCTACCTCTACTTGACCACCAGCACAGGGCAGGATGAATACTCGATGACGCGTTCAGCAACGCTGCCCATCAGTATCCGCTCGGCGCCCCTATACCCGTAGGTGCCCATAACGATGAGGTCCATGTTTAGGCCCTTAGCTAAATTCACGATCTGCTCAAAGGGTCTGCCCCGTGCAACCATAGCGGTAGCCTTCACGCCGGCTTCTGTTGCTAACCCCAAAACGTAGTTTGTGTAGCGTTGCCCATCGATCTTGAGTTCCCGCTCGACCACCTCGCGTTCGGTGATCTCTGAGAATTTATCGATGACAACCTCATCCACCACGTAGACAACCATAAGTTGGGCATCGTGGTTTTTTGCGATGCCTATGGCGTATTCAGCCGCGCGGATGCTGTGTTCAGAGCCGTCGGTTGGAACCAGTATCTTCTCGATTGTTTCCGAACTAAACCTCTTCATTTAAAATCTCCTCTTGATGACTTTGAATCATGGTTTTGATGCGTTTAGTACGCACGAATTCCTCGCGTTCCTTCTCCTCCAGAACCATTTCGATCTGCTTTGCTGTGCTGCGGTAACGGGGAATCAAAACGTGGTTGAGGGCGTTGACGCGGCGCTGGGTTCGTTTGACGTCGTTGGCTATCTGAAAGGTTGTTCCTTCTGCTTTAGCTAAATGCGCCAGCAGCTTTAAGACGTTATGGAACTCCTTAAACGCGTGGTCTAACTCGGCGTTGGTGTTGGCAAAGCCATAGTCGGGTTTAACGTCGGTTGCTCCCTGAAAGGTAACGGCTGGAACCGTCACGCCCATGATGCTGCGGTAATCAATCAGGTACTCGGCTTTGTTAGTGGATCCCAGCGCCACGTTAGCGATGGTTTCCGAGCCCTTCGCCATAATCGCCTCCCGCAGACTCAAGTAAGCCTTCGCCAGCGCCTCCAACAGGTCCTCGCGGCTTTTCTCCGCGTCAAAGATGCTGTTACGCAGCTCCCGAAGCAGAATATCCCGTTTACGCTCCAGCACTTCCCGTCCGGACTCTGCTAGACTCAGGGTCTTTTTGGTCTGTATGAGGTTGATTCTGGTGGGGCTGATGTTTTCCGCCGACATACCTAGTACTTAACCTCAACGTCGGTTTTGGGCATGTACTTGTTGATGTACTCGGGTTTGACGCTGGTTAATTCTTCCTCAGGCAAATCAGAAAGCACATCCCATGCAATCGATAGGGTTTCTTCGATGCTGCGGTTCTCGTTTTTGCCTTGCTTGATGAGGGTTTTCTCGAAGTGCTCGCCGAAGCGAAGGTACTCTTTGTCTCGGGTGCCAAGGCCTTCTTCGCCTATGATTGTGACCAGTGACTTAACCGAGTTGTATTGGGCATATGCACTGTAGAGTTGGCTGGCGACGTTTGCGTGGTCTTCTCGGGTGCTGCCGGCGCCGATGCCGTCCTTCATCAGCCGGCTAAGGCTGGTTGAGATGTAGATGGGCGGGTAGATGCCCTGCTTTTCGAGTGAGCGGGAAAGCACGATTTGTCCCTCGGTGATGTAGCCGGTTAAGTCGGGGATGGGGTGGGTGATGTCGTCGTTGGGCATGGTTAGAATGGGCATCTGCGTAATCGAGCCGCGTTTGCCGATGATTCTGCCTGCGCGTTCATAGATGCTGGCGAGGTCACTGTACATGTAGCCGGGGTAGCCTTTGCGGCTGGGCACCTCCTCCATCGATGAGCTGACTTCACGCAGCGCCTCACAATAATTAGTCATATCCGTCATGACAACGAGTACGTGGCTTTCCTGATCAAACGCCAGATACTCCGCCAACGTCAAACCCGCGCGGGGAGTGATGATGCGCTCCACAGGGGGGTCATCTGCCAAATTAAGGAACATGGCGACGTTTTTGATGGCGCCGGTTTCCTCAAAGCTCTTCTGGAAAAACGCTGCGTCATCATGCTCAAGTCCCATGGCGATGAAGACGATGTTGAAGGGTTCGTTTGCGCTGCGGATTTGGGCTTGCCTAACAACCTGTGCGGCGAGTTCATTGTGGCTTAAGCCGGGGCCGCTGAAAACGGGGAGTTTTTGCCCGCGGACGAGGCTGGTTAAGCCGTCGATGGCGGATATGCCGGTTTGGATGAAGTCTTTGGGGTATTCGCGTGCGTTGGGGTTAAGGGGGAAGCCGTTGACGTCGCGTTTTTCTTCGGTGAAGAAGCGGGGGTGGCCGTCGATGGGTTCGCCGAAGCTGTTCATGACGCGTCCCAGCATCTCGGTGGAAACGGGCACTTCAAGGGGCCTGCCTAAAAAGCGGGTGCGGGTCTGCGACAGCGAGAGCCCAGTGGTGCCTTCGAAAACCTGCACGGTGACGGCTTTCTGGGTAACCTGGATAACTTTGCCAAGGCGGGTTTCGCCGCTTTGGGTTTTCACTGCAACAAGCTCGTCGTAGCCTACTTGCTTGACGTTTTCGACGACGATGATGGGTCCTGAGATTGATGAGACACCTTTATACTCTAAACCTGTTCCTGCCATAGCGATTACCTCAAACTTGCCTCCAATACCTCAAAATTCTCATGCATACGCTTCTCTAAATCATCCAGCGCCCCAACTTTATCGTTAGGTATGGAAGATTTCATGCGCATGATTTCATCCATTACTGGAAGCTCGGTGACTTTGAAAATTGGTGCACCCTTGGTAACGACGTCCTCGGCTAGCCGATGGAAATCCACGATTATCTTCAACATCATGAATTGCTTCTGTGGGCTGCAGTAGGTGTCGATGGGGTCAAGCGCGTTCTGCTGAAGCATGGCGATGCGCAGGATGCGGGCGGTCTCCAGTACCAGCCGCTGCTTATCAGGCAACGCCTCGGGGCCAACTAGCTTAACGATGTTTTTAAGTTCATCTTCCGCCTGCAATATACGCATGGCTTCTTCGCGGTAGCTGTTCCATTTCTCGTTGACGTTTTTATGCCACCAGCCTGCAAGATCAGCGACGTAGCCGCTGTAACTCTGCATCCAGTTAATCGAGGGGTAATGGCGTGCATCCGCAAGCTCCGCATCCAGCGCCCAGAAAACCCTTGTGAATCGTTTAGTATGTTGGGTGACGGGTTCGGAGAAGTCGCCGCCAGGAGGAGAAACCGCGCCGATGGCGCAGATGGAGCCCATTCGCTGGTCTGAGCCTAGGGTTTCGACGACGCCGGTGCGTTCGTAGAACTCGGCTAGTCGCGAGGGCAGATAGCTGGGGAAGCCTTCTTCAGCGGGCATCTCTTCGAGTCTGCCTGAGACTTCGCGGAGTGCCTCGGCCCATCTGCTGGTTGAATCCGCCATCAACGCGACTGCGTAGCCCATGTCACGGTAGTATTCGGCGATGGCTATGCCAGTGTAGATGCTGGCTTCACGCGCGGAAACGGGCATGTTGCTGGTGTTCGCGATTAGGATGGTGCGTTCCATCAGGGGATGCCCCGTGACGGGGTCGATGAGTTTGGGGAAGCTATCGAGGACATCGACCATTTCGTTGCCGCGTTCACCGCAGCCCACGTAGATGACGATGTTGGCGTCTGACCACTTCGCCAGCTGCTGCTGAGTGACGGTTTTGCCCGCGCCGAAGGGTCCAGGGATAGCTGCGGAGCCGCCTTTAGCGATGGGGAAAAACGTGTCGATGACCCGCTGCCCCGTGATAAGCGGTGTGAAGGCGAAGAGGCGTTTGCTGTGGGGGCGGGGTTTGCGGACAGGCCACTTCTGCATCATTGTAAGCTCAGTTTGGGCGCCGTTGGCTTCCAGCGTGGCGATGCTTTCGGCGACTGTGTATTCGCCTTCAGCTGCGATTTTGAGGATTTTGCCTTGTGTACCGATGGGGGCAAGGATACGGTGCTCGACTATGTCGGTTTCTTGGACTGTGCCCAGTATGTCGCCGCCCACGACTTCGTCGCCGACTTTGACTTTGGGTGTGAACAGCCATTTTTTGGTTCGGGAAAGCGCGGTTACTCCCCGGGCTTGCTTGATGAAGGCGCCGGTTATTTCCCGTAGCGTCTCAAGTGGACGCTGGATGCCATCGAAGGTGTTTCCCAAAAGGCCTGGTCCAAGCTCTACTGAAAGCGGGCTGCCTGTGCCGGTTGCGGGTTCTTCGAGTTTAAGGCCGGTGGTGTTTTGGTAAACTTGGATGGTTGCGTATTCGCCTTCGAGGCGGATGATTTCGCCGATTAAGCCTTCGTTGCCTACTTCGACCATCTCGTGCATGACGGCGTCTGACATGCCTTTGGCTTCGACGACGGGGCCTGCAACTCGGATAACGCTGCCTTTCGCGGTCATATTATGCAGCTCCGAAGAGTTGTTTTGCAACCGCCACTCGCAGCGCCGATGTTAACTCGGCAAGTTTGTTGTCGAGTGTGGCGTCGTAGATTATTTTGCCGTCGCTGGTTTGGATTTTGCAGCCGCCGATGAAGTCTTCTTTTTCATTGGATAATTCAAGTTCACTGCCTATTTTCCCAGATATAGTTTTGAGCATGTCTGATGTTAACCAACCTTTGTCCTTTACGTTAACTTGAACTACAAGTTTTTTCTGCCCCATCCGCTGTGCGACAGCTTCTATTAGCCCTAAAAGGTAGCTGCTGTAGTTTTTGCTTTGAGCAAACTCTTTGAGTGCGGCGGTGGCTTTCTCGAAGGCTGCATCCACCAGTTGCTCTTTGGTTTGAAGCAACCGGTTGCGGGCTTCCACCTCTGCCACGGAGGCGATTTTGCGTTTCTCCACGTCCGCTTTCTCCTTTGCCTGGGCTACGGCGGCGCGGTAGCTCTCCCGGGCTTTATCGTTGGCTATTCGCAGGGTTTCTTTAGCTTCGGTTTGAGCTGCCAAAATCAGGGCTTCAGCTTCCTTTTGCACGTCGCCTATGACTTCGCTGGCGATTGCTGCAATTCCAGTTTTTACGCTCATGGGGTAGTCTCTCTACATTTTTATGCCTAAGATTTTGCCGATGGTATCCGACAGCTTCACGGTGTTCTTTGCGCCTTTGCTGCCGGGTAACTCTACAATCAAAGGGGTCACGCGTTCCTGCCGCACCCTATCCACCTGTGCCTGTATAGCAGGCTCCAGGGCGAAGGCTTCGCTGAGGATAATTATGGCTACGTCACTGCGTTCCAGAGCCTGGTTTAAGGCGCGGATGGCTTCCTCAACCGAATTTGCCTCTGCCCCCTCGACGCCGACCAAGCGGAAGCCCGCAAGCATGTCACTGTCGCCTATTACGTAGCCAATCATGCCGTCACCTAATATAACTTTAAATGCTTGTTGGTAAGTTCAAAATACTGTTAAAAATGTTGCGACCCGAAAGAATGACTTCGACATCCATTATATGTATAAAAAAAGATGTTGAGTCCATCCTTGAAAAGTTAAGCGCATTTGGCGAGTTCCATATTGAGCCGTCGGCAAGTGATGAGGCAAGTCTGGGAGAATACAACCAGAGTATCCAAACCGTCGAGGAACGTCTGCTGGATGTCAAGGCGTTAACGGGTCAGATTGTTAAGGAAAAAACGGGTTTACTTGATTTATTTAAGGTAAAGCAGCCCACGACTGTGGATGTGACAGCGGACAACTGGAGAAGCCTTCTTGAAGACACAAGCAAAAGCATACTGACGCTGAAAAAGGAAATCGCGGGCTTAAATGCTTCGCTGGAGAGTCTCAAAGGAAAAGCCGCTGAGCTAGTCCAGCTAAGAGACATGCTTGCTACGATGAATGAAATCGGCGTGGACCTTGCCAGCATCAACAAATTCAAGCTGCTTCACGTTGACATGGTTAGATTGCCCGAAAAGAACCTGGAATCGTTTGAAACCGCCATCGACCAGCTGCCGCTGGAACTGCATAAGTGCTCGATGGTCGGCGACTTTATGTTTATACTCATCGCCATGCCCGCTAAGCACCGTGATGAAGTAGAAAAAATTCTTCATACCTACCATGCTGAAGTTTTCGTTTTGCCCTCTGAGCTTCCACCCGACGCAGGCGAAGCCCTCAAGTTGGTTAAGGCGCGTTTGCAAAGCAACTCGGAGGAGCAAAAGGAGCTTCAGGGCAGACTGGATAAGCTGGGTGAAGAAAACAAGGGAAACCTCGCTGCGTGGACGGAGAGTAGCGAGAACATTTTGGAGCTGCTTAACGCAGAGAAAAAGATTCTGCAGTCAGGCAGGCTTGCCACCATCAAGGGCTTTGTTTCCCAGAAGAAGTATCCTGAACTCAAGCAAACCGTGCATGGGATGCTCAACGACCGAGTGCTGTTGCTGCCGGAGGGTTCAATGGAAGATGAGGAGGCGGCGCCGTCCAAGTTTAGGCATGGCCGCTTAGTGAGGCCCTTTGAAGAAATCACCAAGCTCTATGGCGTCCCCAAATACAACGAAGTTGATCCCACCCCGCTTATCGCCATCACTTTCCCAATTATCTTCGGGTTAATGTTTGCAGATTTCGGGCAGGGACTGGTGCTGTTTATCGGCGGCTTAACAGTGGGTATGCTAATTAAGAGCAATCAGGGCATGAAAAACACCTGTTTCATCGTTGCTGTCTGCGGTATAGGCGCTATGGCTGCGGGTTTAGTGTTCGGTGAATGCTTCGGCAGAGAACTTATCCCTGCTCTCTGGTTTAGTCCAGTGCCCCATGTGGCGGGCGGTGCAGAAGCGTTAGCGCATGCATCCACCACCGTGTTTAACTTCTTGATATTCGCGTTGATGGTGGGGGTTGTTCAGATCATTAGCGGCTTAATCATTGAAGGCGCCAACTTTGCCCTCAAGCACCAATACATCGATACCTTCCTTACGTCTGCGCCTAAAATCGGGTTCTACATCGGCGGCATCTGGCTCATCGCCACCTACCAGCTTGACTTCGCCGCTTGGCTTGCCGGACCCATTCTTGCCCCCATAATACCCTTCGCCATCTTGGTTGCGGGTAAACCTCTTTACTTGATGATAGCTAAACCCAAAGTAGCCCATGCAAGCGAGCATGCGGAAAGCGACACTTTCGTGGGCAGACTCTTTGAGGGCGGAGACTTCTTCACCAGTCTGCTTAGCAACACAATCTCTTATAGCCGTATTTTGGCGTTGCTGATGGCGCATTGGGCGCTGCTGCTGGTCACCTACACGGTTGCAGAGTTGATTGCGCCTGCGGGTTCAGGCATACTGGGCGTGGTATTGGCGGGTGTCATCGTGGTTTTCGGCAACATCGCCGTTATGGCGTTGGAGGGCTTAATCGTGTTTATCCATACGCTTAGGCTGCACTTCTATGAGTGGTTCAGCAAATTCTATGGGGGCACAGGCGTCGAGTTTAAGGCGTTTAAGCAGAAATTCGTCTATACCAAGCTGACTTTCAAGAAAGAGAAGACTTAGAATAGAAGCTGATTGCGGATGAGGTCAGGCTGCAATTCGCCGTCGATGCCCAACGCCACTGCACGCAGGTTATAGACTTCTGCTTCTTTTTGGGTGATAAACGCCAGCGGCATACCAATGTTAAAGGTGGTGGTTATGGTGCCGCTTTTAGCGTTTTTCAGTCTGGCTTCTTTGAAGGCACGCTCGGCGGCTGCCAGGATAACTTCGGGGGTGCCTTCCCTGCTGAAATATTCGCTGTAGCGGCTTGCAAGGGCAACCTTGTATGCTGCCTCAAAGTTCTGCGCGGAAAGGATAGCTTCTGCGATGCTGCGGGTGAGGTTGAAGTAGTTTTGGGGTATGGCTAGGCGTAGCCAGTTGGAGTCGTAGTTGAGGTTTTTTGCGCGCAGCAGCGAAATCAGGATGTAGCCGTCGTTTTCGATGCTTGCGTAGATGTGTGCATGCGATTTTTCTCTGCGGGGCAGCTTCTGGTAGGCTTGGTAGAGGTGCTCGTAATAGAAGGCGTCGAGGAACACGTCAAGGCAGGTGGTTGAGCCGTTTTGGTTGTAGCTTTCCAGCCCCGAAGAAAGCGGAGCATAATAGGGGGTTTTCATGAAGCTATGCACCAGCGCAACCATCGTGGAGGCTTTAGCGGCTTCCTCAAAAACTAGGTACTTTTTGATGTGACAGGGCACAAAGGGGTAGAGCTTGGCGAGTTTCTGCTCCGCTGAAAGCTTGGCGACGGTGGCTTTCACCAGCAACTTGACATTCTCCACCTCAAAACGCAGCAGATACAGCTGCAGATAGTCGGTGGCGGCTTTGGGGGAGTACTTGATGATTTTTTTGTAGAGTTCAATTAGGTTCTCGTTGAATGCGCGTTCCAGTTTGCGTCCTGTGAATGGAGGCGTGATTTTGCTGATTTGCTCCTGGTAGGGTGTGTCGCGGAGCTGTGAGGCGAAGTCAGCGAGGTTTTTGCTGTCCGCCAAAATTTTGATTTTGGAGTCGGTGAGTAAATCGCCACGTTGCGCCCCAATTTTGGCAAGGACCGATGCGTAGCGGGTTGTCTGGGTCAGATTTATTCCTCTAAAACCGCTTTAACAATCAAGGAAACAGCGCTGTCCATGCGCTGCATCGCTTGGGCTTTGAGTTCGGCGGCTTTCTGCTCGTTGGCATCCAGCAACTCGGCTCTGTGCTGGTTGGCTTCCGATACGGCTTTGCCGTAGATTTTAGCGGCTTCTTCTTCACCGTAGGCTTTGCTGTTAGCCATTAACTTGTCGGATTCCTGCTTTGATAGTAACGTGATGTTTTTTGCCCTCTCTTTGGCTTCAGACTGGATCTGCTCAGCCTGCGCTTCGATCTTTTTAAGTTCATCCCAAACCTTCTGCATCGCTAACCACACCACATACCCTATAGCTTAAAGATGCAAACATAAGATTGTTACGGTAAACAACAACAAAACAGCAGCAAACACTACACCTGATACAAGAACAAAGCAGCAATGGCGAATCGCGCAAGTGGCATGAGGCAACAGCGTGTGGTGACTTAGCCTTTTCTGTTTTTTAATCCTGCGTGAACGCTGGCTCTCTGTTGCTTGCACAAATCTAAAGGCCCCTTTTATATAGGCGGTATATGGAAACGTATGCGCAGCCAGCAGAAGTTCTATCCATGCTAGATAGCGCTATGCAAGCACCACACTACTGAATCGCTGGCGCCGCTATAGGCAGTTGTGCCGCTGGCGTGAGGCGAGAGAAAAAATGTTTCGGCAATGAACACGTGCCCTTCTGTTGTTAAGTCAAGAAACTTTGACAAAGCTTAGTCAACATCTCTGGACAAGAACGCTTTTAACGCTAAAACGTTGAAAGAGTAAGTATGGGAAAAGTGGCTGAGGGTATAGCTTTACTGCTTATACTTTGTTCCTTAATTGTGACAGTTACTCAGTCTTTTGTCCTTCCCGCATATGCTCAACCAACATGGAATACGCATTTGGTCGACGATAAAGGTTGGAGCGGTTCCTTAGCAATAGACTCTTACGGTAACCCACATGTTCTATACAGTGACTTTTACGTTAACAACTCATACTATGAGACCATATATTTGAAATCGAACTATGTCGTCTGGGATGGCGCAAACTGGAGTGCCCAATCCTTAGACCCGGCGATAATAAATGGAAACTTCGCACTCGATTCGAACAATCTTCCGCATATCATTTATCTTGATAACAACATTCTAAAGTATGCGTTTTTTAATGGTGACAACTGGATTTTTCAAACAATAGATTCATCGGCAACGAGTTTTTCTACGGTTTTAGACTCAAAAGGCAACCCTCAAACAGTGTATACAACCTACGGCAATGGAATAAGCTATTTGAAATATGCGCACTTAGAAGGGTCAAGATGGAGTAATAAGGTTATTACGTATCTTAACACAACAGGCCATGGTCACAAATCGGTCTCAATTGCTCTAGATTCAAGCGATAACCCACAAATTATTTACCTTGAAAATATTGATTATAATTTTGGGAAAAACGGTTTATGGTCAACTAATAATGTAAACTTTGTTGAACTTAGCGTTTCAAAATGGAGCATTAAAACTGTAGCTTCAAATGTCTCACAGATTTACAACGTAGCCGTTGACGCTACTGGTAAACCAAGCTTTTGTTATGTTCAAGATCAGAATTTTTCATATACGACAGATAATAGTTTCAGATTTGATTCATCGTTAAATTATGCAAATTGGGATGGGATTGTTTGGCATACTCAAGCTCTTGATTCTCCAAGTCTGAAGGATGGGTACAAAAATGGGCAAGCGTATTTACATTTAGATTCTTACGATAATCCTCAGATTTTCTTCTACACCACTAACTACAGCAACCAAACACTAAGCAGTTTAATGTATCTGCAATGGACAGGGACAAACTGGGCTATTCAGAAACTTGGCAATTTCCCCAATATAGATGATTATTACGTGGACATGGCACAAATAGTTGATGTCGCCTTTGATTCCCGGGGAAACTTGAATTTGCTGTATGGTGGTGAGGTGGGAACTATACGTTCAGCCGCTGTTTTCGGACAATTAACCTATGCCAGCATAGAACTCCCCGGCTATACGCCAACCGTATTGTGGACCACAATCGCTTTAATCATTCTGTCTGTTATCTTAGTTTTTGTGACGGCTTTGTTGCTTTTTAGAAGGCATCGGAAAACCGCAGGCTCCACGCAATGACCTTTTCCGTACTATCGCGGGTTGGGTCAGGGGTGTATTGTTTGGTTTTTCACTTTGGTTCTGCCGGTGGTTTGATTTATCCACTAAAAGTTTTACGTTAAAAACGTCAAACCGCTCCGCAGCGACAGCATTCAAACAACCTTTGTTTTTATAAGGGGAGGGAGGTAGTGGTGGTGCAGCAGTTGCCGCTTCTATGTTGCTATAAATAGAGGGGGGTAGAGGTGGCAGAGCAAGCGATAGGACGTTGCGTGCCCTGGCGCTTCTTCTTTTAGCTATAAAATGGTGCCTCATTGGGAAGGAGCGCGGTTTATATCGGTAGGGTTTACCTAGTGATTGAGCACTCCTCCCGGTGCATTGGGAAGTTTAGAATGGCTGAGAACATTCGTGGCGCCGAGTTAACTGAGCAGAACGTGGTTGCTAAGGTAGCTGAGCTTATGGAGACGCTTGACCAGGTTAAGCAGTACAATGCGTTGACCTCTGCGCTTAAGAAATTCGCGCTCATCGTGGTGAGTTCTATCATTGTTTTTTTGGCTGTGGGCGCCAGCATCGGCTTTCTCAACCTGGTCGCGACGCTCGATAAGCCCCAGCTTTTCCTAACTGCCCTTCTGCTGCTGCTCATACCCATAGGCGGAATCTCGCTGGGCGTGGTTTTCATCAGAAAAAAAGTGAACTCTATCAAAACAGGGGAATGGAAAGGGGAACTATCCAGCGGTTTCCCGGCGGCGCTAAAAATCCTAACGGAACTCGACTGGGACAAAACCTTCGATGAAATCTCGATTGGCAGAGTCGGCTACGCCATATACAGTTTTCTTAAATTGATGGCGTATTGGATCATAAGCTTCTTTGCTATAGCGCTGGTAGGTAATGGGGTGGCGTTTATTTTTCTGCATGAGACGGGGGTGCTTGGGGGACCCGTTTTAGCGTTGATTTCGCTTCTGGTCGTGTATTTGCTGTTGCGCAAGGACTTCTCGAGGCGTTATCATCAAATCAGAACCTTAGATAATCTACTTTGGGAGCTGCGGTGGTTTAGCGTTGAGCTTAGGCGAGCAGAGTTCTAAACCCGACCTCTACGTCATCGCCCGCATAATCAAGGCGCTTAAAGAAAAAAACAAAATGAACAAAACCGCGCTCGCCACCTCCACAGGATTAGCGTACGATAATTTGGTGAAGTATCTGGCATGGATGTCTGAGAAGGGCTTTGTCGCCGTCACCGATGAGGGGTTGGTATGCTTAACTGCGGAGGGTTCAAGGGCATACGATGATTTGGTGCAGTGGATAATTAAGTATGTGGGGAAACTCAAGTTTCCTAGGGCAAAATTCCTCAAGCTCCAGACCTGAGTGGTGCTCATTTGGAATGAGTATACCTTTTAAGCCGCCTCAATATATTGCTATCAAATATATTCACATAAGTGGGAAAAAAAATGGTAGCAATAGTTGAAGCTATAGATTTAAAAAAAACCTATATGCTTGGAAAAGTGCCGGTTGAAGCACTCAGAGGCATAAACCTCCACGTCGCCGCCGGCGAATTCGTATCGATCCTTGGACCATCCGGAAGCGGCAAGTCCACCATGCTCAACCTCATCGGAGCACTCGACAAGCCAACATCAGGCAGGCTCCTAATCGACGGCTTAGACGTCGCAATGCTCAACGATAACCAACTCTCCGAGCTGCGACTCAAAATAGGCTTTGTTTTCCAGTTCTTCAATCTCATCCCCAGGTTAAGCGCCCGCGACAACGTAGAGTTAGCCCTATCCATCGCTAACGTACGCAAACGAAAAAGACGCAGACGCGCAACCGAGCTTCTTGAAACAGTGGGCCTCAAAGACAGGATGAAGCATAAACCCACTGAATTAAGCGGTGGACAACAACAACGAGTCGCAATCGCAAGGGCGCTAGCTAACGACCCCAAGTTCCTGCTGCTTGATGAACCCACAGGAAACGTTGACTCAAAAACAGCAAAGGAGATTCTGGATTTAATCCACCTGCTAAACAAAGAAAAAGGAGTCAGCATAATCATGGTTACCCACGACGAAAAACTAGCCCATGAAGCCACAAGAACCATCCGGATGGTTGACGGTCAAATATCCGAGCAAGTGGTGAATTAAGATGCGGTCCAGCGATATCTTCGGTTACTCTTTCAATGCCATTCGGCTCCGCAAACTCAGAGCTGCTTTAACGACGCTGGGCGTTGTCATCGGCATCGCCGCCATCGTGGCGCTGCTATCCATCACCCAGGGGCTGGAGGCGTCACTGACAAGCCAGCTAAACGAGGGCTTAGCCGCAGACACCCTTGTCGTCACTGCCGGCGGCGGCTTTGCTGATTTCTCAAACCAGGGATCCACCAGCGGCGGCGGCTTTTCTGGCTTATCAAATGATGATTCGGGGTTTGCACTCTACCTCAACGACACCGAAATAATCAGTGACCTCTCCCCCGATATTGTAGCGACAGCAGGCGTCATCAGCCACAGCGGATACGTGCAAACCGCAGACCTTGATGAATCCGTAACCATCTACGGCGTTGACTTCGCAACCTACGAGGAAATCTACAGCAACACCTTCGTAGCTCAAGACGGCAGCATACCCTCCAACCCCGACTTAGACGAGGCCATCGTGGGCGCTAGGGTTGTTGACCCCGGCGACAACAGCACCCTCTACTTCGGCGTCGGCGACCACATCAACCTCACATGGACCAACTCGTCAGCTTACCCGCTTACCAACCAAACCACCACGATGGTTGTTTCAGGCGTGCTAGAAGAAGTCGGCGGCTTGACCCTATCGGGTCCATCGGACAGCGGCGTGTATATTCCCTTAGAGAAAGCCGAGGACTTTTTAGGCTCCGCCAAATGCAGCATGATAGTATTGAAGCTCACAGACAGCAGCGACGCCACGATAGATTCGGTAACTGAAGCGATTAAGGACCACTATGGCTCTAACGTCTCGGTTTTATCTTCCACCTCGATGCTCAGCATGATTAACACAATCTTTAGCACCATACAACTGTTCCTCTTAGGCATCGCAGGCATCTCGCTGCTAGTCGCCGGCGTAGGCATAATGAACATCATGATTGTCTCCATGATTGAACGCACACGCGAAATCGGCACGCTCAAAGCGTTAGGCATGAAAAGCCGCACGGTGCTCTCGATTTTCCTGGGCGAATCAGCCATCATAGGCGTCATCGGCGCCGTTATCGGGATAATCGCTGGTTACGGCTTAGCAGTGGCTGTTGCACAAATCTTGGGCTCAGGGCTACTGGGCGGAGGCGGCGGATTAACCATCACTCCCACGTTGACTCCGCTAGTGCTTTTGGGCGCCTTCGGCTTCGGTATAGGCGTCAGCGTTATCTTTGCCCTGTACCCCGCATGGAAGGCATCAAAGCTCAAGCCCGTAGAGGCGTTGAGGTACGAATAAAGGTGAATAAAATGAACGGAAAACAAATGTATAAAAAAACTCGTAGCTTCGCAGCTTTAGCGGTGCTCTGCGCCATGCTGGCTATGCCCCTATTGGCGGTTGCGGACGCATCCACCGTCGCCATCATAAATGTTGCTCCAACCAGCGACAGCAAAGTAATCACTGTAATCGGCAACGGCTTTGACCCAAGCGAGCAGGTTTACCTTGCCTTGGCCAACGCAACCACCGGCGTGGTCGTGTATAACTTCACCGAATCCATAACCACCAGCAGCATGGGCTTATTCACCAAAGAAGTAACCCTGCCCACCCTGCCCTACGGCAACTACTACATAGTCGCAAAAACCTCCACCGTCACCGCCTACAAAGAATACAGCCTAGCATATGCAGCTAACCCCAAAATCGCGGTGACACCCCCAAACAGCAACATCATCAAAGTCGCAGGCATCGGCTTTAGCCCCGCTGACATCGCGGCTTTCACTTTACTGGGGCAGTACTACACTTCAGCCTTCAACTTCACCGACTACGCCTTCGCCGACGCCCAAGGCAACTTCACAGCAACCCTGATAATCCCAACCAGCCTCAGCGGCAACTACACCCTACTGGCCGCAACCCGAACCGGGTTAACAGCAAACGCATCCATAACTGTGCCGGATTTAACTGGACCCAAAGGCGACACAGGCGAAGCGGGGGATCGGGGACCAAAAGGCACAGCGGGCATAGATGCGGAGGCTGCAGACGGCACTTTAGTCTATGTGGCTATAATCATAAGTGTCATAGCCGCAGTTGTCTCTGTGGCTTCTTTACTAAGAGACCGCGAACCCGACGAGGACTAAACCCGCCAAGCCGGAATCAGAATTACTCCCTTTTCTTTTTGTGGCTGCCAGACAAATGGTTTGAGGCATTTCGCCCCTGTCAATATTCAATCATTGAGCATATAAATATCCGTACTTGATATTTATTGTAGCAGTAACGGCGATTTATGATTAGAAAACGACGAGGCTCCTACTTGAATAAAGCAAAAAACATGTTTCTTTCTGATGGCTGCAAGGAATCAGGAATCGACATGCGCGTGCTCCTCGAAGCTGCCCTGGCGGGTATCGAAGGCTCCTTTTTTGTTCTCGATACAAACTACCGATACGTGTTTTTTAACATCTTCCATAAAGCGCGAATGAAGGGTCTCTACGGCATCGACATTGCGCGTGGACTAAATATTCTCGAATGCATACCCAATGCCGTTGACAGAGCAAAACTCAAGGCCAACGTCGATGAAGCATTGACTGGAAAATCCGTTGAGGAACAGACAAAAATCAGCGGCGACAAACAAAAACCAACATGGGTTTTAGCCCGCCATGCCCCCGTAAAAGCTGCCAACCGAAAAATAGTGGGGGTCTCCGTTTTCACTGTGGATTTAAGCAAAGAATTGAAGATGCAGGCTGCTTTGCGTGTGAGTGAAGAAAAATATCGCCAGATCGTCAACGCCGCACACGAGGGCATCTTGATACTGGATACGCAGGGCAAAGTCACATTCGTTAACAAGATCTTGGCAGATTGGGTCGGCTATAAAGTCGAAGAGCTGATGGGCAAAAGCGCATTCAAATTTGCTCCAAAAAAAGAGCTCCAGCAAGCCTACAGTCACTGGGAAAAACGCAAGTCGGGGGCACCCGAAAGCTATGATTTCAAAGTCCAAGCAAAGGACGGATCGGATGTCTGGCTGATAATAAGCGGTGCACCACTCAAAGATGGCTATGGTTACTTTGCGGGTACTCTGGCGATGTTTTCCAACATTACTGCTCGCAAGAAAACCGAAATTGCCTGCAAAGAGGCTGAAGAGCGATTTAGAGCTTTGGTTGAGAGTACGAGTGATGTTATTTGGCAGGTGGATGAGGATGGAGTCTACACCTATGTTAGCCCAAAAATCAAGGACGTTTTAGGATATGACCCAACTGAAGTGGTGGGTAAGACTCCGTTTGATTTGCTTGCTCAAGAGGACTGTGAAAAAATTCTCAGTCAATATGTAGATATCGCAAACAGGAAGGAGCCCTTCTATAATCTTGAGAACTGGAATGTAGCTAAGGACGGGTCACTTGTGCTTCTTGAGACCAGCGGCGTCCCCATTATAGATGAGAAGGGACAGTTGAGGGGCTACAGGGGGATCGATAGGGACATCACTGACCGCAAAAAAGCTCAGGACACCCTAGGAAAATCTGAGGAAAAATTCGCAAAGGCCTTCAATAACAGCCCCATAGCTATAACTATAACCCGGCTAGAAGATGGAGCAGTTTTAGATATTAACGAATCTACCTATAGCTTGTTTGGTTTCAGCCGAGAAGAAGCGATTGGAAAAAGCAGCACAGATTTAGGTATATGGGGAAACGCTGATCAACGCGTCAATTTCACAAGGACTCTTCTATCCGACGGATACCTTCGTAACCATGAATATGAGATGTACCGAAAAGGCGGAGACAAAGTAGTTGTGAATGTATCCGCTGAACTTATAGAGATCAACGGGGAAGACTGCATTTTATCCTCGTTTATCGACGTTACCGAACGCAAGCGAATGGAAGCGCAGATAGAAGAGTATAACAAACGTTTGGAAGCGCTTGTTGCACAGCGCACGGCGCAGCTAAGGGAAGCCGAGCGGTTAGCCGCTATCGGCCAGACAGCCGGTATGGTTGGGCATGACCTGCGCAACCCCCTGCAGACAATCGTTGGAGAACTGTATCTTGCCAAGATTGAGATATCCGACATAGATGACAGCGACCCAGGGAAAGCAAAAATGCTCGAGAGCCTGCAAAACCTCTCTGACCAAGTCAGTTATATGGATAAGATCGTTTCTGATTTGCAGACTTTTGTTAAGCCGGTTACGGTTCAGAAGCAAATGCTTGATTTAAAGCAACTAATCAGCGGGGTCTTAACGCAGGTGGATGTTCCAAGGAACGTTGAGTGCACCTTAGATGTTAAGGCTTTAAGCGCTTATGCTGACCCTCAACTGCTAAAGAGGGTGCTGATTAACTTGGTGACTAATGCCGTACAAGCGATGCCTAATGGCGGGAGATTAACCGTAGCGAGTACATACATTGACGGTCAAAAATCCGTGGAGGTAGTGGTTAGTGATACTGGAACTGGAATTTCTGATGAGATAAAACCGAAACTCTTTATGCCGCTCTTCACCACCAAAGCCAAGGGACAAGGCTTCGGGTTAGCTGTCTGCAAGCGGGTTATAGAGGCGCAGGGAGGCAATATCCGCTTTGAAAGCACAGAAGGGCAGGGAACCACATTTTTTGTTACTCTCCCAACCAACTAACCGTTGGATAAAAAAGGCGGCCCCGCAAAACGCCATCACAGCCTTTTCCACAGGAGTCATGTATAGAGCAGGCTTCCTCTGTCTCCGCCAGAGGTCTCAAACGTAGCTCACTTAGAGTCAACGAAAAGAAAAGATTGACTTAGGGTTTTTGGTTATGGTTAGGCTTGTTTTTGGGTTTGTTTGGTTTTAGTGGGCTGGTAAATCATTAGGCCTTCGTCTTCTTCCTGCATCGAGAGCTGATATTTTTGTGCTATCGATGATACTTGTCGTTTGCGCACGTTGGTGAGGAATGATTTGATTAGGATGGTGTAGCCGTCGGCATGTTGGACGTTGTTTTTTATTTCGATTTGCTGCTTGTCTGCTTGGGAGAGGTCCATGCATGCGTCCTGTATCTCGTTTATGCAACTGAGTGCCTGAGTTCGCTTCATATCGGTCATCAACCTATCTTTATGTTGAATGCGGGATAAAAGGGTTTGCAATTCATGCCTTTGAGTGCTTGTTTTGATTTTTAGCATGCATTTAGCGGATAAAATTGTCTTAATTATCGAGTATGATGTCTTGAATATTAACAGCCTTCGGCTAACTCGCCATATTTGTTACAGCAGCAGTGAACCCACAACGTCTTTTATTGTTTAGAAAAATTCTAATCCTGTGTGGAAAAGCGTTCTGGTGCCCGACAAGTTAGGCGGGTCCGGCTGCTGAAGCCGAATTGGCATATGGGTCGAATATTTTTGTGCCGCTCGACCTCAGCACATGGCTGAATCCGCTTAACACTCTTTTTGTGGAAGCTTCTGTTGTTGCCTAACTACAGTCACATGATTATTTATGCTTCAATACATACATTATATGATAACGGAAAGGGTTGGCTTAAAAGCAGGTAATTGTTTCCCCTCTCTCTTCCTGAATTTTACCTGCTTTTAAGTTAACTTTCCCCTCTCTCAACCTTCTAATTTCATTGGTCAGAACCAATTAAAACTTATTTGCGGGTTAACGTTAATTCGCTTTTTCTTATTTGATGGGGCCACATTTGATTTGGTGGGTGGTTTGGCGCTTTTTGGTATGTTTATGGTTGACTGCAGGTTTTTTTATTTATTTGCTTTTTGCCCTATGTCTTTTTGGCATTTATGTGCTTAAAGGATTCATGTTAGCAAGCAAGCGTTCCCTTATTTTAGCTATTTTTCAGTACTCACTCCATGTGAGTGAAGCTTAAAGCTAATTCTGATATCTAAATGGCTATACATTAGGAGAAAAAACCAAATGAAAATGCTAAAAACCAGATATACAAGAATAATGGCTATATCAATTGCAATACTACTAATGATATCTGCCGGAGCAACAACACTACTGCCAAGCGCCAGCGCACACACCCCTCCATATGAAATCAGCACTTACGCCGCAGTATCCGCCCAGCCTCCAATTATCGGGGTTGGACAGTCAGCC
The DNA here is from genome assembly GCA_026014735.1 of Candidatus Bathyarchaeota archaeon. NCBI lineage: Archaea > Thermoproteati > Candidatus Bathyarchaeota > Candidatus Bathyarchaeota archaeon. The sequence goes on from JAOZHT010000001.1 coordinate 122,147, forward strand.
CTAGTCTATGCTTACCTTCGAATGAACCCACTATCCGGTTCAACGATGTTTAACACCTTTAGAAACCACAACTACACCATCACCATCACAGATCCAAACGGCAAAGCAGAAGTCTACCACTGGGATACAGTGGAGGATACAACCGGTGTTCAGTTCTTCCGCTTCACACCTACAGTTGTTGGTCAATATAACATCAGCTTCCTGTTTGGTGGAAACGTGCTTAACTCAACCTGGTTTGACACAACCACTGCATCTGCTGTTGGAGACAAATGGCTTCCAAGCACTGCTAACTGTACATTGATTGTTCAAGAAGACCCCGTGAAAGAGTTCCCTGCTAGCTATGCTTTGCCTGTTGAGTACTGGACGCGTCCAATTTATGGCGAAAACAACTACTGGTTTACCATCTCGTCTGACTGGTTAGGAATAGGTTCAGTGTGCCTCTCTGATGTGAGCTATGGCACAATAAGCACTGTTCCAATGAGTCAATCGGGGATTCAGAGGTATCCAGGTGACGCAGTCGGTTCTTTGACTAGCCACGTTATGTGGACTAAGCCGCTTCAGGAAGGCGGTGTTGTTGGAGGCGACAGATTTGAGACCGCTGGCGACACTTACTTTGAGGGTTCTGCATACAACAACCGATACACCAATCCCATCATCATGTACGGACGCTTATTCTACAGAGAACCAGTTTCCTTTACGGGCGTAAGCAGCGGAGACAGTGTCTGCGTTGATTTACGGACTGGTGAGGAAATTTGGAGACGCAGCGACCTTCCAGCTATTGCCTGTGGCTATACCTTTGATGTTCAGTCACCTAACCAGCACGGCGTTTACCCTGCGTGGCTTTGCACAAGCGCAAGCAACTTTGGTAACGTCTATGACATGTGGACCGGCAAGAACCTCTTTAACGTGTCAGGTTCACCGTCGGGCTTTTCAGTGCTTGGTCCTCAGGGTGAATTGCTAAAATACAACGTCTTTAGCAACGGCACAACTGGCTACTTCCTTTCGCTATGGAACTCTTCCAAACTCTTCCGAGGCGCAGGCTACACTGGCACAGGAAACACCATTACCATTGACACTTCCACTGGCGGTTCCAGAACAACATATGCCTTGGTCAACACAACCACCTACGTTAACAACGTCAAGACAGTTACAAGCGAGAACGTTTCAACTACTGTATTGGGTTCAACCACAGTCAACGCAACCATGAGCATACGCTACGAGTACCTAGATGCTAACACCCAGAACGTATCCTTATCCTGGTGTAGAGCGGCACCTACGGTTTTGGCAGTGAAGTACGCGGATTACATGCTTTGCAGAAACGGATCCTACTCAAGCAACTCTGGTGTGACACAGAACACTTCAGGCACAGTCTATGTGACAAGCGCAAACTGGACGTACTACAAGATTAACTTGAATTCGTCTAAGGGCGCAATCGGCAGTATTCTTTGGACCAGTCCAACCATCACGCACAAGAACGATGAATCCTACACTTTCGGTGGCTTTGATCCAGTCGCTGAGGTTGTAACTGAAGTTAGCAGAGAGACACAGAACATTAAGGGCTACAGCACTAAAGATTCTGATAAGGGCAAGCTGCTTTGGGAAACCAACAAGGTTAACACTTTAAACCAGCAGGATATTACGCCGCTTGACTACTTTGGCAACCCCTACTTCCCGTATTACTCTACTCAGACGGCCTACGGTAACATTTATGGTCTTGCTTATGGCGGTGTTATGTACTGCTATAACTTGACTACGGGTGTTAGAACGTGGACTTATGGTAACGGTAACACAGCGGGTAACACTACTGACACGGGCACTTCGGTTCCAGGCTACTTCCCATCCTACATACAGGCTGTTGGTAACGGCGTTATCTATGCGGTTGCGACACAGCACACTATCATTACACCAATCAGCAAAGGACAAATGTCATATGCGGTCAATGCGACTTCGGGCGAGTTGATCTGGGAAATCTCAGATTACACTGGTTCATTTAACACCTTTAGCTATGCTATGGCTGACGGCTACTGCAACTGGCTTAACGGCTATGACAACAACATCTACACTGTCGGGCGCGGTCCAACTACGCTGTCGGTTTCTGCTCCAAACCTTGCTGCTGCCTCAGACCAGCCAATAGTTATCACTGGCTCGGTTCTAGACATCAGCGCGGGTTCAAAGCAGGATGAGCAGGCAGCGCGGTTCCCCAATGGTATTCCATGCGCTTCCGATGCAGCTATGAGTGATTGGATGGGCTATGTCTATCAGCAGAAGCCTTTGCCTTCTACCTTTGAGGGTGTCACAGTTGACATCAGCGTGGTGGATGCAAACGGTAACTATCGCAGTATTGGCGAGGCGTTGACTGATGCGAAGGGTAACTATAACTTGGTTTGGGCGCCGGATATTCCTGGCACTTATCAGGTTATTGCGACTTTTGCCGGTACTAATGGGTATTGGCCTTCGTCTTCGACGACTGCCTTCTCTGTGATGGAGGCTGCTCCTGCAGTTACTGCATCGCCGACTCCGGCACCTTCGATTTCGGATCAGTATTTTGTTCCGGCGATCGCTGGTTTGTTTGCCTTTGTGGCAATCATCGGCGTCGTTATCATCCTGGTGCTACGCAAACGACCATAAAACAGTGCAACAACAAATCTTCCCCCTTTCCTTTTTTTGTTTAGTTTAAATCAACCCTATTATCCAAGCAAGGGCACCGCTTCACAAGATTAGACCTAAAATCTCTTATACCCACGTTTGTTTCTTTCCATCGATTGATATGCCCACGTTTGAATGTCCAGTTTGTCACCGAAGAGTCCGAGGGGAATACGAGGTCAGCTGCACCGGCGATGTTAAACGCAACGTGGAGAAGGCTCCTTGGTGCTGTGGCCGAGAAATGATTGAATCCCTCGATGATTAGTCCTGCTGTTTTATGTTCTCAATAAAGTTGCTGAGGAACTGTTTTAGGTTCTGGTGCAAGCGGATAGCTGGTTGGCGGAGTCCCTCGGTGAATTCGGGGCTTGGCTGGAAGTACCCGTGCTGTGTTAGGTAGAAGATTACGCTGGAGTAGTCGCCGGCTATGGCGCAGTCAATTTCTTGCCGGCCCAGTTCCCGGTAGGCGTAGTAGCGGTGGTGTCCATCTAGAACAGCGTAGAGTTCTTTGCGTGGATGCTTAACGACGATGATAGGGCAGATTTTTTGGTTTGTTACGATTCTGTTTTTGTAGGCTTCGATGCCCTGCCGTGACACCTTCGAGTCTGCAACCACCATGTCGATGGGTAAGCAAACCGCATATTTAGCGGGGTGAAAGAAGACGTCGGCGTTAACTTCGCTTTTTCCGCTAAACCAGTAGGCGACGTCATGTTTGATAGAAGAAAATAATTCAAAAACCGTCATCCCAAAGAACCCGCTGATGCAGTATCTTGGTTTCTCAGGAAAATAGATAAGGCTTTCATTGCCCGCTAACCTGACATGCCGAGCAGCGATGTGTATTTTTATACTTAAACTTCCACTTTATTTATGTGCAGACGGTTCTGACTTTTGAGGTTGTCGCCAGCTTGCTTTTAGCGATTCTGCTTGGCGGCATCGTGGGTTTTGAGCGGGAAGCCATCCATAAACCAGCTGGGCTTCGAACCCATATGCTGGTCTGCCTGGGCGCCTGCCTCTTCACCGTTGTCTCCTTAGGCTTCAGCATGGATCCGGCGCGGGTAGCAGCGGGGATAGTGGCGGGCATCGGGTTCATCGGCGCCGGCACCATCTGGGCAGACAAGGATAAGGTGCAGGGTGTAACCACCGCGGCGAGTCTTTGGGCTACCGCTGCGATAGGTTTGGCTGTGGGCGTCGGCGATTTTCTGTTGGCTGCTTTGGTAACTGCTCTGGTTTTTGCTGTTCTGTCCTCTCGGTACCTGTTCAAAAAGCTCGGGGTTGAAGAGAACCCGTAGGTTACTTGTAGGGTTTTATGATGCCTTTTTTCTCTTTGATGCTTGCCTGAGCCGCCGCCAGCCTTGCCACGGGGACGCGGTAGGGTGAGCAGCTTACGTAGTTTAGGTTGATGCGGTGGCAGAATTCGATGGAGCTTGGTTCGCCTCCATGTTCACCGCAGATGCCTATTTTGAGTTCAGGGCGGGTTTTGCGTCCATACTCCACCGTAATCGCCATGAGTCTGCCGACGCCTTTGACGTCGAGGATTTCGAAGGGGTTGTCTTGGAGGATTTTGTGTTCGTTGTAGAAGGGGAGAAACTTGTTTTCGGCGTCTTCCCGTGAGAAGCTAAAGGTCGCCTGGGTCAGGTCGTTGGTTCCGAAGCTGAAGAACTCCGCCATCTCCGCCAGTTTACCCGCCCGCATGCAGGCGCGGACCACCTCGATCATGGTGCCTACCGAGTAGGGGATGTCTATGTGCAGTTGATCTTTGACTCGGTGTTCCACACGGCGGATCATGCCGTAGACGCGGTTGAGTTCTTGGCTGGTGCAGACCTGCGGAATCATGATTTCCACCTTCACCGGGAAAGCTTCCTTTATGAGTTCGCCGACGGCTTGGAAGATGGCTTCGATTTGCATCTCGTAGATTTCAGGGTAAGTTATGCCTAACCTGACGCCGCGGTGCCCCAGCATCGGGTTAACTTCGCGGAGGCTGCGGATCTTCTGCAATGTCTCCATTTTCTTGTTAAGTTCCGAGGTTTCCAGTGTAGCGAGGTTTTGCAGTGCATGCTCGTTTTCGGTGAGGGCTGGTTCAAGGCTGGGATCTATGCTGCGTAGCAGTTGGGGAAGCTCGCAGAGTCTGCTCAGGGCGTCTTGGCATTTCTGGAGGGTGTCGATTTGGCGTTCCACGGCTTGCTCTGTGGGCAAGAATTCATGCAGCGGCGGATCCAGCAGGCGAATAGTAACGGGGTTACCTTCCATGGCGCGAAGAATCTCCACGAAGTCCCTTCTCTGGAGGGGCAGCAGCCGAGTTAACGCCTCCAAGCGTTCCTCTCTGTTATCCGCTAAAATCATGTCTTGGAAGAGCCCGATGCGGTCAGCGGCGTTGAACATGCGTTCAGTGCGGCATAGCCCGATGCCCTCGGCGCCGAATCGCAGCGCCTGCTCCGCATCCTGGGGGGTATCGGCGTTTGCCCGCACGCCTAGCCTGCGGAATTTGTCTGCCCAGCCCAGCACCGTCTGCATTTCCTCTGAAAACTCAGGCTCCACCATGGGAACCTCGCCCAGCCACACCTTGCCCGAGGTGCCGTCGATGGTTATGAGTGTGCCCTCTGTTAGGGTGGTTGCGCCGACCTGCGCGGTTTTCTTGTACTGATCAATTTTGATGTCTTGAGCTCCTGAAACGCAGGGTTTACCCATACCTCTGGCTACAACTGCGGCGTGGCTGGTTTTACCGCCGACCGAGGTGAGGATGCCCTGTGCAGCGAAGAAGCCGTGGATGTCTTCGGGTTTAGTTTGTTCGCGGACCAAGATGACTTTTTTGCCTGCTTTGCCCTGGCGTTCGGCTTCGTCGGCGTCGAAGACCACTTCGCCTGAGGCTGCGCCGGGGGATGCGCCTAACCCGGTGGCCAGCGGCAGCAGGGTGTTGGCGGGGTCGATTTGGCGGTACATCAGCTGGGTAAGCTGTGATGCGTCGAGGCGTAGCAGCGCGTCTTCTTTTTGGATTAAGCCTTCGTTTTCCATGTCTACGCTGACTTTGATGTTGGCTGCCGCGTTCATTCTGGCGTTGCGGGTTTGAAGCATGTAGAGTTTGCCTTCTTGGATGGTGAATTCCATGTCTTGGGGCTCATGGAAATGCTGCTCTAATGTGTGGCGTACGCTTTGGAGTTCACTATACATCTGGGGCAGATCCCGGCGCATCTCCACGATGGTTTTGGGGGTGCGGATGCCCGCGACTATGTCTTCGCCCTGTGCCTTTAGCAGGTAGTCTCCGAAGAGCTCGTTTTCTCCGGTGGCGGGGTCGCGGGTGAAGGCTACGCCTGTAGCGGAGTTTTTGCCCATGTTGCCGAAGACCATGGTTTGCACGTTGACGGCGGTTCCGTTGGCGATTTTGGATGTGATTTTGAATTCTCGCCGGTAGTCGACTGCTCGTTTGCCGTTCCATGAGGCAAAGACGGCTTCTATGGCGAGGTAGAGTTGTTGGTAGGGGTCCTGTGGGAGGGGTTTGCCTGTTTTCTGTTCGATGATGTGTTTGTAGATGCTGACGAGTTCCTTCATGTCAGCGGCGTCAAGCTCGGTGTCTGCTGTGGCGTGGCGGTCCTGCTTGAGTTTCTCCATGGCTGAGTGGAATTCTTCGTCGCCGATGTTGAGTACGATGCTGCCGAAAAGCGAGATGAAGCGGCGGTAGCTGTCATAGCCGAAGCGTTCCTCTCCGCTGCGTTTTATAAGACCCTCCACGGTGCAGTCGTTTATGCCCAGGTTAAGCACGGTGTCCATCATTCCGGGCATGGATATGGCTGCGCCGCTGCGTACCGACACCAAAAGCGGCTTGTCGGGGTTGCCAAAACCCAGATCCATGTCGTGTTCGACTTCTGCCATGGCGGCTTGTATTTGGTCGGCTAGGCCCTGGGGGAACTGGAAGCCAGCTTGGAAGTATTCAAGGCAGGTTTGGGTGGTTATCACAAAGCCCGGCGGCACCGGCAGGCCAAGCTGAGTCATCTCGCAGAGTCCCGCGCCTTTGCCTCCGAGGAGTTTTTTGTCTTTTCCATCTCCTTCACGGAAAAGGTACACATATTTTGGGGCGGCGCGGATTGGGCGTTGTTGCTGTGTGGCGGCGGAGCTGGTTTGTTCGATCAAAATTGTCGTCCTCACTTTAGCCTAAATTGGGCGTTGAAATAAACCTATGTGACTGCTAAGCCATGCCCACAGAGACTTAGTCAAAGATTCGACGCGGTTTGTTTTGGCGTAAACCTAAAAAATCAGTTTGCCTTAGATTGTATGTAGTTTTGGGTGGTTTTGTGTTAGCTCAATCTGATGTTGTGCAAAGTGTAACAGAGTATCTGCAGCGTAAGGGTTATGAGGTCTCTGCTGAGGTGGGCAAGAACTCTGTTAGCGTTGAGCTGGCTGCGGTTCGTGACCGGGACCATTTTTTAATCGAAGCCATATGGGAAACAGGGCAGCCCAGTGATTGGGACATAATCTTTGCTGTGGGCAAGCTTGTTAAGCGGATGAAGATGCAGGGGGTTTGGTTCCACTATGCATTGGCTATGCCTAAGGATTATTTTCGGTTTCTGCGGGAATTCGAGTTAGCCGGGGTTGAGGCGCTTGGTCTGCACCTGTTTTTGGTGGAGAGCTTCTATACCCTCACGGAGCTGGATCATAAAGAAACGGTTGAGTTGATAAAGGAGCTTAAGGCAGGTAACGTGTCGAAGCTGAATCTGTGGGGCATCAACTACTACTGAGCCCGCTTTTGTGTTACTGTTAATATGTTTGTTTCTTGTTTTGTCTAGCTGGTAAAGATGTTTTTTGTGTGGTTGCGCTGCTTCTTTTCTGGCCATCGATTAGCACTCATATTAGCGGTGGGCATAGCTGTTCGGCTGGCTTTGATGCCGATTTCTGCGCATCCCTTTGACATGTACGTGTGGTATCTTCTCTCGGAGCGTATTTTGCAGGAGGGTCCGCTGGCGCTGGTGGGTTTTCCCCCGCTGTGGTACCACTACATGATGGTGCCAATTGCCTACGGCTACAGCGGTCTAAGCGGGGTGCTGCCGACTGGAACCATAGCTATGTCGAGTTTGCCCTCTGCGCTTAATTTCTATCCCTCATACTCGGTGACGGTGGTTCCCGGCTTGCTCTTTGATTTTGTGGTTAAAGTGCCCTTTTTGGTTTCGGATGTATTGCTGGCGCTTCTGCTCTACAAGCTTGTGGCGAAGGTTTCGGGGAAAGCCGGGTTGGGGGTGGCTGCGGCGGCGCTTTGGTTTCTTAATCCCTACGTGATTTGGGTTTCAGCGGGGTGGGGCATGTGGGATACGTTGCCCGCGTTGTTTTCGCTTGCAACCCTGTATTTTCTGTTGGAGCGGCGGCTGGGATGGGCCGCGGTTTGCCTGAGCCTAGCGGTGGCGCTAAAACTCTATCCGCTACTTTTCTTGGTGCCTATTGCGTTTTACCTCTACAAATCCGCCTCGCCGACCAAGCGCTGGAGGAGCAGCCGCAGCTTCTTTTCTGTGTTCTTTGCCTGCTCGCTGCTGATTTTTTTGCCCTATCTGGGCGCGGCGGGAACCTTTATTTCTGATTTTTTCTTGCTGGGCGGGGCCGGCGGATTGGGCACGGTTACGCCGCTGGGGCCGCTGAGTTTTGGCCTCACGTACTGGTCGTTTGCGGCGGGGCTGGAGGGTTGGGCGTTGGGGTCGCTTTTGGTTTCTGTGTCCTCGCTTGTGCTGGCGGTTGCGGTTTTGCTCTGGGTGTACTGGCGCATCAGCCGCATGGTCTTTGTTCTGCCCGCCTACGCTCTGTCTGTGGCGATGCTTTTCTGTGTCGCCGCGTTCTTCCTCACCTACCGCATCGTCTCTGAGCAGTGGGTAATTTGGCTGCTGCCCTTTTTGATTGTGACATGCACCGTAGGCGGCGTCAAGAAGACGTTCTACTGGGTTCTCTCGCTGCTGGCGCTATCCTACGCCCTGCTGAATTGCCCTTTGCCCTTCTATTTTTTGCCGCTTGCACCCTGGGCTTCGGGGGCGCTGCTTGGCGGCGTGTATTTCTTTTGGTGGATTGAACCCCTTCGGGTTTGGGCGCTGGCTGCTTTGGCGGTGGCTTTCTCAGCGGTTCTGCTGCTGCTTGTTTATCGCTTAAACCGGGCTCGCCTGCTTTAACAGTGGTCTATGTTGGCTTGTGGCTGTTTGCAGTGTTTTTTTGCAGTTGGATAAAAGGTACGTCTGTTGCCTCTGTGTGAGGAAAATATAATAGGGTCTACTAATCGTCAGTAGGCAGATAACGTGTGAGGGTAAGAGGAATCAAAAGTTTGGGTAGAAAATCGCCCGCCAACTTGAACCGGATATGCAGACAAATCTGTTTAGGGCATCTTGGGTTTGATTGGTGATGGCTGCAAACCGCTACCTCGGCAAACTCTGGTGCATTCTCAGAAGCAACCTGTGGCTTTTAGCGGCGTTCTTTATTCCTCTCTTGATCAGGGCAATACCCACCATGCTGGCTTGGCCCTACCTCCTAGGCCTTGACACCTTGACCGTTGTTCCGTTAATAGGGTCGGGCCATGTTCTGCTATCGGGTCCAAGTGTTTTCATTTATAGTCAATTATTCTATTCGTTTGCAACGTTACTTAACTGGGTTTTTAACGACACAGTTTTTGTCTTGAATATTTTGGGCCCAATCTTGATGGGCATGGTTGCCCTGATGATGTTTCTTTATGCCCGGCGAGGCTTAGGCTGGAGTAATTTCAAATCATTCTTGGTGGCCCTGCTAGTTGCCACGTTTTTTGTTTCGCTGCGCAACTCCTGGGACTTATATGCCCAAAGTTTCGCTTTGGTTTTTCTATTCGCCGCTCTAATCGTAGTAAAGTCGGTTAAATCTAACTGGCGCTTTCCCCTTGCCTTGGTATTTACATTATTAACAGTTTTCAGTCACCAGCTTGTTTCGGTTATAATGTTTTTTGTCTTGGGGCTTGAGGCGCTGTATTTGCTCAGGTCCTCTCGGAGGTCCTCGCTCCTCCTGATTCTTTCGTTAATTCCCGCGGGGCTTTTCTTTCTTTTCAGAACCTATTCTCCCCGAGCTGGCGCGATAGCCATACCGCCCCAAAGTGTCGCTCAAGAGCCCTCCTTTGCTTTAGGTTTGCATATGGTGGGGTTGCTGGTTTACTGTTACATCCTAATAGCGCCGCTTGCCTTGCTGGGCTTGAGCAGCTGCAAAGATCGATTGCTAAAGTTTTGGGCGGTTTGGTGTGTTGCAGCTGTTTTGCTGCTGGCCTTTTTCCCCAATTTACCGCTGTATTATTGGAACCGCTGGGTTTACCTGCTGGTGTATCCTCTGCTGTTCTTTGCGGTTGAAGGGTTAGATAGGCTGTGGAACCTGCGGATTAAGCATAAAATCAAATTTAAGCCGCTGCCCAAGGTCTTGGCGCTTTCCTACATGACTTTGATTTTGGTGCTCTCCGGGTTCTATTTAACCGCGACTCCTGAGAATCAGATATCGGTCTTCTCAACTCAGAACCCCTACTTGACTTACATACCGTCCAGTATGATACAAAATACAATCCCCATCAAAGATAATCCCTCTTTAATTGCCTGTGTTGATTGGATAAACACCAACACATCTAACGACTCTGTGATCGTAACGCACTATGCATTATATGATTTAATAAAAATTTACGGCGATGGCAAGCCTGTTATTCAGGCTGTACCGGATTCCATGTGGGATTATGTACAAAATGAAACCTCGATTGTAAACGGGATGATTGATAGGTCAAATCAGGCTGTGGCTGAGGGACATACGGTTTACACGATTTGGTGGATAAATGGTGAGGATGCATGGTATAGGGTGTCTTCTTTGCCTTCTGATTTCCGTCTGGTTCATCAGTACAGTAATATGGGTGTTTTCTTGTATTCGAAATGATTCGGTGGCGAAATTTATGATTTTTTCTAAGATTTTTCTTCTAAACTGAAAGTTGAATGCTTATCTGATGCATCAATATTCCATATAATATTCATCCCGCGACCACAAGCTTTTTTAGCTGACAAAACAGAAAAAGTAAGACATCCGAGAGAGGCTATCTTAGTGGAAAAGGTTCAGGGGTATTCAGCTAAAATCCTAAACAGAATACAACTAGCAAATCTCAAACGGAAAGCCGTACGTGCAGGCGTATGGTACAGAGCCCTGCCCAGAATAGACCGAGTGCTTGTAGATTTAACGATAAAAGTAACTGAGAACATCCGCAGCCCACATCTTGCAAAAAGTATCTTTGCCGTCGTAGGAAAGCTGGAAGAATTATTGATGAGCCGAATCCACCGGTTAGCCCACACAGTCGGACGCTCCCTTGCAGAGAAAACCAGCCAAATCGCCCAAAGCTGGGGAAACGCTTCTGCAAAACGCTGGTCGACTGATTGGTCCTTTGCAATATACTTAGCAGTGCTGCAGGCGAATAAATGACGTGGTAGTTGTAACTTTAAATGGCTAAAGCAATGGGGCAGGTTCTGGTTACCGGCGGCGCTGGCTTTATAGGCAGCCACGTGGTCGACCGCTTAGTCAGGGAAGGTTACTCAGTCAGGATTATAGATGACTTGTCCTCTGGAAAGATGGAGAACATAAACTCGCATCTGGCTTCGGGCAAAGCGACTTTAATCAAAGGGGACATACGTGATGAATCCTTTATTCGCGAGAACTTGCAGGCTGCGGATGCTGTTCTGCACTTTGCCGCAATGATAAGCGTACCCTTATCTGTAGTAAATCCTGAGTTAACATTCGATATTAACCTCCGTGGAACCCTCAACTTGCTCAAAGCAAGCATCGAGGCAAAAGTAAAACGGTTTGTTTTCATTTCCAGCTGCGCCGTATGTGGAGAACCCGTCAGTCTCCCCGTAACTGAGCTAGCGCATCCTAATCCCATATCCCCTTACGCTGAATCCAAACTCTTGGGCGAACGCTACTGCTTGGGCTTCAAAGAGCGGGAGATGCTGCAGTCTGTGGTCTTACGCTTCTTCAACGTTTATGGACCAAGACAGGGTCTAAATGATTACAGCGGAGTGATTACCCGCTTTGTAGACCGGATAACCCGCAAGGAACCGCTAGTGATCTATGGTGATGGTTCACAGACGCGGGACTTCGTTAATGTAAAAGATGTTGCCGAGGCTGTTTATTTGGCCATGACCTGCGAGGACGCGGTTGGGCAAATATTCAACATTGGGTCAGGCAAGGCAACTTCCATTAAAGAGTTAGCCACAACTCTTCTAGAGCTATCTGGCGAAGACTTGCCGATCAACTACTTCCCCGCCAGAGCCGGAGACATCAAAGACAGCTACGCCGATATTTCTAAAGCTAACCTACACTTGGGATATGCACCCCAGGTTTCACTGAAAACTGGCTTGCGCACTTTACTGGAAGCAGGCTCGATGGTGGACTAGTATGGTTGAAGTAGACGAAACCTGTAAAATGCTGGGAAAAATCGATCTTACAGCAAGCGGTTTGCTTGTTGTCGTTGGCATACCGGCGTTCAATGAAGAAAGAACCATTGCCAAAGTGGTATTAGGCGCCCAAAAACACGCCAACATAGTCGTCGTTTGCGATGATGGCTCAGCTGACTCAACCCCCGAAATTGCCGAGCGCCTCGGCGCCATCGTAATTCGACACTACAAGAATCTGGGGTACGGTGCCGCCTTACAGAGCTTGTTTAAGCGGGCCAGGGATTTGAAGGCTGATGTATTAGTTACCCTCGACTCCGATGGGCAGCATGATCCCTCCGAGATTCCCCGACTGGTCAAGCCCATCGAAGCAGGTGTAGCGGAGGTTGTTTTAGGCAGCCGATTTATAACCAAAGACGGCACCGCTGAAATGCCTGCCTATCGCCAACTCGGAGTTAAAGTCATAACAAAATTAAGCAACGGCTCGGGGAAAAACGCGGTAAGTGACTCCCAAAGTGGCTATAGAGCCTACAGCAGGACCGCCATGGAAACCCTGGGCAACATATCTGAGAAAGGCATGAGTGCCAGCATAGAGCTTATCCGTTCAATCAGGAAAAATGGATTAAACATCTGTGAAGTCCCGGTCACCTGCAAATACGGGGATAATACCTCAGATACATCAACTAAGCATCCGCTGTCACATGGAATAGGCCTTATCATGTCCCTTATTAAGCTCATAGTTGAAGATAGACCTCTTCCATTTCTGGGGATACCTGGCATATTGTGCTTGATGGCTGGAACAGTATTTGGAGTCTGGATGATGCAGCTATACGCCATAGAGGGAGAGATAATGACTAACATCGCTTTAGCCTCGATTGGCTTTATTCTAATCGGTTTCTTCCTGATCTCAACTGCGATTACTTTGTATTCGATCTCTAGAATAGCTAACAAAATTCAGTCTAGCTAAACCACGGCAGACCCCTATGTGCGGCATATTCGGAATTGTAATCGGAAAGAACCTCAACCTGTCCCCTGCAGAACTTAACAGGGTCGTCAACAGCCTCTTCCGGCTCTCTGAGTCACGTGGAAAAGAAGCCTCAGGCATAGCGCTAAGAGTCGCCGACCAAATCTATGTCCTAAAGGAACCGGTTTCATCATCAAAACTAATCAAGACCGAGCAGTACAAGGCATTGTTCAAAGAGAAACTCAAACAAGCCTACCCTGAAGGTAAACTTGAGGCTCCCATTGCTGTTTTAGGTCACTCTCGGCTGCAAACTAACGGAAAAAGCGAAATCAACACAAATAACCAGCCCGTCGTTAAAGATGGGGCGGTGGGAATCCACAATGGCATAATAGTAAACGACGGTAGCTTATGGAAAGAGTTTGCTTCTATCAAAAAGAAATATGACGTAGACACTGAAGTTTTCCTTAGCTTGCTCCAAATGTTTAAGGCTCAGGGCAACAGCACGGCGGAGTCGATGAAGCGTGTGTTTCAATGCATTGAGGGCTCTGCGTCGGTTGCAATACAGTTCGATGGCGAAAACAGTTTGGCATTAGCCACAAATACGGGTTCCCTCTACATGGCATATAGCGAAAACATGGAAATGCTTGTTTTTGCCTCAGAGAAATTCATCCTCCAGCAAATCCTAACCCATGAATTGTTGAGGAAATGGTTCAGCCCAAACGCGGTTGTGCAGGTTAAAGCCGGTTACGGGTGCATATTAGACCTCAACCTTGAGCATAAGCATGATTTTGCATTAAGCGACCCCGCGGCGGACCCCTTTTCTGTAAACGCATCCGGCTCTAAAGCGCATATCGTTGAGCTATACGATACCACTGTTGTGCCGCCGCCGGATACAAGCCAATTCCAACTACATGAAGACATAAAACAGTCCATGATGCAGAACTGGGAAAACCTATTTGCAAATCCAACCATGCTAAAAAGGTGCACTCGTTGTCTGCTCCCCGAAACTATGCCCTACATAAGCTTCGACGAAGAGGGCGTATGCAGCTACTGCCGAGACTACGAAACCCGGGGATGCTACCGAAAAAGCGAAAAAGACCTCCAAGAATTCGTCTCCAGCTACCGCAGCAGCACCGGCGAGCCCGATGTACTTATCGGATTTAGCGGCGGCAGAGACAGCGCGTTTGGCTTGGATTACATCAAGAACACTCTGAAGTTGAATCCAATAACCTTCACCTACGACTGGGGCATGGTAAATGACCTTGCTAGGCGCAATCAGGCAAGGGTCGTGGGTAAACTCGGAATTGAGCACATCGTGATCTCTGCGGATATTCGAACTAAACGCATCAACATCCGCAAAAACCTCAAAGCTTGGCTAAAAAGACCCGACCTCGGCATGGTCCCAATTCTAATGGCGGGCGACAAGCAATTCTACTATTACTTCCATAAAGTCCGCAAACAAACAGGAATTAAACTTTTCATCTTCTGCGGCGGCTATGAGGGCGAAGAGGGAACAGGCCTTTTCAAATATGGCTTCTGCAACGTTACAACGCAGGGTAAAAACAATGCGCTCAAACGCATGACCGGCATCTCATCGAAGAACAAACTCAAAATCATGTCCTATTACCTCAAGCAGTTCATCTTAAACCCCGCATACATCAACAAATCCATGTTTGACACGTTATTTGCCTTCTACTCGTCATATGTTTTGACCGACGATTACCTCTACCTCTTCCATTATCTGGATTGGGATGAAAAACAAATCGTCCAAACCATCGTTGACAAGTTTAACTGGGAAAAAGAAACCGACACCATAGCAACATGGCGCACCGATGATGGAACAGCAGCATTCTACAACTACATTTACCTGACAATGGCGGGCTTCACAGAATTCGATATTTTCAGAAGTCACCAAATCCGCGAAGGAAAACTGACCCGCGAAGAGGCATACGAGATCATCAAAGAAGAAAACAAGCCACGAGTCAAGTCGATTGAATGGTACGGACAAGCCATCGACTTCGACATGAACAAGGCAATTGAAGTAATTAATAATGCGCCCAGACTTTACTTTAAACCCTTCAAAAAGGATTAATTGCTAACTTGAATGTGCTCCTGATTACCCAGTATTTTCCACCTGACCTTGGAGGCGTCGCTACTCGGACAAACAATTTAGTCAAAGGGTTAACTCTGAACGGTTGTAAGGTTACAGTCATTGCTGCCTTTCCACACTATCCGCATGGCAAAATTCCCCCGTCTTATCGTTGGGCCCCAATTAAAGTAGAATGGTTGGGGCAGACCAAAATAATCAGGACATTGATGCCTCCAGTAAAGTCACAGGGCTTTTTCAAGAGGTTATTCTTAATGGCTTTCTTTGCTTTTTCAGCTTTATTCGCTTTTCCGTTTGTGGGCCGCACAGATGTAGTCTTTGGAACCAGTTGGACTCCTGGCTTAGTATATAGTAAACTGAAAAGAGTGCCCTTAGTGCTTGATGTTTGCGATTTAACCCTTGAGGATATGCCAAAATTAAAACTTGCAAACGAAAACTCTTTAATGTTAAAAACAGCTGCGAAATTGTATAGATTTTATTATGTTCAAGCTGACGCGTTAGCCCCAATCAGTCCTGGCTATTGTCCAACGATTACAAGTAAGTACTGTGTAGAAAAAAGCAAGGTCCACGTTATCGAAATAGGGGTCGATACCTCAGAATTTAAAAAATCAGGGTTTAGCTATGCCCCTCATAACTCCTTTACAGTCATATACGCTGGCGTTTTTGGAGTTGGATACGATTTCGAGCAGATTTTCCAGGCTGCAAAAATTCTTAAGGAAAAACAGTTGGATGTAAAATTTATCCTTCATGGATCAGGCGAATGCTTGGAATCTTTGAGGAATAGAATCAAAGAACTAAATTTAACCAATGTTGATCTAAGCGATAAGCTTCTTAACTCAAGACGCGAAGTTGCGAACCTCTTGAATACGGCTGACGCCTTAATTCTGCCTCTGAGGGATTATGGCAACCCATATCCCGGAATTCCCTCAAAGCTATACGAATATCAAGCTGTAGGTAAACCAATTATTTGTTGTGCAGAAGGGGAACCAGTAAATTACATTAACGCATCGAAATCGGGCGTGGTAGTTAAGCCAGGTCAACCAGGTGAGTTATCTAAAGCGATCCTTTTCCTATCTCAAAATCCAGAAGTTGCTTTATCAATGGGGAAAGCAGGCAGGTGCTTTGTTGAGAATAACTCGAGCCTAGAAAAAATCGGACTAAAAGTCATGAATTCAATGAAGAGATATGTTTAAATTACTGTGATTATGTTGCAAGAGCACGTATCTATAATTGTTCCTACATACAATTCAGAAAGAGTTCTTGAGGCATGCTTGAACTCAGTAATCGCTCAGACGTACAAGCCGTTGGAGGTAATTTTAGTTGATGGGGGGAGCACAGACAGAACCCTTTCTCTTGCAAGTAAATATCCTCTAACAATTATTAGGTCAGAAAAGGCTAGTCGTACTTACCAGCGCAATTTAGGTGCGTTACGTTCGAAAGGTAAGTGGCTGCTGTTCTTAGATTCAGATGAGACTATTCATCCAAAACTAATAGCAGATTGTATTACAAAAAGTGTAAGCAAAAATGTCGATGGTATATTAATTATTACCATAGATACGGGTTTTACCTATCTGGGGAAATCAAGGTGTCTCGGCGATATCATTAATAGTAAATTTGGTAGTGAACTTGATGTTGCTAATTATACGCTTCGTTTTATTTCTAAAGAAGGCTTTTTAACCTCAGAAGGTTTCAATGAAAACCTCGTTCTCGGCGAAGATGTTATTCTAAAATTTGATTGGCTTAAGCGGGGCAAAAAATTCAATAAAAGTAATTATGTGATCATACATTATCCAACCGAAGGGATAAGAAAAATTTTTCAAAAAAAATTCTTGTATGGAAAAACTGCTATGTTATTCAACAAACAAGCACAAGAGTTGGGGTTAGCTCTTGATAAGGTGTACACCACTACTGGTATTTTCTACATTCAAAATCTATTTAGGTTTCCAGAATATTGCGCCCGTTATATTTTAGGCTTCATGTTTATCAAAGTCCTTGAAAATACTGCGCTGATATTAGGCTATCTTAGTTCAATTAGCTTTAATGAAAGAAATCAGTGATTTCGAATTTTACGACGTCGGCAAAGCGTTCTACAACTTTAACTTGTTCGAGAACTGTCAAATGGCGGTGAATAAATTTTTTCCTTCGGTCTCCATAGTAATTCTCAATTGGAATGGCGGCGATTACGTTAGAAAGTGTGTTCAATCTGTGTTAGAAACAGATTATCCAAAAGAATTGATTGAAATATTGGTTGTGGATAATGGAAGCACAGACAAAAGTGCAGATTCTATTGCGAAATTCGGGCGGATTATCTTAATTAAGAATGATAAGAATTATGGTTACTGTATAGGAAATAACATTGGTGTTGACAATTCTTCTGGGCAATTGATTGTATTGCTCAATAATGATGTAATGGTCGACCGAGCTTGGCTCAAGGACATAGTAAATAAAGCTAATGACCCTGAAGTTGGCATTGTTGGTTGTCGCCTTTATTATCCGGAAACAAAGATTATCCAATCGATAGGTTTTTCAAAAAAATGGCTTGGTTTCTGGGAAACAGTGGGCAGCGGATATGAAGACAAAGGACAATTCAATAAAATCAGTGAAATAGACTTCGTTTCTGGAGCTGCATTAGCAATAAAAAGAGAACTTGTTCAAAAAATTGGGCTTTTTGACCCCGACTTTTATGCATATTGTGAAGACCAAGATCTATGTTATCGTGCAAAAGCAGCTGGTTATAAAGTAGTTACTTCGCAGGCGAAAGTGTATCATTATGGCTCAATGTCTTTTTCTAACTTTCCAATTAGAAAGCTCTATTTAACCTATAGAAATACAACACTACTTATATTCAAAAACTATGATATGGAATCCGTTATTACATATTTATTACAGTTTCCGTTTAAAACATTTATTTGGGATGCATCTAAATTTCTCAAAAAAGATTCTGTACTTCAAAAGCTGGATTCGAAGAAGGGTTCCCCCGTAAGATTATTCCATGAAGCAATAAAAATGGAAGCGCTGACGATTTCACTGTTTTTTGTTTCGCTAATCCCTTGTTTGATAAAGCTCCCCAAACTACGTAAAAGCTATCGCAAATCTATAACAGAACAGCAACGCTAAAGCGCTATAACGGTTACTGATTTTCTGACTCAAAATAATCTTCGATTACTATACTATTGTCCAGCAGTGGGTTCTCCTGGGTATGCTGGAAGTCAACGTACAATAGAGTTTGCACGATCACTTTCCAAAAATGGAATAAAAGTTTTTTTGGCTTCTCCGTATTTAAAGAAGGGCTCTAAAGAAGAGAATCTTGAGCTAATTCCGGTTTCGAAAAATCCTTTAGCTATCCTTTTGAGACTTAAAATTATCATTGTTAAAGAAAGAATAGACTTGATTCTGGAGCGCATGGAGGGTGAAAGTTTGCTTTATGACGGTTTTGGACCATTTTTCGGCAACGTTTTCAAAATACCCTCAGCAGTTGAAATCCATGTCCCCCCTTATGATGTTAAGACGCGATTGACTAGTTTTTTGTGGCTAAGATACAGTCTAAAACATTGTTCGAAAATTTTCCTAATTAGCAAAAATGTGGCTGATTATCTCTGGCTTCATAATCGATTCTTGCAAGGAAAAGTAATTTTGATGCCCAATGGCTTTGATCCTTCAAAGTCTCATGCAGACGTTGATGAAGTAGAAAAACTCAAAAACAATCTTCCAAGAGGCCGACCTATCATATGTTATTTTGGCGAATTAAGTGCAGATAAAGGTATAGATATTATTATCGAGCTAATAAAAAATGACGTTGGACCATTTTATTATCTAATTGCTGGTTGGGGTCCATATGCGCAAATGATTAGTGATCTAGCCAAAGAGCGGTCAAACCGGGTAAAATACCTTGGCGAAGTTTCCAAGGAAAAAATATATGCTTATCTCAGAATATGCGATTTGTCGCTGGCTCCTTATCGAAAAACACAGCTCGGCGGAAAATTTTTTGGTCAGCCCCTAAAGGTATATGAGAGTTTAGCTGCTGGTACAAATATTTTAGTAACGTCTCAAATGAATTTGCCCAATGAAGTTTTTGAGCTTTGCACACTAACTGAACCATCCGTAGACGGTATTCAAGCAAAATTACGTCAGGCGTGTCTAAAGAAATCCGATGCTAAATGGCTAAGTTCTTTGGATGAAGTCATGCCCAAATATAGTTGGGACAATATTGTCAAGCGTTTTTTTGTTCCAGAGTTTAAACAAATGGCTGAATTGAATAAAAAACCAGATGCTTGAGCTTGGTCTCTATTTCTATGCTAAAAAGCCTTTTTTTTGAAGCCTCGAGCAAGATTAGGCTTTCGAGGTTCTTACCCCTCTTAATCTATCTGATCCTAGCAATATTACTGCCATCTATCGATCCAACAGTCAGCATATATCTTTTTGCTTTCCGGCTACTATTAGGTCTGATTGCTTTAGTTTTCATACCTGGGATTATGCTTACTTTAATAATCCGCAAGGGAGCATCTAATTTTGAGCTTTTTGGACTAAGCGCTCTATTTGGAATTGCCTTCCAAATGATTAATATTCTCATGCTATATGCGGTAACCTCATTTTATGATGGTATTCTGAACTTCTATCAATATTTGACTATCGCAACTGCCTTTATTATATTAATATGCTCGTTTATTAGATCACCCAATGTGAGTTTTCATGTAGATTTATCGGCTGTTAGAAAATATGTGGCTGAACTTTTACGAGTCGATGGATTCCTTATTGCTATCATTTCAGGCTCAATTATCTTACATCTCTTTTTCCAGAATTTCAGCTTGGGGCCCGCAACTGATGGTGCGAGTTATTTAGATTATGCAAGAAATATTTTTCAAAACGGTTCTTTCACTTCAAGGATTATTGATCCCAGTCCAGCGGTCACGCTGACCTTCCTGACGGGTTTAACGCAGCATGTAGGAACCCCCTTTGGGTTATCACTTTTCTTTGCAATAAGCGGGGTGTCTTATCTCAGCGGTAAAATGATGGTGATATTTTTTGGAGTATTCCTTGTCATTCCTGTTTATTTGCTTTCAAAAGAACTCTTTGGTAAAAAGGTCGGTCTCTTAGCGGGCATACTAGTAACTGCTGCGCCTTTAGTGCTTGAATATTCTTCTATGCTTTATGGGCCTGAGATAATGATGACTTTCTTTCTTGTTTCAGCATTATATTTTTTTGTATCAGCGGTCAATAAAGGCGGTATTCTAAAAATAATTATAGCTGCAATATTTGCATTTTTAACTTTCATAACTTGGTTTCCAATGTTTTATCTTTTTATTTTCATGATTCCTTTTTTGTTCATGATTTTAGATGGAGTGCGAAGCATTAAACATTCTCTGATTATTTTGGGGTTAGTTTTTTTTTATATTTTCTTCATTCAATTCTCGGCAAATATTCCAGTGGGGCTTATCTTCCATGTGGGTATTTTTGCCTTGATGATACCTATTTATCTAAAAAGAACCGCGATCTCGTTACGTTTGCTGAGCATTTTCTTCATAACTTTAAATACATTACTAGAAATTTACTGGATTAGATCATACTACTTCAGCGAGGTTTTTATCAATCCCTCATCTTCTTTCTCAGCGAGCGGAGCTGTTTCAACACTATTGCAAAACCGAGTGATAGTTGATGCGCCGTTTGGCTTATTCAGCCGCTTTTATCAATATTTGGCACCTGCTTATGTTGAAAATCTATCATACATTTTGATAGTTTTCGGTTTACTTTCATTTATTAGTTTTAAAAGTTTAAGAAAAAAAGGTATATTGATTCTTTTCATAATATTTCAAGCGATCTTCTATATTGTATCTGTCCCTAATGATATGTTATCAAATATTAGTGTACTTGAAAATCGTCTTCTTTTGTCAGCAGTTCCAATATTTGCAATCCTATCCGCTGTTTTTATGAAAGAAATTACTGAAATTATACCGTCCGTGGAAAAGAGGTTACATATAGGCAAAAAATCCTTCCGGGTCAGTATCTCTCTAATTTGTATTATTGTGATTGTATGCACGCTATTTGTAGTTCAGTTTTATCCTATTAGTCAAAATGTAGAAGGTCAGGTGAAAAGAGCTAATATCAATGTGTTGTATACTGGTATGGGCAGTGCAATAGCCTGGATAAATTACAATACATCTTCGCAAGATATAATTGCAACACGTAAGCCTTATGAATGGGCATGGTACACCGGTCGAGAGACGGTGATGTTTAATCAAAGCACTACTCTGGATGAGTTATTAACTACCGTTCGGGAATGCAAAATTAATTATGTCGTAGTTGACCCAATATTCAACGATTATTATGTTAACCTTCAGGGATTGTATGCGGACCCAAATAATGCTCCGCTATTTATGCCTCTTGTTTATAGCGTCGATAATAGTGATGGCTCATATGTTCTAATATATAATACAACAGGCATTATTACTGGCGATTTTAGTCTTGAAACAGTAACTATCGATACCCTGGATGATTCAATTAACTGGATAACTGCCTATGGAAAACTTTCAGTTGACAAAGTTGATTTTCAACAGGGCAATAGCAGCTTAAAGCTAGAAAGTCAGCTTTCACCCAACCCGTTATACTGCAATCAATCAATTGCTAAAATCTACAAGGATATTCCCATATCTAATTTTTCCAACAGTACACTTTTTAATATATTAGTGAAATCCAGCTTGGATTTGGATGGAAAGGTTTTTTTCCAAATTTTTGATAAATCTGAAAATTGGGCTGTTTTCTACTTAACTTCAACTCGTCTTAATGAATGGCAAGAAGCTGATATTCCTATACATTATTCTTCAAGTCATTCGCCCACTTATCCAGATTTAGCTAATATTCATAGGTTTGTTATCGGAGTTTTTGAAACCTCTATGCCATTTACTATTCAGTTTGACAACCTTTCCGCAACTTATATAGCAGCAAACTGATTTTTAGACTACAAATAGACGGTTAGTCAAAACATGCCAAATCTGCCAATAAATGTTTTAATGCTTGGTGAAAACCTTCCACCTATAGAAGGAGGTATCGAAAACCATATTCATAATCTTGTTAAGGCGTTGGGCTTATATTGCAACATTACGCTTCTCGTTTCCAATCGCCCACCAAATACTCCCTTTTACGAAAAAATGGGTAATGTGAAAATTTATCGGTTATCTCCCAATAAAATAAGTTATTCTGCTCATATATTGGCTGCATTAAAGCTTGCTGAGCAAAATAATATTCAGCTGATTCATGTACATACTTTAGGAAGAATCTCTATTGTTGGTACTGTTTTAAGTATTATTTTACGGAAGCCTCTAATTATCACTGTTCATGAAAGCAATTTCATCATTGATTTGACTTCTAAACGGCATAGACTTCGTACTTTTCTAACATATTATTTATTGCTTAAATTCTCCAAGTTAGTGATAACTCCCAGTTATGAATTAAAGTATTATGTAAAACAAGTAAGTGATGGAAAAAAAGAAGTTAGAGAGATTTCTAACGGTGTCGACGAATCGCTTTTCAAACCCATGTCTGGTCTCCAATTCTTAACTAAATATGGTATAGCAGGAAACAGAGTAATTATTTGCCCCAGACGGATCACCCCTAAAAATGGGATAATTTACTTAATCGAGGCTATCCCAAAAATAATAGAATCCGTTGGGGAAAATGTTAAATTTGTATTTGCTGGTCCAGTTAGAACTGAATCTTACTTCCGCTCTATTCAGCGTAAGGTATGCGAGCTAAAGATAAATCCGTATGTGATATTTACAGGAGGAATTCCTTTTGCTGAAATGCCTGTTGTTTATGCCGCCGCTGACATAGTAGTTATCCCTTCTTTAATTGAAGCAATAAGTTTAGCAGCTCTAGAGGCAATGGCTTGCGAAAAACCTATAGTGGCAACAGCTGTAGGAGGTCTTACTGAAATAATAAACAACGACTATAATGGTCTGCTAGTAAAACCAGCAAATGCTGAAGGTTTAGCTGAGGCAATCATTAAGTTGCTAAAGGATTCGGAATTAGCCTCCAAATATTCTCAAAATGGCGCCAAAACGGTTAAGGCTTATTATTGGAGTTCTATTGCAAACGATACGCTGAATGCTTATCATACCGTTACTCGTGAATCAAAACCTATCGTTGAAAGCTGATTAACGGTCAAGACTATTATGAAGTATTTTGAAGAACGACCCCGTTGTCCCGCATGCTACTCGGAACAATTCATCAGTTTATTTTCTTGTTCTTTTGAAAATCCACCGATTCGCCAGTATATAGAGTCCTTTTATGGACCAGAAGGACGGATAGAATATCAATACCTGCGTGAAACTAATTTTATATTGAGCGAGTGTAAGAGATGCGGTTTAGTTTTTCAGAAAGCAATTCCTAACGACTTTCTAATGAAGAAACTATATCAAAATTGGCTCGATCCCGAACCAACTTTCATCAAACAAGTAATGGATAGACGCGATCTAAATTATCACATAAATGATGCGGGAGAAGTTATGATGATTGTTGCTTACTTAAGGGATAACCCTTCAAACCTGAGCTTTTTTGATTTTGGGATGGGTTGGGGTTCATGGGCGTTGATGGCTAAAGCTTTCGGTTGCAAAGCATATGGCTCAGAACTTTCCAAGATCAAACTTGACTATTGTATTTCTCAAGGTATTACTCCAGTCCAATGGGGTGATTTAGTAAATTATAAATTTGATTTTATTAATGCTGAGCAAGTTTTTGAGCATATTAGCAACCCTTTAGACTCTCTTATCCACCTTGCGAAGGCACTTGATCCGAAACATGGCTTGATCAAGATCAGTGTCCCTGATGGAAATAATATCATTCGAAAAGTTCGTATTGCTGATTGGACAGCAAAAAAGTACTCGAAAAATTCATTGAATGCTGTTAGTCCTTTGGAACACATTAATTGTTTTAGCCGTAATTCGCTTTTACGAATGGCTAAACTTGCCGGGCTGCGAGAGGTAAAAATTCCACTTAGCCTCCAGTATACTTATGGGGTTAATTGGGAACCTTTCCGACCGTTAGCTTATACTCTTTTGAGACCCTTCTATCGTAATATCCTAAAGAAGGGAACAACTCTGTTCTTTACGAAAGCTTATCTTTAGTGGCATACAAATAAGAACAAAATTTTAGAGGTCGTACTTTAAAACCATTTTTTATAAGAAAACTGATGATTTGTTCTCTATCCTCAGATGCTTCTAGTACGATTGTTTTTGTTTTTTGTAAGAGATTCTTTGCTCCTTTTAGAATTTGTAATTCAGCAGTCTCTGCATCTATTTTTAATAGGTCTATTTTGTTTATCCCTTGCAATTCATCCAGGCACATTGTCTCAACTTTATATGTGCTGACAGAACATTTGGGTCTGTTGATGGTTCCCCATCCGAAGAATCCTTTGGGGACAAAAAACATCTTTGATTCCTTACTGTTCCAAGCGGCTTTCTGGATGACTTTTGTGTTTCTCAGACCATTTAATTCAAGATTGTATTTAAGTACTTGAGTTGTCAATGGCGTTGGTTCAATAGAGATCACGTGGCCATTTTTACCTACAATTTTTCCAACAAGAATTGAATAGCATCCAATATTTGCTCCGACATCTATGAATGTGTCTCCACTTTTTATTGAAGATAAAATTAAGTCGCAAACGTCTTCTTCTCTTCGAGGTAAGATTGAATATAGGTCGTCACTGAAAGCCCTGACATAAAAGTAAGCATCGTAAGGTCTTGAATAGACGATTCCGGAAAACTGAACTTTAAGCAATTTTGCGTCCTGAGAATCCATCGATAAGCGGGTGACGTCAACGATTAGTGATAAAAGTAGCCCTAATTGCATCTTTAATCCAATAGCGTTCACATTTTTCAGAACATCTATCCAGATCATAAACCTTGAAAATACCTTTGCTACTCTGTGAAATCTATCATTATTAGCGCTAATTTTTTGCCCCTCTTTTTGATGATATACCAGTTCTAATTAATCAGACTATCATTCTATTTGCGCATAAATTAAAAAAGTTTATGTGCGGGGTAAGCAACTATTTGTGCTTAATTGAGAGGGAAACATGATGACCGTTTGTGTAATGGGTTTAGGGAATATCGGATTAGCTGTCGCATTATATGCTTCCAAATATGTCTCGGTTATAGGCTATGATATTAGCCCAAAGGCAATAGCTGTCGCTATCAATAATGGGATAAAAGCCTCTGATAAGGTTGAGGCTGTTGATATTTACATAATAGCAGTTAATACTTACTACCGAAATAACGCTCCCGATATGTCTGCCATAGAAAGTTGCTGTTCAAAAATTAAGGAAATGAATAGAAATGCTCTGGTCTGTTTTGAATCAACCCTTTGCGTAGGAACATCAAGACAACTTTCTGTTAAGTTTGGTTTACGAAACATGGCTGTTGTCCCCCATAGATGGTGGGAAGAGGATCAGGAGAACCATGGGGTCAAACAGTTGCGCGTTATTGGTGCTCTTAATAAGGAAAGCATGAAAAAAGCAATGGTGTTCTATCAAACTCTCGAAATACCCTTGCACCAGGTCTCATCTTTAGAGCTAGCCGAAGCAAGTAAAATTGCTGAGAATGCTCATCGCTATGTACAAATTGCATTTGTCGAAGAACTCAAACTGATAGCTATTAAAAACAACTTAAATTTTGAAGAATGGCGCTCAGCAATAAATACAAAATGGAATGTTGATCTTCCCGAAGCTAGGAATGGAATAGGAAAAGAGTGCTTGCCAAAAGATACGGCTTTTTTGGCATCGCTTGACCCAGAAGCTGCCTTACTGAATGGAGCCATGAAGGCAAACGACAATTACATAAAAAGATTAACTGCTACTGAGGCGATTTATAGCATAAAAGTACCCCATAGCAGAGTTTTGGTTACCAAACCAATTCCTAAAGTAAAAGAAAAGGTGTTGCCGAAATCCTAAAAGTGGATGGGACCAAGAAGACATTTATTCCAGTGTTACGGTCAAGACAGCTCACATCTTTTCTGAAGCATTATTCTAAAATTTAAAAACCTTAGTAGAATATCTGCCGCTAACGCGGCAGGATGAAAGCGTCCACAAATTCTATTTTTCAAAGTCCTGATAGGTCTGTCACCATTAGATAGAGGTGATAGACCTAAAAAGGCAAGGTCTTACGCCTTCCAAAACTACCACCTCATCTGGGCCACTAAATACCGTCGCAAGGTACTCTTAGGCCCAGTTGAAGTTAGGTTGCTGGAAGTGCTTAAGACGATTGCTAGTCAGAGTGGCTTTCAAGTGTTGACTGCCAGAGTGTATGAGGGGGATTATTTGCATGTATTTGTTTCTGCTCCGCCAAAGGTCGTTATTTCCAGAGATGGTTATTTTGCTAAAGTGTAATTCTGCAAGGGTGCTCTTTGAGGAGTTTCCGCAGATTAAGCTGAGGCTTTGGGGTGGGCATTTTTGGTCGGAGGGCCTGGAGAACGCCCTAAAATATGGACGGTCTCCATTGATGTCTCTCTACTTTGGATTCTACGGTATTCTTCTTTTTAGTATATATGAACCCATAACGGCTTGCCTGTTATGCTGTATGCCGCTTGAAAAATAAGTCTAAAAAATAGAGTGATTAGTCTGTTAAGCTTGGTTCAATTTTTTGGCAATTTAGTTCCTTAGTGGTTCTCTCATGTTGTCGATGATGTTGGTGGACTTTTATGAAGCTCGAAGGGTTGTTTTTATGTTGGTCATTTTTTTACGGCGTTACTTCTTGGGCTGATTAAGACGAACTTTGATTACTCTTAAGCCGTATCAATCGGTTTTGTCTAGACCAGTTTTTTACCATTACGTCTCGGCGAAAAAGTATGATTTGGCATCGACGAATCTGATATTAGTATTCCCTTGTGAATTGGTTTGCTAATTGTATGTTCATACCATTATTCTCCTGATAGTTGCTGCTTTAGGTCAGGTCCTCGGAAGTCGCAAAATAATTCACACTATAATGTTTATACTCTAATCTTAAATACCGCTAAAACCAAATAGCAGACGGTAAACGGTATGACGAGAGCTTTCATAACGGGCATAACAGGTCAAGATGGGTCATATCTAGCCGAGTTTCTGCTTTCAAAAGACTATCAAGTTCATGGCATCATCAGACGGGCCAGTACCTTTAACACAGGCAGAATCGATCACATATATGTTGACCCCCATGAGCCAGAGGCAAGGTTATTTCTACACTACGGCGATCTAGCAGACTCGGAGCAGATAGCAAATATCATACACAGTGCAGAACCCAGCGAAATCTACCATCTGGGTGCTCAAAGCCATGTGAAAGTAAGTTTCAGTATGCCCGAGTATACAGGTAACGTGACGGCGCTAGGAACAACCCGAATTTTAGAGTCCATTAGGCGTAGCGGGAACCACATTAAATTCTATCAGGCATCTAGCAGCGAAATGTTCGGGCGGACTCCCTCGCCGCAGAATGAAGAAAGCCCATTTAACCCAACCAGCCCCTATGCAGTGGCGAAGGTGTATGCCTACTGGATCGCCAAAAACTATCGCCTTGGATACAACATGTTTGCATGCAACGGCATACTATTCAATCATGAATCCCCCCGTCGTGGCGAGATATTTGTTACCCGAAAAATAAGCATGGCGGTGGCGAACATACTGGCTAAAAAACAGAATTTGCTTTATCTGGGAAATATGGATGCCAAACGTGACTGGGGGTATGCTCCAGAATACGTTGAAGTCATGTGGCAGATCCTGCAGCAGCAAAGCCCTGACGACTACGTGGTAGGTACAGGTGAGCAGCATTCAGTTAAGGAATTTGTGGCGGAAGCATTCTCTTATGCTGGGCTTGATTGGGAAAAATATACGCGCATAGACCAAAAATATCTACGGCCAACCGAAACTGAAGACCTAGCTGCAGACAGCCGAAAAATCAAAAGAGTAATCGGCTGGGAACCAAAAATACGCTTCAAAGAGCTAGTTAAGATAATGGTTGACGCCGACATGCGTAAGGCAGGTTTAACTGCAATCGGTGAAGGCGACGAAATAATAAAGAAAAAGTTTCCTAATCGGTGGTGGAAGGTAGATTGAGTAGTTTTTGGGCAAACAAGAAAATTCTCGTAACTGGCGCCGCTGGCTTTTTGGGCTCTCATGTAGTAGATAATCTGGTGCGTAAAAGAGGGGTTGATAAATGCCAAATCAGCTCGACAAGAAGCTCAGATTCTGATTTGCGGGTATTCGATAACTGTGTGAAGGCTGTTGAGGGCACTGACGTTGTTATCCATTTGGCGGCTCGCGTCGGAGGCATCGGTTTCAACCAGAATTTTCCAGGAACTTTATTTTACGATAACATCATTATGGGAACGCAACTCATCGAAGCCTCAAGGATTGCTAGGGTTGAGAAGTTTGTTCAGGTCGGCACTGTTTGCGCTTATCCAAAATACACTCCGGTGCCATTCAAAGAAGATGATATCTGGAATGGTTACCCTGAAGAAACCAACGCACCCTACGGCATAGCTAAAAAAGCGCTCTTGGTTATGGCGCAGGCTTATCGTCGCCAGTATGGGATGAACATCATTTACCTTCTACCCGTGAATCTCTATGGTCCTAAAGACAACTTTAACCCCGACTCATCTCACGTTATCCCCGCTTTAATCAAAAAATTTGTAGACGCAAAAGTCAACGATGAAAAGAAGGTAATTGTATGGGGAACTGGCAATGCTTCTAGGGAGTTTTTGTATGTGGAGGATGCAGCCGAAGGAATTATTTCTGCAGCCGAGAAATACGACAAACCCGAGCCAGTAAACATAGGCGCAGGACGAGAAATTACGATCAAATCATTGGTGGATTTGGTGGTTGAACTCACTGGTTTTAAGGGTCAAGTCATTTGGGATGCCTCAAAGCCAGATGGGCAACCTAGACGCTGTCTAGATGTTACCCGCGCGAAATCTGAGTTTGGGTTTGAAGCAAAAACCGACTTCGTTGAGGGTTTAAAGAAAACAATAGAATGGTATATTGCTAGATTTAGCGGTAACAATTAGAAGCGTTTTAGGTCCCTGAGTACTTCCAGCATGTAAGGATGCAAACCCTCAGGAGGAACCTTAAAGAGACCATGAGTAGAATGCTCAGAATCGACAATGATTGTAGTTCCTTTCGATTGGCAGAAGTAGACTATCGTTATATCATGTCTTTCGGGAAAAACTCTCGAATATACATTAACCAACCGAAAACTATCAATTTCAAGTCCTGTTTCCTCCAGAATCTCTCGACGCAGAGTATCCTCGAGTGATTCCCCACGTTTGATTCTGCCACCTGGAAACCACCACTCACCCTTAACCGGCGGATTGTTTCTTTTCATGTAAAGCAATGCGTCGCCTACTTTTATGACTGCTTCAACCGATGAAATCGGCATTACCTTTGATATTTGTTCGTAGAGTGCTGAAGAGATAAAACTTGATTCCGGAAGAGTCATGGCATTCACTTGTTTATGTGTTGCAATTGCTCACCCAGCCTCTGGATTTAAGTATACCGAATGTCATTCGGCATAAGCCAACGATAACTGTTTGATATCCTTTTAATCTGGTTGAGTTATTTTACCGCAACCGATAAACCAGCCTATAGGTTCCTTACTGAGAAACGGGTACTTCAATGAGTAAGGCTGGGGATATTGCTAAGGTTTCAGCGAAGGGCAGCTTCCATGTTCTATGGGGCCTAGTTATCTCTACAATCATCAGCTCCCTAGGAACCATATTTATCGCCCGGCTGCTGGGCTCTGACCTTTACGGGTTATATACCGTAGTATTGACGGTTCCAACCATCATCCAGGTTTTCAGGGATTGGGGAATAAATTCCGCCATGGTCCGCTTTACTGCGCAGTTTCGTGCAGAGGGAAGATTTGACGAAGTACGAAGTATATTCTTAATCGGCATCATCTTTGAGGTTTCCGTGGGCTTGGCTCTTTCCCTTTTTTCCTTCTTTTCCGCAGATTTCTTAGCCGCCAGCATCTTCAATCGCCCGGTTATCGCCCCTTTGATCCAAATCGTTTCCTTTTCGATCCTGGCAAGTGGTCTGATTGCGGCGGCAACTGCAGCTTTCACAGGGTATGAGCGGCTGGAATTCAACAGTGTTATGCTTGTCTTTCAAAGCGTCATAAAAACCGGCGTCATAATTGCGTTGGTTATTTTGGGCTTCGGTACAGCTGGAGCCGCAATAGGTTACACCGTAAGTACCGCAGTTGCCGGCATTATCGGTGTTATATTAATCGGTGTTATCTACCGGCAGCTTCCAAAGCCATCGACTCGTAAGCTTGAACTCAAAGCATACTTTTCAACGATGTTAACGTACTGTCTGCCGCTGTCTTTTGCGACAATTATAACTGCGCTTCTTCCCCAATTTTACGCTTTTCTGTTGCCTATTCATTACGTAACCGATAACGTGGCAATTGGCAACTATGGAATTGCACTGAATTTTGTGGTCCTGATCTCTTTCTTTATTGTTCCTATTTCAACTGTGATGTTTCCTGCTTTCTCCAAGTTAGACGCTGAAAAAGATAAGGAATCACTGCGCAATATCTTCCGGTTTTCCGTTAAGTATGGTTCACTGCTTGTGGTGCCTCCGACGGTTCTGGTGATGTGTCTTGCTGAACCGGCTGTGGCAACCCTTTTTGGGGACACCTATACTACCGCTGGTCTATTCCTTGCCTTGTTTGCTATTCAATACTTGTTTGTTGCATTTGGAAACATTAGTTTGTCTGCTATTTTGATCGGTCAAGGCAAAACAGGTTTCGTCTTGAGGATGGCGATATTAGCTGGTGCAATAGGTTTTCCACTCGGCTATGCATTAATAATGTCCTTTGGCGTAATTGGCTTAATCGCTGCAACCATTATCTTCTCCGTTCCGGGCCTCATCTGGGCCTTGATCTATATCAAACGGATTTTTGGCACGACTGTAGATTGGGGTTCTTCAGCCCGAATTCTCCTTTCGTCAGCTTTTGCCGGCGTTTTAACGTACGTTGTTGTTTCACAGGTGGCGTTTGCTGCATGGATTCTTCTTTTGCTAGGCGCGGTTTTATATGTGGTGGCTGTGGTTCCTGCGCTTCTTTTGTCTAGGTCAATTACGAGGGCTGATATTGCCAACTTACGGTCGATGTTGGGCGGGGTAGGCGCCCTCGGCGGGCTGATTGGCAAAGTGCTTAGTTTAGTCGAGCGGTTAATGGCTCTTTTAAGGGTGTAATGCCTAAGCCATAGCTGACTCGATTGACGCAACCCTGCTCTATAGGGTTGTTTTTAAACTGGTTATTTTTGCAACTGAGTTGCTTGTTGTATGCCTGAGGCGCACCCAGTGGTGTTCTAATGGCCATGGGGTGTCACTATTACGCAAAATAACAACGGGTCAACAAATCCCCCGTTGTATTCTTCATTTAGAAGTAGTAGAACAGTGAATAAACATTTGTACAACTACTTCTAAGTGTGGATGTTTTGGTAGAGTTGTCGGGTCAGTAGGCATGGGTGTATTTGACAAGAGCGCATCATGGCACCGGTTCTCTATCTTCAAAAAACAAACTCCAACATAATAAATAGTAATATTTTCTATAAGGATAAAAAAGAAAATTGCGTCTAGAAAGGCGCGAATACTCCTATGAACACAAGCCATGCCAGTGCTGTTTTGGCGCCAAAACTAAGTATTATATAGACTCTTTCGCCATAGAGATAATCCTTCCAGCGTCCTATGCCTTTGTACTGTAATACCATGTTGAGGGCAAATACGTTGAAGACTGCAAAGTAAATGAGCAATATCGAATATACAAAGGCGGGCGGCTCAACACCTGTTGATGTGATCGCTGCTACGAAATAAGCGAATAACACCACCCATGTAATACCTCCTGAAATGCATCCTACCAGAAATGCTGACCATGACGTTTTATCGGTATGCTGATTTACTATTTCCATATAGTACCCGAACATTATCATCATAGCATTTAACGTGAAGATCATGACTAATGACCAAAAGTCCCAGACTCCGACGAAGGTCGCAATTAGTACAATCATTATTGAACTGGAAAGGGCGTATTCGTACCAACGGTATGGGTTCATTCCCTTCTTCAAGTTTTTGTTATAGTCCTTGTTTTTTGGAAATGCGATAATGAAATGCGCTAGTGCTGAAAGCAGCGGAAATGATGCAACGATGACTCCTAAGTAGCTTAGGGTAAACCAGACTTGAGGGTCAGGTGCTATGTTAAAGACTGGTGGCGGTCCAGGGGTTATGTCGAGTTTTAGGTAGAATGTGTATATGTCTTGATCCCACGTTAGAAGCGTGCCTAAAATGAGCATAATGATTCCCGTCGATAAATGCAGGATCCCTGCGCCCAAGTTGAATTTCTTGAGGTAGCTATAAGAAATGGGCGATTTGGCTATGATTTCTTGTCTTTCTTTATAATTCAACCTGTCACCTCCTTTAAGTGAAATGGAAAAAAACTGTCAATCCGTTTCAGCCTATTATTGAGTGTCTGCTGTATCAGTTATGAATTTTTTATCTCTTACTGATTGACTACTTGGTTGTATGCAGTTAAATCGCAAGTTAGGTTAGCTTAATAAAAATATGTGACTGTACAGGGTCAATAACATCAACAGATTTAGTGGTTGAGTAATTGTATTATTAAGGCGAGTAAAGCAAGTAGCATATGGTTTTTGGGGCTCGGTGATTGTGGTCCAAAGTGTAGAATATGAGATTATAAAGAAATTAAACTCGGTTGAGATCAGGCGCTACCCCACAATTGTTATAGCTAAAGTATCGAATTTCGAGCAAGATAATTTTGGGCTCCTTTTTCGCTTCATCTCTGGAAGCAACGTGCAAAAAGAGAACCTAAAAATGACCTCGCCAGTTGTTTCCCAAGCGGTCTCCCAAGAAATTAAGATGACCTCGCCAGTTATTTCTGAGTTCTCAAATCAAGGCTTCATGGCGTTTGTTATGCCTTCCAAACTTACTCTGGAAACAACACCGGTACCCTTAGACAGTCGTGTCAAAATAGAAGAAATACCTGCAAGGATGGTGGCAGTTTTGCGATTTAGGGGAAACTGGTCTGAAAGTCACTTTGAGGAAAAAACCAAAGAGCTACTGCAAGAGCTAGCTAAAGCAAACATTAAGACAAAGGGCAGCGTCTTTACTATGCTGTATAATCCGCCTTTTACTCCAAGCTTTCTACGAAGAAATGAAGTAGCAATCGAAGTTGAGCATACAAGCGATCCTTGACTAAATAGCGCGAAACCATTTGATTTCAATATGGAGCAACAATTTCAGATAGCCCTCAAGATTTGATGCCAAATCCTAAGTTCAGTAAACATCAAAATCGCTTAGTTTGCCGCGGTATGGCTATTCTAAAAAAGTAGAAGGGAGATTAGTAATTTGGTGTTGAAGTGACAAAAGTAGAGTTGCCGAAAATGGATGAAAACGAGATTGAACAACTAATTGGAGAGCAATTGCTTTGTCGAATAGCTTTCAAAGGAGACTTGCAGCCGTACATCGCTCCTTTTCAGTACGCTTATGTCGAGGGCAAACTTTACTTTCATTTCACAGATTACGGTAGAAAGATGAGTTTTTTTAAGCAAGAAACCCCAGTTTGCGTTGAGATAGAACGATATACTCCAAACCTTAGCGAGTATGGGTTTGTAGTGCTTACCGGGAAACTAAGATTAGTGGAGGATCGCGAGGAAAGGAAAATGGCTATTGAAAAGATGGCTGAAGGGGGTAAACAGAAACTTTCGCCAAACTTTCTTTTGGCTCATGGCTTTTCCCAGGGCTCAGATTGGCTCGATTTTACTGCAGACAAACCGATTTTGATAGCTTGACGAAGTTACGGAGAAGAAAGGCCTCAAGTCACTTTAACTTACCAGAAAACGATTGATAAAAGAAGAAGCCTAATTTTTTTCCTCTTTCTTCTTTCTACAGTTTGATTTTGCAGATGTGTTTTGGCTACTGATTAGCCGGTTTCTCGCCTTGTAGCGCCACAATTTGTACATCGAAAGAAAGTGACTGACGCATGTATTGTCTCATTGGCTGTTTCCACTGTCCAAGTTTCGCTTTCAGTGTGTCCGCATATCGGGCAAACCACTTTAACTGTTGATAGTTGTCTTAGCGAGGCTGCCTTTCTATCTATGACTGCTATTTCTGCTGATTTGCCAAGGCGTAGGGTTGCTTTTTGTTTTGTTTCTTCCTCTTTTAGGGGTTCTTGGTATTTGCATTTAGGGCATCTGAGGGCGGCGCCTTTCTTGGCTACCTGGAGCAGTGCTCCGCATTTGGGACAGAAGTTCATATGATCACTTGATTGCGGCTTAACTGTTTCAGGCTTCTTTGCTAATAAATGTAGGTTCAAATGGTCTTGCGGTCCCTGCCAAAATTGGGCTATCTGCAGCGGAAGCAAAATCCTTTGCCCTTTCTATAACAAAAAATGTTGTTTCAAACTTGGTCAACAGGACATTTCTTATAAGAAGTAGTCGTCGGTAGAACACTAAAGACTACTACTACCCAAGCGGCACGCTGTCTTTTAAGAAGATGCCCCGGGCCCCTATTGTTTCAATAACGGCGCAGGTTTGCTCTATTCGCGTGTTGCTTTTGAAGAGCCTAAGTTTCGCCTGGCTCTCTTTCGCCATCCTTGTTCTATTGCTTCTTTTTCTGGAATCGTTTTTATGATCAAGTGCTCGTTATCATTGCCGATCTTGACAGTGCATGGAGCGCCGATTTTAAATGGAAACGCTGGATATTTACTAACCTTCGTTGGAACGTGGACCCAGATCCTTGCGTATTCTTTGCCTTTGCTTGCGGTTTTTCTGCCGATGATTGTTCCTACGCCTGTGTGCGCCAAAATTGCAGTTCTCTATTGCTCGTAGGTGCTCTAGCAGTTTTCGTCCTTGGATGCTACTTCCTTCCCCTTTCTAAACGCAAAAAACGTTACCTGCAGATAACCAATCGGCGGGACCCTCTTCACCTCAGAAAAGCTCTTTTGCTCTTTATGCCTAACCGCCAAGGGTACCCAGCCGGACCCCTCATCAAACCCTGGTGAGCCCGCGGCCAAAAATGTATATGCAAACTGTATATGCAAAACGTATATGCATCGGAAATCCCCTCGTCAAGTATGCGCCCCCAAAAACTTCAATCTAACATAAACATTAAATTCCGTCTCAATGCTATGTAAGCAAATGCAGCCGACCACAACTAAAATCAACATCGACGACCAAGCCCTAAAAATTTACGGATTAGAGGGCATCGAGGTTCTAGTTGGCTTGGGCTTGTCGAGTCGGCAAGCAAAAGTTTTCCTGGCACTGCTTGCCCTAGGCGAATCAAGGGCCCGCGCCATCGGAACCCTCTCGACGATTCCCCGCCAAGAAGTCTACTGCCTACTCGAAGACCTAAAACAACTAGGCCTAATAGAGCAAAGCCTCACCATGCCCGCCACCTACAGCGCCGTTACTCTAAATAGTGCCATAGAGCTACTGATTGAGCGAAGAGAAAACGATATCGCTAACGCATCAACCAAAGCTAAACAGTTCATACAAAAATTTAACCAAACAAAAATCGGCATCGTAGCCAACCCCAAACCCAGCTTCGGCATAATATGCGAAGGCTCATGCGACAAAAAATTCGAAAACGGCCTCCTCCAAGCCAAACGCCACGTTGATGTAGTTACAAGCTGGGAACGCTTCAAGCAGGCAAGTCTACGATTTGAAGCCCCCCTAAAAGAGGCAATAAGAAAAGACGTAACCGTACGCATAGCCTTCGATAAACCCCCAAACCACAAGCTGCCAAAATGGGTAAACGAAGCATCAGAAAAATACCTGAACTATAAACTCGCTTTCCTGTCCTCACCCCTTAAAGCAGTAGTCGCCATATTCGACTATACTCAAGCTGCAATAACCATCAGCCCAGCAGCAAATCTAAGCGCCGGACCCACAGTATGGACAACAAATCATTCCTTAGTTGCGCTGGCCCAAACCTACATCGACTCTATATGGGCGGCAACTTAAACTAAAAGCCGCATCCCCTAAGCACCTGACCCTGTCAGCGGAAAACTGCAACACACCCCGATATTTAGACGAAACGGCGTTTATAACCCTCACAACTTAGGAGAAAAACACATTGAAAAAAAATTATACAACTATAGCATTTTTAGGCATAACAATACTTGCAATAATGCTTCTTTCATCAATCGCTTCACCCTTCGCTGACGCTCATACACCTATCTACAAAATCACTTCTTACGCATACATAATGGTGGAGCCTAATCCAGTAGGCGTTGGCCAATCAATGGCTGTCGTCATGTGGATAGACTCCCCCCTCCCCGGCGCAACAGTTGAAAACGATGTTAGACGACATGATTACACCTTAACCATAACAAAACCCGATGGAAAAACCGAAACACAACACTGGGACGTAATAGCCGACACAACCAGCGTGCAATACTACAAATACACACCCGACCAAGTAGGCACATACCAATTCAGCTTCGAATACGCAGAACAAACCTTCACTTGGAGCGGCGAATACCAAGGCGACATATTCTTAGGCGCAAGCAAATCAACAAACCTCACCGTCCAAGAAGACCCAATAGCTGACCCAATAGATAGCTATCCGCTTCCAGCCGAATACTGGACCTACCCCATAGAGGGACAAAACACCTACTGGTACTCAATCTCCTCAAACTGGCTCGGTGAACCCTACATAGTCTCCGGCGCCGCCATCGGGAGCGGAACATCAGGCAACTATTTCGGCAGAATCCAACCTAACGGAATAGCCCCCAACAGCCCACATATTATGTGGACCAAACCCATCCAAGCCGGAGGACTCGTAGCTGGCAACAGCACTGGAATATCAGGCGAAATGTTCTACACCGGCAGTTCATACAACACAAGATTCCAAAACGCAATCATAATGCAGGGAACACTATACTACCAGGAACCCTACGGCAACTCAGGAACCGGCGGCTACTTCGTCGCAGTCAACCTGAGAACAGGTCAAGAGCTATGGAGAACCAACGTCACCGCTACAGGTGCCCCCGCATTCGGCTACCTATACGCAAGCGATGGACCAAACCAACACGGTGTCCTTTCAAACGGACTGCTATTCACCAATAACTTCGCATCATCATATGACGCGCTCACAGGCGAAGTCACACCTATGAAGGTAACTAACGTTCCCTCAACCGATACAGTGCTAGCATCTGTCGCTGGACCAAGCGGCGAAATCATACGCTACAAAGTAGTTAACATCGGCAACACCACAAATCCAAACTGGCGCTTACTACAATGGAACTCATCCAAAACAGTCGGTTACCTATCCGGTACAGGCATCGGCGGCTGGTACTCAGGCACCATAGACGCAGGCTTAGCCTCAAGATTCGACTACAACGTTTCATTAAACCTGCCGAATTCTGGATCATGGCGTGTCGATCGAGCTAGCCTAGATAACATGTTACTGTTAGTTCAGGGTACCTTTGGGGCACACACCACAGTCTCCGATGGCGCAAACCTCACTGCAGTTAGCTTAAAACCCAACTCCTATGGACAAATACTCTGGACCAAAAACTTCGCACCCGCGGCAGGTAACATAACTGTTGCCTTAACAAGCTGGGATGTAGACAAAAACGTCTTTGTACTGTCTTATAGGGAAACCAACACAATGAAAGGCTACAGCCTAACCGACGGAAGCCTACTGTGGACAACAGAACCAACCAACGACTATACCTACTTCAGACAACTGCCCACTGCCGCCTACGGCAAACTCTACTACTCTGGATACGGTGGCATACTCTACTGCTATGACATCAAAACAGGTGGCTTACTTTGGACCTACGGAAACGGAGGCGAAGGAAACACCACCTATGCTGGATTCACAACACCCTATGGCAGCTACCCCATCTTCGTAGACGTAATCGCTGACGGAAAAGTCTACTTAGGCTCAACAGAGCATTCACCCGACTCACCCTACTACAAGAACGCTCAATTCCGATGCCTCAACGCCACCGACGGCACTGAAATCTGGACCATGATGGGCTGGGGCACAGGAATGGATGCCGCTGGCTACGATCGCGTTGCAGACGGATTCTTCATCTACCTTAACTGCTATGACATGCAAATCTACAATGTAGGTAAAGGCCCAAGCGAAATCACAGTAGATGCACCCGCAACCTCAACAAACCTCGGCAAATCACTAACTATCAGAGGCACAGTAACCGACATAGCGGCAGGTACACAACAGGAAGAACAAGCGGCACGGTTCCCCAAGGGCGTTCCTGCAGTTTCAGACGAAAGCATGAGCAGCTGGATGGAATACGTATACATGCAAAAACCACGCCCAACCGATGTCACAGGCGTACAAGTCACCCTTAGTGTTCTTGATGCAAACGGCAACTACCGCGAAATAGGCACAACTACAAGCGATGCCGACGGCTTCTACAGCATGAATTACACCCCAGACATTGAAGGCAAATACACACTATACGCTAGCTTTGCTGGCAGCGAATCCTATTGGCCCTCTCATGCAGTCACAGCATTCACAGTGGACCCTGCAGATGCTACTCCAGCGCCAACACAACCTGCACCAGACTCCATCGCGGACATGTACTTTATCCCCGCAATTGCCGGTCTATTCGTCGCAATCATCGTTGTCGGCGCAATGATGATGCTGATAATGCTTAAAAAACGACCATAAAGCCAAAATCCAACCAATCCTTTTCTTTTTTTAATGAGCTTGACCTTACTTCTGTTCTTCTTTATCGCCAAATCCTTCTTTTCCGGACAAAGATTTGAAAGAGGTGGGGATTTTCTTTTTATTAACACTGAAAACGCCAAATTCATTATTGAAAAAGTGCCTGAAGGCTTCGGGCCTAATTGGTCATCAAACATAGGAATAGAATACAAAAAAGCTTGGGGTTCTATTCCTGACGCAACATTAAGAGCGAAAATTTGCGAATTATGCAGCTTTGTTTTTGGCAGACAGCTTCTCAATATCGGATATACTGCGTATGATGAAAAAAATTATGTTATTGAGTCATACGCTCGCAGTCCATGGGGTAATATTGCTAAAAGTAGCTGTAAAAAGGTAGACAAAACTCCAATCTTTATGTTATCGATCCCTCAGGGGCCGATTCCTTGCGCTGAAATGGTGATAGCACAATTACTGCCTGAGTATATAAAATATCGTGAGGTTTTTCGTTTAAAAGAAGCGTTATGGAACTTATGGATTTCTAATCAAATGCCCATTGGACCAAACATTCCAGTTCTCGCCTCAGCATTAGAATCAATCATTAAGGGTTGGTTTACATCGGTTAGGTCAGAAAGCCAAGGTTGTTTTATAAGCAATAGTGATTACCAAAAAATGATCGAACCAGAGGTTTCAGCTATCAAAGCAAAATTAGAGGCTCAACTTAAAGAAAAAGAGGCAAAAAAAATAATTAGCACCATTGTGAATTCAAATTCCTTTGGACACACAGAAAGATACCGCTCGTTTTTTCAGGAAATTAAATTATCTCTAACAGACGTTGAAGATGAGGCGATTAGGGAGCGGCATAAGTTCGTTCATGGCGGTGCTATCTTCGACAATGAAGATTGGACTCTAATCAGTCGTCGAGCGGTTGCTTTTGAAAAGTTAGTTTGCAAAGTTATCTTGCGAGTGCTATCTTACTCTGGAGAATTCATCGATAAACCTGCTATGACGTGGGGATACAACGAAAATTTAAAGAATTTAACAAGCCCCTGAGAGAGAATTCTAAAAAAGATTCAGGGGATATTTTTTCCGTTGTTTCTTTTACTTTTCTTCGTTTCTGTTATTAGGTTTAGTTCTTTGGCGTAATCTATCAGTGCCAGCCGCATGGTTTCGCTCTCGCTTGTGCCCAGCCGCGCCGAAACCTCACATAGCATGATGCGTTGTTGCGGGCTAAGCGCCACTTTCACCAGACTTTTCTTTGGCATCCCCCAGTTTTTCCCCCATTACCCCACCGAATGGCCCGTAGGCGACCCCACGCGTGGCCCCGCAGAGGGTACAATTCGCCTTTTCTGTTTCTTTGCTTATTAAGTGGGTGTTAGACCTGTGAGGGATATGAAGTGACATGGGAAGAGAACCAGCAAACAATTAAGGGCAAATTAAAAAACCCGCATCAATTCCAGGAAGAAACCCTGAAAACAGTTACGTTAAACCAAAGAGACGGCATAGAAGCGTTGGTGGGCAAACCCCACGGCAAACAGGCGCTCTCTATCCAAAGCTACATTTTCAGCAAAGAACACGGCTGGACCCTTGAGAAAGCCAAGGCATGGTTCAGCAACCTGCATGGCAGCCCCGAGCACGTCTGCGCGCCCAACGTGCCCTTCTCCGTCGAAGAAAAGATGCTTGAGGCGC
This sequence comes from Candidatus Bathyarchaeota archaeon, assembly GCA_026014735.1. Taxonomy (NCBI): domain Archaea; kingdom Thermoproteati; phylum Candidatus Bathyarchaeota; species Candidatus Bathyarchaeota archaeon. Next base: position 162,607 of record JAOZHT010000001.1, read on the forward strand.
CGCTTCGGATTTCGGGGCTCGCGATGACGGTGGGGATGAGCCGCAACTTCAACATCTACACCGCCGAGGAACTGCAGTCTTTCGCGGAGAAACTCACCGGCGCCCCCATCTACCTTGAGCATGTCACCGCCCAGGACGCCGTTGGCAAAGTCACCAAAACCCAGTGGGACGGCCAAAACCTGCTCTACGAAGCCGAAATCTACGATGAAGCCGTCGCCGAAAAAGTCCGCCGCGGCCTAATCCGCCACGTCAGCGTCGGCGCCGACTACCAATCCGTCGACGTCGTCAACGGCAAGGTGCCCCATGGACTGTGCAACGCCGAAATGAGCCTTGTGGCGGTGCCCGGAGTCGCCAACGCCAACATCGAGGTCCTAGAGCACCTCCAAGAGCAGCTGGAACCCCAAGTGGCAGGCAACTACATCCTGGGCTTTAGCCAGGACGCCTCTGCCTTTATGCCCGAGCACTACAGCACCCTGTGGCTGGACCGCGAAGCCGGCGTGTTGGCGCTGATGGGCAAACCCAAAAGCGACCCCGACAGCCAGCGGACAGCGGCGATTTTTTTCTCTAAAGAGCACCTTTGGGACCAGAACCGAATCCGGGACTGGCTAAGCGCGCACCCCGCCTACCTCACCCTTGTTGCCGCGTCCCAGCCCCCGACCGATGCCTTAGCTGAGAGCCTGCTCCAGAAATGCAGCCCCGCCGCCATCCCCATAGGCGAAGCCATACGCCTCATCGAGGAAGTGCTGCCCAGCAGCATCGTGCAGCGCAGCTGGAGCCTTGGGCCGCAGCGGATGTGCCAGGAACTCGGCAGGGTGCTCTATCGCCTCCGTAAACTCCAGAATTCAAGTCACAAAGAGTTGACCGCCAGTACCTGAGGATGAACTCGGAGAAAACGAAGCAAGGGAGAAATGATACACATGACTGATTTAACAGGCAAAGCTTGGATGGCTATCGGCGAAACCGACGACCCCAACGCCGTCATCGAATCTTACATGGCGGAAGCCGCAGTGGCAAAGGGCGACCTCGTCTACTTAAGCTCAGACGGCAAGGTCTCCGCGGCTGCTGAAGCACAGGACTGCATCGGAGTGGCAGTGAAAGCCGCCGACGAAGATGCTCAGTGCCCAGTTTTGATCCGCGGCAGAGTCAAAGTGAAAGCAGGCGGCGTCATCCACCGGGGCAAAGCCGTCTACGGAGCAGACGCTACACAACGCATCCTTGAACTCTCAGACCAAGCCGTAAACGAAGCCGGCAACGCAACCTACACCGTCACCTACAACCGCAAACTCGCCACTGCACTGCAGACCACCGCAGCAGCCGACGACCTCCTCTTCATACAGCTATAGGTGAAGATGATGAAACCGCATCTTTTTGAAGCCCTCCAAGGCAACAGCGAATTCCGCGAACACATCGAAAACCAGAAACACAAAACCGCCAGTCACCCCTTCCTGAAACGCTACAGCGAAGTCGGCATCCGCGAGGGCCTCTTCAGCGACTCCGCATCGGCTCTTGGGCGTCTACATGACACCCTAGTCGAGGCGGCGTACCCCGAGATGATTGGACGCGAAATCATCACCGTGATGCCCACCACCGAACCCATGGAGCGGTTCCCACTTGACACCAAAGCAGTCGCCTACCGATACGCAGAAGGAGCAGCTACACGGCTCAGCGGCAGCAAAAACAGCATCGCAGACGTCTACACCAACGTCGCAGCAGAATCCTCCGAGGAGTGGACCCGCGAGTTCCTCGAAGACGCCACCTGGAACGTGCTAAACCGCATGGTTGAGAAAGTCGGCCGCGCCTTAGGCGAGGAAGAAACCAGCCAGATCATCGGGCTCTACGGCGCCGTCGCAGACGCGGACCTGGCAGGCGGAGACGCCCTTGACCAGGACGGAGCATTTCTGGATTGGGAAGGCGTGGTGAATCTGCATAATGCGGTGCGCAGCGAAAACTGGCGCCCCACGGTGCTTGCCGTCAACGAAACCCAGCTGCATCAGCTGCTATCCGACGACAAATTCATCCATGCCCAGTACCTGCCCAGCGGAGCAACCAACCTCGACGAAGCCACCGTCACCAGCGTCCTTGGCATGCGCGTGCAAGCCAGCACCCTGGTGCCTAACGGAACCGCCTACGCCATCGACACCCGCGTTGCCTCCGTGATGCTTCTGCGCCGAGACGTAACCGTCGAGGACTGGGAAGACATCAAAAACGGCAAGTACGGGGTAAGAGCCACCACCCGCTTCGGTTTAGGTGTGCTTCGCAGCAACGCCATCGCTAAACTCACCAACATCAACCAGAGCCTAACTGCCTCCACAGGGTAACAGTGCAAGCCATGACCCATCCTCTTTCCCCCCTTTTTTGCATCATCAAACTGAGAGGTTATAGCAATGAAGTGGTTAATTGAAAAAATGAATCTAATAAAAGCAATCCTAAAAGAACTCGGTTACGCGCCGCTGTGCCGAACGGAACTCGAGCAACGCGTGGTGCTTAAAGCAGGATCCCATGCCACCTTCGAGGACATAATCCGTTACCTAACACATGCGGGCTACATACAGAAAAGCACGCCTAAACACCGCGCAAACTACCAGATAACCCCCAAAGGCACAAAACTTTTGGAGGCCCTCTTATGAGCAGCTCCCTGCGTCGCCTCATAGAATCCTTTCCGGTTAAGGCAAGAAGCGGCTACGCCACCCCCAAAACCGCATTGGTATACGAAACCCCCAGCATACCCCTCGTCGACGTCGTGAAGCTCTACGAGCGCGACCCCACCTGCAAAGCAAGCGTGGATTTGCTGGCGGCCTCCGCCGTGGGCAGCGGCTTCTCCACCACCATAAACGGCGGCTACGAGAAAGCCAGCCAAGCCAAAGCCGCAGTGGACAACTTTAACGAAGACATAAACCTTGACGCGTTGCTCTGTGACATGGCCCGGATGCTTATCGCCTGCGGCAACGACTTCTGGCTTAAACTCACCCCCCAAAACACCAAAAACCTACATCGCCTCCCCGTCGACGCCGTCGAACGCATAGAGCAAAGCTACCTCGAGGAGAAAACCCTTAAAATCCCCTACAGAATCGAAGGCTACAAGCTGCGGCACAACTACGGCGGCGAAGCCCTCTCTGCCCAAGCCATCGTGCATTGGCGCATCAACTGCCTTGACCACTCCGGCTTTGGCACGGGCGTGCTGCAGGTGCTGCTGCATTCGTTGGCATTCGGTTCGGATCGACGCCCCCCATATGCCTCGATGAAGGCGAAGATCGAGCGGATTATGCCGCGGATCTTTGAGAAGTACGCTGGACCCGACGTTTTGGCGCTGCTGGAACGCGCCGACGACGCCACGATCGAGCAGTTTCAGCAAGCCATCAAGAACCGCGATGAAGAAGGCGCTTGGCTATTCTACAACGGCAAAGGCAGCATCCAACCCGTCAGCATCGACCCCCGCGCCCGATTCGAATACTACGTCGATCACATCATCAACCAGTTCTATCTAGGCTGCGAAACCCCGCTGCCCCGCCTGTTTAGCACCCCGGGCTTCACGGAGGCATCCGCCAACGCCGCGTTGGAGCTGCAGAACATGCTGATTCAGCCCATCCAACGCTACATCAAACGGCAGGTGGAACGTGACCTCTTCGACACTGTACTTTCCCAGGCTGGCTTTGACCCCGCCAAAGCGCAGGCGCGCCTCAACTGGAGCCAATATAAAACTAAAGAAGTCAGCATGACCGATCTTCTTTCGGCGGCGCAGCAGGGCCTAATCCGCCAGGAGGAATTCCGCAAAAACGCTTCCAAATTCGGGTGGCAGCTTTGGGATGCCGCCGCAGAGGGGTAGGTGGCTGCATTGACGCAGGTTCCCTATGGCCGCTACGAGGAAGCCTACCGCGCCATCCATAGTGCATTGATGGGTTTAACGGCTGCTCCGCCAGGGCATAAACTAACTAAACTGGGGTTCAGCTGGGCTGCTGATGGCTCTTTAGCCTCGCTAAGAGGCTACGAGGGGGATGATTTGCTTTTTTCTTTAGCATTCACATGGAACCCCGATGGGTCGATATCTGAAGTGGTCAGGTCATAGATGGAGGGAATGAAGGTATGGTTAAAGCAATAATCAAGTTGGCTAAGCTAATCCAGTATAGCCTCGCAGTCGAGAACCTAAGGGACGAGGGCGACTGGCTCATTTTCTACTATGCGCCTGATGGAGTAACCCAGCATAAGATCAAGTTAGATGCCGATAGCGTGGCTGCACTGAAAAAGAAACGTGACGAACTATTGGCTTTTCTGGATCAAGTTGCCTTAAGCGGTGAGGTTGTGGCAACTTGGAAACTGGAAGATATGGCGGTTCCCGCCAAGACAAATGCGGCGTGGGTGCGGAAATAATTGGGCATAACCTACAATGCAGCCACCAACACCATCACGGTAACAGGCTACACCAGCGGGGTGCCCTGTACCTTCATGGACCTCTACAATGCTGATGAGGCAGGCGGCTGGGGCGTGGTGAGCAAACAGGGGGTTAATCAATATCTGTTCAACGCTAAACTATACATAGGCGATTCCACTGGGAGTGTGGCGACTTATTTTGCTGACAAAAATGTCCAGGTGACGTTCGCTGATTTTCTATCTGCCGGTGAGGTATTTGTCTACATCTGCGCCGCTTGGACTAACACTTATGCTACTTTTGGTGTTTTGCATGATGAATCCACAAAATCGACGAGTGATGGATGCGACTTTTTCTTTTTGACTCCTGCCAACTATCAGTATGCATTCATTAGTCAATGGGGAGTCGATGACTTCAACATTAATTTTTATAGTTGCACGTTTAAAAGTGTGAGTTCGGCCTCGTCAGTCTATATTTTTGGCAGTCGAGTTTGGAATTGCTATTTTGACCGTGGTGTAACTATCGAGACTTTGTCGGCAAATGGCTCTTTGTATAATTTTCAAATGCATGGTGCAGGCGTTGGTTCAGGGTTAAATCTTCCCCTTTTAGACGGCGTTACCTGTGAGGAATTAAGAATCATTAATGCTTATCAAGGCTTAGCAGTTTTAGCGGGCAGTAAAGGAACATATTCAGTATCAAATATTTTTATGCGTAACAACTTTTACGATTTTAGTTTTTATGGCGCAAGCGTCGTTACCTCTATATTTTTAGTTAATTGTGACTGCGATGGCTGGGTTTTCAACTGGGCAGATTCCACGCCTATTACTGTTTATCGCCAGTACGAGTTTAACCTCACTTTAAGGGAGTCTGATTGTACGCCGATTGAGGGGGCATCCGTTAAGCTCAGCAAAGGCGCAGTGACTTTGGAGCTTGAAACCGACCAAAACGGGCAGATAGCTACCCAGGCGTTAACGCATGGCTACTTCGACCAAGCCCACGGCAGCACCGAGCAGGACACGGAGAACTGGACGCTAAACATTGAGGCAGACGGCTATATGCCCTACACTGCAAGCTTTCCTATAACTGAAAAAACCCGGCTGCAAGTAGCCCCTAAACCGCAACTTAGCGGAACCGCTGTGCCCAGCGATGTTGCCGCTGGAAAAACCTTCTATGGGGATGACGTGGATTCGATGCTGACTGGAGAGCATGTTAATCCCGCGGTTTTTGTGGATGTTTCTTCGGGGAAGCCTGTGTTGAATTTGAACCGGGGAAAGCTGGATAATCAGCTTGTTTTGGGTTTATAGGATGATCTTTTTGTTCCCTGTGGTTGCGGTGACGGGTGGCTGCTGGAGTGCACGGGGCAGTCCCAGATTTTTTATTTTCAAATGTGGCTTTAATATATGGTTTATTTTAAAGACCATTCAATATATGGTCTTTAAATCATGGAAATTCTTTAAATTGTGCTTGAACAATTTATTTTTGAAAGAGGTTGAACAGATTGGCAAACGTTTCATTAAGCGATGTTCGAGACACAATCAACGTTGGCAGCGCCGACATACCCGACGACAAAATCCAGAAAATGATCACCCGCGCAGCCACCACCCTCTCGCTGGAACTTGGCCGAGAAATCCACTCGGATGACTGCTCCGAGGCGGAAAAGGAATTCGTCACCTTGCTTGCCGCGGTTTACGCCATCTGTTATTTGACAGGCGGCTCCGCTGTGGGCCTAAATTACAGCGTCGGCGACCAAAACATCTCCGTTGCCGCCGCAGCGCCACCCCTAGTTGTTCTTCAAAACGAGCTGGAGCGGATTTTAGGCAGCCTCAAAAAACCCACCCTGCGGAGCGCCTAAACATGCCTGTCCCCGAAGCCTACTGCCAATTCGTTATGGACTACGCGCCCTACCTCTACGTTACCCCCGAGTCGGGGCCAGATCTAACTTGGGGAAAGGCTGCGTTGGCCGCTGGGTTTGCTGTGGATTTTCTCTACGAAGCCTACTTTGACCCCCAATTTGACAGCCGCAGCAGCGAAATAGAAACAAAAATCGCGGAGCTCGCGGACTGGATTTTAACCCAGCAAATCACCGACGAAAACGCGGCGGCGTATGGGGGGTTTGTGAGTGCCGAGGGCAGCAGCGCATGCTACAGCGTCGACGTGGGACGTGTCGTGCCCGCTTTGCTTAAAGCCCACGAGTTAACCAGCAACGGCGCCTACCTCGACGGTGCCAAACTCGCCGGTGGCGTCTTTCTCTATAACATGCAGCATAAACCCGCTGAGTTGGGCATCCATGACCGCTACTACGGGGGCTTTGCCCGGGCGGTTGATGAGGCGGAGGCGTGGCTGCCCCAGATGGACACGGAGTGCCTCTATGGATTGGTTGCGCTCGGTATGCTTGGGGAGTCTGATCCCCTTAACGTCGCCAAGTATCGGGTGATGGTGCAGGACGCCGTTAACTTTTATCGTCCTGGGCTTGAGGCGCTTGCTCTCTACTTTGACCCCCTCCCCTCCGGGGATGGAGGTTGGCATCGGGTAGGCTTGGGCGATGACACAGTCTATGATGACTCCATCGCCTATGCGCTGCTGGGCCTCTACGACTATGAGGGCTACAGCCTCACCGTGCAGAGGACCTATCAAGCCCTCAACTCCATAGGTGCATCGCCGCAGTACCCCGCCTACAACCCCGCGGTATGCTGGGCAGGCTACCTAAACGTCAAAGCCAAAGTCCCCGCCTGCATCTACTACGACTGCGTCACCGCAGGCATCCTGGGAAGAATCCGCCAGAGCCACGATAAACCCGCCTACGCCTTCTGCGCCCAAACCAGCCTTCGCCACCCCGAAGAATTCATGTTTTGGGGCATCAAACACGCCGACTACGCCTCCATCGAGAATCAGCAGGCGATGGCGACGGTGTGCTGGCTGGGACAGATGCTTAGTGGCTATGCGCCGCCGCTGACCCGCTTCACGCAGATTCTCAAAAGCAAGGGCGAAAACCTCACGCTTTATCCCCTTGCCGAATCTGGAGAAAGCACAAGCTACGGCGAAGCCCTTGATTTCAAAGCCATCGTTTTACTCGGCAAAGCCGAAGAAACCCAGATTGAGGCAGGCTACCTCTACAGCGACTACTTGACCCTGCATGTGTATGCGCCGCTACGCCGAGGCGACAAAGTCAATCGTGCCGGCGTAGACTACGAGGTCACCGCCATCCAAGATTTTAGGCTCAAAGATGAGGTGGCATTCTACAAGGTGACGCTTAGGAGGCTGCTTTGTTGAGTACAATTGAAGACCCCTCCGTCACCGTGGCGCGGCTGCTGCGAAGCCAGCTGCGTGTGGTCCTCGACAACGGCGGCTTAGCGTCGGTTAACGTGTCGGCAGAGTACCCGGGCAGCGACGCATTCAAGTTAGGCGACGGGCAAGTGACGGTTGGACTGGCGGATTGCAGCGACCAAAAACTGGATTTAACCGGCAAAATCCGACGCCGAACCGCTGCGGTGCGGGTAAACGCATGGGCAACCGACACGCCCGCGGCAGCCGAAAGCGGCAAAAGCCTCCGCGGCAAAATCGTGGAGGAAATCAACCGGATAATCCGACAGAACCGCACCACACCCAACCAGACAACCTACACTTTCGTCAACCAACCAGCGGGTGGGGAAGGCTGCAGGGCTTTTGGCGGAGCCGCAGAGTCAGCGCCAACTGAGAAGTGGACAGAGTTATCCGACATGGACTACGCGAAACTATGGTACAGAGACGACAGCCGCTGCCAAATCAGCAGCAGTCAAAGCGGTGAATCCGCGGTTTTGCTGGTCGGCTTTAAAGTAGAGAGCTGCCCCGGCGTGGTTGCGGAGGCGGCTTTCTGCTTTGAGGGCTACGGCGTGGCTCCAGGCGGCGACGGCGTGGCGGTGAAGGCATGGAACAGCGCCCAGCAGGCCTGGCATAACATGCAGAGCAACAGCGAGGGGCAAACCGACGAGGCTCTAACCTTAACGTTGTCTTCGGGCTTTTCGGATTTCATAGACGCCGACGGCTACCTATGGTTCCTCGCCAAAACCTTGGGCACCAGCGACGACGAAACCGAAGCGGTGCTCACCTGCGATTATGTCTCCTGCCGAGTTACGGTGAAGGGCATAACCTACTGCGACATCGCAGGTTACCGCCGCCTCGACCGCACCGACACCAAGCCCCCCATCTACCGCACCGAATTCAGTGTTAAATCATGGTTCATCGAGAACATTGGAGTGTAAGATTGTATGCCAGAAACGTATGGTTCCCATGAAAGCAAAATCTACTACGTTGAAGAAACCAGCTTCGGCGTAACCCCCCAAACCCCCACTATGCTCAGCGTACCCGCCCAGAGCCTGGAGCCCCAAATAAGCCCCAACAACATCAAAGTCCGCGGCGTCGGCTCCGTGGACCTGCAAGCCATCAAAGGCGGCCAGCGGGCGCCGAGCCTGAAACTGAGTTTTCCGTTGCCCAGCGAGGCACCGATTAACTTTCTGCAGTACTGCCGCGTGGAACTTGCCAAGTCATTGAGTATGCAGCTGCTCTACTACAAGGGCGCCTTTGCCTCGGCAACCGATATTCTCTCGCTGCTCTACACGGGCTGCAAAATCCAATCAGGCACCGTGCAATGCAGCATCGACGAGGTGGTGCAGGCCAGCGTGGACGTGCTCAGCCAAAACCTCACCGCGTCCACAGCCAAAATCGAAGACGCCGTCTACAGCGACTACGGCGGCGCGGTGCCCTTCTATGAGAGCTACATCAAAAAAGGTGGGGTGGCTCTGGAGCGGGTGACGGATTGGAAGTTCACGGTGGAAAATAACCTGCGGGGTGTGCCTGTGATTCGCAGTAGCGGCGGCAACGTCGTGAAGTATCTTCCGAATCGGCATCGGGACCTGACAGGAGAGGTGGTTTTTGAGTTTGAAAGCAAAGACGAATTCGACGACATCATAAACGACTCCGAATTCGACCTCGAGTTCGGCCTAGGCGGCGCAAACAAAGCCGTCTTCAGCGACTGCAAATGGGAAACCGCCGCCGCCCCCACCCGCATCGAAGACTTAGTGAGCCTCAAAGCCGCGTTTGTAGCCAAAACATTCACCATAACATAGGAGAAAAAAACATGCGAAAACAAACCATAACCCTTGGAACCGAACACGGCGCAGAATACGCCGGCACCTACATCTTCGGAGAAATCACCTGGGCAAAACGCAGCCGCATAATCCAGAAACACACCAAATACCACCCCCTAAGCGGGCAAGTGCAAAGCAGCGACTTCATCGCCATCCAAGCCGAAACCATCTGGGCCGCCCTCAAAGAGCAGCCCCAAAGCGGCCCCATCACGCTGGAGAAGCTATTAAGCGAAGAATGCGGCGTCCCCATCGCTCTGGGCGAGCTCTTCTCGCAGGTCGTCAACGGCCTCTGCGCGCTGAGCCGGGAGGAAACCGCTTTTTTATCCGATGCATCCGCCGCCAAAAACCCCACGTCGCCATCACCGACTTCCGACTGTGCAAAGAATTCGGCTGGACCCCAAGCGAGCTCGCAAAGCAGTCCTCCCGCGTTATCCACCAGTACACCGTTATCCTCAACGAGATAGACCGAGCGGCTGAGGAAGAAAAAAACAAAGCAGAAAAGGAAGCAAAACACTATGAGCGTTTCAGTTAACCTTACCCTATCAGGCTCCGAGGAGTTCCAAGCCGCAGTCAGCCGCTTCGACGGCGCCATGCAAAGACAAATACAAGAGAAGCTCTCCGAGTGGGCGCAGACTGTGAAGTCCGAGGCGGAGCGGCTGGTGCCTGTGCGCACGGGTTTTTTGCAGAGCAGCATCTTTGCTAGGAGCGTGGGCTGGCAAATTCAGGTTGGCGCAGAGGCGGAGTATGCGGCGGCGGTGGAGTTCGGCACCGGCAACATGCGTGCCCAGCCGTATTTGGCGCCGGCCCTCGAAACCCATCTGCCCAGCCTTGAACGTTATCTTTTGGAAGCGATAAATTCAGCTAAGGCGGAGGCGCAGCTATGAGTTTTCAGGAAATCGCCATAACCGTCCGCGCCGTCAACCGCGCCAGCAACGAGTTCAGCCGCATCCAAACCGACGCAGAAAACCTTGCTGCCCGCATCCGAACCGTGGGCTCCGCCATCGCAGGCATCGGCGCCGCAGGGACCGCCATCGGCTACGTCGCTAGCCAATTCGGCGTCCTTGACGACAGCCAAACCCGCGTCTTCACCAGCGCCATGATGGTGGTTTCGGTGATGGGCATGTTTATGCGGACCAGCGCCGGAGTCGCCGTTGCACAGAAGGTCTACGCCGCCGCAACCGCCCTTGCCACCGCCGTGCAGAACAGCCTCAACATCAGCTTCGCCACCTTCCTTGCATTGACGGGGGTAGGCATCGCCGTGATTGTTGCAGCCGCCGCAGCCATGTACAGCTTCGCCAACAGCATGAACACCGCCACCTCCAGCGTGGCAAGCTTCAACAGCCAAGCCGCCCAAACCCCCAGTCAAAGTCGAAGCATCGTCCGCAGCGGCGAAGCAGCCCTCTACCGTCGAGGAGTCGAATAAGTTGAGTCTAGATGCGCCCTGTGTCGCCCTTGTCTTGGGGTCGGTTGCGCCTCCGCAGGGGGACGTAGTGGATTTGTCGGTTCATCTGGGCTGCACCCGTGAAGTCGGTAGCTTCGAGGTGGTGCTGGCTAATTGGAACGGCAAATACAGCTCCGGCGGCAGCTACCCCATCACGGTGGGTTCGGATGGCAGCCTCTCGGTGGGCCGAGGCATCAACTGTCCCCTGCTTATGACTCTGCGCGTCGAAAACGTCAAGTACCAGTCCTCGCCCGTCGAGAACTACCTCACGGTGAGTGGCCGCTGCTGGGGCGAACGGCTCTTCCGCCGCGTCGTCACCAAAACCTACGTCAACGCCAAGGGCGAAGACATCGTCAAAGACCTCCTCGACTACTATGTTGGATTAAGCCATGTCCGAGGCGGCGTTGAACTGGTGGAATCAACCGACACAACCTACACGTGCCTCGAATACAGCGACACCCCCGTCATCGATATTCTGCGTGAGATCGCCGACAGCGCCGACAAATCAGGCGTCATTGGCTTTGACTTCCGCGTATCACCCGACGCCAAATTCGAGTTTTTCCCCAAAAACAGCAAAACCAGCGCCGTTAGCCTCTCTGAACGCATCGAAACCAGCGAGTACATCCGTGACATTACCCGCGTGCGCAACCGCGTAACCGTATATGGCGCAGCTGACAAAAGCGTCCCCGCCGACAAGGATCAGTGGACCGAAAGCCTCAGCCCCAGCGGCGGCGCATGGACCGCCCTCTCCGGCAGCCTAAGCCTCGACACAGCCACCCACGTCAAGGGCTCCGCATCCATAAAAACCACTGCCAGTAGCCTCTACTATGCCAGCTGCCAACTTACCCTAAACAGCGGCAGCGAAGTCGACACCGACGCCTACCCCACCCTTAACCTGTGGCTAAGCCGCGACGCAGCATTCAACGGCAACGCAACCATCGTGCTCCATGACATCTACGGCAACCTCGCCTCGCATGAAATGACGGTGGGCAACGAGAAGTGGTTCCAAACCCAGATCGCCGTGGGCGCAAAAAGCGCTGACCAGTGGCAAGCCGTCTCGGATTTCAACTGGAATCTAGTCAAGAGGGTGCAGGTTACGCTGTGGTTTACCGGGGTGGGGTCCGGTAGCTTTTGGGTGGATGGCTTATACTTCGGCGGCAACCGCTACAGCAGCGCTGTGGAAGATTCGGCAAGTCAAGCCACTGTTGGGCTGCGTGAGCTTGTGGAAGTCAACGAGGAACTTGCCAGCGACGCCGAATGCAGTTTCCATGCCAACGCGGTTCTCGTCAACCTCAAGGACCCCGCTGAATCCCTGGTGGTCGAAACCTCAGTGCTTGACTACGGAGCAGCGCCTATTTTGGCGGGCGACAAGGTCTCAGTGGCGTTGCCCAACGAGGGCGTCAGCGGCAGCTTTCGAGTTCAAACCGTCGAGTACCATGTGGACGGCAGAACCCAGACGCTTCACGCTACGCTGGAACTGGGACGCGAAAAACCGTTGCTTGCCGATTACGTCTATGCCCTGCGCAGCAAGACCAGTCAGCTTAGCAGGTACAAAACCGCTAAACTCTAAGGTGACGCTATGAGTAGACGGGTTGTCGTCGAAGTCCGAGAAGACCTGCATCGGGAACTGCGTAAACTCGCCGTGCTAAATGACCTTAAACTCTACGTTGTCACCAACGCGCTGCTTGAGGACATCTTATGTGATGAAGAAAACATTAAACGCTGCTTGAAGCGGCTAAAAATGTAGCTGCAGTATCCCTTTGCTGATTTGTTCCGCAACTTGCTTCACCATACAGATATTAGGTGCATCCGACTCTTCTTGTTTCCTTCAAGTGTTGTTGTATGGTTTGCAAACTACAGGCTTTTAGACGGGATGCAGTGGACAGCAATATGGCATCCAGTTACCGTTTCGCCGTTGTGGATTCCAGCAAAGCAAAAGAGTACCCTGCGAATTTCGTTTGCATGCTGCCCGTAAAGGTCGAGCAGGGCAAAGGAAAAACAGTAACGGTTTTCGGGGAAATATTCGGAGAAAAAAGCATAGAGCTAGCCTTGGATCTTTTGAAGAGCGCACTTGAAAACGAAAGTGACATGGCGATTAAAGCGGAGCTTAACCGCCGCATTAAACTGATTGACCCAAAACAAGCTAACCTAGTGAAGTGCAACGGGTGCAGCAAAACCTTTCAGCCCCGCAGAGTGAGAAAATACAAACAGAACTTTTGTGACGACTGCCTTAAAGCAAAATATGGCATAAAGCACTAGGGTCTTCTTGGATGCTCTTGCGGCGCATTTACGCTTAGTCACCTGCCGTGGGATAGGTAGAAAACAAGCCTTTTTGGAAAAAAGGAAATTTTTTGTTTCTTTTTCCTAAAAAAACCTCAGATGCTCATTATTTGCTGATTTTAAGGGAAAAACGGGTTTTTTCTCTGTATACACTAATATAGTTGATAGAACAATCTATCAGGTACTAGAATTCTTTAGAAGAAGAGGTCTGAGCGCGGCTTTTTCTCCAGATTATTCTTACTGAGGCTCTAAAATGGGTAAAAGAAAAATAACAAACGAAGGCAGCCTAGACAATATGGTTCTTCCCTCATCAAATGATGTCTTGGGCATGGCTATAAAAATGCTGGGCGCCGACCGAATCATGGTTAAATGCCAAGATGGAAACGAACGGTTATGCCGAATTAGAGGTAAACTAAAACGGCGCGTCTGGATAAGAGAAGGCGACATAGTTCTGGTTTCCCCCTGGGATTTTCAAAGCGAGAGTCGAGGCGACATCTTTTGGCGTTACAGAAAAAATCAGTCCGATTGGCTCAGAAACCACAATTACCTAACGATGTAGGAGAATTGTTAATGATTATTCTGAAGTGTAGGGAATGCGGAAATACCTTCCAAAAAGACGGAAACATCATCGAAAACCAGGCGGTATCTTGTCCCATCTGCGACTCTAACTATAGATTAGTAACCAAAGAAGGAAAAGTGTTTCTCGAAGATTTCGAAGAAGAAGACCTCGGCGAAATCTAAAGATAGAGGTGAAATAGATGAATGAAAACAAAACAAACTTTATAATTGCGGTGCGGGGCTACAAAAACGTAAAGAAAGAGAAAACCGCCAACTGCACCGACGTAACAGCCCTAGATAGCCTAAACAATAAAGTGCTTCTACGCGCAATCGAACCGATAGGCAGCGAATGCATCGGCGTCAACGACATTAAAACTATGGCGGAGTACATAAGGCAAGAAAACTTTGACTCGGCAATTCTGATTAGCAGAAAATTCACAGACACCGCTGTTGTTGAAATGGCAAAACATAAAATTCAGCATGTATCCGACGACTACATGCCGCCTTTCCAAATTGAAGAACTATACCATGCGATTATTGGCTGCATAAACAATCAATGCCTCAAAAAATGCGGAAAAGACACCGGAGCGGAATCCGAATGCGGAAAACTTAGTGCGCCATGCAAGATAAGGTCGCTTACAGGCTCAGTTAAATACAACTTTAAGCAGGGAAACGTTGGGTTGCTTAAAAACGACCTTAAGATGGCTTTGGCACTGAATAAATAATCACCATTTAACCTGAATTTTCTATTTCAGGATGCAAACGTTTAATTCCGCCGCGTCCTCTATGGGTGAAGTTAATCACCCGCTATTTTTCATAGCCTAAAATTAACAGGACCATAACATGTCAGAACAAGTCTCAACCGAAATAAAATGTGACGACTGCGGAAAAACCGCCACCGTTCCCTTCAAACCCACTGCCGGTAAACCAGTTTATTGTAGAGAATGCCTAAGTAAGCACCGGGGCGATCGGCGGCCAGAAAATGGAAACCGAACAGAAACTAAACCACAAAACGCGGAAGGCGAAAAACAAGCCTGGTCTAGACGCCGAGAAAGCTGGCGCTGAAAAAGTAAGCGTTTAGCTTACTAATTCAACGATGGTGCCTATCGCTTGGCCTGGAACGGGTCTTGCGAATTTGGCTCTAACCGTACCAGTTCTTCCATGTGTTCCAACAATTTTTCCTTTCCATTCGTCTTTGCCTTTTGTCCAAACTACTTTTTGCCCGACAAGTTTTCCGGCGCTGCCGAAGTCCATGTTGTCAAATTGGATTAAGCATTCTTTTGGCTGCTGGGATTTAGGTCCAGTTCGATAATTGGTTATGCGACCGATAATTTTCATACAATCATTCACCATCTGAGTGCCTCCATGTAATGGTTTCATGCATTTAAAGCTGCACTAAAATAAATGCCAAAGCAAGGCATGTTCAGGCGGTTTTTTAGCTAAATTTTATTTAAAGCGCCCACGCATAATTGTCTGATTACTTTGGCGCTAAACTGCTATCTCCCAGGCAACATGATACTCATCGACGCCTACGGTTGGGGCGATTTGCTACTGGGCGTTGTTGTCGGCGCAGTTAAGCCCCCCCAGCGCATGCTCCTTGAGCGGCGCATCCCCACCTCCGCTTTCCAACCCCCCAACTTCAAAAACAAAAAATACCTTGAAAACGCCAAAAAAATCGCCGACGAAATCCTCACCGTTATGCAGCCCGAAAAAGACACCTGCTTTAAGGTCTGCAGCGAATACGTGCTCTCAGGCGTTATCGGGCATCTGGAGAGCTTGGGCTTTAAGGTGCAGCGGGTCGAATCCACAGGCGAACTTAACCGGCTGGTGGAGGAGGCGTATCTGCGCTGGTGCGTGGAGGTGGGGGTGCCAAGGGAGATGCTTAAGGATCAGCGGCGGTTCTGGAGTTTTCTGGACTGGGTCGCCGAGAAACCGCATGTCCGCGAGGGCCTGGTGAAGACGGGGTGGGCAAGCTGGGAGCAGAAGTGGCGGCTGGAAATCTACCGCAAACACCAAAGCGAATTCCACCCCGACGAATCTAAAACTATCCGTGAAGACCGACAAAGCACCCTATAAGGGGGCGATTAGCTCCATTTTTTCAGGGCTGGAACCGGGATGGTTCTTGTCGCCACGACGCCTTCCACGGGACGCACGATGTCGCCCACGAAATGCAGCGCATTCTCGTTTGTATCCGCCTCAAAAAGCACCATAAAATCCCATTTCCCAAACGCCTGGCAAGCCTCCTGTAGCATCACGCCCTTGAGGGGAGATTGATTCCACTTCATGATTGCCTGGTAGATTCCATCAGCGCCTTTCGAGCCGATTTTTATGAACACAACAAATTTCTGAGCATTCTCCATAAAAAAGACACCATGAAAAAGTGGTTTGCGAGCGCTTTAAGGGTATGTGGCATCCACCCTGCAGCAACAGGCGCCGTTAGTTCCTGTCTGGGATAACTTTGACTTTAACCTCCGCCTTCATCTCCACGTGGTCTATCGGTTCAGTTTCACGTTTTTTGGGTGTTAGCGGCTTGTTTTTGTAGCTGCCAAAAGTCTGCGCGTACACCTTGGAGAATTGGGCGCCGAACAGCACGAAGAGGGCAGTTATGTATATCCACAGAAAAAGAACTATCAGGCTGCCCGCGGTTCCAGCCAACGTGTTGATGTAGAATAAGCTAAGGTAGAGACCGAAAAAAGAGTTAAGCAACGTGAAAACCAAGCCAGTTATCGCCGCGGCAACCCAGACGTCGCGCCACTGCACCTCGGTTTCAGGCAGCGTCTTAAAAACAACGGCGAAAAGCAACGTCGCCAACACGAAAGATAAAACGACCTCAAGCAGCCGGAGTAGAAGCGTGGGGAATCTGCCCAGCAGGGAACTAAAAAGGGCGATAGCTGCATCAGAGAGCACCGTGGAAAACGCGGTCCAAGCCACCACCAAAAGCCCCAGCCCGATGATGGCAGCGAAGGGCACCAGTTTGGCTTTTATGGATTCAGCGATGCCTCTTTTCGGGTGGATTTCCCAGATGACATCGATAGATTTCTGAAGCACCGAAAACGCCCCCACCGCGCCCGATATGGCAAAGACTATGCTAAAGAAGGAGCCGATTATGGAGGTGAGGGGGCTTTGGGCGTTGGTAAGTAGGTCCTCAAGCAGCGCCGCCACGGCTGGACCCACAAGGGTGCTTACTTGGCTAATCAGCTGCGCAAGCGCCTGCTCCTGCCCGTAGAACTGCGCAAACACCGCCACGCCAATCAGGGCTAGGGAGGGCAGCGGCAGGATGATGAAGAAGGCAAGGGCGGCTGCTCGCAGGGTGGCGTCATGTTTCTGCCATCGACTGTAGGTTTCCAGAAGAATTTTCATAAACCCTGCTTTATTCATGGCTTAGCCTACGTTTTAGATGAGTAGTTTTATGGCGGTGTAGAGGCTGTTGAGGGCAACCGCTCTTGTTTTAGTTACTGCCTGCAGAAGTGTCGGGTTCGCTTGGGCGCCTATGGTGACTATGCGGCGGCTCCTATACGACACCGTCAGGGTTACGCCGCTGCTTTTGAGGGTTTCAGCGACGTTTCGGAGGGCGGCAAGGGGGCTCTGAGGGTTCTGGGCGGCATCGGCTTGGCGCAGTTTGGGCGTGAGTTCGCCGCGCATGGCTATCAGTCGCTTTATGAAGGCTTTATCTTGGAGGTCAACTGCAATGAGGTTACTTGTCAAATCCACCCTTAACACCTGCAGCTTACCGGTTGAAAGCAGCACCGTTCCAGACTCGAAAGCCGGTAGGTTACTTTGGGGCGCCTGCATAGGTGGGTTCCTTCCAGTGACGGCTGTTTCTGTGTTTGACGTTAAAGTTGACTTCGCCGCTGACTTCATAGGTGACGTTGCCAAAGCGGAATCTTACAGCCTGCACATCGACCCGCAGGTTGTCTTTGTCGCCGACGATTTTATCGATAATCTCAGTAAAATTATCCGGTTTAATTTTCTGCAAAGTCTCCTGTAGAGAAGTTACCTGATAAGAATCTGCCATAAAACTCGTCTAGACATTAAGGCTGCAAGGGCAATAAATGTTTATCCGATGGCACGGCTGGGGTTTTTCTTGTTTCACCTGATTTAACTTGTTTAGTTTAAGGCGGGTTTTTATAGAACCTAGCTGTATTGGCTTTGCAAGAGAGAGGGATACATCCCAAGTTGACGCTTATCGTTGACGACGCTGGCAGCGGCGATTTACTTTTCGGCGTTGTAGTCGGCGCCTACCATGAAGAAACAGGCGAATTCAAATACGACTTAATCGACGTGAAGTTCTATCAGGACATCTTCCGCGAGAAAGAGTACCTGCAAGAGTCTTCCCGCGTCGTCACAAGACTCGTCGCCAAATTTCCCCTCAAAGAAGACGAGGTTATCCAAATCTGTCAGGGCTGCATCTTTGACGTAGCCGCAGTGGACCTCCAGAAAATCTATGGGGAAGACCGCGTGAAGCGAGTGCATGTTGAAGGCGAGACCCAGCGGCTAGTTGAAATCGCCTACCTCGATGAGATCCGTAACTTAGGCTATGAACCCCTCGCGGAGCGGGATGAGAAGCGGGGCAAAAGCTTCTTCCATATGATGCGCTGGCTCAAAGACAACCCTAAGATGCTACCATACGCCAAAACGGGTTGGCCCAGGCTAAAGAAGTATCAGCTCTTCAAAGCCGCCACAGCTGCAGCCACCTTCACCGCGGTCTGCAGTGAATGCGGCGCCCAATGCGAAGTGCCCTTCCAGCCTAAAGCCGACAAACCCGTGTTCTGCTCAAAATGCTGGTCTAACCATAAACCCGCCCGTAGCAATCGCAAACCCCGCAGAAGCAACAACCCAAGTAAACGTAAAAAATAGGTTAAAAAAAATGAATGTAATATTCGACTTTAACTCAAGCTGGTACATCCTCTTATTCGCGTTCCTTGGCGCATGGGCTCTTTTAATCGTTGCCCGCCGCAAATGGGGCGCAAAGCACGAAGTGAAAGAGCAGGTTTTCCTGGCCTTCGGCGGCATGGCATCGCTTGCTCTGATGGAGTTCTTCGCTGTCTCCACGGGGCTTTGGAACTACACGCCGGGTAACTGGCCGGTGATTCTGTGGC
Source organism: Candidatus Bathyarchaeota archaeon (assembly GCA_026014735.1). Taxonomy (NCBI): domain Archaea; kingdom Thermoproteati; phylum Candidatus Bathyarchaeota; species Candidatus Bathyarchaeota archaeon. The sequence continues at coordinate 181,471 of JAOZHT010000001.1, forward strand.
CAACCTACTTCGTTGCTATACTCTTCGGCTACCAGTTGCTACGCTCCATCGAGCATATGCTGCTGCGTCGGCCTGTGATGTAAATTTATTTTAACTACAAGCCGCCATATGCCATGTCGTGGCTCTGTATGGATGAAGAGTGGGAGCGGCTGGGGCATCTGTCCCCCGAAGAGAAAGTGCAGCTATGCATAGACATGACTGATGGCTGCATGCGGGTCTGCGCGGATGGCATACGCCAGCAGTATCCCGGCATCAGCGAAGAGGAGCTTTTAGAGAAGCTGCGTGAACGCATCCAATGGGCAAAAACTCACTGAGGAGTCGTCATGGAAGCCTACTACGCTTTTGTCGGAAAAATCGTTAAAGCGTTTGAGGCATCAGGTTTAAAGTATGCTTTCACGGGTGCGCTAGCTATTAGTTTCTATGGTGTTCCACGGACCACCAGCGACATAGACGTGATTGTCGCGGTCACCGATGAATCAAACCTTAAAGGTAAACTGGCTACTGCTTTACAAAAAGCAGGGATGCACTTTGAGGAACACAAAATTGACTCTGCTTTAACTTCAGGTTTTAGGATAGCGTCGTTTAAAGATAAAACATCCCCATACAGCATCGACATAATCTTTTCCGATTCAGAACTAAAGAGAAAAGCAGGTAAGATTGCGGGGTGTGACACTTTTTTTCAGTCACCTGAGGAGTTGATAGCTGCAAAGCTTCGCATGATAAAGGTAACTTTGCCGCCTGAGCGTGCAGCAAAAGACCGCAAGGACATAGAAGCTATTTTAAAATTCACCCCCGTTGATTTGAAGGCTGTTAGGAAGCGGGCAAAAGAAGACAACACATTAAATGTGTTTGATTCTCTGGGTTTGAAGGCTTAAATCGCTGTTTCACACCTATATTGGTTAGTGTTTTGTGTTGACTCATGTTTGCAGAGATACTTCTTTTGAAACCATCGTGTGGGCAGACCGACCCTGGGTGGTGCCCTCCGCCATCATGCGCACCTTTGCCGTGGTGATGGCTGCCCTATTCTTTCTTTTCCTCGAAATGTACCTAGGCGTCGCCGTAACATTAGTCTATGTTTTACCCATCTACCTCTGGACGCTCTTTATCTTCATCGCAATCTGGGCATTTAGTCTGCTTGACCTGCTTCTTTTCTGGGTGTCCAGCAGTTATGTGCTGCGCAAGGACGGATTGGAGGTGCAGCGGGGCATAATTCGGCTGGATTCCTTTGTGGTTACGCCGCTGGGCTTTGGCGATCTGCGGCTCTACCAGAGTGTAGGCGGCAGAATCTTTGACTACGGAGATTTAGTGATTAACTCGCAGGGGGAACGGCGGGTTCGGCTTGCGCTGGTGCGTTCGCCGTTTCGGGTTGCCCGGCTAATCCGCGAAGTCATGGCTAAACCCACCGTGCGCACACAAAACTCAGCCTAAAACATGGTGTTGCGGTTAGCATGGGGCTCGGGAACCTCTTCCACCACGTCCCAGTGCTCAACTAGTTTGCCGTCCTCTACACGGAAGATATCCACGATGGCTTCTCCGCGGCTGCCCGGATGGGGTTTTAGGTGACTGTGCACCGCGACGTAGTCGCCTTCAGCTATGATACGTTTGAATTCCACGTGGAGGTCGGGGTTGGCTTTTATGTAGGCGCCGGCGTAGGCTATTACGCCTTGGGGTCCGTCGGCTGCGTCGGGGTTATGCTGGCGGTAGCTGGGGCCTATGTACTGGGCGACGGCTTGGGCGGGGTTTTTCTGGTTAAAAATCATGTCGAGGCATTCTTTGGCCAGGCGCTTGTTTTGAGCTAGGTTGGTTGCGGTTTGTGCCTGCATATTGTTTCATCCATGTGTAGGTGGGGCAGTGGGGTTTTAAGGGTGTGTGGGTGTGGCGATGTGGCAGCGGCTTGGCGGCTGCTGTGCCGCGGGCGGGTGGGTTTTCTGTTCAACTGCAAGGTAACTTTTGCATTTGCTGTGCGGTTGTTGGGTTTTTATTAAATGTTATGAACATTTCTCAACACCCTTTATATCCGCCGCCGACCATAGAGGTTGACAGAGCAAAAAAAACCAATCCTCAAGAAAGGTTGGATGACGGCATGTTGGCTCTGGCAGCTATGATCTGCGGCACCTGTGCGCTTTGCCATTCAAATTCATGGGGTATGTCCGTTCTCGCGTTCGGCACGCGTAAACAACAGGCAAAGCAAACGGGACGCAGCATGATTACCGGCTGCCAAGCCAAAACAGCCGCTCCCTGCTCGCACCGCTATACCCCCGCATATGCGTCGCGATATATGTACGTGTTACATAGTTTTATAAACAAAAAATGCAGATGTGCAATGCCCCAACGGAGGCGAAGAAATGCTGAGTAGAGACTGCGACGGCTGCGAGATGCTGCATATGTGCAGCGAGCGATACCGCAAAGTAGGCACCAACGAGAAAGTCTACTGCCCCGACGGCACCGCCCACCTAGTAGACCAAAACTAAACTCCCCCCAACTTTTCTACTTTTATCTGATAACCTAACCGCTTGTTTTCTGTATTAGAATTTGCAGTGGATTGTTGGTTTGGTTTTTTATGACTACGCAAAGCTGCCTTAGTTTATGTTATCCTATGGTTAGGTCTCCTCACGAATTTATGGTTGGTTATGCGCCTAACGATGATGCTTTTTATAATACAAGACAAGAGCACTGCCGATACCAACAATCACTAAAGCAAAAACAACAGCGGCCAGTGTACTATCAAAAGATTCTGGCGAGTTTAATTTGTCTTTTTGAGACTCTGAATCAGGTGATGCTAATTGTGAATTTGACGAGTTCATGGGCAGGGTTATATCAGTGCTTCTAAGGGAAGTTAATGCCCAATCTGGCAGTGTAAAACTAACACTTGAAAAAGGCGCCATTTGGGGGTAATTATCGGTTAAGACAAGGGGAGAGATATTGAAGGAACCGATGTTATCGTAGTTTTTGGTGTCGTTAGCATAAATGATGTATGGGGAATCGCCTACTCCGTCTCTGTCGGTATCAGAACCGTTGTAGTCACTCCAGTAATTGCCTTCCTTGCCATTATCGAGGAAGAGCTCGTGAGTTGTTCTCCAAACCGTAAAGGTTCTCTCTTGGGGAGGCGACCAATAAGGATCGGTGACAAAATCAAAATTGTTATGGTAAAACATGTTATTCCATGCTGCAGGTCCAGCGCTGCCAATGGCTAAACCTTGAAGATAATTCCCCACATAAGTATTATTGCTCGCCAAAATCTTCAAGATGCCCTTGATTGTGTTTGCGGCAACAAAGTTTTGGGTGCTGTTGGGGGCATGTGTGCTTCCGATTTTGACAATAGTCGGGATTTCATTGCCGAGGAGGAGGTTTTGGTTTCCTTCGATTTCAACGCCGCCGAAAGCACTACTGCCGTTAGAAGTTATCATGTTTGATTGGATAACGTTTCGGTCGCCCTTCGCGCTGATGCCTCCGCCCTCGCCAGATACACGGTTGGATTCAATCGTGTTGTATGAACCGATACAGGAAATGAGGTAGCTGCCTGTCCCATTTACATTGTTACCTTTAATTGTCAGACCAGAGCCTATTGAATCGATGCCGCGAAGGGTGCTGTTGATGATTTGTGTTGAGTCAGCTCTTGCTATAACCTTAAGATTCATCACTACACCAATAACCTGAGTTCCCCGATTAGTCAAAGAAATATCGCCGTCGCCTACACTTTCGATTTCTATGTTCGAGATCCTAACATCTACGGCATTGACTTTGATGGCCGAATCATAAGCCATGTAAGAGAAGGTGAATATCTCTTTCTGGATTAATGGTGGAGTTAACATTATCTTGGTAGATTCAGCGCTTTCTCCATTGATGGTGATGGATTTTGTTATAAGCAGAGTGCTATTGGCAGGCCCCTCATAGACGCCGTTTCTAATATAGATCGAATCGCCATTTGTTGCGTTTCCAATAGCTGCGCTCAAAGTCGGGAAATCGTCTGGAACCACCAAAGTCCTAGAATCAGCCCTCACAAACAAGGGCATGATGCCTGATGAAATCAGAAGAAAAACCAGAGGAATAATGCTTAAACGATTCATGAGTAGATATTATCCACTTTTTATATATAAAATTTTGTCCAATTTGCTTAACTAAGGGAAAATGGGGGGCTACGAGTTATAGACTTTTACTGAATCTACAAACAAGTTCACGGGCATATACTCGTAGTTGATTTCAGCCACTATTGCAATGTACCTGAAGTCATTTACAGAGTATCCACCGTCAACCCATCCGGGGAAACCTGACCATTCAAGCCAGCCTTCTTTTGTTATCACCCAGTCATTGTTATTGTTGTAGGAGACGCAAACATAGTAGTGGCTCCAGTAGGTATCGATTGAATAACCGTAAAAGTAAATTTGACCGTGCGCTTCCCTGTTCATTGCGCCGACAATTACGCCTCCATCGCCCTCGTAATACCAACCCCAAATTTGCGCATAATCATTATCATTGCCACTTCCCACCATTCCTTCTGGGTTATCGACGTATCCACTGCCATAATTTGAGCTTGTAACAATCTCTGGTACCCAATAATGGGCAGAGAACTCATTTGGGTCTGGAATTACAAGAACTGAATCAACGTTGAGAAGTGAGGGCTGGCTATCTGCGTAGACGACTATCGCTATGTAATTAAAAAAGCCCTGGTATTCTCCGACATCGATCCATCCGGGCGTGGTTTGAGTTATCCAAAGATTGGAGTTGACTGGGACCCAACCGCTTCCACCATAGTAGGAGACCCATACTTGTACATGACTGTTATACCCCGTGTTGGTATTTCCATAAAGGTATATGTGGCCTATCGGGTTCCATGGTATGGCTCCAACAATTACTGCTTGATCTTCGTCGCCAATTGCATAAAGAGTGGTGAAGCTGTTATCGTTTGAGCCGCCTTCTATGCCGTCAGGATTACTTACGCCTGCATTACCATAAGATGTTGCAGGGCCGTGCTCATTTACAAAATACTGGTATAGATGTATATTTCCGTTGCCATAAACCACCAAAGTACTTCCAGTATACGGGGGATCGTCCCATTCCTGAGTTTGCCAGTTCCATTGCGGCCACACTGCTCCAAAACCGTTATGCAAGTCCGTACTCCCAAATAACTCATTGAAGTTTTTCAACGAAGACTCATCCAAGGCGTCATTAACTGAAATATCGCATGTTAATGCATACCAGAAGAAATTCTCAAGCCACGTCGCATACTTTGGGGATATTCCCTCTATCGTCTGGTCTAAAGCTGCTGAACCGAAAGGAAAGCCGATGTAACAAAAGTTACTCCCATCAGGGGATTGATAACCATCATCACTCAACTCGCCATAATCTTGACCAATCTCGTGACCCGTCCATGCATATGGCATTCCGCGCGCTCGACCAGCTACCTCTCCTTGCCAACTTTGACCAGTTATCGGATTGGTAAGGTTGGCGGAATAACAGGTATTTATGAACGTAAAGAAGGATTTTCCTGCAGAAGTCACGCTTGATATGTTCATATCATAGACGGCGTTTTCCTTAACCGTAGCTGGATTACTGGCAGTTCCAACACGTGTGCCAATATTATCTTCGAAGCAGAAATGAAATTCATTTGAAGCCCCCGGGAAGTTCCACTCGTTTCCGACACCATGGTCAAAATCGAGTACTGCAGTAAGGGCGTAATTTGTTTCAGCATCAGTGAGATTACTTATGATTTTAGTCGCGATTGATCCTGAACCCTGATAATTGTCAGCTGCGTAACCATCATCTTTAAAGTAGTTATTTATTGCGTTGCTACTTATTTGTTGGCGGTTAATTTCATTTTCAGTTTTACGCCAATTATCCCAATCGCCTGGTATTTGAGTATCATTTGCACCAGTACTTTCTGCACCCCAGATCAAGGACCGTCTCGTTGGCTCGACAGCCCCTACAGTATACATAGAACCCAACAGCGTCGAAAAAGACAACAAAAGGCAAAGCAGTAATCCGCTAAGCTTCAATGACTGTCTACGCACGTTTTTCTGCTTCAACCAAATAGGCGCAACTCCAAGCGTAAACAATACAAGGGCGAAAAGAGGCACAAAGATGCTTCCTACGGAACTTGTTTCGGCTGCATTTGGATTCTCTGTTGGGTCAACCGCGGCGACTTGATCTGCTGGTGGATCAATTGTTGATATTCTCTCATGAATATAACAGACTTCCCCCGTATCAGCCCAGACATAAACGTCTATTCCATAGACATTGCCCGGGTAGAATTTATCAAGGCTAATCCACACGTGCCGCATAGGGTAAAGCGCCAGTGGATCAAAACCCCGTGTCGTATTAGCATCGACGCTACTAGCAAAAACTGTCTGGATTACCATTGCATTGGCAATTTGGAAATTCATTACCTCAACAGTAGAGTTATCAGATTTCATGTTCCAATTGAAATTTGTGACTGCATTTGAAGCGATATCGATGGCTTGTTTTTCAGTGACCTTCACGGATGTGCTAGCAACGTTGTAAATGTCCCAGTTATCGATAAAGTAGCTTAAGACACCACTTTTGTAGCCCAAAGCTACGCATTTGTTGGGGGCCTCGATGCCGTTAGATATATATGTCCACTTATATACTGTTAACCCGTCTGTAACATTGACCTCAAGCTGTACGTTGTCTTTAGTTACTGTAATGTTATCGTCTTCTATGTTGTTAAGCATTGAGCTTAGTTGATCATAAAACGGTTTTCCACTCAGACTTCGATAGTTATTAAGAAAGGTTTTGGCTGTTTCAGCTACATCGATTACTCGCAAATTTCCGTTGGCGAATTCAAATTGTTTTTCTGCCAATTTGGTTATGACTGGTGTTCCCCGATTTTCCAGCATATACATCATTCGTAAATCGCCGTTTATGAAGGAACAGAGCGCATCAACTTTACTGTCATTGGCTTCTAATAGGTAGCGCACGTTGTCTTGGGGAACAACACCCATATAGGTATCTTGAGCGCCCTCTTTTATTGTAGCGTTGAATTTTGCCATGTTTAGATTTAAAGCATTGTGTAGGGTGGATAGCCCTTTTTCTTGAAGGGTAGGCTGTGCAGCTTGTGCATCAGGCATTATTGAGGAATAAACAATAGAGCTAATTAGTGCAGCAAGAATTAATGTAAAAAGTTGTTTTTGCGCTTTTTTCACCATTGTCTTTTTACTCCTAAAGCCAATGCTTTTCAATTATTCTATTTAGCCCATGTTTGCTTATAAAACATTCTATAGTTTGATTGTTTAAGTTCCTGTTTGAAGTCAGAAAAACTCATTGTGTTCTCCCTTATGCCGACCTGCAATGCCCCAACGGAGGCGAAGAAATGCTGAGTAGAGACTGCGACGGCTGCGAGATGCTGCATATGTGCAGCGAGCGATACCGCAAAGTAGGCACCAACGAGAAAGTCTACTGCCCCGACGGCACAGCCCATCTAGTAGACCAAAACTAAACTCTTTTTCTTTATTATGGTTTTATATACTTAACCGGTTATCTTGTTTTGAGAGGGGTATTCTTTGAGTAGGCTATCCTCGGCAGTAAGAAGGTTGCCTTTTGGGTTAGGGAACCATTTTCCCAGCAAACTCAAGGCTGCATACCGGTTCTCTGTGGCGAAGTTGGGGATAAAAAATGCTCGGCTAAAAGTCGATATTTACGATTTCAAGAAGCCGGAGCGGATCGGCCAGGTGTTTTTAGCACCCTCGGACATGCCCATATCTGATAGGCTGTTTCTTTACTCATTTATCCGATCAGTCAAGCCCCAGCGGGTGCTGGAAATCGGAGTTTTAGGCGGGGGCTCCGCGTTGATTATGACCAGCGCCATGGAAGACAACGGGGTTGGCCAGATGGCGGGAATCGACCCTGCACCGCAGGTTCTTTTTGATGCGAAACGGTTCTTTGGCAGGTACCATCTCATCAAGGGATATTCGCCTCAAGCCGTTGGCTCTGCGGTGGAGAAGCTGGGCGGCAAGGTGGATGTGGCGTTAATCGATGGGCTCCATACTTACAGTCAAGTTTCCGCTGATTTGATGGGCGTGCTCCCCTACATGGCAAATGACGGGTATATTCTGCTGCATGACTCCTTCCACTATGGCATCTACTGTGCAACCGAGCGGTTTCTCTTGGAGAACACGCAGGTGGTTGATTGCGGATTGTTAAGTGTGTCTCCGCAGCTTCATGAAGACCCAAATGTCGCTTACGGCGGAATCAGGGTGCTGCGTGTCTCCTCAAGCAAAGGACATGTGCTAAACAAGTTACATCAAGCATATTCTGCTGCAAAGTTAACGCCTCCCACTCTTGACGACGAAATCTTGGACCATGACGGCTATGCCTGCACAAAAATTAAGCCCTGCCCCCGATGCAGTCGAAAGCAGCAACAAAAAAGTAGCTTGTCTTAATTTATCGTAACTTAGCCGCAAAATCGGAAAAAGTCGCTCATGTAACCAGCCAGAGTGCGCTAGAACATCTACTTCCCGACTAAACATGGCCTAGTACCAAACTACCTTCCTCTTCGTTTTATTTATTCACCGTAAAACCGCTTACTATGCAAGATAAACTCCACAGATCAGCTTTTATTATGCCTAACGACACTACTTTTGGGGAATAACCAACGGAGAAGCCGCTCAAGCCCCCTCATGCTTTTTCAGCCGAAGAAGTGTTCAGTAGCCTTGATGCCACACCTCAGGGGCTCACAGAAGAGCAAGCTCAAAAGCGGCTAGCTCAATACGGAAAAAACACCCTAAAAGAAGAAAAAATCAGTAAAACCAAACTGTTCCTGCGCCAATTCGCCAACATACTCATCTATGTCCTGATAGCTGCAGCGGTGATTACCCTTATACTTGGCGAACTGGTCGATTTCGCCCTCATAATCTCGATAGTGCTAATAAACAGCTTCATCGGGTTCTGGCAGGAGCTAAAAGCAGAAGCATCCATCCTTGCCCTCAAGAAGTTAACGGAGAGCAAACTTCGAGTGCTGCGCGACGGAAAAATCGTTGATGTTGCCTCCTCTGAGGTGGTTCCCGGCGATGTTTTAGTTGTATATGAGGGCGACGTGGTAACGGCGGATGCGCGGCTTTTCGAGAGCCACAGCATCATGGTGGATGAGGCGTCGATTACCGGCGAGTCGCTTCCGGTGTCCAAGGATCCCTCGTTGGTTTTGGATGCTTCGGCGATGCCCTATGAGTGGGAAAACGTGCTGCTTACGGGCACGACGGTTACGCGGGGTTCTGGTAGAGCCGTTGTTACAGCCACAGGCCAAAATACGTATCTGGCGGGGTTGGCTGAGAAGTCTAAAGCTGGATCCCCCGACAGCCCGCTTACAAGATCCCTTAAGTCCTTTACAGAAAAGTACCTCGTGATTCTGCTGGTCTTCTTTGTTATCATCGGCGTCTACGATTACTTGAACGGCCGCGCATTAATCGATGTAGCCTACATCCTTGTAGCTCAACTGGTATCCTCTGTACCTGAAGGCTTACCCATAGTCGTCACTGTTATAATGGTGGTCGGCGCAGTTGCGTTAAGTAAAAAGAAAACGCTAACCCGCTATCTTCCATCCGTGGAAACCCTGGGCAGCGCAACGGTTATTGCTTCAGATAAAACCGGAACCATAACGCAGGGCAAACTGATAGTGAAACGCTCCTACACCAACCGCCTTGGCACATTAAAAATCGCGGCTGCCCTCTGCAACGACGCCAAAGACGGGGTGGGTGATCCACTCGACATTGCCCTGACTAAATGGGTGAAGAATCATCAAGAAATCAGGGAGCGGCATCCCCGCGTTTGGTCTTATCCTTTTGATACTAAACTCAAACTTATGGCCACAGTTAACGAGGTTTCAGGTAAGCAGCGGCTACTTGTGAAGGGCGCCTATGAGGAGTTGCTTAAACTGGCAGAGGACCGCGGCGAGTTTTCGAAGGCAGAAGCCATCCTGACTGAGATGGCGGACAATGGCCTGCGTGTAATCGCCTTCGGTGAAGGTGAATGGAGCGGGAAGGAGCCTTCAGGCTGGCGACTGCGCCTCATCGGTTTAGTTGGGTTTTTGGATCCGCCTAAAGACGGCGTTAAGGGTGCGGTGCTCACGGCTAAGAAGGCGGGAATCCGCGTGGTTATGATAACCGGCGACTACGCCTTGACAGCCCGCGCGGTAGCCAGGGAAGTGGGCATCTGGCATGAAGGCGACCAAGTATTAACTGGGCAGGAAGTTTCAAAACTCGACGATACCCAGCTCTACGCGGCCCTCAAGCACACCACGGTTTTAGCCCGCATTATCCCCGAGCAGAAATACCGCATTGTAAAGCTGCTGCAGTCTAGGGGTGAAATCGTGGCGGTTACCGGCGACGGAGTGAACGATGTTCCAGCGCTCAAAGCTGCTGATTTAGGAATCGCCATGGGTTCAGGCACAGAGGCAGCCAAAAGCGTCTCTAAGATGATAATCGTCGATAACAACCTCACCGTCATCGTTGACGCCATACGAACCGGCAGGGTGACTGCGTCGAATGTTCGCAAAGTAATCTACTACCTCCTCGCCACCAACATGCACCAAATCTTCTTGCTTTCCCTCGCCATTTTCTCGGGTTTGCCCCTGCCGCTGGACCCGATAATGATTCTCTGGATTAACCTTGTGACTGACGGCACACAGGACAAAACCTTCCCCTTCATCAAGGAGGAAGAGGGCGTTATGGAGAAGCCGCCTGTGAAGCCCGGCAAGCAGTTCTTTGATCGGCGGCAGATAGCCCGAATAATGGTTTTCGGCGCCGTCATGGGTATAGCGAGTTTTCTTCTGTTTGTTTATTTGCTGGGCGTCACCTCCTACGTGGTCGCGTCCTCGATCACATTTGTGGGGGTTGTTATTCCTCAGTGGGTGAACGGTATACAGGCGCAGAAGGAAAAGGAGCCTTTCTTTAAGAATATCCGCCGCAGCTTAACCATCAACCCCTACATTTTCCTTGGAGCCGGAATAGGCTTGATACTGCAGCTGTTCGCAATCTACCTTGTTCCCGGGTGGTTTAATATGGTGCCTCTTGGGGTTGATCAGTGGATTTATCCGCTTGCTCTTGTGGTTCTTGCCTTCTTGGTGATTGAAATAAGAAAGGCCGTCGAGTACTATGTGCTTGAGAAAAACAAGTAGTGTTACGCGGGGCATCCTTGAGAGGCGGCAGGCATTCTACTCTGGTTACATCCACCGTTTTGGCTCAATCCGTTGGGTGAAAACCGCGGCTATAGCTAACGAATGAAAAAGCAGAAATCTATCCCCTCCAAATATCATAGCGAAGTCGTGAAACGTTTGGATAAGCCTGATTATTTGATGTGGAGCAAAAAATACGATAAAGCCTACGGCTACTTGGCGCAGCGTGAGCGGGAACTGGGCGCGAAGTTCCGCAAAAACAAAGCCCTCACCATCAAGGACCTCTCGGCGGTGGCGGAGTGGAAATTTAAATCTGAACCCGACAAGCTCACCCGCGCCCTGGAGCTTGTGAGTCGCAACAGCGAGGAACGCGTCGTGCGCATCAGCAGCCAAATCCTAAATTTACCCGACGCCGACGACGCCTACCGCCTCACCTGCCTCACCTCGCTGGAGGGCGTCTCGCCGGTGCTTGCCAGCATCATCCTCTCGTTCTTTGACCCTGCCCGCTACGGAGTCTTCGACCACGCGGTCTGGAAGGCGCTTCTGGGCACCCCGCCGCCGGGGCTCTACACCGCCCAAAACTACCAGCGGCTACTGCAAGCATTGCGTAAAACCGCGGCGAAACATAACTTGGACGCACGCGTCATCGATAAGGCGCTCTACAGAAAAGCCAACGAGCAAACCTAAACGTGGCGTTCAAGGGGCAGCTCCACAAAAAACTTGGTGCCTACCCCCACCTTGCTTTGGAAGCTTATGGTGCCGCCCTGCGCCTCAACTAGCCGTTTCACCACCGCTAACCCCAGTCCTTGCCCCTTGGCTTTGGTGGTGTACATCGGCGTGAACAGTTTCGCCTGGACCTCAGGGGGTATTCCTACGCCTGTGTCGGCTACGGTGATGCAGACGAGGCGGGGTTTCTTATGTGCGGTGACGCCGAGTTCGCCGCCGCTGGGCATGGCTTGGATAGCGTTGTTGATGAGGTTAGTTAGGGTGCGCCTCAGAAAGGTGGGGTCGACACTTATGTTAGGCAGGTTTTCTGAGTGGATGGCGATTTTGATGTTTTCGGGGATAAGTACTGTCTGCATCACTTCCAAGATGAGGCTTTCCAGGTTTACCTGCTGGTACTCGGGGCTTAGTTTGCGGGAGTAATCCTGCAGGTCCGCCACGATCTTGTTGATGTAGGTGATGTTGGCTTCGATGCTTGCAAGGCTCTCGAAGATCTCCTGTTTTGACTGATTCTGCGGCAGCGCTTCCGCCTCGGTTTTTATAAGGTAAACATCGCCTGTGAGCGCCTGCAGCGGATTGCGGATGTCATGGCCCACCATCCCCGCCATCTGCCCAATAGCCGCTAACCGCTCATACTCAACCAGCTGCCTTGTACGCTGCTCCACCAGTTCCTCAAGGCGCCTGCTGTACTGCTCGATTTGCTGGCGGTCATGGGTACGCTGGGTTATGTCGCGGATGCCGCCGACGAAATGTACGGTTTTGCCGGTTTGGTCTTTTATGGCTTTCGCGGTGTCTTTGACGACTATGTAGACGCCGTTTTTGTGGCGGAAGCGGTAGGTGAGGCTGTAGCGGTCTATGTTGGGGTCGCTGGCGGCTTGTCTCCATTGGGCAACCACCTCTTTGACGTCGTCGGGGTGTATGCGGCTCATAACCCAGTCAATGGTAAGGTCCGATGAGGTGCTGTTAAAGCCCGTGACTGTTTCTTCGCCGCTTATCGCTTGTACCCTGTGGGTTTGGAGATCGTATTCGTAAACCATCACGTTCGCTGCCTCTGCCACAGCTCGGAACCGCTCCATGCTTTTCCTAAGCGCCTCCTCAGCTTCCCACTGCTCCGTCACATCCTGATCTACGCCGACGACGACTTTGGCTTTGCCCTCCCCTGTTACCTGCACCACCTGGCGCTGGGAATGCAGATGCCGCACTGAACCGTCGGGGCGGATTATGCGGTAATCAAACTCTTCCCGATGATTCAGCGGCGAATTAAACATGGTTTGAGCGTTCTTCATGGCTGCTTCTCGGTCCTGAGGATGGATGTAGCTTGTGTATTCTTCCCATCCTAATCCGGGGACTGTGGGTTTGACGCCGAAGACGCGGAACATCCCCGGAGACCAGAGGGCGCATGTTTGGGCGGTGTCGAGTTGCCAGCTGCCGAAATGCGCGACTTGCTCGGCGAGGGAGAGCAGCTTGGTGTTTTCGCTTGCAACCGCCAAAGGGACGGGGCTGAGGGGTTGTTGAGGGGATTGTTTGTTTTTTTGTTTTGACGAAGAATTTGCTGCTTCATTCAACGTGAAGACATGTATTCTAGGACTGAACAACTAAAAAAATCTTTCAAGGAGGAAACCCGCACAAGTTTTATGTATTACAATGTATTCTCGGTATGGTGTGGTAAATTTGACTGAAACCGAACAAACCAACATCGTCACCCTGCGCCTCAGCAAACAAAGCCTCAGCCGAATCCAAGCCATCCAGAAACTCGAAAACGTCGACCGCACCAGTCTCTTCAAAGAATTCATCGAAGACGGCCTACGCAAACGAGTCCTGCATTATTACCGGCAAGGCAAACTCACCCAGCGATGCGCCGCCGAACTCTTAGGAATCACCCTGCGGGAATTCCTCAAGTTGCTCGAAGCAGAGGGCATCACCATAAACTGGGACTCAGAGGGCATCAAACGGTACATGCAGGAAAAGTACGGAGAATAAGCCCTTTGCCGCGGGTTGTCTCTGACTCGGGACCGCTAATCCACCTATCCCAGATAGGCAGGCTCCAGATTCTAAAGCACCTCTTCGGCGAAATACTGGTAGCTGACAGAGTTAAAGTGGAGGTTGTTGATGAAGGCCTCAGCCATGGATATCTGGATGCAAAAGCTATCGGGGAAGCATTCGAAGCGGGATGGATAAAGCTGGAAACGCTGCCGGCGCCTGCATTAAAGAAGGCTGCAAAGCTGGCTGAGGGCGAAGGAATTTCCCTTGCGGATGCCCAAGTGATCCTCTATGCGGAGGAGAAAAAAGCGCTGTTTCTCACCGACGACGCAGTTCTCTCTAAACTTGCCGAGATGTATGGCCTAAAAACGTGGGGTACCTGGACGCTGCTTCTGGAAGCCCTGAGCAGAAAACTGATTTCCGCCGCTGAGTTGGAGAAGGCGATGGAGGAGCTGGGCAAAAGCAAGTTTAAGCTTAATCCCCAGCAGCAACAGGAAATACTAGACGCAGCCAAGCACATCCAAAGTCGAACAGGGGCAATAAACCAATGACAACTGTTATTGGTTAAAGTTATTAGGTGGCGTCGTCGATAATACTTTTGAGAGGGCGACTTTGACCACTGAAGTTAGTTTAGACAAAGTTTACCAAGAAGTCAAACGCATGCGCCGTGAACTCAAAACCATAGAGAACTCTTTAGACAGCCTGCTTGAATCCCTTATTCCCGAGGGCAGAGAACTCAGCGCCCAAGAAGTTAAAGAGCTTGACGAGATAAGCGCAGAGATGGATGCGGGCGAATGTGTTTCTTTAGAGGAAGTTGTGGCGAAATGCGAGGCGCCTAAACGTGGCAAAGTACACACTAAGGTTTCACAGAAAAATCGATAAATTCCTCTCAGAACTCGACTCGAAAAGGCGCCGCCAACTCGCCGAGGACATAATGTGCCTGCAGACTTTTCCCCAATTCAGCAAGCACCTTGACATCGAAAAGATGAGGGGCCGCAAAAACACCTACCGTCTACGCACCGATGACTTCAGAGTCCTCTTTGAGGTTAACAAGACGGCACAGACAATTAATGTTCTTAAAATCGATCGCAGAGAACAGGCATACAAATGACCAAGAAAAAGGTAGTTGCTATTAGATATTGGCAACAAGAAATTCGACTTGAATGTTATCACTTGCAGGGGAGAGACAAAAAACATGGTGCAGAAAGATGAAGAACTCATACCTTTAAAGGACCTGCTGGAAGAGTGCCCCCTAAGCCAGCAACCCGAGGAGAAAACCTTCTACAAAAAGCGCCCTCCCAAACACTGCCCAAATTGCGGCTCAACCAACATCCACAATCAAGAACTGGAGTCGCGCCACCGCACCTCCGAGCTCTACGACACCTACTGCCATGACTGCGGATGGAGCGGCGACATCTCACCCGACATACCACTCGACCAAGAGAAGACTCTGCGGGAAATAATCACAACAATACAAACCCTAAAGCCCACCCTATCCGAAAAATACGGCGTAGAAACCATCGGCGTCTTCGGCTCCTACGTCCACGGTGAACAAACCCCAAAAAGCGACATAGATATACTCGTAAGCTTCAAAAATGACTTCTCAATTGGGCTCTTTAAATTCATGGAACTGGAAGAATTCTTAACCGATAACCTCGGCGTAAAAGTAGATTTAGTATCCAAAGACGCCCTCAAACCCCACATAGGCGAAAACATCCAAAAAGAAGTAACAATAATTTAACGGTGCTGCTTGCAAAAAATGTTCGCAGTTAGCGAACAGATAAGCGCCAGCCAAATACGCCACCCCACCATTAAAAAAACAACCGCAAAAAGAGTTAAAATGGAGATTATCTATCACCAACATACTTTTAGGCGTAAAAATATTACAATCGTAATAGAATTAAAAGCAAAGTGCTAAAAAGACTATTGCTGTTAGCCATAGTTAAGGGCTTAAGGGCTTATTTGACCGAGCCATACCTTTTGTAATAATCTCACTCCACTGGGACAATGAACTATCTGACTGGCCCTGTTTAATCAATTCATCAAGCAGCCTCTTTAGTTGTTCAGGTTGCAGTTCCATAAGCGCATAGGTTAATTGCGAGATTACTTTTGACCTAGAATTACCCTTTATTTCAGGCAGATTATTTTCAATAGCAAACATTTGGACGTCTTTCATAGTAGATAAAATTCTACGTTCCTTAAACTCATCAAGGAACTTGTGTATTATTTGGTATTTCTCTGGTTGCGTTTCCTTTAGACTTTCAAGCCCCGGAGTTAAAGGTCTTCGGTTTGCTAAATTAGCGCGACCAACCGCGGCGGTAGTCAACAAGGCATTAGCTAATTTCTCTGTAAATTCAGGAGTGCAGATCCGCTTCGCCAATTTTTCAAATGGCTCTGGGCCGTATTTTTTGAGGAGTTTCGCGAGATCTGCTATTAGTTCATATTCCTTTTCTTTGCTTGTTTCTTCTATCATAGACCAACTATTCCAGCTACCTCATTTACTACTTTACTAAGTTTATTCACCTGAGTTATTCGAGAATATGAAGTCCCTCTGAGAGACTTTCCTTCTCTCGCTGATTTTGCAATTGACCTAGAGTATGGAATCTCATTCTTAAGAATGTACCACCCAAAATTATTACATTCCTCTGCAACTTCGGCTTTGGCCCTTTTTTCCTCAGGGGAGTAATTGGATGTGAAATTAAAAACTACCCCAGCGACCTTAGGCGCCTTCTTGCGAGTGTTGCTTTCGAACTCAGTCAAGGAGTTGTTTAGCAAGGGCAAGCCAATTGAGGATAAGTACTCAGGCTTTACGGGGATTAACAAATAATCACTCGTTAAATAGGCGGCTGTAGTAAAAACGGACTCGGTCGGTGGGCAATCGATCAAAATAACATCATAGTCACTTTCAATGGCAGACACAACCTGGGAAAGGAAATATTCTTTTTGACTAGGATTTCTAATCGAGAATGCAAGCTCAAGTCGTGATGGTATTAAATCGATCAAACTATTTGAATAATAGGGATACTTTTTTGCATGGAATAAGACGGACGTTGGATCAAGAGGTTTTGGCGGAGGATATCCGGGTACATGGACATTCTGTTCAAAAATATGCCAAGTTGTCGGAAAGTTGTTCGTCAATATGTCAGATTTATATCTAGTTGCCCCCAACAAATATTGGCTGACATTAAACTGAGGGTCCAAGTCTACCACGAGCACTTTCTTACAATTCATAGCTAACTCGTAAGCAAGTTGAGCTGTGAGCGTTGACTTGCCTACGCCCCCTTTCATATTAACCATCGAAATTTTCTTAGCCATCGCTTTACTCCTCCGGTAATCATATTGCTGCCAGAACATTTAAACTTTAAACATTTTACCGAAAAATCAGTCTACTTGGTTAATTTTTAAATTGCAAAATTTACGAATTGATGAATTTCGTGAGTATTTATATTTACGATTCACCATTGCTTCTTGAGGACGTAAGTACCTTGAAAGATAAACAAGTTGAATCTCAAATCAGAAGCTTAGCAGGCGGCGACCTCGTCTGCATCGAGTGGAGCGACGCCAGCATCGGCAAGTCGCTATCCAATGGCTTAGGCGGCATTGATGTGCCCGTGCGCAGCTGGGGCGTGTTCATCGGCGTCTTGGGCAGGCGTCGGGAGCATGTGGTTTTGGCTCAGAACTGCTTTCGCTACAGCGACGGCCTCTACGACATCGACTACACGGCGGTGCCGCTGTCTTGGGTGGCAAACGCGCAGGTCATCGAGCAGGGCTATGTCGGCGGCGAAGAAGCCCGCGTTTTGCTTAACAGCTTCACACTTAACCAGAAAGCCAAGGGCGAGGGTGAAAAGACCTTTAACCGGGGCAGATGTAGCCAGCGGAGGCTGAAGAATCATTGACGGATTGGGTTAAAAAGGCCCTTACCCGCAGGGGCAAAGGCCGAAAAGGGCTGTCGGAAGAGGCGGAGCCGGATGCGCGGCTGGTGTTGGGCACCAAATTCGCCATCGCCGCCATTTTCTGCCTGTCTGCGTTGGAGGTTGCCAATTTGGCTTTTTTGGGCGCCTGGAACAGTGAGGTTTTCGCGGCGGTTACAGGACTAACTGGAACCGTCACTGGGATTTTGATTTCGCAGAAGTCCAGCTAGGAGCGGGTTTTTTTGGCTGAAGAAGCCGCAGGCCAAACACGGGTTCAACCCCCAGTTGACTCTATAAATAGAGGGGGGGTAGACGTGGCAGAGCAACAGCAACGTTCCACCAAAGAACTCATCGAAAAAGAATGGAAAATAATCGAGGAACTCCACCAAATCGCCAAAAAAACAAACAGCGAAAAAACAAAGGCCTTCTACTATCAAACCCTCGCAGGCCACATCCGCACGCTTGCCATACTCCTAAAACTCCTCGGAGAACCAGAGCAAACCCAGGACCTCGCCAAAATCCTAAGCCAAATCACCAAAGAAGCAAAAACCATGGCAAAGAGGCTACGGCAAAAATGAGCCAACGAAACGCGCTACAGAGGCTAACTGAAGAACCCAGCCTCTTTGCGCAGCTGCTTTTAGACTTCAAACCCTTCCCCTACCAAGAACGCCTGCTAAACGACCCATCCGAGCGCATCATCGCCTGCATGGGGCGACAGACTGGCAAAACCACAACCATCGCCACCAAAGCCATCCACTACGCCTACACCCACCCCAAAACGACAACTCTTATTGTTTCGCCGTCGCTGCGCCAGAGCATGATAATGTTCGACAAAATCCTCAGCTTCACTCAGGGCAGCCCATATCTCAAAAAAAGCGTAAAACGCAAAACCCGCACCCTAATCAAACTCTCAACCGGCTCACAGATAATCGCCCTGCCATGCAGCGAGCACATGCTCCGCGGCTACACGGCTAATCTGGCAATCTGCGACGAAGCCTCCTTTATCCCCGAGTCAATAATTACCGAAATCATTTTTCCAATGATAAGCACCACAAAGGGCACCACGATTCTGCTCTCGACGCCCTGGGACAAAAACCACTTCTTCTACAAAGCCTTCCTCAACCCCACCTACAGCAGCCACAAAATCCCCTCAACCCAAAACCCCCTCATCCCCCCAGAGTTTCTGGCGGAAATGAAGCAAACCATGACGGAAGACGCCTACAAACGAGAATACGAGGCGGAATTCACTGAAGCGGCGTCTTGCTATTTCCAGCAGGAACTCATCCGCAGATGTATAGAAAAAGCCCAGCACCTCAACCTTGAACCATACCAAAACATCGAACAAACCATTCCAAGAGGCGACTACTACGCTGGGCTGGACTTGGGCAAGATGCAGGATTTCAGCGTCCTTGTAGTTGTTCAGAAAACGCAGGAGCACCTAAAAGTGGTTTATACCCACCAGTTCCCCCTAGAGACGCCCTACACTGAAGTCATAAACTTCCTCCTCGCCGCTGACCAGAAATTCATGTTCAAAAAGCTCTTAGCTGACCAAACCGGTATCGGCGAACCCATCCTTGAAAGCATCCAAACTCAAGGCATAACCTCAGCAGAAGGCTTAACCCTCACCCAGGACAGCAAAACCGAGCTCCTCACCTACCTTAAACTGCTCATGGAACAAAACAGCTTAGCCATCGCCTACAACAAGAACCTCTGCCAACAAATCAACGACCAACAGTACAGCTACGGCAAAAACGGCAAACTAACCTTCAACCACCCACCCAACGCACATGACGATATGCTCTGGGCACTGGCACTTGCCGTTTACGCCTCAAAATCGCAGGTTACACCGAAGCTTTGGGTTGTAGCCAAAACAAGCAGGCTGCAGAGGATGAAGCAGAGGTTAATGTCACGTAAAGTTGGAGGTGTAGGATTGTGACCAGACGCAGACAGGAACACTTCCATATTACACAGCTCAAACGCACCTATAACCGCGAAACAGACACCTTCACGGTTAACATAAGCTACGAAACCGCGCCTACAGTGCTAACTGAGCGCACCAAAGAGGTCGCAGAGGCTTTTGGGCTCGGAGCAGACCAAACCCACAAATTCATACTCTATGACAACGTCAACATCAAAATTCGACCCACCGATGTTGTCCTCATAACCGGCGACAGCGGAAGCGGCAAATCTGCGCTGCTAAAAGCCCTCAAAGCGGATTTAGGCGAGCAAGTAGCCGACGCAAAAGCCCTCTCCATCCAGCCCGAGCAGCCCATTATCGAAACCGTCGGCGCAAACACTACAGAAGCCATCGGAGCCCTCAGCCAAGTCGGCTTAAATGACGCCTTCATTTTTCTCCGCCCTTACAGCCAACTCAGCGATGGGCAGAAACACCGTTACCAAGCTGCACAGCTAGCCGCATCGATGAAGCCTTTTTGGGTAATCGACGAGTTTACAAGTACCCTGGATAGGGACACAGCCAAGATTTTAGCGTTTAACCTCCAAAAGTTAGCCCGTAAAAGTGGCAAAGTAATCATCGCAGCTACTACTCACCGTGACCTCCTCAAAGACTTTGCACCAAACGTACATATCCACAAACGCTATGGCAAAGAGGTAACTGTGCGTTATTACCCCAAAGCCAAAGCAAAACAGTGCTCACTCACAAAGCAGATGACGATAACACAGGGCACAGCAGCCGAATACAACGCCCTCTGCGAATTCCACTACCGCGCCCACCGAACACCGCCAACACGCAAAATCTTCACCCTTAAACGCAGAGGTGAACTTTGCGGAGTTATCGTTTACTGTTATCCGCCGCCGATGTGTTTTGGGCGAAGCAAAGTTTGGAAGGGCAGCATGGAGGAGCTGCAGCGGGAAATCAGCGTAATCAGCCGAGTAGTAGTCCACCCTAAGTACCGCAGCATCGGCTTAGGCGAAAAACTCGTCAGAGACACATTGCCTTTCGCTGGGACGCCCTGTGTTGAAGCAGTTGCGGTCATGGCAAAATACAACCCGTTCTTTGAGAAAGCAGGAATGCAAAAAATCGCAGAAAGCCGACCCAGCAAAGCCGTCACCCAAGCACTGGCAAAGCTGGAGGATTTGGGTTTTGATGTGATGCTAATGGGCTCAGCAACCTACAACCAACAAAAAATAGCCCAAACCGGCACCCAGCCCCTCCTAGACATCTTAACTGAGCTTTCCAAGAGCGACGGCGGAATCAGACGCAGATTAGCCTCCACCAAAAACCCCTACCCAAGCCACACCGAAGCCGCAGAGAAAATCGCCGCCTACACCCCCCAGGAGCTAGCAGAGGCGTTAAAAAGGCTCAGCTTCGCATGCCAAACAAAAACCTACCTATTTTGGGCAAAAGTCCCCATTTAACAGCTTTCCAAGTAAACGTTATAAGCAGAGCGGTCCACTCTGAAACTATGGATCGAAAAGCAGTTTTTTCAGGGTTTCTAATCCTAATAATCGCTTTTTCATCAATCCTTATGTTTTCGCAGACCTCATCGGCGCAGGCCAGCGGAACAGACACCAGAGGCAAAATAGCCTCAGATACCACTTGGACTAAAACGGGCAGCCCCTACAGTCTTAGCGGGCCTGTCGCAGTCATGGACGGCGCGACCCTAAGAGTTGAGCCGGGCGTAGTCATCAACCTTAACAGCTACTACATGCAGGTCAACGGCACCTTAACCGCTATAGGCTCAGGCTCGGAGCCAATCTACATTAACGATGGCAGCAGCTTCGACCTTCTTAATCCCTTTGGCCCAGCCGACCCCGCTGGTATAACCTTTTACACCCAAAGCACAGACTGCGCTTTAGACTACGTGGTATTCAATCACACACAAGTTGAGGTGGATAGCGCCGCCAGAATAGCACATTCAAAAGGCGGTTCGGTAATAATCAGCGGCAACCCCACATTAACGGGCAACTCAGAAATGTCAATCACCGCTTTCGGAGGCAGCCCCACAATAACAGGTAACACCCTAAACAGTCGAATCATCATTTATCAGGGTTCACCCATCATAACCAACAACCAAATCGCCTGCAACGGCATGGGGATCTTTTTAGGATTCAAACATGGTCTACTGAAAACCGATACACCCATCATCAACGGCAACACCATAACCGGAACTTTCACGCCAGCTATCTACGTGACTGGTTCAGCAACTGTTCAAAATAACCTTATTGTGGGCTCCGGCAGCTCCATAGGCATCACCGTTAATGGTGGACAGGACGGCGCAGGAGTAATCAGCATCCAGCACAACACCATAGTGGGCTGCCAAACTGGACTACAAATCGGAGAAACAACAGGCACTCTGACATTCAGCAACAACAACATCCAAAACATCACATCCAACTATGTCTACAGCCAATCCTCAAGCAGCTTCAGTCTAGCCAACAACTACTGGGGAACCACAGACACCCAAACAATCAACAACGGCATCTACGACGGCAAATACGACTTCAACATAGGTGACATAACCATAGACCCTATTTTAACCGTGCCAGACCAAACTGCACCCACAGCGCCAACACCCACAAGCACCACCCAACCGACGCCGTCACCCTCCGTCCCCGAATACCCCATCACCGTCATCTTGCTCTTCGCAATTCTTGCAACCACACTAACAGCTTCAGTTTACGCTAAAAAGTCAAAGCCGCGCCTTGAAATTTAGAGTAGCGATGGACCGCTGCGGTTTGACGCCTAGACTCCGCCTGGAGACTTCAAGCCCTACACTCGTACCCGCATCCCCTTGAGCGCATAACGTCCAAACTTAGGTTGCTCTCTCCCGAGCCTAGCCGGGTTCGCCTGCTAAACAACGAAACAGCTTCCCTACGGAAACTGCCCGTTGACCGCCAGCCCCAAAGGACAGATAGTCACTGGTTCGGAGGTGAAACTCCAGGCGGCCTTTGACGCCTCATCCGCAGATGTCAGCCCGTCATGTAGAGGATTTACGGATATAATGGACCCCTGACCCACCGCCTAAGATCCATCGCCGCAAATAGAGTGGCTAGTCCAACTTTAAAACTTATGCCAAAAGGAACAGGTGGCGAGACCTGAAACATCGTTTTTGGTTTGCTGGATGAAAATTCTAATTAAGCATGAAATTGTAGCCACATTGCAGTGGGACGCAATGAGCACAAAAACCAAACTTAGATGCAAAGCCTGTGGTCGACCAATAACCCAGCAGGTCCATGATAACTGCGACGGCATGTGCCTTGAATGCTGGGATGACGAAGGCTAACGGTTAGAGCGCAGCATCCTAGAACATTTTTTTATTTGTCCCATAGATATCGATTTTTTTAGATTGAATGTCAACTCAACCTAAAAATTATGCCAAAAAAAATGGGCGTTAGGTTTTCGCTGCGGTTTTGAGGGCGGAACCGGCGGCATGGAGCTGGCTAAGCATGTCGGGTTGGTTTTGGGCGATGATGTTGATGAATGCGCTGCCCACGATGACTGCGTCTGCGCCTGCCCCGATGACCCGCTGAACATGCTCGGGCTTGGAGATGCCAAACCCAACTGCCAATGGCACCTTCCCCTCTGTGTAGGGCTGCACCCTTCGGATAAGCTGCACTGTCGAATCCGCCATGCTGCTCTGGGCACCCGTGACGCCGAACCGCGACACCAAATACAGAAAACCTGAGGAGGCATCCACGATTCTGCTCAGGCGCTCATTTGAGGTAGCTGGAGACGCAAGGAAAACGGTGTCCAAGCCCTGCGCCGCCGCGGCTCTGCGGTAATCCGAGGCTTCCTCCACGGGCAAGTCGGGCACGATGAAGCCGTCTACGCCCGCATTTTTGGCTGCTGTCAGGAAACCGTCGAGTCCAACGTGCAATATGGGGTTGTAGTAGGTCATGATTACCAGCGGGATGTCATGCTGCGCTTTGATTTCAGCTGCGATCTCCAACACCCGCATCGGCGTAGTACCCGCGTTCAGTGCGCGTAGGCTCGCATCTTGGATTGTTGGCCCATCCGCTATGGGGTCGGAAAAGGGCAGCCCAAGCTCAAGTATGTCTACGCCGCCCCGTATGAGGGCATCGGCGATTTTGGGGGTCTGCTCGGGAGTGGGGTCGCCTGCGGTTATGTAGCCGATCAGCAAACCCTGTCTTGCCGCTTTGGCTTTCTGGAAGATTTGGCTTATTTTACTCATATTTCTGCACCTATGAATTTCGCTATGGTTTCCACGTCTTTGTCGCCGCGTCCCGAAAGGGTCACGACGACGGATTGATCTTTGCGCATCTGAGGCGCCAGCTTCACCGCATATGCCAGTGCATGCGAAGACTCCAACGCGGGGAGGATGCCTTCTTCTTTGCAGAGCAAAAGGAAAGCGTCGGCGGCTTCTTTGTCGGTTGCGTAAGCGTACTCTGCCCGCCGAATGGTTTTGAGGAACGAATGTTCGGGTCCCACGCCGGGGTAATCGAGTCCCGCGGAGAGGCTGGTGGTGTTCTGGATTTGCCCGTTTTTGTCCTGCAGTATGTAGGTGTACATGCCATGGAAGACGCCTTCGCTGCCCGCAGCCAACGTCGCCGCATGCCGCCCTGACTCGATGCCTTCGCCTGCGGCTTCTACGCCGATGAGCTTCACGTCCAAATCGTCTTCGAAGGGATAAAACGTGCCCATCGCGTTGCTGCCGCCGCCCACGCAGGCCACCAATGCATCTGGGATGCCGCCGGTTTTGGCTTTGAATTGCTGCTTGATTTCTTTGCCAATTACGCTTTGGAAGTCCCGCACAATCATCGGGTAAGGATGCGGCCCCATCGTTGAGCCGATGAGGTAATATGTGCTTTCAAGGTTGGTTACCCAGTCGCGGAATGCCTCGTTGATGCTGTCCTTGAGCGTTTTGGAGCCGGATTCAACCGGGTGCACCTCGGCATCCATCAGTTTCATGCGGAAAACATTTAGTCTCTGCCGCTCGCAGTCCTCGGTGCCCATAAACACTACGGCTTTAAGCCCCAAAGCTGCGCAGGCAATAGCTGTTGCCACGCCATGCTGCCCCGCGCCTGTCTCGGCGATAACCCGGTTTTTGCCCATCCGCTTAGCCAGCAGCGCCTGACCCAGCGTGTTGTTGATTTTATGTGCGCCTCCATGGGCGAGGTCTTCACGTTTAAGGTAGATTTTTGCCCCGCCCAGCTTGCGGGTGAGGTTCTCGGCAAGGTAGAGCGGTGTCGGTCGCCCCACGAATTCAGCCAGGTAATAGTCGAGTTGCCGCTGGAACTGGGGGTCAGCTTTGGCTTCCAAGTAGGCTTTTTCAAGTTGGGTGATGGCTTCCATGAGGATTTCGGGGACAAAGCGTCCGCCGTATTTACCGTATTTGCCATCGACTGGGTAGCTGCTTAACTTCATGCTTGCACAAACTCCTTAACTTTCAATTCAACATTCTCAGTTACCATGATGCTTGAGCCAACCAAAAACCCGTCTGCGCCGCATCCGCGGAGAAACTGCAGGTCAGAGGCCGTTTGGATGCCGCTTTCCGATATCACGGTTTTGCCGTGTTTGCCTTGACGCTGTAGGATGGTTTTGGTGGTGTCTAAGTTGATTTTCAGCGTCGCTAAATCCCGGTTGTTGATGCCTACCAAATCCGCTTTGGTCTGGACCGCTTTTAGGTACTCCTCTTGGGTGTGCGCCTCCAGCAGCACCTCCAGTCCGTAGCCGTGCGCATCCGCGATTGCCTCGTCAACGCCAAATGCACAGTAGCCCCGCTCAAAAAGCGCCTCAATCAGCAACACCGCATTAGCGCCCAGCTTGGAGGCGACCTCGATTTGTTTGTGCACCAAAACAATATCCTTCATGAGGATAGGCAAATTTGTGGCTGATCGCGCTTGGCTAAGCGCCGATAGGGAACCGTTGAAGTGTTTGGGTTCAGTGAGCACCGATAACCCTGCGGCGCCGCCCCGCTGCATCGCATGCGCCAGCGCTGAGGCATCTATGCTGCCGCGGATGGCGCCGGCGGAGGGGGAAGCCGCCTTAATTTCCGCTATAACCGCGTTGGCTTTAGCCGTTAAAACCGCTGCTTTGAGGCTGGCGCGGACGGGCTTTACGGTTCGGTAATGCTTGTAGTATCCGCCTTCGATGCTGTCTAAGGCATCCTTTGCGAGCATGTCTAGGAAATCTGTCATTGCTGCTCATACTCCTCAAGCTTCTGCAAGTCTCCACCTGACAATTCAACTAATCTCCTTAGTTTACTGTAAGCAGCACCGCTTTTGATAGATTTTTGGGCAAGCTCCCTGCCCTCCCCAAACGATGCGGCTTTTCCGCCCACCATGATGCCTGCGGCGGCGTTGACCAGCACAATGTCGGCTTTCGCCGTGCCCAAGTCCTCGCCGGCGATGATTTTAAGCGTAACCCGCGCGCTTTCTATCGCCGAGTGGCATTGCAGGCTGGCAACCTCAGCTTTTTTTACCCCCAAATCCCTCGGTGACAGCGTGGTTTCTGTGACTTGGCCGTCTTTTAAGTGGGCAACCGCGGTTTTCCCAACCGTGGAAATTTCGTCGAGCCCATCGAGGCCATGCACCACCATTGCTTCTTGGCAGCCCAGCTTTCCCAGCGCCGATGCCAGCGGAACCGCAAGTTTAGAGTCGTAGACGCCTAAAAGTTGCGAGGAGGCGTTAGCGGGGTTAGTTAAGGGTCCAAGCATGTTGAAGACGGTTCGGATGCCGATTTCGCGTCTCACCGGCGCCACGTGTTTCATGGCTGGGTGGAAGGCTGGTGCAAACATGAAGCCCACGCCGACCTCCTCGATGGCGGCTTCAATTGTTTCCGGCGATTGGGATAGGTTGAATCCCAGCTGCTCCAGCACATCGGCGCTGCCGCTGCAGGAGGTGACGGAGCGGTTGCCATGCTTAGCCACTGCAACGCCTGCGCCTGCAATCACAAACGCGGCGGCGGTGCTCACGTTAAAGGTTTTGAGTTTGTCACCGCCTGTGCCGCAGGTGTCCACTAGGCGCCCCGCGACTTTGGGGTGGATTTGGCGGCAGTGCATGCGCATCACGGAGGCGAAGGCGTAGAGTTCCTCTGCGGATTCGCCCTTGAGGCGTAGCGCGGTGAGGAATGATGCGGTTTGGGCGCTGGTGGCTTGTCCAGTCATGATTTCCGCCATAACCGCTTCAGCCTCGCTGGTGCTGAGGGATTTGCCTTCCATCAGCTGGGCTATGCTTTGCTGTATCATGGCTTTGCCTCCAGAAAGTTATGGATGATTGTTTTGCCGTCTTCGCAAAGTATGGATTCAGGGTGAAATTGGACTCCGTAAATGGGGTATTTTCGGTGGCGTACCCCCATGATTTCGCTGTCGTCGATGGCTTCAGCGATGATTTCAAGGCAACCTGGGATGCTGCTGCGTTCCCCAGCCAGCGAGTGGTATCTTGTGGCGTTGAAGGGGTTGCGGACTCCGCGGAAGATGCCTTCGCCGCTGTGGCGTATGCTGCAGGTTTTGCCATGCATGAGTTTTTTTGCGTGGATGACTTTGCCGCCGTAGCTGTAGATTATGCCCTGATGGCCAAGGCAAACGCCCAAGGTTGGAATGTCTGGGCTGAGGGTTTGGAGGATGGCTTTGCAGACGCCGAAGAATTTGTCGTCTTCTGGGTTGCCTGGGCCAGGCGAGATGACGATGCGGTCAGGCTTGAGCTTTGCGGCTTCCTCAAGCGTGATTTGGTCGTTTCTGTAAACCACCACTTCGGCGCCTTGCTCACCGATGTACTGGACGAGGTTGTAGACGAAGCTGTCATAGTTGTCGATTACCAAAACTTTCATTGAATTTTGCCTCCTGATGCATGCTGCAGCGCCTTCATGAGCGCTTCAGCTTTGTGTTCGGTTTCAACCCACTCTTTTTCGGGCACTGAATCTGCCACGATGCCTGCGCCCGCTTGGATATAGGCGGTGTTGCCTTCGGCGAAGAGGGTGCGGATGGTTATGGCGAAGTCTGCGTTGCCGTTGCAGCTAAAATAGCCTACGGCGCCTGCGTATGGTCCACGATGGGATGGTTCAAGTTCCTCGATGATTTCCATAGCTCGGACTTTTGGGGCGCCAGAAACTGTGCCCGCTGGAAAAACCGCCTTTAGTGCATCAAAGCTTTCTAAACCATCTTTGAGGTCGCCGACGACTTGGGAAACGATGTGCTGGACATGGCTGAACTGGTGAACCTGCATGAATTCGGGGACGGAGACGCTGCCGTTTTTGCTGATTCTGCCGATGTCGTTTCGCGCTAAATCCACGAGCATCACATGTTCAGCGCGTTCCTTTTCGTCCATCAGTAGCTCCTCGCCCAGGCGCCTGTTCTCCGCGGGATCCGCCGTGTAGGGTACGGTGCCTGCGATTGGGAAAGTCATGACTTTACGTTTGTCTACACGTATTAGCATCTCGGGGCTGGCACCTACGATTTGGCGGCTGCCCGATTTGTAGAAGAACATATAGGGTGAAGGGTTGATTTGGCGTAGGCTCCGATAGAAGCTGAGTAGGCTGCCGCTGAAGCTGAATTGGAAGCGTTTGGAAGGCACAACCTGGAAGATGTCGCCTTCAACGATGTACTTTTTAGCTTTTGCCACTGCAGCCTCAAAATCAGCCTTTCCGACATTAACGCTGGGCGCGGTGAAACTGAAATCTTCCTCCCCCGCAGGCGCCTCACTTAGCAGGGCCTCCAGCGCCTTCAGCCGATTTTCGCCCCGAAAATAGTAGTAAGCCTGATTTATGGTATGGTCAAAAACAACGCCATCCTCAAAAATCCCCATATCCACATCAGGGAACCCTAACACATCGGGTTTGTGGGATGGCACCTTTTCGATGTAGCGGATTGCATCGTAGCTTATGTATCCCAATGCGCCGCCGACGAATCGGAAATCCACCATGTCGTTGGCGTAGGGTGCCATGTGCTGCTGTATGGTTTGGAGGGGGTCGCTGGTTTGCTGGGTGGTGGTTTTGCCTGTTTGTGTGTCGGTTATGGTTAGGTTGCCGTTTTTGGCGGTTATGGTGGTTTTGGGGTCGAAGCCTATGAAGCTGTATTGGGCGAGTTTCTTGGGTCCTTCGATGGATTCAAGGAGGTAGGCGGTTGGGTATTTCTGGTGGAGTTTTGAGAATAAGGTGAGGGGCTGGTTTGTGTAGTTAAATTTGAGGTAGTTTAATGGTTTGGTTGGTGTTGGCGTGCTGCCAAAGGCGATTCCCCATTTTGATCATGCTCCAGTATAGTTCACAACCATACAGCAACGTATTATTTAAGGCTTGTCTGAACAGAAATGTACATGGCTACTTGAGGGTACTCCCCAACCAAGCCAAATAATCCGCCGAACCCGCCACCACAGGCAACGCCAAAACCTCCGGTACCTCATAACTATGCAGCGCCTTCACCCTCACCGCCACTTCCCCAAACAAATCCGCCCTTGACTTCATCACCACCAAGCACTCCTCAGTGCGGTCGATTTTGCCCATCCAGCTAAAGCAGGACACCACTGGGCTGATGATGTTGGCGCAGGCAATCAGCTTCTCGCTAAGGAGGGTTTGGCTGATTTTTTCGGCTTCCGTCTGATCTTTTGTGGTGACTAAAACGATGATGAACTCAGAATTCAAAGTTATACCTAAATGTAATCTGCGGTTTGGTCGTAAAATAGTTGCCTCTTTGTTGGTGCATGCTTATATGGGTGTCAACTCACGTTCTCTATCAGCTTAAAGAGGTTAACGATATGGCTGCATTTGCTAGACCGGGAGCATACGACTACACAAACACTACCTTCTCGCCTGACGGGCGACTTTACCAGGTTGAGTACGCGATGGAATTAGTTAACCGCGGAGCAACAATAGTGGGCATTCAATGCGTTGACGGCGTGGTTTTGGGTTCTGAAGAAAACAATGAAGAGCTTGAGGAAAATGGCAGTTCATGGAAGATATTTCCCATAGACCAGCATATCGGGGCAGTCATCGTCGGTTTAAGTTCCGACGCACGAGTGCTAATCAAGCAAGCCCGCATAGACGCCCAAAGCAACAGGTTAACCTACGATGAACCCATCGACGTGGAAACGGTGACCTCAAAAATCTGTGACGCCCAACAGGTCTACACGCAGCATGGCGGCGGCCGACCTTTCGGCGTTTCGATGATTTTGGGCGGTGTAGACAAATCCGGTGTACATGTCATCGCAACCCACCCCAGCGGTACGTACCGTGGATACAAAGCCACTGCGCAGGGCGCTGGCAGAGAAACCGCCTTAGCAATTCTTCAAGAGCAGTACCGTTCAGGATTAACGCTTCAGGAAGGCACAGTGTTGGCTGTGAAATGCTTGGTTAAAGCACTCAAGGCACGGCAGTTGCCGCTGGGAATCAAAATCGCGGTTGTGCCCACCTCAACCAAGACGCTGAGTATGTTGCCAGACGATACAGTGGCAGGCTACATCAAAGAGGTAAATTCAAACACCTAAACCCCCTGATGGTTCACCCATAAAATTCGAGTAATCGATGGATTGACACATTTAAATTACTCGTTTTCCATCTTTAGTATCGAGGCGACGTTCTTGAATGAGGAGCACCTTAAAATTCTAAAGACCATGCATGAAGCCACAAGCCGCATGGACATCAACATGTTCGCGCAAGCCATCAACCTGACCCCCAACCAAACGATGGCTCAAGTGCAAAAGCTAGCTGCCGAGGGCTTTCTGCACCGGGTCGGCGCAGGCTACGGCTTAACCGAGAAAGGCAAAAACGCCCTCAAACTCTCCCAGCAGGTGCCCGAGGATAAATCCTTCCAGTTCTACATCGGCATGGATTTGCCGCTGGGTTTTAGCGCACGTTCCCTGGAGGAATTCTATCGGTTGGCAAGGCAGGTGTGTTCTGACTCGCTTGATTTCCACCTTTATCGCGGCGACTTTGAAGGTTGGTTCCGCAGTGTGCTGGGGGATGGGGAGTTGGCGGATGAAGTGGCGGCTTTGAAGGCGGAGGCGCTTAATGGTGAGGCTCTGCGTAAGGCGCTGCTTAAAGTCATCGATGCACGCTACGGCATAAATGAGTTGCTTTAGGGTTCAGTGTAGAGTTTAATCCACCAGTTCGGCGCATACGCTTTTTCGGGTTTATCGTAGGGGTCATAGGGTTTGATGTCAAGGATTGGGGTGCCGTCGAATGCATCTAAGCCCTGAACGGTTAAAACGTTGCCTTCGACTTTTACGAGTTCAACGATGGTTAACCCCACGGGGTTGGGGCGAAACATGGTTCGGGTGCCAAAGAGCCCCATGAGGGGTAAATCCGCTTTGGCTTTAGGGTGTATCTGCATGTTTATAGGCTGATCTTTTGGCAGCTGGTTGAAGTAGAAGAGCACATAGATGTGGGAAAACCCCTCCAATCCCCGCAGAGCCATCGACAGCTGCGGCTGCAGGACAAGCTGGGAGGTGACCGATGAGGATTTGACTTCCTCTTTGGAGGCTGCGGTTTTCACGTAGCCGATGGGATGCAGGATAATTTGCGGGTTAGAAGACATGTTCTCGCCTATCCAGTGGAGACAACTGGCCTATTTAAGGGTCAGGGCAGCTTAGGAAATCGTGGCGAGCGGCTTAACCGCCGTGGACTCCTGCACGTTAAGTTGACCGTTTTTGCCCAGCCGCAACTGTTTTTCGCCGCGGAAAAGGCACACCTGCGCATTTTTAAGTTCAAAGCAGTCGCCGATGTTGATGGAGCCGATTTGGCCTTCCCAGAGGCACAGCTTGATCCTGCCGGTTTCATCCCCGACCAAAGCGTTTACGACCATGACGGTGTTTCCGAATTGGGTATGCACCTGTGCAGGCTTGGGGATTTCGATAACTTGGGCTTTGATGTTTATGTGCTTCATGCCTGCGCGTAAGTCGTTGATGTGGCAGTAGACGGCTTCGGTGTTTTGTTTAGCGATTTTCTTTTTGATTTTGTCGGTGCTCATCCAGCTTTCAAAGGGGTTGTCTTTGCGGAGCAGGAATTGTTCTTGGACGCGGAACTGCGCGACGACATCGTTGTCTTTGGTTATGAGGAAGATGGTTTCGCCCTTGACTTTGCCGCGGTACTCGATGGTTAGGGTGCCGCAGGTGGATTTTTCGTTTTTGCTGGCTTGGACGAGGGCTTGGAAGACTTCGTTGGGGTAAATGCTGTATTTTACTGACAGCAAAGCCAAATGTTCGCCTAAAGTGGATTTTTTCTGCCTCAATTAGCCTCTCTTATCCCTGCGGTTGTTATGAGAAAAAGCAGCTTGTTAGACCGCGTTTCGTTCTTTTTCTCATGATGTAGCTTCACTATATGGGTGTTCTTACTATATTAGGTTGACTATTCATGCTCTGGGCGCCTAGGGCTTTGGTTGGTGAGCGTTTAGGCGTGTTGCTGCACGTTTTTTGTGTCGGCGGAATCGGCTAATTTATAAGCCTCGAGTTGTTTTATGTGGAGGTAATGCGCGGAGAAATCTACGCAGCAATATAGTAGGAGTTGAAACAGCTAAAATGTCATATGGTAACAGAGAGATGCACAAGGCAACTTGCGCCGACTGCGGAAAAGAATGTGATGTTCCTTTCAAGCCAGACGGAACAAGGCCAGTGTATTGCCGAGAATGCTACTCTAAACGTAGACCACCACGAAGATACTAAGCGTAAGTCTTGGCATCTTTCCATAAAGTAAATTTTCTTTTTTATTTTTTGTAATTAATTTTTTGCGCTCTGCTGCTCCATTCCCTATAGCCCCCTCTATTTATAGTCTCAATGAATGTTAACTGCTCGGTTTGGTTTGCCAACAAATGCGGTATATGTGCGTAATGGCTTGGTTGAGTGTTGAAGAATACAGCTGGGGAGTGGGCAGTTGCCGCCAAAAGCTGTCGGAAAAAATTTGCTTCACCAGTTTCTGTTTGCGACGGCGATATGCAAGGTGTCTTGGTAGTCTAACTTGTTGTTCATTGATTCTACAGCGTTTGCTAGGTGACCTCTAAATAGTAATGTTGCTTCCATCGTTTCTCTATTTTCTCTCTTCCGTATTGATCGAGGTCTTCAGGCCATTCTTTTGCGTGTACTATGCCGTAGTATTTATCAGCTGTGGACTTTGCGTTCGCTCTTGGTTTTTTAGGCATTCTTGAGTCGCCTTTCTCTATCGTCAACTATAACTCTGCCCAGACTAATATTTGGCCTGAAATTAAAGATTCCCAACTAATCTGATCCCCAGCCCAGCTCCTGAGAAACATGAGCGCTAAATTCTTAAGCGTAGCTTGGCATGAAGATACCTGACAGGAGCAATCCAGTTTGAAGCAGTTTCTCTTAACTCCAGCGGCGGGCAAACGCCTCATCGCCAAAACCCTTGCCAATCACCCAGCCATACGCAAAGCCGTCAAAAGCGGAGTCGTCGTGGTCGTGGCAGGAACCACCAACGGCTACGTCGCCGAAGAAATCCTCAAAAACTACCGACTCGCCGACGACTTCTCCCGCAGGCACTTCTTCCGCGGCTTAAATTTGCCCCATAATCTGCCCGTGACGGCAGAGGGCAGGCTGACCGATGAAAGCAAGTTTCCCGGAGACGTCGTCATTGACCACGGCGTGTGGCAACGCGGCAAATCGCTGGGCGACGTTGTGGATAGCCTCCGTGAGGGCGACGTCATCGTTAAGGGCGCCAACGCGCTGGATTTAGCTCATAGGCAAGCGGCGGTGCTGGTGGGTCACCCCAAAGCAGGAACCATCGGCTTAGCCATACCTGCCATCGTGGGGCGACGTGTACACCTCATCGTGCCCGTTGGACTCGAAAAACGCATTGACGGCAACCTAGATGAGCTTGCCTCAAAGCTTAACTCGCCCGGCGCAGGCGGCTACCGACTAATGCCCTTGCCCGCGGCGGAAATCTTCACTGAACTCGACGCTTTGGCGGCTTTGACGGCGGCGAATGTGGAGTTGATTGCGGCAGGCGGCGTCTGCGGTGCGGAGGGGGCTGTGTGGCTGGCGGTAAGCGGTGAACCTGAGCAGGAGGAGTTTGCGGCGCAGGTTATCGCGTCGGTGGAGAATGAAGCGCCCTTCACCGCTGACCTTCTGTAACTTGAAGTGCGTTGCCTCTGGCTAATCAGCGGGCTTGGGCTTGGCTGATAGTCCTTTTTTGGGCATATTCTTTTTTCTGCAATATTTTGGCTTTTTTCTTAGGGCTTTAAAAGCCTGTTTCCCAGAGTAAAAGGTTAGGAATCGATAAGCAGGAATGTTTTCGAGGTATTCTTCATGGAACTAAATTCTAGCATATCCGTAGTTATTGCAACCTTAAACGAGGAAGCAGGGATAGGCCCCACCGTAGATGAAATGCAGAAAGTTTTAGTTAACCCCTACTTGGTCGTGGTTGACGGCAACAGCGTCGACCGGACTATAGAGATCGCCAAGAACAGAGGCGCCGACGTTATGCTCCAGCAGGGCAAAGGAAAAGGCGACGCCATGTTCCAGGGCATGAAGGGCTTAACCTCCAAGGTACCCTACATCGTGTTCACCGACGCAGACTACACTTACCCGGCGGAGTATGTTCCTGAAATGCTTGAGATACTGGACCGCGAACCAGACGTCGGCATGGTCATCGGTAACCGCTTTAAAGGTAACTATAACACTTCTAAGTCCGTTTTTAACCCGTTTTATGTTGGGAATAAGCTTTTGGCTTTTGCTCAGCTAGTTATGAATGGTGTTAAGCTTGAAGATCCACTGTCGGGTTTGCGGGTGGTGCGCAGCGAGGTTGTGGATGGCTGGCACCCTAAGAGTAAGGGTTTTGATGTTGAAGCCGAGATGAATGCGCTTGTAGAACGCAAAGGATACCGCATCGTTGAGGTCCCCATCGATTACCGCAGCCGGATGGGCGAAAAGAAGCTCAAGCTCCGACATGGCCTAGGCATCATGAAGCGCATCTTCTCTGAATCTTTCACCTACTAACCTAACCCCTTGAGGTAGCGGCACAAAGAGCACAATAGGGCCCCAGTGGGCAAAATCAGGTTTTGGCGGTTCATATTTCATCCAGAATGCTTCCGCCGCATCAGATTCTATATAGTTTATTTTGATATCTATAGATTATTTGTGCAACTCTTAATACTTTTCGAGCGTCAATATAGTTCGCCGAGAAATTGCAAGCCAACAACAAGTGTGTAGAGCCGCTCGGCGAATCCCGCTCGATAGACCGAGTAATCCCGAGTAGTTCCCTTTTCTGCCCAATTGTCGGGCGCGGATTCGCTGAGCAATCAATTTTTGCCCAATCAGCTGCGTGATGGTTTAGACCGGTTATTTCGGATACTGTTTCTGTTTCCAGTTTATCCCTTCACAAATATTAAGTATCAATAAAGCAGCAGTTTACTTTGCGGTAACCATGACGCTAACCATAGACGCCAAAACCACCATCCGCATACGCCTGCTAATTCACAGCGCAGGCCTCAGCTGTCTAGGCGGCGCCATCTTCCTGCAGATTCTGGTGTTCACCAACATTCTGGGGCAGGGCTACTTTAGGGCAGTGGAAACCAATTCCTCCATCCTTGCCTTCGAGTTGTTTCTGACGGCTTTCACCGCGGTTTACTTCATCTATCTCTACCAGGGCACAATCCGCCAGGCTCTTAAGGGCCACCCTTCCCGTTAGGTCTTAATCTGCAACATCAACATACCCTGAAACGCATGGGAAACTTCAAAAGTAACCCAAAGCCATTGATGAATAATGATTCCTGTTCTAAACGTTAATTGGCAAAGCCCAGCAACCGACTATTCCCCCAGCGAACGCGACGCAGACGTGCTCTCGCTGCTGGAAACCGAAGACCTCTCCGTCTTCACCTTCGATGGGCTTAAACGCAGAACAGGCCTTCACCCCGAAATCCTCTCCCGCATCCTCAATCGTCTAGAAGAGGAAGGCATAGTCAAAAAGGAAAGCGACGGCTACCGCGTAACCCCCAAAATCACGCAGCTAAAACTCCAGCCCCCTCGCACCGAAGTTCCCTCTACGCCGCTTATCCAGACGTTTCTGCCCTCGGATCTGCTGACGGCTCAGCTTATTGTTTCGCTTCGGGGCAAATGGTTTGGGTCTTTGCGGTGGATGGGTATGTCTGAGAACAGCCGGGGCGTGACCCTTAAATGGATAACGGAGGATGGCGCGATCCAGATTGCCGCTAACATCCAGGGGACAGCGCTTAACATAGAAGCCAAGTTCTTAACCAGCAACAACCTTAACGCGGCGCTTAAAGCCTCCTATCAGCTTATGTCGCTTATCGGCAAATTATGCATTGTTTCCAGTCGCCCTGCTGTTGCCCAAAACGTCGGGTACTTCGGCGGCGGCTACTACATGCCTGCTTAGCTGATTCTAGCAAGCAAGCGCCAACAGAAACCCACATGGGGATTTTCTTTAAATTATTCAGAAAAAAGAAGTATGGATGTTAATTGTTTTTTCTTGTTTGGAGCCGAGTTACTGGATTGCCGATATGAGGCACACCCTGCCGGGGCTGGGAAATACGCTGGAGTTGTCGATTAGGTGTGCGGTGCCGTCGGGGCAGTAGACTTTGTCGCCTGGTACGGCTCGCCGGTAACGTGTGATGCATTCTTTTAGTTTGGAGCATCCGTCACAGTCTCTTGAGAGCATTTTTGTTTCATCTCCACTTATTCAATTTTTAATGCCTCTGCGCCGCCTATAGAGGTAGCCCATATAAAATATATAGTGAATATAGACAAATATGGTTAAAATCTCCAAAACCAGCATCCAAAACACTAAATACAGCGTCAAAGCAAACACGAAACATCACCCGGCAGCAACCCACCGCTGAAGCCTCGGCTGCGCGGAGCAGAAAAGTTGCCTCGAAGAACTCCCCTGTTGAGTGCAGGGTTTATCTTTGTGCGACGAAAGGTTTTAATGTCCCCTTTAAGTCTCATAGGTGCACCAACGTATATTAAACGGCAAAACAATGGATTGATGGACCAATATGGTTAGAAAAGCAAGAATACGCCTCACAAGCACCGATTACGAGAAACTAGAAGAGGTTTGCGGAGAACTCCGAAGCATCGCCCAGAAAACAGGCGTAAAAATGAACGGTCCAGTCCCGCTACCGACTAAGCGCCTACGTGTCCCAGTCCTAAAAGCGCCCTCCGGCTCGGGCACCGCCACGTGG
Organism: Candidatus Bathyarchaeota archaeon; assembly: GCA_026014735.1. Lineage (NCBI taxonomy): Archaea > Thermoproteati > Candidatus Bathyarchaeota > Candidatus Bathyarchaeota archaeon. The sequence continues at coordinate 218,265 of JAOZHT010000001.1, forward strand.
GACAGATGGGAAATGCGCATCCACAAGCGCCTCATCGACATCGACTCAGAAGAGCGTGTCATGCGCCGCATCATGCGTATCCGTGTACCTGAAGAGGTCCACGTTACAATCGAGCTAATCTAAAAACCCCTTTAACTTTTTAGTAATCGCTTCTCCCCTTCAGCGTACGCTTTAAATTCCCTTATTGCATGCAGCTTTTGAGGTGAACCTTTGAAGGAATGGCGATGCATAATAGTTGGGCACCACGATAACGTGGGCAGTGCGATTGCGGAGTGGGAAGCGCAGGGATGGCGGCTGCATACCTATAATACGGCCGGCATGGGCGGCACTTACAATTACACCGTTAACCATTACTTGCTGTTTGTCCGCGGCGAATAAGCCTCATCTAGAAGAAAACCAGCCAGCCCGTAATCGCCGTTAAAACCGCTGCGGGAATAAACGCTGCTACCCAAACCGCTTTGTTGAGCATGAATATCTTGTATCCATCCAGGATTCCAAAGGGAACAAGGTTAAAGATAGACATAAACGCGTTTAAGTAGGCTGCAAACACAAACACCAGGGTATATTCGCTGAAGGGTAATCCGAAAACAAGCGCAAGAAACGTCGTGGCAAGTATCATGTTGGTTATGACGCCTGCAACAGAGATTTTCACCATATCCTTAGCGGTGGGCGCGTTACCTCCAATCATCATCGCGCCGGGTGCAATCAGCTTGAAGGGCAAAAACACCGCGGCAAACGTTAAAACCGCTCCCCAGGTGGTTAATCGGAACTCTGCCCACATGCCGGCTTTCTGCGCGTAAACCTTGTGGGCGATTTCATGCACCAGAAAAGACGCCGTTAGAATCAATGCGAAAGCTGATATGGCAAGCCAGCTCCAGCTGAAACTGTAGAGCGCCATCGAGTAGCCGATTCCGATGACTAGCGCCGCTGCGATTGCGATGTGTTTGAGTTCTTTTTGGCTCCAGCGTATGTGGTATTTGGGTTTGTAGCTGTCGGGGCCAAGCGCGTAGCTGTAGTTGTAGCTGTTATATGCCTGCTGAGTCATCACCCGCTGCTGCGTCTGCGATTTGGCGTTGCTGATTCCTCGGCACAGGTGGTTTTCTGGCAGGCGGTGTGCACTGCAGAATTGTCCACCGCAGAAGGGACAGCGGAACGGCATCATGGTTTCTGTGTCGCAGACTTGGCATTTCATCGTTCTGGCGCCTTTTCCATGTTAATGGAAAGGGTATCTTATATTTTTACGCCAAAAAATTCCTCAATTTGCTGGATTTTTGCGTGGTGTCGTTATTCTTAAATACGCTGTATACAATATTGTCTTATCTGTATACGAAGGATGGATTGATGACAACCGAAGTCTTATCTGTTAGAGTCAAAAAAGGACTTAAAGACGAGGCAGAAAAATTGGGAATAGACGTTAAAGCAGTCGTGGAAAAGACCTTAACAGACTTGGTAGCTAACAAAAAATCAAAAGCGCAGCAAATCGCTAAGGAACTTCAAGAAGCCATGGACGTTACACCGGAAGAGTGGGCTGCCGATGTCAGAGCGACAAGGGACGAAATGTAAGTTTCTAATAGATACATCCGCGCTCTATCCTCTGCTGCTTTCAGGCGTTCCCCTTAACGCCGAGGATTATGCAGTAAGCGCCTTAACCAAGTATGAAATCGGGAATGTATTGTGGAAAGAAACCCGGCAGGGCAGGATGAAAAACCCTCAGTTAGCCACAACAGCTTTCTCAAAAGCAATGCAGACATTAACCGTTCTTGAACTTGACTCGATAGCTAACGTCTTGGCGCTTGCAATAGAGCGAAACCTCGCTTTCTACGATGCTTCCTATGCGTATTTAGCTGAAAAAGAAGGCTTAAAACTAGTTACACAAGATACCGAGTTACTAAAGAAATGCAAAGTCGCTATTTCAAAAGAACAAATACTGTAGGCAACCGCCCTCCCCCATATTGAACAGCTAGGGCATAAATGCTTTAAAATAACCGAGCCATAACAGAGAGCAGGAAATAGAGGGGAGTCTTGCCGCTGAAGCCATTTAGCTTTATCCACGCATCCGACCTGCATCTGGGTTACTCACAGTACGGCCTGGAAGCCCGCCGCCAAGACTTCGACAACGCCTTTAGCGAACTCGTCGAGAAAGCCCTCGAACTAAAACCTGACTTCATAATTATCGCCGGCGACCTCTTCCATCAGCCCCGCCCCAGCAACCACACCTTGGAAAACACCATCCGCAGCTTCAAACGCCTCAAAGACGCCCAAATCCCCGTTTTAACCGTCGACGGCAGCCACGACTCGGCGCCCAACACCATAACCAGCACCATCCTCTACCCCCTCGACAGCGCCGGCTTAATCTATCATCTGCCACGGCACCGCGGCGCATGCTGGAGCCTCCCGGGCTGCTGCTACGTCTATGGTATCCCTAACTACCATAACCGCCACAAAACCGACGAGGCCCTGCCCCGCTTCATGGAGGAAAACCCCCCCTCCCCCCAGACGGGCCTAGTCAACGTCTTTGTTCTGCATGGCGCCGTTGATTTGCCTGAGGTAAAGCCCCCTTACATCGAGGCTGAAATCAGCCCTGATTTGCTACCCGGCGGCTTTTGCTACTATGCGGCGGGGCATGTGCATGACCGCTACAGTTGCAGCTTCAAAGATGGCAGGCTAGTGTACAGCGGATGCACCGAAACCGTCAGCTACGGCGAAGCACAAATCCAGAAGGGCTTCTACCATGTCCACGTGGACGCGTATGGGCAGGTTAAACCTGAGCTTGTTGAGCTTACCACGCCGCGGCATTTTCTTATTCTGGAACAGGATTTCTCGGGGATGGCGGCTGCATCAATCACCGAGCAGGCAGCGCAGATGGTGCGGGAAGCCGACGAAGCCGACGCAGTAATCATCCCCGTTTTGAAGGGCATTTTGCCCGCGGAGGCCAGCCGCACCGAGGTGGATGTGCCTAAAATCCGCTGCGCCGCCCAGAAAGCGCTGCTGGTGCATCCTATCGTGCAGCTTAAGGAAACCGCGGTTGCCGACGAGGTGGTGCGCTCCATTTTCGAGGCGGAATTCAAGGACCTGCGAACCAAGGCACATGAGTATTTTGTGCAGATATTTTCTGACCGCTACGGCCCGGAGGAAGCTGAGCGAATCGCTAAGGGCGCGTTGGCGCTGATTGAGCCGCTTACCCGCAAACAAGACGAGAAGGTTAAGCAAGCCATCGAGGAGTTGACGCAGTGAAAATCGACGTCGTGCAGCTTGAGAACATACGCAGCCACACCAAATCCACCGTGCCCTTCACAAGGGGCTTTAACTGCGTCGTCGGCGGGGTAGGCTGCGGCAAATCCAGTTTGCTCTACGCCGTGGATTTTGCGCTCTTCGGAGACACAATCGGCAGCAAAAGCTTTGAGTATCTGCTCCGCGAGGGCGCTGAGGCATGCAGGGTTACTTTGCAGTTTACCCAAAACGGCGGAACCTACAAGCTTACGCGGGGACTGCGGAGAAGGGGCAAAAGCATCACTCAGGAGCCCGAGCAGCTTCGGCTCTACCAGGACGAGCAGCTCCTGGCCAGCATGAAAAACGAAGCCATCGCCGAGCAGCTTAAAGCCATCACGGGGCTGGACAGGGAGCTTTACCGCGAAATCGTCTGGTTCCGCCAGGAACACCTAAAAGAGCTGCTGGATGCTACGCCAAGGGATAGGCAGCGTAAACTCGATGGGCTGTTTGGTTTATCTGACTACGAGGTAGCATGGAGCGGTATAGCCCAGTATCAACGTGACTACGAAACCGAAAAGCGCGTCTACGAAAAAGACCCCGATGTCAACGGCATCGAAAAACTCAACGCGGAATACAACCGTGCCAGCGAGGAATTCACGTTGCTGGAGATGGAGCTGGAGGAGGCCGCCCAGAAACTCGCAGTGGCAAAGCATCTGCTGGAGGACGCCGAGGGCAACCTGCGGCGGATGGAGGAGAAAAAACTCGCCATCGAGGAGCTTAAGCGCAGAGAAGCCCGCCTCAACGCAGACATCGCTAACGTGACGCGGAATCTGTCTTCGCTTGCAGAGCGGGTTGAGGGCAAAAAAACCATACTTGCGAATTTGCAGTCCCGGCAGGTTTCGCTGGATAGTCAAGCTAAGCTGTGTCTGGGCAAACTTGAAGCCTCAGGGTTGCCTACAAACCTGCCTACCGAGCAGATATCGCTGTATCTATCTGGGTTTGATGAAAAAATCACTTCTATGCGTGCCGAGCAGGAAGCCACTTCTCGGAGTATCCAGCAGGACCAGAAGCGGCTGACGCAGCTCGGCAACGGCGAAGGCGAATGTCCCCTGTGCAGTCAGCCCCTATCAGGCGATTATCGAACCGAGCTTTTACACACTATCCAGTATGAGAATGTCGAGCGGCAAAAAGTCATCAACCGCCTCCGATTAGACGTTGCTGACCTGCAGAAGGCTAAATCAGTTGCCAACGATGCCTACCTGAACCTGCAAACCTGCCTAACCAACAGCGCCAACCTGAAGGCGCGGATCACCGAGGAGGAAGGCAACCTCAAAAACCTCGCCGGCGAACTTGAAGAGCAGCAACGCCAAGACGCGGTCCAGAGGCGCGAACTTGAGTTGCTTGTGGCTGAAATCGCCAAGTTTGACCTCTCTGAGTTGGAGGCGGCTAAGGGCAAAAAAGAGCAGGCACTGCGGGGAGTGTATTCGGTGGAGTCGGAGCTGCGCACCAAAGAGAACCGCAAATCCGATTTGTCCCGCCGCTTAGACGACACCAAAGAGCGCATTGACGCTGCGCAGGTGAAGCTGGACCGCATGGACAAGATCCGGCGGACCGTGGAGCTTCTGGGCGCCGTCCGTGATGCCTACCGTAGCATCCAGCCTAGGCTCCGCGGCGAATTCGTGAAGGTTCTACGCAGTTTTGTCCAGCAGATTCTTGACAGTTTAGTCGGCGGCGAAGCCCCCATGCTTAACGTGGTTATAGATGAATCCTACACGCCCTACGTTAGGAGCGAGGCGGGGGTGGACCGTGAAGTAGCAAACCTCTCTGGCGGCGAACGTACCCTTATGGCGTTTGCTTACCGCTTGGGGCTGGGGCAGCTGATTATGCAGAACCGCACGGGGCATGGGTTGAGCATGCTTATGCTTGATGAACCCACCGAGAATTTAGGCAGCGAAGACGGCAGCATCGAGCGGCTGGCGGAGGCTATTAGCCGATTCAAGGCGATTGAGCAGATTGTGGCGGTGACGCATAGTGAAGCCTTTGCAGCTAAGGGCGACCACGTGGTGGTCCTGGAGAAGGAAGCGGGTATTAGTAAGCTTTCGATTGAGCGGTGATTCGGGCTTTTTTTGGAATAAGTGCGCTTGCTTAATTGCTTGGTATGCATTTGCTGATGCGCTGCCTCGTTTGCTTATCCCTGAGGTTAATTTATGCGAATTGGCGTTCGCATCCATGCCTAATTGGCTTTGCTAAATCAAGAGCCAAAACGCAGCCTCCCTCTCGCCGCTGTGTTGAGCTTGGCAAAATCTGCAAACCTGGCTTTTCAAAAACCCTTAATTTCTATCCTCCCACATGGAGGCTGATATTGCAGCGTAGACTTCAACTCTTCCCCTGCAGAGTCGCAGCCGGTTAAGAAGGCTCAATTGGTATCTAGGAAAGGAAAAAAATTGGCAACCAAAACATCTCCAACTTCACATTCAGCAGGCAGATTCGGTGCCCGCGAAATTTCAGTTTACAGTTCCATGCAGGTTGAGCAGCCATGATTACCGTAACCTCTTTTGTTGCTCCCCTCATCGTCTTCTTCTCCGCCATGGTTATCGGCGCATTATTCAGCCTACTCCCCATAAAACCCCCCCAACGCAAACCCATCCCCCTGGTCTTCTTCGGCATGATAGCGGGTGTGCTCTCGTTTGTGTTGGCAGCGTGGTTTAGCGGCGCCATCTACTCGCTTTGGCTTTTCCAGAGCTTCGCGGCGCTATTTACCGAAGTAGGCATAGCGATAATCAAGTATAACTCTCAGCTAGTCGCCCTGGTCATTTTGGTGGCGGCAATCGAGGTGGGTTTAGCAGCGGGTTTTGGCATAGCTTTCAAGCTTGATTCCAACCGAAAACAGGAATCAGCAAATGGAAAAGACGCAGCAGCTCCCTTATCAAACGGCAACATCGCTGCCCCGCTTGCCCAGCCCCAATCCGCCGTCTCCCCCGTCGGCATGGACGAGGACATAATTGGCGCCGCTGAGGATCAAGCTCTCCGCAGAGACGAGCAAAGCATGATGGAGCTTTTCCTCTACGGCAAAGTCAACCAGATCGTACCCACCGTTGACCCCACTAAACCGGAAGGTTACAGCTATGAGGGTATTCCGCAGCTTGATTGGGACACCAAGCATTCACGTCAGGTTCTGGATGCGCTTGTACGCAAGGGCTTCCTCACCGCGGAACTCACTGACAAAGTCATCGTCTGCGGCACCTGCGGTTCAGGCAGCATCCGCATAAGAAAAACCTGCCCCGAATGCAACTCGCTGCGTCTGCATAAAGAAGCCCTCATCGAGCACTTCGCCTGCGGCGCGGTGGAGCGGCAAAGCGCCTTTGAAACCAAAACCGGCGATTTAATCTGCCCTAAATGCAAAGCTAAACTCAACCTCATCGGCTCCGACTACCGCATGCTGCCGCCAGCCTACAAATGCGCCAGCTGCAACAGCCTAAACAGCGAACCCCAGCTGATCATCAAATGCGACGACTGCGGCGCAACCGCCGACATCGACGATGAACCCGAAATCTTCCTCTACAAATACGCCGCCAACCCCCAGTTGCCCCTAAAGGAACTCCAGCAAATCAAACCCGTCGACGTCTGCGCCAAATACTTCAAGTCGCTGGGCTACAGCATCGTTGCCCCCGCGGTGGTTAGCGGCCGCTCGGGCACCCAGCATCTCTTTGATATGTTGGTTTTGGGCAGAGTCGGCTGGGTTGACCCCCAACAGAACGGGAATATGCCTCAGAAACCCGACAACGGCAACACCGCAGTGGAGGTAGTCATCTCAGGCAAACCCGTTAAACTCGAGGAGATCACGCGGATATACGGCAAAATCAGCGACATCGACAGCGACTTTCTGCTCTTCGTTATCCCGGGCCTTACGCCCAGCGCACGGAACTATGCGGAGGCATATGGAATGAAGGTTAGTGTTGGCAAAAACATCGAGGAAGCCTTGGCGAATTCCAAAATCCCCAAAGCCAACGGTGGAGAAGAAAAACCATGAGTACCCCCGACGCAGCCGCCTCAACCTATCCTTTTCCGGTTGATTAATGTGCAACGCCAAACCGTCCTCTACGGCGCACTCGTCGTCGTCACGTTATCGGTTGCCTCCCTGCTCATCGGAACCATCGACATCGTCGTAGCCATGGCATGCGCCTTAGGAGCCGACCTCTACGTCATCGGGTTATCCAAGCAGAAGCAAAGGCATTTTGTAGGCAGCCGCTTCGCGCCACTTCTGCTGGTCGCCGTGATTCCCGCCTGCGCCTCAGCGGTGCTTTACTTCTTTGGCTTTTTAGGCGGCTCCCTCTACGAGGGCATTTACCGCACAGCCACCACCACCGGCTTTAGCGTTGCCTTCTTCATCACCTCCTACCCCATCATCCCCGCCGCCAAATTCAAGCAGCTCGAAGACCACCTCCCCGACAACCATGCCTCCCCGTTGGTGTCGATTTTGGTGCCTGCCTACAACGAGCAGGGCGTTATCTCCCGCACCCTAACCAGCCTCGTCAACCTCAAATATGAACATAAAGAAATCATAGTCATCGACGACGGCTCAAGCGACCTCACGCGGTTTGTAGCTAAGGGATACGAGGACCAAGGCGTCAAAGTAGTCACTAAGCCCAACGGCGGCAAAGCCTCCGCACTCAACTATGGCTTGCTCTTCGCTAAAGGCGACATAGTCATCACCATAGATGCCGACAGCATGGTTACCCGCGACGCCGTTAACAAAATCGTGCAGGCGATGGAAAGCGACCCCAACAACGTCGCCGTCGCAGGCAACATAAAAGTCCTCAACAGCAAATCCACCCTCACCAAAATCCAGGAACTCGAATACATCATGGCAATCAACACCATCCGCCGCGCATTCGCCCTCTTTGGCGCAGTCATGGTTATACCCGGAGCCTTCGGGGCATTCAAAAAGAAAACCGTTATGGAAGTAGGCGGATACGACACTGATACCGTCACCGAGGACTTCGACATAACCATCAAGCTGCTGAAAACCCGCGGCGCCGTCAGCTCCAGCTCCACCGCACATGCCTACACAGAGGTGCCCTCGTCTTGGAAGGCGCTCTATAAGCAGAGGGTAAGATGGGGCACCGGCACCTTCCAAACCCTCATCAAGCACAAGGACATCTTTGCCAACAGCCGCTACGGCGCATTGCACAGCTTCGTGTTCCCCATTATGCTTTTCTCGCTGTTTAATCCACTGGCAAGCTTCATTGCGTTGGGCGCAGGGTTGATGCTGGCGCTCACCGGCGGATTTCTGTTGTTTGCGCGGATGATGGTTATGTTTATGCTGATTCAACTCTTCGTTTCGCTGCTTGCCCTCTCCATCGATAACGAGGGTAACGGCTTAGCGGTGTACTCGCCCTTCTTTGTCTTCATCTATAAGCAATTCATCGACTACGTTACAGTGGTCTCTATCATTAAGGCGCTTACTGGGAAAGAGAAAAAATGGCATAAACTGCAGCGGGAAGACGGCATGGAAGCCATCCGGGTCCGCGCAGGCTAAACCACTAGGGGATATACTGGAAGCTCTTGATGACAATTTCAACGGGTTGCCCATTTGAGGGCGCTTGGCCATTGTAGAGCCACAGGTTCATGTGGGCTTTAACGCCTGTAGCTGAGACTTGGCTGTTGCTGGTGAAGGACTTGATGATGTTGCCTGCTGGTTCCGATCCGAGGGGGTAGTGTCCTCCGAAGCTTTCAAAGTAGACTGATTTGGGGGTCCATTTGAAGTAGTGGGTGGTGTAGTCGCCGTATAACTGGAAGTTAAAGCTCCGCTGGTTTCTGTCCTCCACGTAGGGCTTAGGCTGCACTGTGAACCAGCCGTTTCTGTAGTTGCTTTCGCCCCATTTGGAGAATTCTATGTCCACTTCATGCCAGTCATCCTTGTAGGCGAATAAGCCCAAAACCACGTTTTTGTCGAGGTTGTCGGTGCGGCTGGCAAGGTAGAAGACGTAGGTGCCGTATCCGAAGGTTTGGGTGCAGGTTACCTCCGCGCAGTTCCATCTGCCGTTGCTGTAGGTGATTTTAAGATGCAGATAACCGTTGGAGTCAACCCAGACGTTTTGGGGGCTGCTGCTCCAGTAGTTGGGTCCGGGGTGGGCGCGTTGCTGGCTGTTTTCGATGTACCAGGTGTAGCCTGAGAACTGTATGGTGTTGGGTGCTGCGGCTGCGGTTGGTGTGTTGGATGTTAAGCCTAGGTAGAGGGGTGCAAGCAATGTGAGGGCCAAGATTATTGTGGTTGATGCGGTTTTTTGCATGGGTTTCACGGCGGCTATGTCTGCTTTTTTTGTACTTAAGGTATCTTATCAAGCGACTTAGGGTTTTGTTGCAATAAAATGAATTAACCTTGTCGGCTTGGAGGGTCCTAAATGGCTGGGTGTTTTACGCTAAAAATAGCCATTTACATAGCATTTTTTTCATGGAATAAATGCGTTTTTCATCGGTTTTTTATTTAAAACAGTCTTTTTTAGTAAAAGTTATTCAGGCTCTGAATAGTTTGGAAAAGCTTATATTGAATTTTAACTAAAAGGAAGTTAGCACTCGGTGATCTAGTTGAATAAAAAAACAATATACATTATCGTTGCGGTTTTAGTCGTCGTGATTGTTGTTGGCGTTGCAGGCGTTATGCTACTAAATAACGGTGGCACCCCCCCTGAAGCCACCCCCACACCCACTCCAGCGCCAAGCATTGCAGACGCGGAAACATTGACTTTCAGTGCCAACGTCACAAGCCAAGGACAAACTACAGAATACAAATGGTATGGCAAAGACATGCAATCAGATGCAGTAGTGCGTGTTGATCTAGCAACCTACGCCTACATCCTCGACACTGCTAGTGAAAAGTCATGGATAAGCACAGACAGCGGAGCGACATGGACAGCATCTACTTATGCAACTGACTATGCAGCATGGGGCGGCTATTGGACAGAATACACGGGTAAACTTGCCGGCTGGACAAGTGGCGACGTAAGCTACGAAAACTCCGCCGGAGAAGCAATCGTTCTCTTCAACATAACCATCGATCCCACAATCCCCGATACAACCTTTGCAACAAGTTAAACCGATTTGTTGGTAATCCACCAACATTTCTCCTTTTTTATTCTCATGATTAGTGTTAGTTATGTTTGGGTTGCATCTATAACTTCATACATAATGCTGCCCGCCGTTTTCATGTTGATTTGGTCGATTTCCTGAATCATGCGGTTCACCATCCGCCCCACCACCAAAACCAACACGTTAAGCCCACGCGAAGCAGCGATGGAGGCTGAGCGGCCGATTCCAAACTCAATATCCGCGTCCCTGCCCATCTTTGCCAGAACCGCCCTGCCCACTGCGCCCATGACGCCAACGCGGTCAGGCTTGAACTCTTCAAAGAGCGCCCGCACCTTCACTATGTCGGTTGCGTGGGAGCCGCCTTTGCGTATGCTGGGAAGCTTAACGATGAGAATTTTGCCCTGCTCAACGTGGACTGCGCCGTGTAGGTCTCTGAGCCCCAAATCTTCACCTGTCTGGGCGTCGGCGAGTGCGATGCCCCTGGCTTGGGTTTGGGGGCTGCTGGATGGTATGGTGTACATGACGCCTTCCCGCATGACCAGCCCCACTTCTTCCCCCGCCTTTACAGGCGCGGTGGCTATGGCGGGCCAGGCATGCTCGATTTTGAGGTCATGCTTGACTTCGTTAACGTAGGCTTCTAGGTTGCGCATGTCATCTCGGAGTTTGATGATGCCTTTTGGGGTGAGGCGGTAGTCGGCTCGTTCGCTGCCTGCTTCAAGGAGGCCTTCTCGGCTGAGTTTCTTGAAGTATTTGCTGATGGCTTGGATGGTGATGCCGAGTTTGTCGCTGATGTCTTTTTGTTTGATGTGGGGTTGGTTGCGCATGATTTCGAGGAGGATTTGGAATTTGGTGAATTCGCCTTTGTCTTTGAGGAGGATGTTTTGGGGCTGCTTCATGTTGTTTCAACTTGAATTTAACCTTAGTTAAACAAAAATTAATAAGCTTTGGGTTGGATAAACCAACCCCATATAGGGAACTAACATGAGGGACAAATCACCTTGAAATCATACATAAAATATGTAGCAGTATTGTTAACCGTAGTCATAATCGCCTCAGGCGCAGTAATCTACGTTAACTCCACAAACCCAAACACCACACAAAACGGAAGCATAACCATAGTAGACGACCAAGGGTACACAACCACCTTCTCAGAGGTACCCCAACGCATTGTCTCGTTGGCGCCCAGCGTCACACCCATCCTCTACGAAATAGGCGTAGGCGACAAAGTAGTCGGCTTAACACAATACGACGATTCCCCCTACAACTTCACCGCCTGGTTTGACGCTGGAAACATGACCTGTGTCGGCGGCTTCTCCACCCCCAACCTTGAAACCATCGCCACACTTGAGCCCGACGTAATATTCACAACCGATGTCAACGAAGAAACGATACCTAACATGCGTGAACTCGGCTACAAAGTCATAGTGCTGAGCGCTTCAAGCGTCGAAGACATATACAACGACATCGGATTAGTCGGAAACGCCACAGGCGCTGCCGCCAAAGCCACTGAAGTCATCACAGATTTGCGTTCACAGATAAGCGAGATACAAGCCACCATCGAAGCAGCCCACATCACCGAGAAACCGACAGTTTACTATGAGGTTTACTGCTCTGACTCAGGAATCATGACTGCTGGATCAACCACATGGATAAACGACGTCATCGGTCTCGCCGGCGGAGTCAACATCTTCAATGATCAAGCACAGGAATTTCCATACACCAGCTCAGAAGTCGTCGTTCAACGTAACCCAGGCGTCATCATTCTGCCGACTAACATGGGCACTGGAGCACCCTCCTACGGCAGCGTCGCTGACGTCAAAGCTAGAAGCGGCTGGAGCTCCATCGACGCCATCAAAAACGACCGCCTATACGTCATTGACCAGGATATCATGAGTGAGCCAGGAATAAGAGTCGCGGATCAGGTTCAAGCTGTAGCAGCTTGTCTTTACCCGCAACTTTTTTAGTTCCTCCTCCTCATTTTAGGGGAAAACCGTGACAAGCAACATAGAAACCGCGTATTCGAAGCGTTCAAAGCGTTGGAAACTAATCCTGGCTTTGCTTGTCATCGGCCTATTTTTCACAGTCATTGTTTCTTTAAACATCGGTTACGCACCGATCTCTTTCTCAGAGATCTTGGCAATACTGGGCAGGCAGATTCCCCTGCTTAACACCTCCATCCACTCCTCCTCGATTCTTCCAAGCACCGCAGCCATAATTCTCGACATCCGCTTACCCCGCGTTTTAGCCGCCGTCGTCATCGGCGCCGGTTTAGCCGCTTCAGGCGTCCTCTACCAGGGCGTATTTAAGAATCCGATGGCTGACCCCTACGTGCTGGGGGTATCCGCAGGCGCGTCAGTGGGAGCAGGCGTCGGAATACTGTTTGGTTCGGGCCTTAGCCTGCTGGGGTTCCCGATTGCCCAGACAGCGGCGTTCATCGCTGCATTAGCCACGGTGTTTATCGTCTATAACATCTCCCGAGTCGGCTCTAGGGTGCCTGAGATGACGCTTCTGCTTTCAGGAATCGCCATAACGATCTTTCTCTCCGCCGTTTACCAGATTATGCAGGTTGTTTCAACCAACTTTGAACTCCACGCGCTCGTCAGCTACATGATCGGCGGCATATCAAACGTGGGTTGGAGCGCTATCTGGAAGATAACTCCCTTCATCATAGTCGGCATAGTGCTCTCCTACATCTTCGCCCGGGACCTAAACATGATATCGCTAGGCGAAGACACTGCTCAGCATCTGGGCGTAAACACCGAGCGCACCAAAAAGATACTGCTGACTTTGGGTGCAATGATGACTGCCGCCGCGGTTTCAATCAGTGGCCTCATCGGGTTTGTGGGCTTGATGATACCGCATATTACGCGGTTGCTGATGGGCCCGGATCATAGGCTGCTGCTTCCCGCGTCGGTTGTTGTAGGCGCAATTTTCCTTGTTGTCTGCGACGCCTTAGCTAGAGTTATCACTGGCGCTGCAGAGTTGCCCGTCGGCGTGATAACCGCCATCGCGGGGGGACCCTTCTTTATTTTCCTGCTTCGAAGAAAGAAGATGAATTATAGGATGTGAGGGCATGGTGACGTTAAGCGTAAATGGAGTAGAATGCCGCTACGGCTCCATCAAAATCTTACAGGACATCAGCTTAGACGTCAAGCCCGGCGATTTCGTAGGTATCCTTGGCCCCAACGGCTCAGGCAAAACCACCCTCCTTAAAAGCATAAGCCGAGTGCTCAAGCCCCATGGCGGCTCCATACTCATCGACAAAGACGACATTTACCGGCTTAAACCGATGGATGTTGCTAAGAAGATGGCGGTGGTTCCCCAGGACAGCATGGTCGGCTTCAACTTCTCGGTGATGGATGTTGTGCTGATGGGCCGCAACCCCCATCTGGGGCAATTCCAGATGGAGTCAGCAAAAGACGTCGATGTCGCCCGAAAAGCGATGATGTTGACTAACACCTGGAAATTAGCCAGCCGATCCGTGCAGGAGCTAAGCGGCGGCGAGCGGCAACGTGTAATCATTGCCCGCGCGATAGCGCAGGAACCCAAAATACTGCTTTTAGATGAACCCATGAATAACCTGGACATAATTAATCAGCTGGAAATCATGGATTTGGTGAAGAGCCTCTGCGTTAAGCATGACTTAGCGGTTTTAGCGGTTATCCATGACTTAAACATGGCGGCTCGATACTGCACCTCGGTATTGATGCTTAAGGAAGGAAAAGTCTTCGCCGCCGGCGTAGTTGACAAGGTTTTGACCAGCGAGAACATACGCAGCGTCTTCTCAGTGGATGCGTTGGTGCGCAAAAACTTTGTAACTAACTCCCTTGATATTGTTCCACTTTCCCCCCGGAGAGCTAATGTGGAGCAGAAATGCAGTATCCACTTGATCTGCGGCGCCGGAACGGGAACGATGCTGATGAAGACTCTGGTGGATGAGGGCTACTCCGTCACGGCAGGCGTCCTCAACCAGCTAGACTCAGATTACGAGGCCTGCCAGATGCTTAAGGTCCCCGTGGTGATGGATGCCCCCTTCTCAGCCATAACCAACGACGCCTACAACTCGAACCTGGAAGTCATCGCCAACGCAAGCATCGTGGTTTTAACTTCTGTTCCCTTCGGCTTAGGCAACCTTAAGAACCTGGAGGCTGCCAAAGAGGCGCTGAGGCGCGGCATCCCCGTCTACGTTATAGATGAGGTGCCTATAGAGAATCGGGACTTCACTGGCGGGAAAGCCACGGAGCTTATGCGTGGTTTGAGGCGGGATGGCGCTGTTTTTGTTGCTCAGCCCTCGGATATTTTTGGGTTGCTTAAGGTTTCTGAGGCTAAGCAGGTTGGGTTGCCTGAGCGGTCTTTGGCGGGTCATTTGAAAGAGAAAGCTTAGTGCCGTTTGGCGGGCAAGAACATCAAGTAAACCTGAGGTTAACTTGGGTTAAACGAAAATTTATATGGGTTTATGGATGGATTATCCAAAAGAGAGGGAAACTAAAACCTGCACATAATGGAAGGCTTCCTACCCCACCCATGGTGGGAATTCTGGTGGGCAATCACCATACCCATCGTTGCCTACGGAATCTATCGGATGGCCAAAATCGCCAAAAACAACCCTGAAGCCAAACCGCTCCTAGCCCTCATGGGCGCATTCATATTCGTGGTCTCAGCGCTCAAGCTGCCCTCAGTTTTCGGAAGCAGCAGCCACCCCACAGGCTCCGGCTTAGCCTCCATTGTTTTTGGACCCGCCGTAGCCTCTGTATTATCCCTTATCGCACTGATCTTCCAAGCCACCCTGCTCGCACACGGAGGCATCACGACCTTGGGCGCCAACGTCTTCTCCATGGGCATCATGGGGCCAATCGTGGCATGGATTATATGGGTGATCTGCAAAAAAATTCGGGTTCCCACTCAAGCTGCAGTATTCCTTGCGGTAGCTCTAAGCGACCTCTTCACCTACGTTACCACTTCCTTCCAGCTGGCGCTTGCGTTTCCTGGCATAGGCTTTGCAGAATCCTTCCTTACCTTCGTTGGAATATTTGCCGTCACACAAATCCCCCTTGCCATCGGCGAAGGAATCTTAGCTATATTCATCTTTGAGTTCTTAACAAAATACAAAAGCCAAATCCTCACCTCACT
Organism: Candidatus Bathyarchaeota archaeon; assembly: GCA_026014735.1. Lineage (NCBI taxonomy): Archaea > Thermoproteati > Candidatus Bathyarchaeota > Candidatus Bathyarchaeota archaeon. Next base: position 233,694 of record JAOZHT010000001.1, read on the forward strand.
AAAGGTTCTGCGTTCCCCCATCACTGGACTAGGCGAGAAAGAGTTCCACCTTAAAAAACAGCATTATGCAATCTTAATCATCATACTTTTGGCGCTGTTTATTCTGCCGCTTATCTTGGTCTCCACAAACATGGCTGGGACTGACGACGCCGCAGCCAACATTATCACCGCTCAAGGCTACACGCCATGGTTCACCCCGGTCCTGGAATTGCCTGAAGAGTTCATTGAGGTGCTTTTCGGGGTGCAAGCCCTCATCGGCGCCTCCATAATCGCCTACATAGTGATAAAGACAAGACGCAAAAACAAACAGCAACCCCGCGTCCACCATGGACATATGCACCGCCGCAGAAGCAATGAAGGCCATGCCAACCTATCCGCTCAAATCGACCGCTACGCCTACATCAACCAATTGGCAAAAACTAGCCCCGCCACCAAAATCTTCTTCGCAGCTTCCCTGCTCCTGTTAAGCGTTCTCTCACCCAACCCTGTGGTGCCTATAACCGTCTTTGTCATATCCCTTATCTTAATCTTGGCGGTAGCGCAGATTCCAATCCGCTTCTACTTCAACCTCTTCCTCTACCCCCTCGCGTTCGCCGGCTTAAGCTGCACATTTATCGCTTTGTTCTTCGGCAACCAGGCACCGCTTGTGGAGGTTCCGTTCCCATGGTTCACCTGGACCATCTACACCAACGGCATAACTATCGCCTTAGCCACATTCTTCCGGGTTCTAGGCGCCATCTCAGCCCTATTCTTTTTGGTGCTAACAACCACAATGAACGACCTCTTCATAAGCCTAAGAAAAATCCGTGTGCCCAAAGTGCTAATCGAAATCAGCCTGCTAATCTACCGCTACATATTCGTCTTCATGGAAGTCGCCGCCAAAATGACCACCGCACAGAAGCTGCGCCTGGGGCAGACCGGCTACCTGAAACGTATCCGCCAAACTTCGCTTCTCGCAGCCAACCTCTTTGTCCGCACGTTGGAGCAGGGAGAACGCACCTTTACGGCTATGAACGCAAGGGGCTACGATGGAAACATCCGTGTCCTTGAAGACCAACCTAAATCCAACTGGGTAACCATCGCAGGCATAATTGTTCTGGACGTTATGTTTACCCTTATCGCATTAAACATAATTCACATTTGGAGTTTCTGGTAAAATGTTGTTTAGAATAGAAAACCTTGTTCACGAATACTCCGACGGCACCGTAGCCCTCGATGACATATCAATAAGCTTTGACCATGCAGAACGCATAGCGCTCCTTGGCACCAACGGCTCAGGAAAAACCACCCTGCTAAACCACCTAAACGGCATCTTAAAGCCCACCAGCGGCAGAATCTTTTTCGATGACAAGCCACTACAATATAATGCCAAATCGCTGCTGGAACTGCGACGACGCGTCGGCTTCGTCTTCCAAGACCCCAACGACCAACTATTCGCCCCAACTGTCAAACAGGATGTTGCGTTCGGACCATTAAACTTGGGCTATACCTCCGAGCATGTTAAGGAACTGGTAGATGAAGCCCTCACAATTGTTGGCATGTCTGAGTATGCCGATAAGCCCCCTCACTTCTTAAGCGGCGGCCAAAAAAAACGTGTAGCTCTAGCCGGCGTGCTTGCTATGCAGCCTGAAGTCATCATAATGGACGAGCCAACCTCCAGCCTTGACCCACGCGCCACAAGCGAGATCCTGCATTTACTACTGCAGCTTAACAAAGAGAAAAGTATAACGCTGCTTCTGGCAACCCATGACGTGGATTTGGTGCCGTTGTTCGCCAGCAAAATGTATGTGCTTGACAAAGGCAAACTTGTATCTGTAGGTACTCCAAGGGAAAGTTTCTCGAACGCCGAGTTAATCCGCAAAGTTAACCTCCGCTCGCCCCGCTTAACCCACCTCTTTGAGGTGCTTAAAACCGAAGATCACCTGCCCATCTCCGATCAGCTACCCCTCACCATCGGTGAAGCCCGAAAAGAAATTCTTAGGCTTTTAAGCATGAATGACAATTCCAAATAGGCTGTAAAATGAGTGCCTTTGAAGCAACCTTAGTGGGCGTCGTAGTCATCGGGTTACTGCATGGGCTTGAGCCGGGGCACGGCTGGCCTCTGGCGCTGCTTTACTCCGCCAAAACCACCCGCCCCACCTTCTATGCGTTTGTAAGCTCCGCGATTCTGGCGGGAGCGCATTTCGTATCCTCCATTGCGGTGGTGCTCATCTACTTAGTGGTGAGTGTTTTCTATGATTTCTCCAGTCCCATCCTTAGCTACATCGCTGCTGTGGTTTTGGTGATTTTAGGCGTCCGGATGCTGCTGGAGAAAGTGAAACCCGAGTTGGAGGCGCAGCATGGGCACTTCCACGACAACGCCCGCGAATTAACCCATATCCACCAGCATGACCACGGCGAAGGCGAAGTCCACAGCCACGAGCACCTGCACCCCAAACGGCTGAATATGAGCCTCTGGAAGCTGGCGAGTTGCGCGTTTGTTTTGGGGTTTGCGCATGAGGAAGAGTTTGCGTTGTTGGCGTTGGCGGTGGGCGGGGTGAGTCCATTGTTGTTGATGGCTTCGTATGGGGTGGCGGTGGCGGCTGGGCTTATCGGTGTGACGCTGCTGGGCGTAGTGATGTATGAGCGCGTCAAGGACCGCATTGCTCGCTTCGAGAAGTATATTCCTAAGGTCAGCGGCGCTATCTTGCTGGCTATGGCGGCGGCGATGGTGCTGGGCGTTCTATGAATATCAATCACTTGTTTTTGCCATAATTTTCTTTAACTTCACATGTTTAACAAATCCCATGGATTATTCGAAAGCGCGAAGGAAACGACTAAAGGCTGCTTTGGCGGAGGCTGAAGCATTTAGAACTGAGCTTGCCAAGAAAACTGGCAATACCCGTCCCGCAGCCGAGATAATTAGAGAAGACCGCGACCACGGTCACTAAAAAGCTTGGTTTTTCCAGTCTTTTTTGTTCTGCTTGTGACAGGTTGCACAACCAGCCTGCAATATGCCTTAACGCCTGATGCCAAAAAGCATTGTTCTGTGCAATCCGCTGGTTGTTGTTGAGTAAAGAGGGGTCCTCCACAACAACAACTATAGAAAAAGGCTAACACAGACTTTGCTGTTATGTTTTGAGGTCGTAGCCTCTCTGCGTTACCATTTTTCCGTTAACCACCTTTGTCGCGGAGTTACCTACCACGATGGTTGTAACCATGTCGATGTCGCAGCCCAGCATCTCCTTAAGCGTGGTTATAGTGTAGGTTTGCCCTTCACGCCCCGCCTGGCGCACGATGCCAACGGGCGTCTCAGGCTTTAAGTGCCTCATCATGATTTCGTATGCCTTCGCTAAGGGCTCGATGCGTCCCTGACTCTGAGGATTATACAGCACAATCGACATGTCCGCCTGCGAAGCCAGTTCCAGCCGCCGCTCGATTTTCTCCCACGGCGTCAGCAAGTCACTTAGGCTGATAACGGCGAAGTCGCTTACCAGCGGCGCACCAAGAATAGCTGAGGCGGCGGTGGCTGCGGTTACTCCGGGCACGATTTCCACTTGCACGGGTGCTTTGTCCTGCGCGGCAACTTCAAGTACAATGCCTGCCATGCCGTAGACGCCGGGGTCGCCGCTTGAAACCATGACTACCTGCTTGCCCTCTTTTGCCCTGTCCACTGCGGTTTTAGCGCGGTCCACCTCTTTGCCCATGGTGCCTGAAACCACTTCTGCGTCGCTTCGGATGAGCTGCGCGATGAGTTTGATGTATGTGCCGTAGCCTACCACTACGTCGGCGGCTTGGATTTCCCCTTTAGCCTTCGGCGTGAGATGCTCGGGGCAGCCGGGTCCAATCCCGACTACGCTTACTCGCCCTCGGCTATCGCCACTGTGACTCCGTTGCGCTTGGTTTTCTTTAGAATCAACTTCGCATTTTTTCCCGCTATCAATATTGCTGCTCGTTCACATACTCCTCCTACACCGATTTTTTCTTGAACCATCGCTGAATCAGGCGACAATTCTGAACTGTCTACTGCCCGAAGAGCCTCTACGCTTAAAAACTCCAGTGGCGCCCCAAGCTTTTTAACTGCATCAAGCATCGGCAACGAATCCTGCTTGATATCCACCGTTGCAAAGCGATACACCCTTGCCAGCGGCACATGCACCTGCTCCAGCGCTGTGTCGACGGCTTCGATGATGGCGTCCATGGATGCGTCTTTGCGTGCGCCCAACCCAACCACCACCTGCCTTGTCTTAAGGATAGCAAAGGGCTTAACGAACTTGGTAATCGTGAGTGGTTCATGACTGATTATGACGCCTGCATCGTAGCTGCTATTGATGATATCCAGCGCCTCCACGCCATTCTCCGCCAGCTTCACCTCATAACCCGCCAACGCATTCGGCGGAATCTTTGCGTCGCCCACCAGCACAAGCACCAATCGGTCGCCGTTGACGATGGCGGAGTTGACGCCTACGAGGCTGTCGGGGTTCTGGATAATTAAGTGGAGGGCTTTAGCGAATTCTTCCACGCTGAGTTTTCCCACGGAGTCAGTGGCGGTGGTTACCACGGGGATGGCGTTTATGCCTTTGGCGACGATGTGGGCTAAATCGTTGGCGCCGCCCAGATGCCCCGAGAGGAGGCTGATGGCGAATTTGCCTGCTGCATCCACACTCACCACTGCGGGGTCGGTTAGTTTGCTTTCCAGAAGCGGCGCAACCGAGCGGATGATGATGCCGGTTGCCATAACCGCCACTAAACCGTCGACTTTGCTGTAGATGTCCTTGATGAACTCCGTCAGCTTCTTATCGATGGCTACTACGCCGTTTTGGCTGTATTTATGGGGCGCATAAACCGTGCATGGTACCCTAGCTATATCCAGCGTTTTTTGGATTTTAAGCGCGGTTTCGACGCCTCGTCTTGTAACTGCGATGACTGCTATGCCCTTTTCATACATTTACTCTTCGCCTTTACGGAAACCCGTGGTGAATTTAGGGTCATAAAGCTTAGATAAATCATACGCCTGCGGGTCTAAGACTTTTCCAACAAAAATCAGCGCTGTCTGCGTAATCCCCTCCGCATGGACCTTCTCGACGATGTCGGCGAGGGTGCCTTTAACGATTTTCTGGTCCGGCCATGTGGCTTTGTAGACCACCTGGCAGGGAGTGGTTTTGGGGTAGCTGCCCTTCACTAAATCCTCAACAACCCGGGCAATATGGGGGGTGCCCAGGAAAATTACCATGGTGGCTTGATGCGCGGCGAGTTTGCGGATGCTTTCAGCTTCGGGAACAGGCGTGCGTCCCTCGGGGCGCGTGATGATGACGGTTTGGCTGATGTTTGGAAGGGTTAATTCGCGGTTTAACGCGGCGGCTCCGCCGAGTAGGCAGCTGACGCCTGGGATGCGGAAGTACTCGATGCCCTCTTTATCCAGCGCAGTCATGACTTCCTGTATGGCGCCGTAGAAGCTTGGGTCGCCGTCGTGGAGGCGCACAACCCGTTTGCCAGCTTGGATGCCCTGCACCATAACTTTAAGCATTTCCGGAAGCCCCATCTCTGCGCTGTCATAGAGCTCCGCTTCTTTCTTGCAGTACTTGAGGTACTCGGGGTTAAGCAGGCTGCCTGTGTAGATGACTACGTCGGCTTGCTCAAGCCACCTTTTGCCTTTAAGCGTGATGAGTTCGGGGTCGCCGGAGCCGGCGCCGATGAATACAACCTTATTCATTTCCTGTAGCCTCCGTTTCCGTTCTTCCAGTGAATAGGAACCTGGCTTTTCTTGACGATGGCAACCGAGAAGTAATCCTCCGAGACATCCCAATCCTTAACCTCGCCGAGTTTGCCCACAACCACCTTTTCCTCGGGAAGAGTACAGCGTTTGACGAGGGCGATGGTGGAGTTCTCCGTGAAGCCAGATTTAAGCAGGATGGGAACGAATTCTTTGATGTGAAATGCGCATTTCATGAACACCAGGTTCTCGGCGTGTTTGGCTGCGTCTTCCAGGTGGGCTGGGCTTAGATCGGTGGGGATGATGGTGACGACTTCTTCTTTCTCCGCTAAAGGCAGCTTGCTGCTGGCTGCAACCGCGGTGACTGAGGTGACGCCGGGGATGATTTCCATCTCAATTTCAGGGTAAGTTTCCTTGACGAATTCGTAGAGGTAGAGGAAGGTGCTGTAGAGCATGGGGTCACCCAGCGTAATGAAGACCACGCTGCCTTTTCTGGCTCTGTCCGCGACTAGGGCGGCGTTTTCTGCCCAGAGCCTGCGGTTGTTAAGTTCATCTTTATTCATGGGGAATATGAGTTCAAGGATTTCAGGGGGCACGTCCCGCTCAGCCAAAATGGGCTGTATCATGCTTAGGGCCATGCTGGGTTTCTGCGCCTGCGATTTAGGTACGCAGATAACGTCTGCTGCTTTAAGTGCCTTCGCCGCTTTTAGCGTGATAAGTTCGGGGTCGCCTGGACCAACGCCGATGCCTATGAATACGCCGACCATACATGTTTTCTCCTAAATTTTTGTTGCGGAAACTATCGTGACTGGGTTTCTTGCCAGCATCATGGTTCCACTGTTAATCTGTTTTCCCTTAGCCACCGATATAGCTGCCACGTCGATGTCGACAAACCGCAGCGCCTTAAGCTCATCGACGGCGACGGTTGCCGTCTCTAGGAGGATGGCGTTCACCACGATTCTGCCGTTGGGGTTAAGTTTAGCGTTGGCAAACTGGAGGATAGGTCGCAGCGACACGCCGCCTCCGCCTACCAGAAACGCATCTGCCCGGGGCAGGCTAAGCAGCGCACCCGGCGCCTTACCCAACGTAACCGACACCTGGTTTTCGACGGCGAATTTATGCACGTTGCTTTTGGTTAACTCTACAGCATTGGGGTCTTCGTCTAAGGCGTAGACTCTGCCTTTGCTGCCTACCTGCAGCGCTGCCTCCACGGTTAAGCCGCCTGTGCCGCAGCCCACGTCAACCACCACTGCGCCCTCGCTTAGCCGTGCTTTGCTGATGGTGATTACCCTGATTTCCTCTTTAGTTGGCCCTGGAACCTTCTCGTTTTGGTTGAACGCTTCATCGGGGATCCCAGGCGTCTTGTAGATCCATTCTTTAGTCATTGCATTTTACTTCCGTTAACCTGATCCTGAATTACCATGATGCAAAGCGGCCAAAACCGCTGGTCCCCTAAATCGCCCAGGCGGGTGGAGAGCACTTTTTCGTCGGGCAAAGTGAGGTTTTCGCAGATAAACACATGGGTTTTGCTGTCGAGGCCCTCTTTGATGAGGTACTCTGCGATGTCGCTGGGCGAGAACCCCCGCATGTCAGGGAGAACCATTGCGGTTTTGCCCTCTTTAAGGCATGCTGCGAGTTGCTGCTTGTCTTTTTGGGTTTGTTTGCCTTCATGAAACGTGAATATGGCGGCATCTTGCCAGCTTAGGTTCAGCCGGGCGGCGCATGCCTGGATGGAGCTGATGCCTGGCACAACGCAGATGTCGCTTGGCTGGAATAAACCGCTCTCTACTGCGGTGTGAAGCAGCCCCGAAAACCCTGGGTCACCCACCGAAAGCAACGCGACGTTTTTGTCTTCTTTCAGGGCTTGGGCTGCCTGTTTTAGCGTGTCGTAGAGGGTTTTGGCGGTGAAAACCACTGCTTCGCCTTGGATGTCGCCGTGCATAAGCTCAACGGTTCTCTGGGAACCCAAAACCACATCTGCCTGCTGCACCGCTTTTCTGGCCGCTGCAGTCACATAATCCTGTGAACCTGGCCCGACGCCTACTATAACAAGTTTTGCCATGGCTTATTGCTCCGTGCATTTTGGTCCATGCCCAGGACTTCCCCGTCCATGGCGACGATTACCACGCTTATCTTTATCTTATTTTCCACTCGCTCACACACGCGCTCATGCACACGCTCTGCAACGCGGTTGTAGGTGGCTTCAACCAGTCCTGCCTTTTGGAGGATTTGGGTTGCTTCGTCGGTGGTGTTTGCCTTCAGCAGCTTCTGGATGGTTTGGGTGTCTGCTCCAGCGGCGCCCGCGTAGGCTGCGATGACTTCGTTGCGTGCGTCGCCGACTTTGTGGTGAGTGTTAAATAGCCGCGCCGCCAGCTTGACAAGTTTGCCTGAATGCCCCAGCATCACGATTTCGCCCACGCCCCTCTCGACGGCTTTATCAAGCATGTAGCCGACGAAGTCGCCGGTCTGCACAATCGCGTCTTCGGGCACCCCAAACTTTTCTTTGGCTATGCGTTCGCCGATGTTGCCGGGGACGCAGAGGATGCGTTTGTAGCCGCCTGCGAGGGCCACGTCGATTTGGGGAACCAGCGAGCGGCGGCAGGCTTCCATCGAGTAGGGCTTCACGACGCCTGTGGTGCCTAGAATTGAGACGCCGCCCTGTATGCCCAGTTTATCGTTCATGGTTTTCTTGGTGATGCTGGCGCCTTGGGGTGCGCTGATAACTACCTCGGCGCCTCTGCCCTCGGGGAGGACTTCTTGGACTGCCTGGATAATCATGGCCCGGGGCACGGGGTTTATGGCGCCTTCGCCGATGGGCACCTGCAAACCGGGCTTTGTGACTACGCCGATGCCTTCGCCGCTTTTAACGGTGACTTTTCCGTCGCCTGTGAGTTTGACGGTGGCGACGATTTCCATCTTGTCGGTGGCATCGATGTCTTGCCCCGCATCCTTCACCGTGACTGCCTCTGCGGTGTCCAAGGAAAGTTTGCGGCTGCTCTTCACCGTCAACTCAAACCGCAAGCCAATCGGCGTCGGGATAACAACGCGGTCCACTGGCATACCCAAGGCTGCGATTGCCGCGGCTTTAGCTGCTGCCGCCGCCGTTGCCCCCGTGGTGATGCCGTATTTAAGAAACCGCGCCATTCTGCCTGTCGCCCCTAAGGTTTTGCTTCTGCCATATTAAGTAGGGCATTAAAGATGGCGACGGCGATGGTGCTGCTTCCTTTACGTCCCTTAGTGATTATGTAGGGTACCTGCAGCTTGGTGATGGCCTCTTTAGATTCTGCAGCTCCGACATATCCAACGGGCACAGCCACAACCAAGGCAGGTTTCACTTTGCCTTTTTCAATTTGGTCAGCTAATTCGAAGGCTGCAGTAGGCGCGTTTCCAATTAAAAAGATGGCGCCTTCTGCTCCATCGGCTACAGCTAAACGTACCGCGGCGCTTGACCGGGTAATTTCTTCTTCAATGGCAAGTTTGCTAGCGCGTTGATCATCGATGAACGTTAAGATTCTCCCGCCGAACCGTTGTACTCTACCCTCGTGGATGCCTGCCTTAATCATCTTCGTATCCGTGAATACCTTCGCTCCAGCCTTAATTGCCGCAACACCCGCCTCAACGGCTCCGTCGCTTATGACGAGTAATTTAGCGAATTCTGGGTCGGCGGTGGTGTGCACGACGCGCTCAATGATGGGGATTTGGTTTTTTGGTGCTTTTGAGAGGACACCTTGGATTTCGGGGCGAATGAGTTTCATGCTTTGGTCGTAGATTTTGGAGGAGGTGGCAGGGTAAGTCGTGACGGGTGCGGCTTTGAAGGGTGCGTGGTGGTGGTTCCAGTCGTGGCCTAACGCTTTGAGTGCTTTCTCTTCGAGTATAACTGCAATGCATTCGTCTGCCCCGATGGGTTCGCCATAGAATAGTTGGATGCCTTTTTGGGAAAGCTGTGATTCCTTGTCTTTGACTTCAATCATTTCAGGAATCTCTTTGGTTGTATGTACCCCCGACGCTAGAAACACGGGAACTAACACGATTTTGTCGACTTTTTTTCTGGTTAAATTATCGATCGCTTCGGAGATGGTGGGGGGGTTGCGTATCATAAACGCGATTTCCACCTGTCTAAATGATGAGCGTTCCCGAAGTATATCGGCTAGCTTCTCGAGGTTTTCTTGGTTATGCGGTAGTTTGCTGCCGTGTCCGATGAGAATTAAACCGACATTGTCAAGAGCTAACGATTTTGGCAATTAATTCTTCTCCGTTTTCTCAAACAATTTAGCCGCTGCCTCAATGGCTTTTTTATCACCTGTCTTAGCAGCTGCTCTGAGGTTCTCAACTACTGGAATAAAGGTTTGCTTAAGCAAAATCGAGGTTAAATCGTTAAGAACACGCCTTTGGTGTTCATCGAGGTCACCCATCATGGTTAAGGCGGTGCTAAGTTCTCTCTGGCGGACCTGCTCGGCCTGCGAGAGAATCTCCGAGATCATGAGTCTGACGCTGAGGCTTTTCATGTCCTCCTCGAGCCCGGGCAGTTCTTGGTCGAGCAGGATTTGAGCGGCTTCTATGGCTCTTTGCCGCTGCTCCTTATTCTTGTCAGCGATCATCTGTAAATCATCGATGCAGTAGAGTTCGGTGCCTTTGACTTCGGCAACGCTTTGTTCGACGTTGCGGGGATTGGAGATGTCGATGATCATCATGAACTGGGGGTTTCTGCGCATTGCCATCAGCCTTGTGATGGCTTCTTTGGTTAACAGGTAATGCGGCGCGGATGTTGAGCAGATGACGACGTCAGCGTCAGTCATGACTTCGTCGAATCGGTCCCAATGCACTGCCTGCCCCCCGAGGTCGGCGGCGAGTTTGACGGCTCGGTCGTAGGTGCGGTTAGCGATGAAGATGGGACTTAAACAGCGCCGGGCAAGCGCTTTCGAAACCAGCGTTCCGATTTCGCCAGCGCCCATAACCAAGATTTTCTTGGATTCGAGGTTTCTCAGAATAGTGAGGGCAAGCTCGACGGCTGCGGAGCCGATGGAGACGGCACCTTTGTTGATGCCTGTCTCGCTGCGGACTCGGCGCCCAACTGTCATGGCTCGGTTGAAAAGGTGTTTAAGGATGGGCCCGAGGGTTTTTGCGTTATCGGCTAGGATGTAGGCGTCCCAGACTTGGTTTAGGATCTGGTCTTCGCCGATAACCATGGATTCCATGCCTGAGGTGACGCGGAGCAGATGGTTGAAGGCGTCGTTGTCGTAGCTGACCTCTAAGGCTTCTGCTATTTCCCCGCGGTGTTCTTTGGCTCGATTAAGCAGCCACTGTCTGGCTGATTCAGCGGCGCCTTGGGGGTTTTCGGCTACAAGATAGATTTCTGTGCGGTTGCATGTCTGCAGGTAGAGGCATTCTTCGATGCCTTCTATGGTTTTTAGTTCGGTGAGGGCTTGGGTTTTCTCTTGGAAGGCGACTGCTTCCAGTAGCATAACGCGGGCTGTTTTGTGCGTTATGCGGAGGTTGATGACGTGGTCTACCTTCGCCGAAGCATGCATGGATGGATAAACCGACCGGCTTAAATATAACGTTTGCGGTAAATACCCCGACGGGCAAAACCAATGAATCCACCACGCAGAATCGGCTTAGCATACCTACAAGGAGCGCTTCCATGCTTCGAAAACTTCGGAAACCTCCCCACCGACCTCCTAGGACCCACCGCACAACTCGACGGCAAACCCGCCTCACAAGTCCTCGACATGCTAATCATACCCGGCGGCAGCCTCGTGGAATCCGCAAGCGTCAACCCCGCCGTCACACGAGAAATCGTAAAGATGGCCGATGAAGGCAAATATATTTTGGGCATCTGCTCGGGTCTTCAGGTACTCGCCAAGGAAACCGACGTGGGGCGCCTCTCCACCATACCCATCAGGCGGCAGGGCATCGGCCTATTAGACGCCAAAGTTTCCCCCCTCATATGCACCGACCGCGTAACCGCCGACGTCGTGGAGGCCAGCTTCCTCACCGGCGAAGTCGGCGCGCAGGTCCGGGGGTTCCACTGCCACACCTATGGCGAGATGAAACTGGGCGGCGGCGCCAAACCCATCCTCATCAGCCACGCCCAGTACATCAACTACTTTGTCAAAGGCAGAGACCTGGTTTCAGGGGTTTCAAACAAAGCCGGCAACGTCGTAGGCGTCTTCATCCATGGTTTACTCGATAACAACCCCGCAATAACCACGGGCATTCTTAACTCGCTTGACCTAACCCAAAAGGACCTGTCAGCCATCAAGGCGGCTAACGCTAAACTGCTGGAGAGCATCAAGGGCGAAGTCGGCGTCTCCACAGGCATCCATCAGCCGCCCCCCGTGGAAACCAAGCCCAAGCTGCTGCTGATAACGGCGTTGGCTAGTGGTTCAGGGAAAACCTTTGTTGTAACAGGAATCGCTGGAGCCCTCAAGAAACGCGGCTACAAAGTCGGCATAATCAAGGTCGGCGGCGACATCCGCGACGCGGTGCCCTCACTCTATTTGCTGAAAGAGCCCATGCGGGAGTATTCCTCGATTAGGGTTGGGCAAAGCGGCTGGGTGACTCCCCGGCAAGCCATCGAAAACGCCTCGCAAGACTACAATTTTCTGATTGTGGAAGGCGCCATGAGTGCCTTCACTGGATTGCTAAACACCAAATACGATCGGCCCATGTCAACTGTCGAAGTGGCGGCGGCGTTGGGTGCCTCAACGGTTCTGGTGGTGGCCTGCGACCAAGAAGGCCTCGAAGGCGCCCTGCTTGATACCCTCAACAACATCGTTGCCCTCAAACGCTTAGGCGTTAACCCCACCGGCGTGATACTAAACAAGCTTCACGTCAGCTACATGACCAAAGAAACCGTGGCTATGATGCAGCGGGCCTTTGGAGAAGTCGGCGTGCAGATTATAGGTATGGTTCCCCGTTTGGACCTGCAGCGCCGCGGCATGATTCCCGAGGTGGAAATCCGCTATGAGGATTTCTGTGCACAGGCCTTGGAAGCTGCGGAAAAGAGCCTCAACTTTGATTTGCTCACCCAGTTAGCCCTGCCGCCTAAGCCCGTGGAAGTTGATTATGATGTTTTTCCGGAGAAATTCAAAAACCTCTTAACCAACTACCGCCTTAACGGTTCAGCAGGTGCAAGCAAAGAGTGCTAATCGACCTCAAATTAACCGGGAAAACCGTTATGGTAGTTGGAGGCGGCGCAGAAGCCCACCGTAAACTCCAAGGCATACTGGATTCAGAGGCGAAAATCTGGGTTATCAGCCGCGACTTTGTCGAGCCCATCCAAAAGCTGGGGCAGGAAAAACGGGTTGCGCTGCTCAAAACCGGCATCAAGGATGCCCAGGCGTTCGTTGATAGCCTCAGCCCCAAACCCTACATTCTGCTCGCCGCCACCAACGACGGCGCCCTCAACGCGGGGCTAATTAAAGCCGCCAAGTTCTATGGCTGCATGGTTTACAGCGTCGATGACCCCTCGGCGAGCGATTTTATTTTGCCTGCGGTGGCACATGTCGGCGACGTGAAGATAGCGGTTTCCACAGGCGGCAAGAGCCCAGCGGTGGCGCATGTGCTGCGGGAACGCATCGAGAAACTGGTCACGCCGATGGATCTGCTCTCGATTCAGCTGCAGGAGAAAGCCCGCGCGGTCCTCAAAGAGAAGGTGTCTGACTCGGAGAAGCGGAGCCAGATGTTATATGAAATTCTTGGCAGTGAAGAAATCAAAAAGGCGTTATCTGAGGGCAAATTAGCTGAAGCTGAAACTTTAGCGTTGGCATTAATCAATAAAGAGGAGAATCAAGTATGAGTTTTCCAACCGTGCGAATGAGGCGGCTGCGCAGAACAGCTGCGCTGCGTCAGATGCTAAACCAAGTTACCCTTAACCCCGCGCACCTCATCTATCCCATCTTCGTCGAGGAAGCCATCCAAAACCCCGTCGCTATCCCCTCTATGCCCGGCTACAGCCGACTTCCCCTCTCCATGGTTGCAGAGGAGGGCAAAGAGGCGCTGTCGCAGGGCTGCAGAAGCGTGCTGCTATTTGGCATACCCGCAAAGAAGGATGAGCAAGGCACCTCCGCCTACGCCAAAGACGGCGTGGTCCAAAACGCCATCCGCGAACTCAAAGCCGCCCGCGGCGAGGACCTGGTGGTAATCGGCGACGTGTGCCTCTGTGAGTACATGAGCCACGGCCACTGCGGCATAGTAAAGGATGGGCAAGTCCAAAATGACGCTACCTTGGAGCTTTTAGGCAGAATCGCCGTCAGCTACGCCGAGGCAGGCGTCGACATCGTTGCGCCCTCCGCGATGATGGATGGGCAAGTCGCCGCCATCCGCGAGGCACTTGACGAGGCAGGCTACGATCAAACCCCAATTATGGCTTACGCCGCCAAGTATGCCTCGGGCTTTTATGGTCCCTTCCGCGACGCCGCGGATTCCACGCCCAAGTTCGGTGACCGCCGCAGTTACCAGATGAGCCAGGGCAGCCCCGAGGAGGCGCTGCGTGAGATGGAACTCGACATCGAGGAAGGCGCCGACATGATTATGGTTAAGCCCGCATTGGCATACCTTGACATAGTGGCGCTTGCCAAAGCCAGCTTCAACGTGCCCATCGTCGCCTACAATGTCAGCGGCGAATACAGCATGGTTAAAGCCGCCGCAGCCAACGGCTGGGTAGACGAGAAAACCCTCATCCGCGAAATCCTGGGTGGAATGAAGCGGGCAGGCGCCGACCTCATCATAACCTACCACGCTAAAGACGCAAAAGCATGGTTGAAGTAGCCTTGACATCTAAATCTGAAGTGCTCTTCCGTAGAGCCCAAAAAATCTTGCCCGGCGGCGTAAACAGCCCCGTCCGCGCCTACGACCCTTACCCCTTCTTTGTCGAGCATGCAGCGGGCTCCAAACTCTATGACGCCGACGGCAAAGCCTACGTCGACTACTGCAACGCCTACGGCGCCCTGCTTTTGGGGCATGCCAACAGCGAAATCCTCGACGCAGTCAAAGCGCAAATGTCAAAAGGGACACTTTACGGTGCACCAACCGAGTTGGAAGTGGCCTTCGCCGAGGCAATCAGCAAAGCCTCGCCCTGCATGGAGATGCTGCGCCTCGTCAGTACAGGCACAGAAGCCACCATGCATGCCATCCGAGCTGCACGCGGATACACAGACCGCAAAAAAATCATCAAATTCGACGGTTGCTTCCACGGCAGCCACGACAACGTCTTGGTCAAGGCAGGGTCGGGAGCCGCCACTTTTGGCGCTCCAAACTCGCTTGGGGTTCCCGAAGAAACCACCCAAAACACCATCGTTCTACCCTACAACGACGTGGAAGCTTTAGAGGCGACGTTTAAGAGTGAGGGAAACCAGATTGCCGCAGTTATCGTCGAGCCCGTTATGGGAAACGTCGGCTTAATTTTGCCCAAAAAAGACTATTTGCAAACCCTGCGCAAAATCACCGCCGTCAACGGCACCATTTTGATTTTTGACGAAATCATCACTGGCTTTCGCCTCTCTTTGGGCGGGGCTCAGGAACTCTTCGGCGTTCAACCCGACATGGCGACGCTGGGCAAGGTGCTCGGCGGCGGGTTCCCTCTGGCGGCGTTTGGCGGCAAAAAAGAAATCATGCAAAACATCAGCCCCGTGGGCAAAGTGTATCAGGCAGGCACTTTTAGCGGCAACCCCGTGTCGGCATCAGCTGGCATGGCAATCCTTGGCTACCTGACCAAAAACAGAAGCCAAATCTACCCGCGGCTCGAAAAGAACGCCTCCACACTCAAAGCTGCCCTAACCGACCTATCCATCCAACACAAACTCCCCGCTCAGGTCTACAGCATAGCCTCGCTCTACCAAATCTTCTTCACAAAAGACGCGGTCACCGATTACGCCTGCGCCAAACACAGCGACGCAGCCATGTTCACTGCTTACTTCCATGCGTTGCTAAATGAGGGCGTGTTTATTCCGCCATCACAGTGCGAAACCTGCTTCCTATCCGCCGCCCACACCGAAGACGACCTTAAATTTACCATAAACGCCTTCGACAAAGCCCTCGCGGCGGCTGCGAAAACGAGGAAAACCCCATGAAGCTAACCGTCGGAACCAGAGGCAGCAAACTCGCCCTTGCACAGACAAACCGCACATTGGACTGGATAAAAGCCAAAAACCCAGACGTGGAGTTCGAAATCAAAATCATCCACACCATCGGCGACAAAGAACACGGCAAACCCCTCTTCACTATCGACTGCAAGGGCATCTTCGAGAAAGAAATCGACCAAGAAGTTGTGGCTGGAAAAATAGATTTTGCCGTACACAGCCTCAAAGACGTGCCCATCGTGGAGCAGCAAGCAGGCACGGTTTTGGCGGCTATTCCCAAGCGCGATTCGCCCTGTGATGTTTTCATCTCTAACAATCATGTTAAGCTTGCAGAGTTGCCTAAGGGCGCGGTTGTCGGAACAGGCAGCCTGCGGCGGCTAGCAGAAATCAAGTACCTGCGCCCCGACCTAGAAGTGGAGCCCATACGAGGCAACGTGGACACCCGCATCGGTAAAGTCAAAAAAGGCGCAATCGCAGGCATCGTTCTCGCTGAAGCAGGATTGGAACGCATGAACATAACTGGAGAAATCACCCAGCGTCTCTCGCTCGACCAGTTTCCATCCGCAGCGGGGCAAGGCGCGATTGCGGTCGTCGCCAAAGAAGGCAACAGCGAGGTCATCAAAATTTTGCAGTCAATCGAAGACAAAGCAACTCGTGCGGAAATAACCGCTGAACGAAGCCTCGTCCTCAAACTCGAGGGCGGCTGCCGCGTCCCAATCGGCGCAGTCGGCAAAGCAGAAGGCAACAGCCTCACACTCTACGGCAGCATATTCTCGCTTAATGAACGCAAAAAAATCAGTGCATCCGAAAAAGGGTCTCTGGCGCAGGCTGAGGAACTCGGAGCTAAAGTCGGCGAAGACCTCATAGCGCAGGGCGCAAAGGATTTTGAGAAGGAGTGGAGAGAAAAGTATGGCGTTTGGTAAAGTCTACCTTGTCGGTGCGGGTCCAGGCGACCCCAAACTGCTCACAGTAAAAGCCGTTGAAATCATCAAACAAGCAGACGTTCTAATTTATGACCGCTTGGGCGTCAGCGACGAAGTCCTCAACATGGCACCCGAAAAAGCTGAGCGGATATTCGTGGGCAAACGAACCGGTCTGCATGAGGTGCCCCAGGACCAAATTACAAACAAAATCGTAGAGAAAGCCAAAGAAGGCGGCAGGGTGGTGCGGCTCAAAGGCGGCGACCCCTTCATCTTCGGGCGGGGCGGCGAAGAAGCCGAGGCGCTGGTGGCGGAGGGCATTGAATTCGAGATTGTGCCCGGAGTCAGCTCATCGGTTGCAGCCCCAATGTATGCGGGCATACCGCTTACGCACCGTGATTACGCAGCCTCAGTCGCTATAATTACAGGTCACCGTGCAGGCGACGCTGAGAAACCCGTGGACTGGGTCAAAATCGCAGGCGCAGTAGACACCATGGTCATCTTGATGGGCGTCGAATCGTTGGAGGGCATCGTTGGCAAACTGCTTGCAGGCGGCATAAACCCAGACAGGCCAGTTGCCATGATTGAATCTGGCACGCTACCGCAGCAGCGCACCCTCATAGCCACCTTGGGCACCGTGATCACAGAAGCGCAAAAGCAGCAGATTAAGCCGCCCTCAGTCATCCTCATCGGCGAAGTAGCCACTTTAGGCAGGAAACTTGCATGGTTCAAACAGCCCCTCTGAAAGGAAGAGTCGTCGCCATCACCCGCCCAGCGGGGCAAGCTGAGGAAGCAGGCGAGCTAATCCGCGCAAAAGGCGGTGTACCCTACTATATCCCCGCCATAGACATCAAATCCCTAAGCAACCCCGAGCCAGTGAAGAAATTCATCGCTGAACTGTGCGCTGGAAAAGTGGACTACACTATTTTGATGAGTACCAACGGCGTTAAATACCTCTTCGAGGCAGCCCAGGGCATAGGGCAAACCCAAATGTTGCATGAGGGCTTAGCGAAATCCTGTGTTATGGCTGTTGGACCCAAAACCGCCGAGGCAATTCAGGCGCTTGGGCTGCGGGTGGATTTGGTGCCTCAGAAGTACAGCGGTGAAGGCTTGCTGGAGGCTCTCAAAGAAGCAGACCTTACAGGGAAAAGAATTCGCATGCCCAGAACCAGCAATGCCCCTCCGATGCTCGGTGAAGCCCTTAAAGCCAGGGGCGCGGATGTGGAGGAAATCTACGTTTACGAGTCAGGTTTACCGGTGGATGAAGCACTAAAAACCAAATTTTACGACGACTTGGTTAGTGGGCGCATAAATGCAGTTCTCTTCGGCAGCGGGTTGAGCGCCAAAAACATCTTCAAAATGCTCGCCGAAAAAGCAGACATAGAGCAGCTACGCAAAATCCTCGCCGAAAAAGTCACGGTCGTGGCCATCGGACCCACCACCGCGCGGGCTCTCGAGGAACTCGACGTGAGAGTCGATGTGGTGCCAAAGGATTACCTCTTCGAAAATGCGTTGAACGCTTTAGCTGGGCACTGGGCAGTTTAGGGCGCCGCTGTAGCTGCGTGGGCACAGTCACTTACGTTTAACTTCAAAGCCGCCCCCCATTAAATAGTTCATTAACAGGTTTTTTATGGAGGTGGATGTATGGAAGCAGCGGATAAAACTGGCAAAGTCAAATTGACCATGGAGCTTGAAATTAACCCTGCCGCGATGGAGCTGATCAAGGAGAATATGAGTCACATGATGGAGTATGCTTCTCAGATGGGTTGGCGGCAGGGCGGGAAAGGCAAGTCCGGTGAGGGCGGCATGGGCATGATGCATCATGGCGGTCAAGAGTAGCGCAGATTTTTTGCTCTCTGTATAGTCGCCGCTGGTGGCAGGTTTCCGTTTTCTTTTTTTAGTTTGATTGCCGCCTTGACCTGCAGATAAGCAGACTTTTTGATTTAAATTCAAGGCGACGCTCTGAAGTTTTATTAGCTTTGAGGCTATTACGAATGCCTGCAATGTCAAACCCCTTCTCTCTTGGTGAAAAAGCCGCTGCCTACGATAAAGTCGGCACCAGCAAACACGAAGTCACCCAAGCCCTAGCTGCGCTTAAACAGCTACGAGACAAGTATCCCTTCAGCGAGAACCTCTGCAGCATCGAGTGGCTTGACCCCGACCGACTCTACAAAGTTAACCCCGACGAAGTCGGCGAATTCTTCCAGCTGCTCGAGAAAGCCCTCCGACCCGTCAGCTACTCGAATCAGAGCAGCAGCAACATCTACCGCAACGCCCGCCTCCAAATCGGCGAATTCAAAAAGCTGTTGCGCCTCGCCGTGGATGACCGCAGATCCCTCTCTGAGAAAGTCGATGCCCACTGGGAACGCATAGGCGGCGTGGGGCAGGATAAGCTGTTGCCTAAACGGATTATTTACTGCTTTAACGAGGAGAAGGGGTCTGTGGCGCCTGTTTTTAGCAATCATCATCTGCGGCACTTCGTGGGGCGCATCGGCGATGCATCCACTGGGCAAACCAAGTATTACTCGCTGGGACAGGAATATCAGCATTTCACCGAGATGCTGCTGAAAGCCAAAAACAGCCTGCCCCAAACCAAAAGCTGGCACAGCCTCTACTTCGGTCGGTTCCTCTACGAGACCTATCCGCCCCCCGACAGCGAACGCATAGGCGTCAACGCAGCGCCCGAACGCAAAATCGCAGCCGCCGTAACCAACGAGCAGCTGGACCTGCAGGGTTTCATGCGGCTTCTGGGCGAGTTGCAGAAGCAGGGCAAAATCGGCGGTGACAAGTTTCGGGAGTACCGCAGCCTCTGGACCTGCCAGCCTAGCGAGCGGGAAGGGTTAACGCAGCGGCTGAGAAAAATGCTTAATCCATAAGCCTATCTGCGCCCAAAAGAAAAAGAGCCTAACAAAAAATCAAAGGAAAAAGGGGGTTAGCGTTGCTTAAGCAAATCACGGATCTCGCGAAGCGTCACCAGAATCTCGTCATCAAGCCCCTCCATGCTGGGAACAGGCTTCTCCGTCGGATAAACCACCTCGGTTCCAGTGGTATAGGGCTCTTTGAATTTGCGCAGCTCCAAGAGGATGAAGTCTCTGACTTCCTCGTAGAACACGATGCCGGCTAGGTTTTCCTCGGGGCCCTTTTGGCTTGCGCCAGAGTACCCTGCGGTTTCAATGTGCACGGAGCCGATTTTGAAGATTCGGTCGAAGGGTCCTGCTTGGCTGGAGATGTTTGTTATGGTTCGGAAGGGCACGTGTCGGCGGGTGATGGTGAATATGCCGCGTTTAGAGTAGATTTCTGGCATGGTGTCGCCGGATTCTGCTTTCACCGAGTACTCTATGCTTCTAAAGTAGATGGGTGTCAATGCAAGGGTGGGTAGGAGCCAAATCAGGTTTAGCCCCACGGTCCAGAGGTTAACGGGTAGGAAGTATTGGTTGATTGTTTGGGTGGCGCTTAGGTTGCCGGGTTCTCCTGCGCCCATATAGGCGATTGCGAGGAAACTTAACACTACGCTTAGGTAAATGATTATGAATGCCAGGATGTTTTGGGTCTGCATCTTGTGGAGGTACGCTTTAGAGGGCTTAAAGATTGTACCGCTTGTTATCTGCTGCTTGGGGGGTCGGATGACTTTTTCTTGAGTGTTCTTGGTCATTTTTTCAGTCACCTCCCCTTCGTTTGTAGCGGGGGATTTCTTTGGCGGCGAGTTTGTTAAAGACGGCGTTGGCTTGCTGTGTCATGGGCAGCTGTTTTTCGTCGGGGCGCAGCGTTAGGTTGTATTCTTCGATGACGGCGTTGAGGGTTTCTCTGCATTCGTTTTCTTTGGGGCATTTTGGGCATTGTTTTCCTGCGTAGGAGTCATGTTTGTACCAGATGATGACGCCTAGTTTTTCGGTGTAGACTATGTAGACTTGGCTGCTGGTTTGGTAGTCGAAGCCGATGAGGAGGCCTTTGTAGTCGAGGAGGGTTTCGATGTCGAGGCGGTGGCTGTTGGCGTGTTCTTGGAGGGTTTTGGCGATTTTTTCTCGGGCGCGGTTGAGGACGCGTGAGGTGTAGGCGGGGCTCCATTGTTGGGTTGGGTGTTGTTGGGCGATTGTGCTGGTGTTTTTTCCTTTTTGGAATTGTTGCCAGATGATTGTTTCGTCTTTTGAGAGGGCGCCCATGTACTCACCGCCATATATTTACCAAAATATAGTAAAGATTTACTATAAAAGCGTTGAGGCAAACAGCCCACCCCCAACCCCAAAACAAACCAAAAAACCATCAAACCCGCCAAAAAACACACCAACCCCCAAAACGGAAAATGGCGGGCCCGACGGGAATTGAACCCGCGACCTAAGGATTAAGAGTCCTCCGCTCTAGCCTGACTGAGCCACGGGCCCACACACTACAACTTCTAAAAACTGTTCCACAGCAAAATATAGAGATTGCGGTACCTCAAACGCGAAAACCTGTTTTTTTGTTTAGCCTATCCCTCGCGGTACAATTTAGCTTGGTTAATGTTGGCTTACCCATTTTCTTTCTTTTATAGTCTTGGCGATTTTCTCAACAACCGAATCAACACTTGCCAGTTCATGTTCCCAAAACCTCAAAACAACCCATCCCTCGTCCGCTAACTTGGCGGTTTTAACCTTATCGCGCTCCTTGTTCTTCTCCAGTTTCGGTTGCCAGTACCCCACGTTTGTTCCGATTTTGTGCGAATGAATAGGGCAACCATGCCAAAAGCAACCATCAACAAAAACAGCGACTCTTTGCTTGGGAAAAGCAATATCAATTTTAGATCGGCCGTACTGGACCCTGAACCGGAAGCCCCGCCGCCAAAGCGCTTTTCTCAGGAGCACCTCTGGTAGGGTGTCTTTCGAGTGAATAGACGCCATTACCTTGGAACGTTTTTCTTTCGTCAGGTTATCCATCGAAAAAGGATATTAAATAATGGTCTATTTGGTCTTTTTTACAAAAGGAATCCAAAACGTATTCATAACCAGACGAAAAATTATATCTACACCTTGCGCACCTTTAATAGGCATGCAAGTTACCAGCCAACGCTCTGCGCCTGTATATATTGATCTCTTTGCGGGTTGCGGAGGCTTATCACTAGGTTTATCAAATGCTGGCTGGCGAGGGTTGTTTGCGATAGAAAAAAACCCTATGGCGTTTAGTACACTGAAGCATAATTTGATTGATAAAGAAAACCACTTTGATTGGCCTGATTGGCTTCCAAAAAAGGAGCATAACATTAACGAAGTTCTAAATAAATTCGAATCAGAATTGTCCAACTTGGGCAGAGTCGATCTTGTGGTTGGCGGACCGCCATGTCAAGGCTTTTCTCTTGCCGGGCGCAGAAATAAGAATGATATTAGGAATACCTTACCGCAATCTTATATAAAATTCGTAAAGATTGTTAAACCTTCTATGGTTTTCTTCGAAAATGTAATAGGGTTTACTATAGGATTCAAGCATAAAAAATCACGAGGCAAAGCTTTTTCAGAGTATGTAGAAAGCGAACTCCGAGCGTTAGGCTATACTGTTAAAAGCGGTATTATCGACTTCTCAGCATATGGGATTCCACAAAGAAGAAAACGATTTATTCTTATAGGGATGCTCAACGGAAACCCAACGCAGTTCTTCCAAAAAATCGTTGAAATGAAAAAAGACTTTTTGACAAGAAAAGGATTAACCGAAAGCACCTCGCTCTATGAGGCAATATCAGATCTAGAAAAAACTCATGGCCAGCGATTTTCCTCGGATTGCCCCGCATTCATGGAAGGGGTTTATGGAGAAATAACAAGCCCCTATCAACAACTAATGAGGGTTCAAAGATCAGGTCTATTGCCTGATAGTCATAGGTTCGCTCGGCATAATAAAAAAACTGTTGATCGGTGGATACAAGTTTTAGCAAATTGCCCAAGAGACGTTGTACTCTCGGAAGAATGGAAAAAAACGTTCAATCTGAAAAAGAAAAGTATCACACCGCTTGATTGCAAATCAACTTGCCCAACTCTTACGACGTTGCCAGACGATTATATTCATTATTCGGAACCACGTATACTCACGGTTCGAGAGTATGCAAGGATTCAGTCCTTCCCTGATTGGTATGAGTTCAGAGGAAAATATACCACTGGTGGTAGACAAAGAAAACTCGAAGTACCCCGATATACGCAAGTTGGGAATGCTGTTCCACCATTGTTTGCTGAACTTAGTGGAGAAATATTGGAGAAAATGTTGAGTTGATTGAAGAGCAAGTACAGTTTAGGATAAGTTCAGAACTTAAAAATATAATCGGTAGGGACCTAATTACTGATGATTTTATCGCTATCTATGAACTTGTTAAAAATTCCTACGACGCTAACGCCCAAAATGTGGAACTAAATTTCAAACGAATTCGAGATTTTACCTGGCGTACAACAGCCAAAATTTTCGTCAAAGACGATGGCGATGGAATGTCATACATGGATTTCCATGAAAAATGGTTGTTAGTTGGTTACTCAAGAAAACGCGAAAACGAGAAAACTCTTGAGAGCGATGATTATCGTGATAAAATAATTAAAAAAAGAGCTTTGGCTGGTGCAAAGGGCATCGGTCGTTTCTCGTGTGATCGTCTTGGCAGCAAATTACGGCTTTACTCAAAGCGTGCTGACGAAAATTTCTTCCATTGTCTTACAATGGATTGGGATAAGTTCGAACAGGATCCAACAAAAGAATTTCAAAGTATCAACGTGAAATATGAACAAAGAGAAACACTTAACATTGAAATCGATGTGACTAATTTTACAAAAGGCACAATTCTTGAGGTTTCAGCTCTTCGTGAACCATGGGAAAGAGAAAAATTGCTAAAACTGAAATCCCAACTCCAACGATTGATAAACCCAGAAGCAATCGTTGAAACTGAAGGTTTCACTATCAAACTGATAGCGGAAGAGTTTATTGCAGAGGATAAAAAATATGTTGATTTTTTTGAGAAGGTTAATGGTGAAATTAAGAATATATTGTTTGAAAAATTGGGAATAAAAACTACACACATTAAGTGCACAGTTGATGCAGAAGGAGAAAAAATTACAACTGAATTAAACGATAAAAGCGTTTTCATTTATAACATAAAAGAGGATAATAATTATAAACCCTTGCATAACGTTATCATAAACCTTTTTTACCTAAATGTTCAAGCTAAAACCGCTTTCACTAAATTAATGGGTCTTGAACCTGTAAACTATGGCTCAGTTTTTTTCTATAAAAATGGCATTAAAATAAACCCTTGTGGAAATTTCGGTGATGACTGGCTAGGCCTAGATAAACGAAAAACACAGGGCACAAAACGGTATTTTGGAAACAGAGATGTAATGGGTCGTATAGAAGTAATTGGATATCAACCAAATTTTAAAGAGGTTTCAAGTCGAGACGGTGGCGTAGTTAGAACGCCAGAAGTCGAGCTTCTTATCGAACTGTTCAAGGAAAAAGTGTTGATTAGACTTGAGAAATATGTCGTTGAGGGCATTAATTGGGATTCAGAGACAGAACCAAAGAGCGATGAGGATATAAAAGTAGATACTTTTAAACTCGTTACAAAACTCGTCGAAAGTGCAAAAGAGAGCGGACAAACGATTTCTTTTAACAAAGATTTATTGGAAATATATTCGCAGAAGCAAATTGAACGCACTCCTGAAATCATGAAAAATATTGAATCGCTGAAAGAGCACCTCAACTCTGAGGAAGCAAAGGACTATTTGGATTTGCAAGCAAAAAGTGCCGTATCTTCATTTCGAGCGCTAAAACGAAAACAGCGCGATTTAGAAAGAGACATAAAGCTTAAGGAACAACAGGCATTGTTCTTGGATAGGGTTGCTGGAGAAGAAAAAAAAGAGATTTTAGCGGTTCAGCACCAAATAGGGCTTGGTGCTTTGTTAATACGGAAGTATCTCCTACCGCTGAGAGGAAAAATAGTAAGAGATGAACGAATACCACGCGATGAATTGTTGTTTGCTATAGAAAATGTATTGCTCCAAACTCAGATAATGGCTTCAATGTCAAGAGAACAATTCATTTCCAAAGCTAGATTTAAGCTTTCATCTGAGGAAATAAACGAAGACCTGTCGCTGTACATTCAACAGTACATCGAGCGTGTTTACATCCCCTTTAATAATAAAGAGCTTGACGAAAAGCAGGTAACCATTAAAGTTAATCGGCCCGAGAATGTTGTATTCAAGCGAATTTTTGACGCCATGAAAATTGTAGTCATTATTGATAATCTTATTAGCAATTCCACTAAAGCAAAGAGCAAAAACATTGAAATCAGTATTTCTTGCCCCGATGAGCGCTTTCTTGAGATTAGATTCAGAGACGATGGCATTGGTATTTCTGATAATGACTTGAAAAATATCTTCAAGTTCGGATATACGACAACCGGCGGAAATGGCATCGGCCTTTATCATATTAAAAAAATAATGGCTGAGTATGGTTCGATAAAAGTTAATAATCATCTCGAAAAAGGGGTAGAGTTTCTATTGAGGGTGAATAAGAATTGATTTTAGAATATAATATTCTTTGGTTTGAAAATAGAACTGACTATTATGAATTATGCAAGCCAAATATCGCAGAGTATTTATCGAATCTTGGATTTAGCCCATCATTCTTCTATTTTAAGGATGGTTCTGAAATAGCTGATCTCACAAAAAGAAAAGATTTAGACCTAATTTTGATTGACCAGAATTTGAGATTTAACTTTAGAGGCGACGATTTGGTCAGTTCATTGAGGAAGGAGGGTTTGTTTACCGAGGTCATTCTCTATTCTCAATATAGAGATTTTGAGGAGAATATTACAAAGAATCTTGACGGTGTATACTATACAGATAGAGAACATTTGGAAGAGAAAGCTCAAAAAGTTATAGAAATGACCTTGCGGCGAGATTTAGATATGAGTAATATACGCGGAACTTTTATCGCTGAGACAATTTATGCAGCCAGTCAAATGGAAGAGCTTATAACTAAAATTTTCCAATTATCTGAGCCCCTCTCTTCTTTTCTAAAAGAGCAGATGCAAGACGAGAATTTTAGTGACTTCTTAAAATACAAAATAATAAAACGTTATTTAAGTGAAGAGATAAAATTGGCCAACATGGAAATCACTGCATGCGGAAAAGCCGTGGACCCTAAGTTGATAGAAAGACGAGATAGGCTTGTTAAAATGGATGTAGATTTTAATAATTTCAAAGATGACATAATTGAATTTAGAAACCAGTTAGCGCATGGCAAAAAATGTGAAGATAAGCGAAATGTTTTAGTCATTAAAAGTAAGAATAACCACAATTTACATGAACAACCTTTTGATATAGAATACTGTAAGGGGAAAAGAAATCTGTTCAAGGAGTACTCAAAACTACTCCAAGAAATACACTCAATTATTTAATATGAAACAAGCGATCAAATGTTAGTAAAGAAAATATTCTAAATGTTGTTACAGTGTGGCGGGGTTTTTTGGGCCTTTCTGTGGGGTTGTGTGTGGTACAAAACTCTTTTTTTGTGTGTGGTGCTTTTTTGTTTTGGTGACGGGTGGACCTTGTCTGTTTGGGGGGGCCATGCTAGTGTCCCGTTGCATTGTGCTTGTCTTTGGTTTTCTGTTGTTTGCTTTGGTTGCTTTTTATAAGGGGAGGGAGGTCGTTGTGGAGTAGCTGACGTCGCTTCTATGTTGCTATAAATAGAGGGGGGGTAGAGGCTGCTGAGCACGCGCGGTTGGTCTGTGTTTGCTTGGAGGTTAGGGGGTTGTGGCTTTGGGGTTGAGGGCGCCTTTGGTGTAGGGGATGTATTCGCGGATTTGCTCTATGCTGGTTTTGCCGGCTTTGATGCGTTGCTCGCGGCTGAGTTTAGCGGTTAAGGCCCGCAGGACCAGCTGGAGCAGCTCCTTACCCTGATAATCCCCCGGCTGGATGACCACGTAGGTTTTGGTTTTCGCCCGCACCGAATCCACCGGGCCCCCCACAAACGCGGCTTCCTCGCCCACGCAGATGCCCACGGCAACCCGAAGCGGCGTATTGCGAAACCAGTTCCTTTTGCCAACCACAAAAAAGGCTCCATGCGGCACCGACTCCCCGCTGGGGCCACTCTTGCTAAGCTGATCCACCCTGACCCAGTACACGTCTGCGGCGCCGGCGCCCTCGCGCCAAGCACGCGAATAAGACGCAGCTGCCTCAGCTGCCTCCAACAGCGCCTGCCCAGAAACTTCGCGTCCCTCCGCCTTCACCACCACAAAGGGCGAACCCGCGATTTCAGCATGGAACACCACGTCCTCGGCGGATGTGTGCTTTTTTATCAGCACCTCGTTACTCACCGTGTCCTTGCCCGCCACCACCAAGAACCCGTCGGAGCTGGTGAAGTGACGGAATTTCTCGTACCACTGCCGCGTCTCCATTTCCTCTTTACGCTTCGAGAGCGCCTCCATGATTTCAGCGGGTTTAAGGCTCCTAAGCCTCTCCGCCTCCAAAAGCTCCGCCTCCGCCTCGCCGAGTTTGCGTCTAGAGTCATAGAGCGCCGCCATCGCGCCCTGCGCCTTCTGCTTAGCGCGTTTGCCCCGCTCATAGTACTCGTTAGCATTATCGAAAAGCGACAGACGCAAACAAAAACTCAAACGCAAACCCTCAAGATTCATGTTAAAAGCCATGTTTTTCCCATCAAAAGACTCCACATACGCCATCGGCAACTTACCCTGCTTTTTGGCAGCCAACACCTGCCCGACGATGGCTTCCCAAGCATACCCCTGAGAGCTGGCTTTAAGCAAAGTCTCCTGGAAGCTCTCAAGCTCATTGAAGTGGGCGTAGATGACATCGCCGATTTGTCGGTCATGCTCGGATTTGGCTTCGTCCTCAGCGATGGATTTCTCCTGCTCAGCAACCATCCGCTTCAACCGAGCGGCTTCAGCTTTAAGTTTATCAACCTCTATGGTTCCCGCCGCCCGCTCCACGGCGGTTACATGCAGATAGAACTCGTCGAGTGCCGCGTTGAAGGATTCAAACGGCTGGGTTCTGTAGCCCTCATAGCGCCTAAGCTTCAGCGGCGTAACATCAAGGTAGCTGCCTTCCGAGTCTTGGATTATGCCTGGCTCAAATTTGCCCTCCATAACAGGCGCAAGCAAGCTCTGCAGGGCACCGAAAACCGCGTCAGTCTCCTCTGGCTTGAGGCTTATGCAGGGCCTACTCTTCTCCACACCGGCCCTAAGCAAAATCTCCTCCGCATACACGCCGCCCACACCCAGAAACCGGGCCAAAAACCGCACTGCCTCCACCTCGCCTGCGGCATTTAGCCCCTCCTTGAGCACCTCAAGGGTGGCTTGGAAGGGGTTAATTCCGCTTTGAGGCGGATACTCCAGCGTCAAACCCCGTAGGATATCGCGGTCACGCATCTTCTTGAAAGCTAACGCCTGCACAATCACGTTTTGCTCGTTGATGAGGATAAAGTTGCCATCCCCGAAGAGCTCCACCACCAGCCGCAGCATCCCCGTTTTTGTTTCAAAACTCAATGTTACAATGCGTTCGAACCCGTATTGTTCGATGCCGCGGAACCAGGAGTCGCGGAGGTACTTGCGCAGCATCATGCAGAACGGCGGCGGCTCAGCGGGGCTTTCTTCGGCGTAGGCGGTTTGGTGGATGCGTTTGCCTGCTTCTATGGCGAGGCGGAGGGGGGCTTTGTCGGTTTTGTGGAGTTTGAACACGAGGGTTTTTTCTGTGAACTGGTAGATGTTGTTGACTCGGCTGTCGGCTACTGTGGATTGGAATTCTTTGACGGCTGCTGCTATGTCAAAGCTGGTGAAATCTTTTTTGCGCATACCTATCCGCTGCGTTACTTAGTTATCTGCCCTAAAAAACAGTTTGCACCAAACCCCTCTTTATGCGGGGTTTAGGGTCTTTGGCGTGGCAGAAACAGTTAATACTTAGGCATCTTTTTTAAGGGAGAACAAAATATATGTCTGCCAAGGATTAGGATTTCAAACATGACTCCTGTAGTTCAACTTTACTGGATTCGGGTTGCGTTGGGTTTAGTGGCTGCCGCCATATCCGCGGTGATAGCGGCGCTTTTTGGCACCTTAACTGACATCACCTGGCTGGTAAACAGCATAACCGTTGCCCTGCTCGTCTACTTCATAACCTACTATATCCTAAAAGCAGCGTATCAGAAGAAAATCGAGCAGGCCTCAAAGATCCTCAGCACAGGCATCGGCATGTACTTCTTCACCTGGATAGCCTTCTTTGTCCTCATCTACACAGCTATCCAAATCATGATCTAAAAAAAGAGATTTACTCTATTTTTGGTTCCTCGTCACCCTTGAAAAAGTTGGCGATGGTGGCTTGGCTCTTGTCACTGCGCAGCGTCTCGATCTTGTCCTCTTCGCCCTTGTCGGCCTTGGGTGCAGGAGCCTCTATGCGGCAGAGGATACGCATGCAATCTGCCCACGCGGAAAAATAGCCCCGATCGAAGTCGCCGTGTAACCCGTTTCCCATGTGGGCAAGGAACTCTTTGCGGTAGCTGTTTAATGCGACTTTATCAGTTAAATCCAGCTTGGAGAAGAAGGCGTAGTCGTCGTTGGTGTTTTTGCGGGAGAGATACATTCCGTAGAGTGCACGGAAGTAGCCGCGGTTCCAGTCGGTTTTCTGCATTTTCTGCTTAACACGTTCCAGTTCACGTTCTGCCTCAGCGAATTGCCTGGCGATTATAAGCTGGAAGTACCTTGTCACTAATGCTTGTGCAATCGGCATAGTTAGCGTCCACGGGTTGTTTTGGTTGCTTTCTCTTCCTCAGAGACATCTTCTATTCCGTTCTCGGTGACTTTAAGGATTTCCTCTCCCTCAGGCAAATATGGACTTGAAACCAGCCTTGCGATACGGATGGGTCCATGGGATGCACGGCGCAGGTAAACGCGGGTGTGGCTTGTGTGGCCGACGATGTTGCCGCCGATGGGGTGGATGGCGTCTCCGAAGAACTGGTCGGGTTTAGCCATAACCTGGTTGGTGACGACTGCGACAGCGTTGAATGCCCGTGCGAGAGCGACGAGTTTATGCATGTGTTTGTTTAGTCTCTGCTGACGCGAGGCAAGCATTTCTCTGCCGATGTATTCACTTCGGAAATGCGCGGTTAATGAGTCAATGATGATGAGGCGTATGTTGTTGGCTTTGATGATTTCGTCGGCGTTTTCAAGCAGAAACATTTGGTGGTCGCTGGTGTAGGCTTCAGCGTAAATGATGTTTTTGACGGCTTCCTCAGGGTCTAATCCAGCGAACTTGGCCATCTGCACGATGCGTTCCAGCCGAAAAGTGTTTTCTGTATCCACGTAGAGGGCTGCGCCGCTGAGTCCTCCGCGTTCAGGCGGAAGCTGCACGTTAATGCAGAGTTGATGGCACATCTGGCTTTTGCCGCTGCCGTATTCCCCGTAGAATTCCGTTATAGTTTGGGTTTCCAAGCCGCCGTCCACGATTTTATCCAGAGCTTTGCTTCCTGTGCTTAGTCGCAGGACGGTTTTGCGCATCTTGAAGAGTTCGTCTGCGCGGATAAATGCTATGCCCACAGAGGAGCGCGCTGCTTCGATGATTTGGAAGGCTTTCTTTTCGCTGACACCGACGGGCTCGAGTTCGCGGCTAGTCGCCATCGCCAACGATTCGACGGTGTGGTAGCCGAGTTCGCGGAGTTTCTGGGCGGTTGCGGGACCCACGCCGGGGAGATCCTCGATGAACTCGTATTTTTTCTTGTTTGCTTCCATCTGCAGCATTTTTTCGCTTTTTTCTTCTTCCTGCGGTTCCTCTGGCAGGTTAAAGTCGGTGTCTTCTGACATGGTTTTCACAGCTTAGCTTGATGTGTCGCTGGGCATATTTAAAACAATTGAATAAACTGCTTTTTCAATCAGTGGAGGGGTCACTGAAAGTGAACCTCACGACAAAATGAGCTTTCGTTTCGTTTCAAAAGGTTTGTTTGCTCTACAGGGGTCTCGCTTGCTCTGCCACCTCTACCCCCCTCTATTTATAGCAACATAGAAGCGGCATCTGCTGCTCCACCAACCTCTCCCTCCCCTTATATAAAGCCGCACAAAGATCCGTTTAGCTAGTAAACTGGGATTTCTGTTTTGCCCGAAGCCGTCTCTGCCTCCGGCGCAGTTTGAAACAGCCGCCTAATCTTATGCGGCATCGTCGAGGCGATTTTCTGTATTTCTCCGCCGCCCATCCGCCGGGTCAGCACCGCCGCCACAGCCTCAACCACTTCCTCTGCGTCGATGATGTCGCCCTGCGAATCATAATTCGCCTGCACATAGAGCAGAAACTCGTCGGCATCCCGCAGCTTCACTGGCTTCTCCCTAAGTGTATAGCCGTCAAGAAGCATCCCCTTCATGATAAGCGGCAGGTTCGCTGTGAGGTGCATGACTTCTTCGATGGTGGAGCGGTCGCGGATGGTTTGCAGCACGGCTTTGGTGGCTTTGTAGGCGTCGCTGCGGCGTTCCCAACCCAGCTCGGTTTGGATGTCGTCTAGCCACTCTATGGTGTTCTGGATTGCCCTGTCAAGAGCCAAAATTTTGGTTGACAAACATTCACGTCCAAGATGCTTGACAGGGGGTATGGCATAAAGGTTTGTGGGTGCATCATGTAGGCTACTTCTTTAAGCTGATATGGTTAGGCATGGGGCTGCCGTAGATTTCTCGGGCGTTTCTTGAAGTAAACCAGCAATATACCGCCAGCAATCGCCAGAGCCACTAACACTGCGGCTGCGACGGTGGCGAAGGGGAAAGGCTCTGGTTCCGCCACGTTAAACTCGACCGTCAGCGAATAGGGCCCCCTCACTGTGCCAACGGTGACAGTTACTTTGTGGTTTCCAATTGGTAAATCAGTTAAAGTAATGTTCCCAGTAATCCTTCCGTCCTTGACTGGGGCGCTATTAAAATCGTCTAGCAGATAAAGAACCCAGTTGATTTTTTCGGTGCTGGCAAATGTCAGGGCAACGTCGGTTTTGTTGCTGCCATCTACGGTGTAGGTTATGTTCTGGGGGGATAGCAAGGTGATTGGGTTTTTGAATTGCGTATCTATCATGAACTCCTTTGAGGCCGACATTTCGGTGCCTGCGTGGTCCTGCGAATAAACCGTAATCGTATGATTGCCTTCCATTAAATCCTTCAGAACCCCGGTGACTCGAAAAGTGTAACCGCCCACATCGTTCTCCCGCGTCAAATCAGTTAATGTAACGTTTGAGGCGCCGTCTAGGCTGTAGAGGAAACGCACGACCTCGGTGGAGCCGTTGCGAACCAACGCGGAGAAGCTCAGGGGGATGGTGGTGTTTGTGTAGACCTTCCAATCAGTCGGCGACTCCACAACCAGCCATGGTCCAACAAAGAAATTAGCTTGCGCCACCTCAAATTCGCTCAGCCCCGCGGATGAGATGAGAAGCACTGACAAGGCAAGTGCTATGGGAAGGGGTTTATTCAAGTCTTTGTCTCCACCGATATTGCTGATTCCGGGCTGGTTTTAAAGTGTTTTCGTCAAGAAACTTTGACTGGCATTCACAAACAATTTTGACTAACATTTTTTCTTCAGTTCAGAGGCATTACCATACTTTGTTGTCTTCTTGCGTAACTAACTAGTTTTATATCCAAACTCTCTCATAATTAATGTCGAATGTAGCTTGAGGTTTTGGTTATGACTTATTTTTCTGATCGCGTAGATGCTGGTAAGCGTTTAGCTGCTGCCCTTGAGGGTTTCTCCCGCGGCGGCGTTGTCCTTGCGATTCCACGGGGCGGTGTAGTTGTGGGCTACGAGATAGCTAAGGCGCTGGGGTTGCCGCTGGACATAATTATCCCGCATAAACTGGGTGCGCCCGACAACCCAGAGTTGGCGATTGGCGCCATAGCTGAAGACGGCACCGCCATCATAGACGATGACTTGGTCACCTACATGGGCGTCACCGAGGAATACATCGCTGAGGAAAGCGAGCGACAGAAACAGGAGATTCGCCGCCGCCTCGAACTATACCGCCAAACCCGCGCCGAACCCAACCTAACTGGGCGGGATGTGATTGTTGTAGATGATGGCATCGCCACGGGCTCCACGATGAAGGCGGCTTTAGCTTCGGTGAAGAACCGGGGAGCAGCAAGCGTAACCGTCGCGGTGCCGGTGGGGCCTCCCTCAACCATACAGGAGCTCAAGCAACTTGCAGACCGCGTCGTATGCCTCTATACCCCTGAGTATTTCCAGGCCATCGGGCAATTCTATCGGGACTTTAACCAGACCAGCGATGAAGAAGTCATCGGGCTTCTCAAAGATGGCAACCAGCGCCCAAAGCAGGGGGTGGCTGCGGTTTGAGCGAAATGGAAATGACCCTTAGAATCCCCGTTGGCTCCGCTGAGGTTGAGGGAAACCTGTTTTTGCCCTCTGGCACCCACGGCGTGGTGGTGTTTGCCCATGGCAGCGGAAGCAGCCGCTTTAGCCCCCGCAACCAATACGTCGCCAAAGAATTCAACAAAGCCCAGCTGGGTACGCTGCTGTTTGATTTGCTTACACCCGACGAGGAAGAGGAGGATGCGCTGACGGCGCAGTACCGCTTTGACATTCCCCTGTTGGCTGGGCGGCTGGTTGGCGTGACGCAATGGCTAAAAAATGATTCTAACACAAATCAGCTTGCCCTCGGCTACTTCGGAGCCAGCACGGGCGCGGCTGCAGCGTTGATGGCGGCTGCCAAGATGCCCAGTGATGTGGCTGCGGTGGTTTCCCGCGGCGGAAGACCTGACTTGGCAGGTGAATTTCTCTCTGATGTTCAGGCGCCGACGCTGCTGCTGGTAGGGGGTTTAGATGAGGAAGTTATCGATCTTAACCGTCAGGCTATGCGTCAGATGACAAACAAGAATCGCCTCGTCATAGTGGAGGGCGCCACGCATCTTTTTGAGGAACCCGGCAAACTCGAGGAAGTATCTAAGCTTTCGATGGATTGGTTTAGCCGCTACCTACGCTAATCTACTGGGCTTTAGGCTGATGCATCATCTTAAACAACGCATAATTCTCAGCCATATCCGCGGAGTAGAGGATGCTGAAAGCCAAAACCGCCTCCAATGGAACGTTCATGTACACTTTATCGCCTTGGGGTTGCAGCGCATTCTTCTCGGAAGTTAAAACGACGTTTAAGATGTCGCCTATTTCCAATTCGTCGCCTACAGGGTGGCCATCGGTGGTTTGCTCGTCGAGGGGGATGGCGGTTTTCCACGCGTTTGGACCGAAATCAATAATCACGTAGGGGCGTCCAAGCTGAAGCAGCGAGGAAACAGATATGGAGGGCATGCACTGTTGGCATTGGCCGGCAAGCTCGTTCATTTCGGTTTGGCTAAGGGGCACTACAAGAACTTTATGTTTTATGCTGGATTGATCTGTTACCGTAAAAAACTGCATATAAACCACAAATGGTTAATCATGTCTGGGGCTTTAACTTTTTCTATACGGCACCTCACGTAGAAGAGAGGAGAAAAAAAATGTGCGGTTCTTTGGCTTTTAGTTTTGGGGCGGTGGCGGCGGGGGCGAGTTGCTTGGGGCGTTGTTGTTGACGGTTACGTTGACGTGCACGTCTTGTTTCTTGTCTTTTTTAGTGAACATCATCAGAACCGTGAAGATGAGCCATGCGATGAAGCCGTAGATGACGCCGTTGAAGACCGAGATGATTGCGGTGACTGCGTCGACTGCGCCGCCTACAAAGTAGCCTGAGGCGGCTTCGGTGCCGGGTAATACCGTGTTGTAGATTGCTTGTCCGGGCGGTATTGCGGTGTTGCCTAGGGTTAAGACGACTAAAAGGGCAAAGATTGCCAGAAACACTAATGCTCCTTTAATACTCCATGCCTCCAAGCGCTTATTCAATTGCTGAAGATATAAGCTTTTTCGGCTTAACCAAGCCGCCTGCGACCCAGCATCCATTAAAACTCGTCAAATGCAAAACAAAAAAGGAAAAGAGGGCAAACTAAAACTTGATATTCACGGTCTTGGAGATGTAACCAAACGGCATCTTTACCCGATCGCCATATGCCCGTTTAAGCAGGTCAGTGTGGCCGCTGTTCTTGTCCATTCGAAACACATATTTGCCCATGCTGGAGCGGATTTCCGCTTCAAACTCATCCCGCTGATTCTGCTCGTAGCCGCCGCCTTTAAGGTGCACTTTGATTTCGTTTATGCTGTTGTTGTCGAGGGCAAAGTTGCCGGGGGTCTCCGATAAAATCGCGTCAGGAGGCATCGTGAGGTAGCGGCCGGTGAAGCCGAAGGTGTTTTTCAGCTGGTTAGCCCACTGCCCAAAGAAGCCTTTGCCATCCGCTTTAGCTTGATCTCTTGCTTGCTGCGCCGCATCCGTCACCATTTGGCTGGTGATCTGCGCAAAAATCAGCCGCTGAGACGTAACTACACCTGCATAGCTGTCGTATCGGCCAAGAGACTTCATCCTGCGCAACAAGATGACGCCATAGGTTTCTTCGCCGCTGGCCTGCGGCAACCGCTGAGGCGCTGGAGCTGAGGGCTGTGACGGCATCGCTGCTGGCGCAACTGACGAAGGCATGGCTGGCGCGGCGGGTGCAGGCGTCGGTGCTGCCGGCGGAGGCGGCGGTGGCGGTGGTGGAGGCACAGTGCTGAATGCGGGAGGCGCCGTGTAGTCTGAGGGGGGATTGTAGGCTGCCTGGGCTGGGCTGCTACTGATTTTGGGGCTAGGCTCGGTTGCTGGCGGCGGGGCTTGGGTAAGTGGGGCGCCGCAGCGTCCGCAGAATTTTGCGTTCGGAGTTATCTGGTTTCCACATTTTCCACAGTAAGGCATGCTGATTCACTGGTTAGCTATTGCTTTTCAGATACTAAAAAGCTTTCACCAACCTTCCTCCGCGGCTGCTGTCAACGGTTGCGTCCCCAGAAATCTTATATAAGGTCCCGAATTATTTTCTAGGTAGCGATTTTTTAGAAGGTGATTTTTTGGTTAAAAAACAAGGCGAACAATATCGTTGTGATGAATGCGGACTTGTCGTGATTGTTCAAGATCCATGCGGCTGCGAAGACACCTGTGAACTGGTTTGCTGCGGCGAACCCATGGAGGAAGTTAGCGCCTCAGAAAAGAAATCCTCATCAAAATCCTCTGCCCCCGCAAAAGCACCCAAGAAAGCCTAAGCTGCAGAGCATAAATCATCCTTTTCCTTTTTTCTCCTGAAAGTTACTCTTTTAGGGCACTGACCAATTTTTCCACTTCAGCGATGATGTACATGTTTAGTTTGTGTCCAATCTCCGCTGACGCAGCCGTGGGGTCGCCGTTGACTCCCTCGGGGAAGTACTCTTCAGGATGCGCCACCACCTCAAACCGTGGCAGATTCCAAACCCCCGCTTTTCCCTTTGACTTCACCAACTGGGGCGCAATATCCATCACCCTAGCCGTCTCAAGGGTGCCCGCATGTCCGTCTCCGGAAGCCGCATACTTGAAACCCACTTCCTCAGCGAAGTCAAAATCCGAAAGCACCATTATCCGCACCTGCTTCTGCTCGCCCTTAGCAACCACGTCCTGCGCCGCCAACCGAAGAGCAACCATATGCGAGTTGCCCGCGTGCCCGCTCATAACGATGATTCTGTGGAAGCCCCACCGCACAAGCTCCGAGAGCACATCATGTGCCAGATGGTAGAGCGTGTCGAATTGGATGGTGAGGGTGCCGGGGAAGTTGCGGGTGGCGTTGCAGATGCCGTAGCGGAGGGGAGGCGCGATTAGAGCGCCCGTTTTTTTAGCCACCTCTACCGCAACATATTCGGGTTGGATGCAGTCGGTGCAGAGTGGCAGGTGTTCGCCGTGTTCCTCGATGCTGCCTATGGGGAAAATTATGACTTTGCCTTCTTGGGCTGCTTGGGCGGCTTCGAAGGTGCTTAGCTCGTCAAGCCAGAGGTGCTGTTTTTTGGTTGCCATATCTGTAGTCAGAACGCGGCGCTTTTTCTACTTTTTGGCGCAGGTTATCCTCCATAAACCTCTGTTTTCGACAAGCCGCCGCATCCGCAAAATATGACACACCAGCTTTGATACGCTAAAGGCAATGGGGCATCCAAGCTCGATAATTTAAGCTTCTCTGAGAATAGATTAGTGGTTTTGGTTATGAGTCCTATTAAGAAGTATGAGCGTAGACGCTCCTCAGCTCTGTTTGATGTATCTGACTTTGCCGCGGCAGGCGAC
Source organism: Candidatus Bathyarchaeota archaeon (assembly GCA_026014735.1). Classification (NCBI taxonomy): domain Archaea; kingdom Thermoproteati; phylum Candidatus Bathyarchaeota; species Candidatus Bathyarchaeota archaeon. The sequence goes on from JAOZHT010000001.1 coordinate 270,554, forward strand.
GGAGAAGCCGACGACAGCAAAGCCATAAACGACGCGATTTCAGCTGCAGCAGAAGCTGAAGGCGGAACTGTCCTTTTCTCCAAAGGCACCTACAGATGCCTAGCTATTCGACCTAAAAGCGCGGTTACCTTGCAGGGGCAGGGCTGGGGCGAAACCATCCTTAAGGGCTTTGATGACAAAAGCAACAGCGCCATAATCGACGGCACAGGCTACTTCTCCTACAAATCTCCTTTAACCGAATTTAACATGTATGACTTAGAGCTGGACGGCAAAGACATGAACCGAAGCGGCTACCACTACAACAGAAAAGGAATCGGCAACCAATGGATGAAAAACGCAGTTTTCAGAAGCGTCTTTGTCCACGACACCCCCGCCACAGCATTTGGCACCGACTTCACCATCAACGTCTACTTCATGGATTGCCTATGTACGGACTGCGGCACAGCTGGCGTTGTCGGCAACGGCGTGGGCAGCAACGGCTTTGGCATCGGCGTCAGCGACGTAACAGAGGTGGTGGTTTTCTCCGGCTGCCAAGCACTGGGGATAGCTAACAACGGCTTTACACTTGAGGCGCAGATAACGCAGGGCATCGGATACGCCAACATCACCGACTGCTACACTGAACGCTGTGGCAACGCGGGTTACTCGAATTCGGGGTCAAAGGGCGTAAACATCAAGGGTTGCACTGACAGCAGAAGCAAATACGGCGTGTACATAAGCTCGAATGCTTCCCAACCCGGCGACCAAACGATAATTACAGACAGCGAATTCATACATCAGCAGAGCCACGGCGTATACTCTGATTTGCCAATTAACAATCATCTTACCGTTAAGGGCTGCCTATTCACTGAATGCGGCGGCTCAGCCATCAAAAGCCTGGGTAGTTACTGCAGCTATTCAGATAACACCTTCAAAGGCTGCAGAGAAGCCACCGTAATCTGTCAGCCCGCCGGCGGCGCTGTGGGAAAAGGCTACCTGATAGCTAACAACCTGGTTTTAAACGGAGTTTCCACGGGTATACTTATCGACTCCTCTGATCAGGAAATCATCGGTTTACTAGTTAAAGGCAACATAATCCTCGATTGCAAGGGCGTGGGGATAAAGGCTGTATGCAAGCCCGGCGTTGCGTCCGGCAACTATACTGCTTCGGTTATCGAGGGCAACGTGCTAAACGGCAATGCTGAGCCGCAAGTGGATGTTTTAGGCGCTTCCGCTGGGCTGACTGTTAAGAATAACTATCAATGACCCCTCGTCAGTTGTTCAAAAAAAGCCAAGTTAACCTCTGAAGATATATAACAATAGGAAGAAAAGCAGGGGAATTATGATTGACAGAAGGAATCCCCAGCGGTTAACTGCCCTGGTTTGTTTCTCTTTTTTATAGTGGAAGTACTGCACGAAACCCGCGATGGTTACCATCAGGTTCAACGTTATGAAAACTAGGATAGAGAGCAAAAATAATCCGTAAATCGAGATGGTTGAAGAGGGTGGAACGCTGGCGCTTACCGTGAAATTGTAGAGCAGCGTGGTGACCAACATGGAAGTGTTCAAGCCTAGCCGTAACCCCACCGATGCAGGGTCTTTTAGGCTGAACAGGAAAGAAAAAGCTGAGACTATCGCGAAAATTGCTGGGGGAATCATGCTCTGGATGCTTGAGAGTATGAGTTGTCTATGCTGGGTTATTGTCATTTCTGCCCTGGGTAACTCTACCCCCAAGGGGTAAACATGGCTTGAGGTAGTTAAATTTACATTCGTGGTTACCCACCCTGAATTTTTAAAGCTTGAATCAAGGCCAGTTTGATTTACTAGCCATTCAAGCTCCGTATCGTAGCCGTGGGTAATTAGCTCTATGATTACTTTTATGTCGATGGAGTCAAGGGGGAAATCCTTGGCGTCCGGGGGAGTATTGCAGACCGCTGTAATCCGATAAATCTCATATTTCACTTGACTTGTCCGGTCGCTGCTTACCAGAACTGTAGTAGCAGGGTTAACGGGGTAGCCATTGAGTAAGTACCAATCGATGGTTGTTATGTTTGGGTCAATCCAGAAGAAATACAGAAACATATCCAAAGTGTAGGTGCCTGATCTATACTCATAAGTGTAGATGTTGTTTAACCAGACGCCTACAAACACTTGGTTATTTTCAAGGGTTCCGGATGGTGCTTCGAATGCGGGTGGCTGTGGGGTTTGAGCGCTTGTTTGTGTAGGCAGGAGAAAAAGCATGGAGGCGGCAACTAAGCACAGGCCAAGTTTATTGGCTATCTTTTTCTTTTCTCCGTGTTGTTTCTTCATGCTTCTCGATCCAATGGTTTGCTATAAAAGGAGATTATCTCTAACTGTGGGGGTTGCAGTCGATATCCCTTAAGTGCAGGATAAAAATGGCGATCAATCTGTGGAACAACAAGCATTGCCAAAGGTAAGACACGTTAACTTGGGGTATAAGCCTTTGTGGCTACTTCACATTACTTACAAAGCATACAAAGGCAATGACGGGGGCTTTCTGAATGGCTTGGACATCTATCGACGTGTGCAGTCACCTGGTGCTCATGATTATACTGTGATTGCGCCTGCAAACTCACCGATGGAGCAATAATCACTCGGTGCCTGATTCTTGTAGCGCTAAATTTTCTAGCACGGTAAAGTGGGGCTGTTTGAAGGAAAAGTTAGGGTCAGATTCTGTATATGAATAAAATGAGGGGGCGGTAAAGAAAGGGGCTGCGTAGTTGGCGGATGGTATAAAATTTTTATTCCCTTGGTTCGAAGCGTTCTTATTTTGTACTTTAATTATCTTCTATTTTCAAAATTGTATATTTAAACAACTATAATTTACTAAAGGATGCTTATTAGAAAAGCTTTTAAGCCAAACTCAATAGATGGAAAAAGGTATAGTTCCAAAAAAACTATACGTAATCTTTAGGAGAAAAATGAATGCATAAACACAAAATCTTAGTGGCAATTAGCGTAGTTATAGCTCTGACAATGATCCTGCCAATCAGCTTCATGCCAACAACCGATGCAGCCGAAATCAAAATGAAATCATACCCCTTCATAGGTGCAATGCCCAACCCCATCGGAGTAAACCAAGAAACATTACTCCATGTCGGTATATCAGCGCAGACAGCCTGGCCTCAAGTAGGCTGGGAAGGAATCACAGTAACAGTCACCAAACCCGACGGAACCAACCAAACCCTAGGTCCCTTTACTACTGACACAACAGGCGGAACAGGAACCAACTTTGTTCCAACAGTAGCAGGCACATACTACCTGACAACTAACTTCCCCGAGCAAAAATGCAAATATGCCGCAGCAGGCATACCCGCAAACACCACGATGCTCGCTAGCCAAAGCGAACCCCTAGCCCTAGTCGTAACAGAAGAACCCCGAACATTCTATCCCGATGACCCCTTACCCACCGAATACTGGAGTCGACCCATCAACACACAACTGAGAGGATGGGGCGCAATCGCTGGCAACTGGCTGACAACACCCAACAACAGATACGCACCCTACAATGACGCCCCCGAATCGCCGCACGTGCTTTGGGCACAACCCCTTGCAGAAGGCGGTGTAGTCGGCGGAGACTTAGGAGCAAACGGCTATGAAACAGGCGACGCATACGAAGGCAAATACGTCGGCAACGTAATCATCAACGGCGTAATATACTTCAACCGGCAAATCGCACAAAACGCAATGGCTGACTTCAACAGCTCCACCATCCAGCAAACCGTAGTCGCAATGGACCTGCGGACAGGCGAAATAATCTGGGAACAAGTTCTCGGAAACAATGAACGCGTTGCATTTGGTCAAACGATGTACTGGCAGACCATGAACATGTATGGCGGCTTTGCTTATCTTTGGACGACAGTTGGGACAACTTGGAATGCATACGACCCCTTGACTGGACGCTGGGAATGGAGCATAAAAGATGTTCCTTCAGGCACACGCGTGTATGGTCCTAACGGAGAAATCCTGATCTACACGGTAAACTCAGCAAGCGGCTGGATGACACAGTGGAATTCAACAACAGTCGGATACAAAACCTACTATGACTACTACATGTTAACTCCATCTACACAGGCAGTAGCGGGCTACTACTCGGAGCGATGGCGACCACAAGGCATAGTCTTCAACGCATCAAAAGGATACGATTGGAACGTAACCATATCTAAAGGCTTACCTGGAAGCGCAAACGGATACTTCCCCGGTGACGTGATCACAGGCGGAAACATAAACGCCACAGGAAAAGTCGTTGACGAAAAAATATCGATGTGGGCAATCAGCCTCAAAGACGGACAAGTCGGTACATTACTCTACAACAAAACATGGCAGCCTCCAGCGGGCGGATTAACATTGTCTTTCGGCGCAAGAAACGAAGTAGATGATTTAATAACCGTGCGTGCAAAAGAAATCGCAGCTTTCTTCGGCTTTAACATGCATACCGGCGAGTTCCTGTGGGGACCAACAGACTCCAGAGGATACATGGACTGGTTTATGGGTGGACCTGCAGGCGAAAACGGAATGATGGCTAATGGCATACTCTACTTAGGCACTGTCGCGGGCTCACTGCAAGCAATCGATGTTACAAACGGTGAAACCCTATGGACCTACAACATGTCGCAACCTTACACTGAACTAATGTGGGGCGGAGACAAATGGCCAATCGAATTCGGCTTCATTTCAGACGATAAAGTATACCTTTACCACTCTGAACACTCAGGTAACAGTCCCCTGCCAAGAGGCGCACCATTCGTTTGCCTTAATGCAACAACGGGCGATGTTATCTTTAGAGTCGACGGCTTAATCCGAGCTACCACATGGGGCGGCGACCCAATGATTGCAGATAGCGTCATAGTCGAATTCAACACATACGACAACCAACTATACGCTGTCGGCAAAGGCCCAAGCAAAACCACCATAACAGCCCCCAGCATAAGCGTTCCAGCAACCTCACAAGTTGTGGTAAGCGGCTATGTCACCGACATTTCAGCAGGCACAGAAGAATTCGCAAGAACCACAAGGTTCCCCAACGGTGTTCCAGCGGTTTCCGACGAAAGCATGGGTGCATGGATGAAATACGTGTACCAGCAATTCGCACGCCCCACTGATGCAACAGGCGTTCCAGTGACCCTTAGCGTGTTGGACTCAAACGGCAACTACCGAGACATTGGATCCACCACAACAGACGCTGACGGCTTCTACAGCTTCAACTGGACCCCCGATATACCCGGCAAATACACAGTCTATGCAAGCTTTGAAGGTTCAGCATCGTATTACCCCTCGCATGCAGTAGCATCTTTCGTAGCAGAGGAAGCACAGCCAACCGTAACTGCACAGCCAACAGCAACATTGCCACCACTTGACACCTACCTTATTGCTATGGGCGCAGCAATCCTGATCGCTATAGCAGTAGTCGGTGCTCTTATCCTGATGGCGATAAAGAAGCGGCCATAAAACAAAAACTTCCCTTTTCCTTTTTTTATTTTTTAAACTCGAAAACAATTTCATTTGTAGCATTCGGGTGTGATTGTCCTCCTGCAATCACATAATTTCTTTAGAGGCAACAGCTGCACAATCTGATGTTGTATTAGCAGAAAGTGAGGTGAATTTGTATGGCTGATATCGTTGATATCGCAATCTCTGCAGGTAACTTCAAAACTTTGGTGACTGCCGTTCAAGCAGCTGGATTGGTGGATACATTAAAAAGCCCCGGTCCATTCACGGTGTTTGCTCCAACCGATGAGGCCTTCGGAAAGCTGCCCGCGGGAACAGTTGATGGTCTCCTTAAGGATATTCCCAAGCTGAAATCAATCTTGACTTATCATGTTGTATCAGGAAAAGTCACTTTGGCTGATGTGGCTAAGCTTAAAACCGCCAAGACTGTTGAAGGCGAAGACGTTAAAGTTGACGCTCACCGATGGCACGGTCATAGTCTGCCCAAAATCAATGATGCAAATATTGTGAAAGCGGACATTATGGCAGATAACGGCGTAATTCATGTTATAGACAAAGTTTTGATGCCGCCGATGGAGATGGCACACTAAACTGCCGCAGCGTATTGATTCTACAGCTTCAACTGAATTCCTGGTGGGAAATAGGTCGCCCTATGCTATGAAGCATCGTTAATCCTGTTACATAAAGATTTTTTTTATACTTTTTATATCGAATGCTTATTCTGAAAACGAAGACTTCCGCGCATTTTGGCGATGAAAAACCAAGGCTTAATTTTTTCAAGCAAGTCCAAATAACCGCCCAATTATATCATTACAAATTTGATTTAACTAACACTTGAATAGCTAAGTCTAAGAATACTCTAGTGTCTACTTCCAAGACAATTACCCCTAAGAATCCTAACATAATTCTTAATTTTTGCCGAAAACCCCTGGCAATTTTACGTAACACTTAAGCAGTGCGAAACATTACATAACTGCTATTACGAAAGGAGAGCCCGTTTCATCAGTCCAAAAAAAAGAAGCCCGAGAAATGCCAAAAATAAACGCCATAAAGTAGAATGCCCCGTTGTAATTGGCGGCGAATATGAGGTCGAAATCACTGAAATAATGTCCAACGGTGAAGGTTTAGCCGCCGTTAAGGGCTTTTGGATTTTTGTACCTAACGTGAAAGTAGGGGATAAGGTTAACGTAAAAGTCACTTCTATTGATTCGGTTAGCGCCGACGCTGAAGTAATCAACCAAAATTGACCTCTTGGCAGGGCTCTGGGCCCCGAAAAAGGCGCAAACCCAAAACGGCCACAATCTTTCCCAAATCACAGAGGGCATATGGTGAAGAGTTTTATCCCCAAACGCAAAAAGTTATTCGCAAGATTCCCAGAAATTCAGTCCCAACTGCACTGAGAAGCACACAAAGGCTCATAGGAGAAATCGCGGCGCTTGACGCCAAAGTACCAAGACCCGTAAAAAAAGTGATACCGCTGATAATGCCCGCGTCGAGAACAGCACTTGCCCAATCAAACTTGCCTTTACTATCCCTGTGACCTTGCACGCTAAGATGAATCTTGGAAGCCAGCGCCTCATAGTTCAGTTTGAACATTGCCGTATCAAACAATCCCTTCTTAAAGTTGCCAATATAACACTTAACATATAAAACAAAGGTCACTTACTCAAGTTAGCGGTTTTCCGATACCTAACTATCAAAGTAACAAGCAAGATAGATAAGAGCAAAGGCACAATCACCAACCAAGAGAACTCTGGAACGGTTGGGGTAGGCGATGGTGAATCAGAGGTTGCTGGCATCTTAAAGGTCTGGGTTGGGCTCCAATCGCTTCTTTCACCAACGAATTTGAAATCATATGTAGGAAAGCCTGCGCCTCTCATGCCTGAGGGGTTCTTTTCGAAGTATCCAAGAAGCCCCTGAATCTGTATATCAATCTGCCCTTCCTCTGGAATATTCTTGGGCAAGAACGTTAATGATACAACCGTATAATCAGTAGTTGAAGCGTTGATTATGTTTGATAGGTCTATAGCACTTGGAATAATAATGTAATTGCCAAATTCGTTAAACGGATAATAGCTCCATCGGTCGTTCCCATAGGTAGGTTTGTATCTGAAGTTATAGAATGACGCTCCGTTATTTTTGATTGTCGCGTCTATTGTTTTGTTATCGACATGATAACCTGGAACTGTAGTTACCGTTGTTTTGTTCGTATAGGGATCTGTAGTTGATTTGGTTGTTGGTGGCACATCATACGAATGGTCTACAAGTTCCAAAGTAAATTCAGGCGGTTTAACGATTGTTTGAGCGAAAACTGGTTGGACAACAATAAACATAGGGATAACTAGCAAAATTATAAGTGACGAACAAAAATTTTTGCTAATTAAATCCATAATTACCAATGGAGAATGCTCTAATATGAAGTTTCCTGCAAAACGATTTCAACGCCGCTTAGTCTCCGCGTGAAATAAGGAATGTCTACGCAATTAAGCATGCCCAACAGCTACCCGGCGCCGGTGTGACCAGACTTGGCGAAATGGAACCTGCAAAACCTCTCCTGGCCGCACCCAGCGCTTTTTAGTCACGCCCACTCTAACTTGACTTTTTCCACCTGAATATGCGCTGGTATGCAGAAAAACGTTTTCGCCCGCACCTCAACCAACCCATCCTGCGCGCCAGAGAGAACCTCCACGGGATAAATGCCCTTGAGGTAAAACTCAGTCATGGAGTTTTCTCCTGCAGAGCATCCGCTGTAAATAAACGAAATTACTGAGAATTAAGGGAAATCTGCTTAAAAATAAAAAGAAAGGGAAAAGGACGGTACAAATGAATGTAAATATTGGCGGGTCCGACGGTTGTAGACCACATATGCACGAAAGAATACTAGATTTTTGGGGTATTTAGGTAGCCTCCTTACGGATAATCTGCTTAAGATTCTCTGCAAGAATCGAGAGCTGATGATTCTGCGTCTGATCCTGTGTTTCTGTGTGGTTGCCTCGGATGAGCGCGTCTTTGGATAGGATTTCTTCTGGGTTTCCTCCCCATGCACGTATGATCTCTTTGAGTTGGTCGATGCGGTTGGCTTGTGTTTTAGGTCTAATCGCTAATCCTGCAGTCTGGTAGAGATTTCTTAGGGTTTCTATGCCTAAGCTCTGCACGTCTTCATAGGTGTTGATTGTGTGTCCCATCATGTACTCGATGATTTCGCTGTCGATTTTTGCTGTGCTGAGTTGGCTTCGGAAGAATTTTCTTAAGCTGTGAGTCCTAACTGTGTACATCCAACTGTTGGGTAGTTTTTTAGAGACGTTGGTGCTGACTGCTAAAGTGTGTACTATGTGTCTGATGGCTTTCTCGCTGACGCCTAATACTCTGTCTGTGACTTGTTGGTTTCGGATGAGTGGGGATTCGTCTGTTAAGGTTTCTGGTGGCATTGATCTGCCGCCTCTTTGTCTGTCTTGAAGGTACAGTTTTAGCAGTTGGCATGCTTCTGCGTTTATGAAGGTGTCGTAGTCGTGGTATTTTCCTTTGGTTATTGCGGCTTCGACGTGTATGTGGATTGGTACTCTGCCTGCTTCGTAGTCTTCTTTTATATGTCGGTATTTGAGTTTGGAAAAGGTTCCTTCACGGAATGCGCCTGAGGTGATGGCTGCAATGATGAATGCTTCTCGTACTGCAGCTTTGTCTAGCATAGTCGCGATTTCTTCGGGTTTTGGCGCTCGGTCTTTGTAGGTTACTTTGCGGCTTAGCGGTTCGTCGAGTTCAACTTTTTTTACTCCATTAACTCGGTAGAAGGTTTTTATGGATTTTATGTGGTTGCTGACTGCGCCTGAGCTGAGGTCTTGGTCTTGGAGGTGGGCTAAGTAGTCGCTTAAGAATTCGCAGTGGCTTTGTACTTTTAGGGGGTCGGGGATTGCACCTACGGGTTTGACGTCTTGGATGATTGCATCGGGGTTGTGGCCTAACCATTCCGCGTATTTTTTAGTTTTAGTTGTGTAAATTATGCAGCTGGCGTGTGATGCTGAGCAGTGGCGTAGAAAGTGCCGTGCGATTTTTAGCATACTTTGGTATTCAAAGATGTATGGGATTATGCTTGACTGGTTTCTTAGGCATGAGCGTATGATGTAGTCTACGAGTCCTTTTTCTTGGGCTGCCAAGATTTTGCTGAGTTGTATGGTTATGGGCTGTCGGAGTTTCCAGCCGTCGATGCTTCGCTCAATGGTGACTGTGTCGCCTTGGATTATGAGCGGTAGGTTGAGGCTTTTTAGTTCTTCAACGGAGAGGTTGCGGTTGCGGGTTATAGCGGAGGCTAAAGGTGCTGTGCGTTGTAGCAATCTAGTTTTCTCCTTTGGAGCTTTTTGCTCTTTTTAGAGTTTTTCGCTCCGTTGGTCGGAACGCATACTCAGGTTCTTGTTTGTCGTGTTTGCTTTTTAAATTCAACTCAGACGAAAACAATACCATGCGCACAACATCCGATTTTAGCAGTACTAACCCCGAAGCTTTAGGGTCGCCTCCATGCAGCGTTGGAGGTCCAGCATCCCGATCATAAGAAATAATGATGTAGGTCTCCGCCTCATAGACCAGCCAGCCGACGGCTTCTCTGACTTGCGGTTGCATCGTAAGAGCGGAAGTGCGATTATACATGACGTGGTCTATGTACCTGACGAAGACTACTTTTTTAAAGAAAGAATCGGTTTGCTCGTCGGTGGGCTCAGGCATCGGTTTTGCTCCAATTTATTGGTTCAGGGTTTTGTGGTTGCCGAAAAAGAGGATAGGTTTGCCTTTGACGTCCTGCAGATAGGTCACTGGAAACATTTTTTGGAAGATGTCAAGGGCTGCCTGGTTCTCAAAGACCGGGACAGCGTACTGCGACGCCTTGTCTAAGTGTTCTTGGCAGAAAGGAGCGGCTAGCCGTGTTCTTCCGCTCTCGTAAAAGGCATATCCGCTAAGACCAGCCGTTGGGTTTCCGCAGACAATGCAACGTTTGCGATTCAGCCGTCTCCTCAAGGTCTTCGCTTCCTACTTGAAGAATTGGTCGTCTCGCATGTTTTCGCTGATTTGGATATAACGGCGTTTCTTGCAGAAATCCAAAATTTTAGTTAGCAACGGGTCATTGCCAGCCGTGAACTCTTTTTTGAAGCCGATCCGTCCGGTTTGAACTCTTATCTCAATGATTCCATCGTTGCTAAGCAGCTGGTAGAAACCCAATTTTTCTCCAGCATATTCCTCAAGGACATCCCAGTCCTCAATCAAATTTACCAACTTATTTGCACCTAAACGGTCTTGCAGGCTAGGCGTAAAAACTATCTATCAACGAAAAGCCATGATGGCTTTGTGAGTGCCGAAAAGCCAAGTGTCAAAAAACGTACATATAAAATGCAGTTAATAGGGCTACCTTGGGTTAGTTTGGAAAAGTGTGTCATTAAGCCTTTTGTAGTGTGATTTTGTCGCCGTCTAAAATCCAAACAACCCTGTCTGTTTCGGTTATCTGAAGTTTTTCCCTTACTTCGCTAGGAACTGTTGTTTGGAACCTGCTTGTTAAATTGGTCACGGCTAGAATTTTCAAATAGACCACATGTTGTACGTATGAAAATCAATATTAATTGTTAATGCAATGGAAACAATATAAGTATTGGAAATAATGAAAGTATTAATCAAGCGCTAAAAAGCGGGCGAGGCGATTAAAATTAGCGACAAAAAAGAAAAACCAAAAACCGAATGCATCGAAGTCACCGGCATGGAACCACACAAACGACGCCTAATATTCATAGATGGCATGAATAGAACTGGCTTTTCAGCTTTTATCAAACATACACAAGACAATCAAACCTATTACGTCTTCATTTACGAAAAAGCGCTCTGACCTAAAGGTTAGTTAAATTCTGCAGTAAAAGGCAGCAACGCAAAGCCTTTAAAAAAGGTTACAGCCTAGAATAGCCTAACTTAGCTTAAAAAAAGTGATTTAGATGAAGGCTGACAATCAGTACATTGGAGAAATAGGCGTTCATTTAGTCGCTGCCAAAATATCTCAGATGAAGTTAATTGCTCTAACTACATCAAGGAATTGCAAGGGCTATGATATTGTGGTTTTGGAACCAACGACAAATAAAGGCATAGGTTTACAGGTCAAATCCAATCTTGACAAAGATTTCCCTGTAATGCAAAGCTTTCTGAAAGATTACGACGTTGAAATAAAAAAGAAAATAATCATGGATTATGTTTTCGTTGACCTCTCAGATATGGAAAAACCCAGATTTTTTGTCCTCTCGAAAGATGAAACCAAAAGGGTTCTAAAAGAATCAATAGAATATTACATCAACAATAGCAAACACAGGATACCAATTGAAGAAATGATAAAGAATGAGACGTCTAAGCAACAATGGACAATTTATGTCGATGACCTAATTCCATTTGAGAATAACTGGAAAACCATAACTAACAATCTGCAAAGCAAATAGTAACAGGACAACCGCTGGAAACATCGCCTTGGAATCACAGTAAATCGATCAAGTTAGATAGTTGTTCGTCTGTGGCGCTTTCGAGAAATTCTTCAATGTTCCTCTGGTCTAGCTTCAAAGCAGCTTTTCCTTTAACTGTAATTCTGTATAGTTCTGAAGGCCACCCGGGTTTAGTGAGCTTCTCGCCTTCTTTGGCAATCCAGCCGCCCCCTTCCAAGAAATCTACACGTCTATAAATCGTCTTAACATCCTTATCCCTAAAACCCTTCGTACTCCTAACTATCAAAAACAAGTCATATTTGGCTAAAAGCTGCCCCGAGAAAAGAATCAGCAATATGACGCGGTTTAGGGTCGCCTCTTTCCCACTGAACACCTTAAGCGGCGTACCCCCGCATTTCTTCCGCGCCAAAGTTTTCTGCTCTCCCCTCAACTTTGAAGCGAAGATAGAGAGCGTTGGAAGTAGGCTATCACATTAACCCATAATTTTTCAGGCGCTAATCTCGCGGCAAAATGCTTCTAGTCTAGAAATGCCTTAGGGCAAAATTCAGAGACCCGCCTTTAAATAGCAACTTTGCTAGCTCTATGTAAAAAAAGCCGAGTGACCGCTGAATCTACACTGACTTTTATCGACGTTTTACCGAGCGCAATTTTAGGTATTTCTAGACTAGAAACGTTTTGACGGGTACCTTTCTAGACTAGAAAAGCCAAATCTCCCCTAGAAAAACAAGTGCGGCGGCAAATTATTGAGGCTGTTTTTCGATTAGCATGATATGGGTTATGTTGCCTTCACGGGTAGCCTTAATCTCCAACTGCCGATTCCTTAAGCACCTCACTAATTCATGAAGCTCCTTGGGCAAACGAAGATACACCTCTTCATACTCCCGCACGCCCCTCTTGCCATCTTTTTTGATAACATAAAATCCAAGTTTAACCAAAAACCTCACTTCCCAGTGGGCTGCAGAGAAAGCAACAACTCGATGATCTGAAGCTTACCCTTCTCAGTAATCTGAACAAGAGGCTCATCATCAACAGATGGATTGTAAACTATTTTTACGAAGCCAAGCTGCTGAAACCTTCCAAGAAGCGGCGTAACATCAATTGAGTCCTTAAGCTTGGCTGTTATACTCGATAGCTTAACTCCTCGGTTGTAGGCTTCCATGGCTGGTGCTTCTAAGTCATCAAGCATACAGAGAATATTACCCTCCATAATCCGCTAATCCCTCAAGACGCAATCATTAACGGAGAGCGCATAAAAAGCCAAAGATACAACTACTCTGCAGAACCGTGGAGGGTTGAGTGAAAGTAAGATGCCGTTTATTTTATAACTTAATGCAACAAATTATCGGTAGGTGTCCCTTTGAAGACCATACGGGTATCCGATAGCGTCCACCAAAAACTCACCCGCCTACTAGGAGAACGGATGGCTAAGACAGGTAAAGCTCAAACCTTCAATGATGTAATAAATGACCTGCTGGAAAGGAGTCAGGAATATGCAGCCCACTGAGAAGCATAAATGTTCAGTATGTGGTAAAGAAATCTCCAAAGACGAGTACGAAAATCATGACGAAATGTGTTGGGAATGCTGGGACGATCGGTTAACCGAAGAATCCGACAGCATGTTTGATGAGTTAATGTAACCTCACTCACGGTAAACCAGTATTTCCCTCACGATGTCATATATCATCTTGCGCCTGGTGTTGACAAAGCGTTCAAAATTTTCAGGCTTATGAAGCTCTGGATTTTCAGGGATACAGTTTCGTTTAAGGAAGTCAGGCTGCTCTGCAATCGCTTGTGGGAAGTACTCTTCAGGCATAATGGCTGTTTTTTGAATGTTGAGCGTTTTTTCCAAGAACATATAATTGCCTATGTTGTTCACCATTGCGCTAGGATACTTGTACTTGTTTGTCATTTTGCTTCTCGGAAAAATATGGTCGATTTCGGGAGAATTGCAGACAAGCGTAGGCTGGAAGTTCATTGTTTTGTTGCTAAATAGATACAATAGGTTAAGAATCAAATGATCGTGAGAATCGATCGTATACTGATCAACCGCTACATTGCGCTTCAGTTTGACCATTACGTCTTCGAGTTCTTTGTATGGGAAGTAATCTGGGTTTGGATTTGTCATAAGAACGACTTTGGTGTTGTCTATAACACGATCCGCTTGGCCGCTAAAGTTACCGTTTAAAAGCGTTTTATACAACCATGTCTGCATGTTATATTTGAGCTTGGGAGAGTTTACTTTGCAGTCATGGATTCCCGCAAAGACAATTATGGGAATTAAAGCGTTATAGCTTGGAAGTATAGCAGCGGAAGTTATCCTTGAGTAATCTAAGAAATCTTGTAACCAGCGAAAACTAGCTTCAAATTTTGGCCAGATATCCTTTATGTACTCAAGTGTTTTTTCTCCTTCTATGCCCTTGAATTTAGCAACTTCATATTTCGCACCTCTTCCTGACCAAACGAGGGCAGTTTTAAGAATGAAGTCCTTATCAAAGAAGAAAGTTCCTTGCCGATTCATTGAAGATAGTAGGTTCTCAAAGTTCTCCTCTGCGTTGTCCCAGTTAAGTTTGATAAGTGAGAACATCAAATCGGATTTACTTAACATCGTTCCGCCAGAATTGGACCTAACGAATATCTCAAGTACCTCATCGTAGGTATATTTATTTGCAACGCTATCGATCGGATAATAAAATATTAATTCTAAAGCGGAGAAAAGGTTCTTAATTTTACCTACGTTATCGTCAACTATTTCTTCTACAGCTTTTGTTTCCTCAGTAGTCCAACCCATCCCCTTAAGTATCGTTCTCTTTATTTCGGTTGGCGATTCATCACTAAGGACGATACTCTTCAGTAAAAACCAATAGTGTTCTTTTGACTTATTTTGAGTGTCTGCCTCTTCTTTGGTCATATATTCTACTAAATACTTTAGTTCATTCTTTCCATCAATGACGGTATTACGACCGCTAAGAAGGTCAAAATACAATTCTCGACCATTGTATGTACCCTTAAGGGCTATATACAATGCCTGTAGACGTTGCTGGCCATCTAAAACCAGCCACTTTTCTTTATTGTTATATTCGCTTGTTTTGAGATATGTTTCTTTTACATTCATTCCTTCGACATAATTATCTATGAATTTGCGTATCTGTACTTCTTCTCTTGTTCGCCAGAAGAGTAGAGTGTTAATAGGATATTCTCGCATTATGGAGTCAAAAAAACCTTTAACTTGATCGTATTTCCAAACAAACGGCCGTTGAATGTGAGGTAGCAATAATTTTTTTTCATCGATCATTTCTACCGCATGTCTCATACTCATGCTTTCATACTTCATCGTATACCCTCAGAATGACTGTTGTGTTGTGGCTTTTTTCTATATAAGACCTTGCACAGAATTCTGTCCTTGAAATCTACTTGTGAGAAGGTGTCTTATTCGCTATTTATTCAGAAGCACCAGTCTATCGGTTAGATTCTTTCGGTCTTGTTGATTTTTTTGCCACTGATCTCTATAGGTTCGCCATTCTTCCGCTGAGATTTTCTCTTTCCTTCTTAGCTCAGTCAGTAGATTCATGAATTTACCGAATTCTTGTTGCTGCTCAAGCACTGCTACGTCTCGTTTCTGTTTTTGCTCAGTCAGCGTTGAAGTGGTTTTTTGCGGCGGTGGATAAGTTTGGTAGAGGAACCAACAGAAGTAAGTTATTTCCCATTGTTTGGTTGCGAGAGTACTATCTTTTGCTTTGAATAGTTCGTCTGTTAGGAATTCGTATTTTTCTCCCAAACTAAGAGTATCATAATTAAAAGGAAATTGTGGCTTTTCTAAAATGGTGTTCATGAAGTATTCGAGATGAGCGGTGCTGAAAATGGGAAGCACCAAGCCGGTTTCATAGTTGAAGCAGAAGATGATTTTCTTTGCTATGTGGCTATCTCCACCCAAGCCCTTAATTTCTTTCCATGGGCCATCAACTTTTTCAGCCAATGTTTTTTCGGGGTCTACTACGATATAAAGCAGTTCCTTGAAGGTGCTTAATTGCCTTTGGATATTATAATAGACCTCATTTGTGTACAAGATGAGGTGCCCTAAGTTGTCAAGGTGGTACTGGATGTAGAGGAAAAAGTCTCCGGTGCTGCCATCGCTGTTAAAAACATCTTTCTCACTAAAGTTATCTATCGAGTCGGGGTTTTGCTGAAATGGGTATTTTTCTTTAAACACTTGTAGTTTTTCTATGGCAGCGTCAACTTTGCTCTTGATTACGCCTTCTTTGTCAAAAGTTTTTGCTTGGTCAATTACCGAGTGTTTCAGAACAGCCATATAACAACGCTTCCAATGGACTTGAAACCTAAGTTGCTAGAGGTTCCATTGCTTTTTCAAGAATCTCTTGATATTGGCTCCATTCGACTGTGTAACCATAATATAGACATTCGTTTGCCTTGTCAAAGAATGAAAGCTCATCTAGCGGAATGTTTCGAGGATAGAGTCTAGCGCTCTCAATATAGTATAAGTACTTACCATCAGGGTCTTTCTTTTTATTTCTAACAAATCCGTCGCCGATGAGGTACCATTTGTTTGTTTCATCTTTGAAGGCCCAAACCATAATATCCCCTTTTACCGCTAACTTGGAGCCATGACGATATGGTTGATCAGCAGTAATGAAATGTCGCGATAGAAAGGACCTAAATTGAGCTATACCATAAGGGAATTCTAACCGACCATCTTGACTTTTTATTACATTTGTAAATATTCGAATTTTCATAGACCCGTATTTATCGCGTTTAATTTTTAAGCTTTAAGGAGATTGACCTTCAAGTTATGGCTTACCTGTAGCTAAAATACGCAAATCTCTTATGTCTTAACGCTCGAATTGTTTAGACGGCAAACTCCCATGTCTGGTAACAATGCATTAGTAGAAAAAATCCTCAACACACCAAAACCATTATCCGACGACCAAAAAAAGGCTGTCCTGTCCGAATCCCGCTACAACCGCATAATTGCAGGCGCCGGTGCAGGAAAAACTGAAACCCTGACTAGACGCATTGTCTATCTTTTGGCAGTTAAAGAAGTGCCTCCCGCAGCGATTGTTGCGTTCACTTTTACTGAGAAAGCTGCGCAGAGCATGAAAAGCCGCGTTTACCAGCGTGTGGGCGAGATTTGTGGAGAGAAAGCCACCGCCAACTTGGGCGAGATGTATATTGGCACTATCCATGCTTATGCAAAAAGAGTTCTTGAAGACCATTTCCGCTTTGGAAACTACAACGTGTTAGATGATAATCAGGAAATTGCTTTTCTTTTGCGGCATGGTTGGGGAATGGGGCTTCATATTCCGGGTACTTCGTATTCTGCTTGTATTCGTGATTTTCTGCGGACTGTTAACATGGCTTGGGATGAGTTGTTAGATGAGAATGAACTCAAGAAGCGGGCACCTGAATTCTTTAGGAAAATGAAAAAGTACGAGGATCTTTTGAAGCAGCACCGCTTGCTGACTTTTGGCAGGATTATCTATGAGGCCGTTTTGAAGTTAAGGCAAGACCCGGACACTTTGAATCAGGTGAAGTATCTTCTTGTTGATGAGTATCAGGACATTAACCGTGCTCAAGCTGAACTAATAGAGTATGTCGGCAGAAGCGGCGGTGTTTTCGTTGTCGGTGACCCAAGGCAGAGCATCTATCAATGGCGTGGTTCAGATGAACGATTCTTTTCCTCGTTTACAGAAAAATTTCCCGATGCCTTACCAATTAGTATTAATGAGAATCGTAGAAGCACTAAACGAATAGTTAGAAATGCTAACAAGTTCGCTGATAGTTTTGAGCGAGCGCATTATGAAGCAATGGATGCCACTCGATCTGAAGAGGGTTTTGTTGCCATCGCTTGCAGTGAAACGCCTGAGACGGAGGCTGTCTGGATTGTTGATCAGATTCAAGCTCTTATGAAGGCGAATGAAGGCTTAAAGTTCTCGGATTTTGGTATTCTCACCCGAAGCGTCAGTACATCAGCGGGTCCATTGATTGATGTGTTCAAAGATAGACGTATCCCCTACATTGTGGGCGGCAAAGTTGGTCTCTTCAAGAGAGACGAAGCGCAAGCATTAGGGCGAATATTTGCTTGGTTCTCTGAGGACGGCTTTTGGACACAAGACCCATACAAATGGGGCGAGAAAATTACTGGTGTTGATTTGTTGATTTCAGCGCTGGTTTATTGGGATACAGCGCATGGTCATGGCCACCCGAAAGATGCTGAAAAAAGGTTACGAGAAATTAAGGCTGATTTGAACTCTGCTAAATCAACCTATAGCAACTTTACCAAAATCTACTATGACGTTCTGAATGCTTTAGGCTTTGATTGTTTAGATTACTCCGACCGCAACGATGGAGCTATAATGGCTAACTTGGGTCGGTTCAACAATCTCTTAACTGACTTTGAGTCGGCTAACCGAATTGGCGGTCACAGTCCAAAGTGGATTCGAGACCTCAAAGACTTATGCTGGTTCATGAGCACCTACGCGATTTCTGCATATGAAGAGCAACCCTCAGACGATATCAGAGGCGTTGACGCAGTTCAAGTAATGACTGTTCACCAAGCCAAGGGTCTAGAATGGCCTGCAGTTTTTCTTTTTGCCACAGTGAACACTCGCTTTCCGTCCCGCATGGTTGGACGTCCACAAGATTGGTGCGACGTTCCCCGAAACATGTTTGACGTTGCCAGGTATGAAAGTGATATTGATGATGAGCGTCGGCTTTTTTACGTCGCCATTACTCGTGCTAAGGATGCCTTGATCGTTAGTCACTTCTCGAAAATCAACAAGAACTGCTCACGTAGTGACTTTGTTGATTCAATGGATTTAGCTTATACTGTTCCGTTGAATGATGGAGAAGCGATTCCGCCTATTGTTTTGTATCCGGGCACTTCCTCCGATGAGATTC
The DNA here is from genome assembly GCA_026014735.1 of Candidatus Bathyarchaeota archaeon. Lineage (NCBI taxonomy): Archaea > Thermoproteati > Candidatus Bathyarchaeota > Candidatus Bathyarchaeota archaeon. The sequence goes on from JAOZHT010000001.1 coordinate 289,366, forward strand.
AGACGTATTCAGCAGGAGAAATAGTCACCTTTGGCATCTGTCCGCACATGTACCTTTTGCGAGAGCTTTGGGGTTACCAGCCACAGCTTGACCCCGCACTTGGATATGGAAATGCAATGCACTATTGTCTAAAGAGGGCGGGTGAACTTGTCCAAGAAGGTTACAGTCCTGTCAGTGCGGTTGCTACAAGCGTCGAAGAAGACTTTCACATGCCCTTTGTCGGCGGCAGTGTATTTGATAACTTTAAGAACAGCGCAAAGAAGCGTCTGGTTAATTTTTCGCAAAAATATGGTGATGACTTAAAGCGCATAGAAGAAGTTGAGTACCGAATCGAGTTTCCGATCAACGACGACGGCGTCACAAGCGCAACCATAATGGGCAAAGTCGATGTTATCCTCAAGAATGGCGGAGAACTAGAAGTCAGAGACTACAAAAGCTCAGAAGAAGCCCGAACCCTAGAAGAAGTCTCAACTCAAATCCAGCTGTACACAACAGGCCTAAAAACCATGGGCAGACCCGTTTCAAGCGGCTCCGTAGCGTACCTTGACGAAGCAGATGTGAAACCCGTTGATGTCTCCGACCAAAGTCTAACTACAGCGAAACAAAATGCACAAAAGGTTGTAGAGCATATAGCTAAACGCAAGTTTAATCCCACACCAGGCAAAAGCTGCGAGCGGTGTGACCAAAGCCAAATATGCAGATGGAGGAAGTAGTTGTGGTTCAGATTGAAGAGGATGTTAGAGAAAAAGTCAAGAGCTTGTTGCGGGAGCTTTTCCAGTTTGATAACCAAGACCTTGATTTTGGCATTTACCGCATTATGAATTTTAAACGCAAAGAGATTGAGAAGTTCATAGAGCAAGATTTGATTGCAGAAGCTGAAAGGCAGTTCCAGGAATACAGCCAAGTTGGGCAGGCTGATTTAAAGAATGAAGTCGAGCGGCTAAAGGCAGAGATTGTTCGTGATTTTGGTGAAGGCACAATAGACAGCGAAGGAAAGGTAAAGAAGAATTCGGATTCACCAAAAGTCAAGCTGTATGATGAACGAAAGAAGCTTCTTGAACAAGCTCAACTTACGCAAACTCAGGTAAGCGACGTCTTTAACCATATTTATGAATTTTTCTCTCGATATTATGATAGAGGCGATTTTATCCCCAAGCGCCGCTATGGTGGAAAAAACAAGTACTATATCCCATACAATGGCGAAGAGGTAGCACTCTACTGGGCAACAAAAAACATGTATTACGTTAAAACTGGCGAATATTTCAATAAATATAGTTTCAGAACTGGACGGTATTTAATAACGCTGGTTCTTTCGGAGGCCAAGGTTGAGGTAGGAAATTCAAAAGGAGAAAAGAAGTACTTCTTACTTTTGCCCGATAATCCTGTGACCATCAACGAGGAAGCAGGCTTAGTGGAAATTAGGTTTAATTATAGAGGACTAACTGATGAAGAGTCTTCAAGACTTGGCAAGCAGGATATTCAAGTAGCACTTATCAATACTGCCTTTGAACAAATTGCAGCTTCGGTAGCTAAAAGTTCGGTCGCAAGCATACTTAAACCCAGAGCGGAAGAGGAAAAGTCCCCACTAGAAAAGCACCTTAATAGCTATGTAGAGCGTAACACAAGGGATTTCTTCATCCATACCAATCTGAAAGGATTCCTTGAAAGTGAGATAGATTTTTACCTCAAAAATGAAGTGTGGAGCCTAAGCGAACTTGAAGCAATAAACGAAAATAAGGCTAGGCTTCTTGCAGCAAAAGCAAAAGCCATTCACAACATCGCAACAAAAATTATAGAGTTCCTTGATCAGATTGAGAATTTCCAAAAGAAGCTCTATGAGAAAAAGAAACTTGTTTTGAGTACCAACTATTGTATGACGCTTGACCGAGTGCCCTCTGAGTTTTATGATGAAATAGGAAAAAACGAACGCCAAGTTCAGGAATGGAAGCAACTTTTCAAACTTGATGAAATCACAAAAGGTTCATTTTATAATACTCGTAATAAGCAAACTCTACCAGTTGATTTCCTCAAACAATACAAGTATCTTGTCGTAGATACAGTATTCTTTCCTCAAGATTTCAAGGACCGCTTGCTACAACAAGTAGATAACGTTGACGAGTTCATCGAAGGGCTGATGATTAAAGGCGATAACTTCCAAGCATTACGATTATTAGAACCAAAATTTAGTGAAAAAGTAACTTGTGTCTACATAGATCCGCCATATAATTTAGGTGGAGACGATTTTCTCTATAAAGATAATTACCAGCATTCAAGCTGGTTAACGATGATGAAATCATGCCTTGAACAGGCTACGGCGTTATTGAAAGCTGAAGGATCCATTTTTACTAGTATTGACGACACAGAACAATCTCGTCTAAGAGAGCTGCAAAATACAATTTTTGGGCAAGATAACTTTGTTACAAATATTATTTGGCAGAAAAAATACTCACCGCAAAATGATGCTAAATGGTTTTCTGACAACCACGATTTCATAATTTGTTATGCAAAGAAAAAAGAACTTTGGCGTCCCAATCTACTGCCCAGAACTGATAAGCAGAACGATCGTTATAAAAATCCAGATAATGATTATCGTGGTCTATGGAAACCAAGCGGGCTGGATGTTAAAACATATTCCGCGGCGTATGACTATCCTATTACAACACCCTCAGGAAGAGTTGTGAACCCTCCAGCTGGTGCTTGTTGGCGTGTGCCTCCTAAAAGATTCAAAGAACTAGTTCAGGACAAAAGGATTTGGTTTGGAGAGGATGGAAACAATGTGCCATGTATTAAGAGATTCCTTAGTGAAGTTAAGGAAGGAATAACTCCATTAACTATTTGGACATATCAAGAAGTTGGACATAATCAAGAGGGCAAGCAAGAACTCAAAGCAATGATTTCTGAAGGAGAAATATTCAATACGCCCAAAGCCAAGCGATTGCTCAAGAGAATTATAACAATAGGTGCCAGTAGTAATTCCATAATCTTGGATTTCTTCGCTGGTTCAGGAACAACCGCCGAGGCAACATTGGACTTAAACATGGAAGACTCTGGAAAAAGGAAATATATCCTTGTGGAGACTGGCGATTATTTTGAGTCAACTATGAAACGGCGCATCCAAAAAGCAATGTTTTCAAGTGTATGGAAAGACGGAATACCTCAAGCAACCAATGGAAAAAGTCACTGTTTCAAATATCAATATATTGAAAATTACGAGGACACTTTAAACAACATTATAGTCAAAGAATCTGATAAAACCGCTCAAGAAACTCTTGACCGGTTCGAAGACTACTTCTTACGTTACATGCTTGATTACGAGACTAAGGAAAGCTCCACAAGACTTATGATGGACAGTTTCGAGAAGCCGTTTGATTATAAAATAAGAGTAGTAAATAGCATTGAGGAGAAGACAATTACTGTTGATTTGGTTGAAACATTCAATTATCTTCTTGGATTGTCGGTGGAAAAAATTCAACGGTTTGTCGATGGTGGACGCGTTTACAAGGTGGTAATTGGCAAACTGGAAAATAATAACCTCTGCATTATCTGGAGAGACCTATACCGTATCAACCCTGAAGAGGATAAAGCATTCATTGAAAATAAAATTTTATCAAACAAGGGCTTTGACAGAATATACTTGAACGGCGATAGTCTCCTTAAAAATGCACTTCCAATTGAGTCTGAATTTAAGAGGCTAATGGGAGCATAACCTCATGCCTAAAGCAAGCCAAGTATCCGCTGAACTAAAAACTCGATTTAACTTAGAGAATCATTTACTACTTGCTCAATTCATAGCTAATAAGATAGGTTTTCATAAAGTCTCGGACATCAAACAGTTCAGTGATGTTAATGAGGGCATTGGCGAAGACGGTAGAAGCTACATGTACCATAACCTTCTTTCAAAGAAAGGCAACACTATTCCAATAGACAAGCTAGGGCAGTACGATGAAAATATTTGTAGGTATTTTCAGAGATTAAAAAAGAATCGAGGAGATCGGTTATCATTCAAATATTATCAATATTTGGCGTTGCTTTTTTCTGAAATATATTTAGACAACTATTTCCAAAATCCTATAAAATTTCTAAACGAATTAAACCAATGGGTAGATGAGTCTAAATCAGATAATTATTTCTCTAGACGTCCAGACTTGCAAAAAATTGCATACTGGATGGCAACGGGTAGCGGAAAAACCCTGATCATGCATGCAAATTATTGGCAGTTTTTAGCGTATAACAAAGGGCCTAACAAAATAGACTATGAAAACATAATCCTCATCACAACAGGCGACCCAATGTCGAAACAGCACCTGGATGAACTCAAGGCAAGTGGAATACCTTCAATGCTCTTCCAAGGTGAAAATGGCGGTTATTTTGAAGCTGACAAAAGTAATGTCAAAGTAATAAGTATTCATAAATTGCGTGAAGAGAAAAAGGGCGAAGGCGTTACAATAGACATTTCTACTTTTGGTAGAAAAAATCTTCTCTTTGTAGATGAAGGTCACAAAGGCCAAAAAACCAGATCGGAAAAAAAAGACGAAATGAAATGGAAAAATATTCGTGAAAAATTAGGCAAAGATGGTTTTACCTTTGAATACAGTGCAACTTTCGGGCAAGTTGTTGATAACCCCAATGAGGAATCATTCAAGGAATATTCCAAAGCAATAATTTTTGACTACTCATACAAACACTTCCATGGTGATGGCTACGGTAAAGAATTCAGTATAATAAATATGGGCAAAAAAGAATTTACCGAAAAACAAACAAGAACCCTTCTTCTTGCCAATGCTATAGCCTTCTACGAACAACTCGTGCAATATAGACAAGCAGGTATTCAAGTTAAAGAATACAATATAGAAAAACCTTTATGGATATTTATCGGAAGCAAAGTGCAAAAAGAAGCATCTGATGTATTCAAAGTCGTCCAATTCCTAAATTGGCTACTTTGTGGAAACCAAGCTGAAATTCAAGAGTTAATCGGTAACATCTTGAAGGGTCAATCGGGAATAATAGCTAACAACAAAGACGTATTTGCTCTTAGAAACCCTGAAAGAAACTTCGCTTATTTCAGAGAAAAAGGCATATCCACTTACGAAATTTACAACGGCATCTTTACCGACATATTTTATACTTCTCCTCAAGACACCGGTAACAAGCTCCATTTGATAGACCTAAAAGAAACTGAAGGAGAAATCGGTTTAAGCACTGGAACAGCGCTGAAATATTTTGCCGTTATCAATATTGGTGATAAACGCGATTTCCTTAAGATGGTTGAAGAGGAATCAAAAGATATTATCGTTCAGAGAGCAGTGATTAGCAACTCTCTTTTTGAAGACATAAATAAACCAGACTCAACCGTAAACATGCTTATTGGTTCCAGAAAATTTGCTGAAGGATGGAACTCCTGGCGAGTATCCACGATGAGCTTGCTATATGTTGGAGAAGGCGCTGGACCACAAATCATACAACTATTCGGTAGGGGAGTGAGGTTAAAGGGAAAAGACTTTGGCTTAAAGAGAAGCCAACCACCACGTCCACCGTACATAGAACTCCTTGAGACACTTCATATCTTTGGTATCCAAGCAAACTATATGGAGAAATTCAAAAAAATTATGGATGACGAGGGCGTTTTTAACTATGAAATTCCACTCCCAACCAAAAAAATAGAACCCTTTCCAACGGACCTGCAAATCATAGGTTTAAAACAAGGCTGGTCATTCGACCAAGAACTCCTACGACTCGAACCGACTATAGACATAAAGCTTGACATGATGCCGCCTGCCTTCATTATGGATAGCAGAGGCGACAGCATGCATGACCGAACCAATAAAGCAACGACAATGGCACCGCAAATTATAAGGAAAGAAATTCTCGACATTCTAGATTGGGATGATATCTTTTACAGAATACTAGAATACAAGAATGAACGGGGATTCTTCAACATAGCCATCACCAAAGAAGCCCTAAAAAACATCATATACACCCAAAAATACAAACTACTCTGCGACCCTGAGTTAATAGAACCAAAAACATTCCAAGCCATAGAACAAACCACCGACATAGTTACGCTTCTGCTTCAAAAATACCTAATTCTCTACTACTCAAAGAAAAGAAATGCAGCCGAAAAAACCCACATAGAACTCAAACCACTCAAACAAGAAGACGAAAACATTCTAACCATGTACCGAATCCAATTAGATGAAGAAGACCAAGCCCTAGCTAATCACATTCAAAATCTTATTGATACCGGGATAATCTATTCCTCAGCAACCAAGCAAACACTTAGCACCGACCTCAAAACCTATTTGCCAGGTCAAACACCAGTAACCTTTGATAAGGCATACTTCCAAGGTCACCTATATCAACCTCTATTGGCAAAACAAGGTAACTCAAACATAGTAACGGTACCCACTGGTCTTAATACAGGCGAAGCAACTTTCGTTGAAGACCTTAAAAACTACATTAACACACACCAAACAGGCGCTGAAATCTATCTCTTGCGAAACCTTACAAGAAGCAAAGGCGTCGGCTTCTATGAAGCACACTCATTCTATCCTGATTTTATCTTATGGGTAAAGAAAGGGCAACAACAAATCATTGTTTTCATAGATCCAAAAGGCTTAATCCATATGGATATAGACGACCCCAAACTCAAGTTACATGAATTCTTAAAAAACGAGATAGAGAAAGAAATCGGCAACCCCAACATAAAGCTGGATGCATTCGTAATCTCAGTTACACCATTTAGAAGCTTTGCTGCAGTACATGGACCACACCTAACGATGGATAAACTAGAGGAGGAGAAACATATTCTATTTCAATCAACAGATGCATCTGTCCCCAACAAGTCATGTATAGACAGAATGTTCAAAATTATCGGAATTTAATTTCCTAGTTAGTTTTGAGCAATTCTCTATAGTTTTCTTTCGTTAAGTAAATGCCCGACATACTGATAGGTCTTTCAAAAAATTTAGGTTTCGCATATCTTCTTAATTTTGAAAGAACAAGAACAAGCATCTTTTTAGAGGAGTCCCTATTTGGTTGAAGATGAATATACTCTTCCAGTTCAGTCTCATTTAGAAATACCTGTCTGCCGTATTTTTGCAATACTTCAGTTGGTGTAAGTAAACTAATCTCTTCGATCGTTCCCTCTCCAACTATTTCCTTGGATGCTTCAGAAGCGTAGAATAAGACGCGATGCTTAATTGACAATCTCAAAAGACCATTCCTGGCAACATACTTAACGAAAACATTCCTTTTTTCCACTAACAATCTGTCAACTAAATGTTTGGGCACTGGAAAGATGATGCCAGCAACTTCCCCGCTCATTAACTGATCATCCTTTCATTTTGTGGCTTAACGTCTATATTACTTTGCCCTAGATTCTAAGCGCTGATTATCTTACGATCCCAAAAGAGGTAGACTTTTTTTTGGGAAAGCATTCCTACCAGTTTTATCAGTCTGCAAAGTTCGGGTAATTCGGCTTTATGCATAGAGGCAACATAGTCGGTGACCTTTCCAAAGGGCTGATGTCGGCTACTTGCAAATTCCCTTCTAAAACGGGTATGCTTGTTTTTGATAAAAGCTTCTTTGAGTTGGTTGAGCTGCTCTGGTTGCAGGCTCTCAAGCTTCGCCAAGACGTATCGTTCGCTAGCTAGGAGTTGCGTATCAAACCCTAATTCGGATAGCGCTTTAGAAACGCTGGATATACCTTCTACCGTTTGTTGCTGGGCTATTTTTTGCATCCCCGCTTTCTCAGCGAATGGGCTATACTTTGCCATAACTGCGATCAACTCGACGTATCGGGTGCCGACCAGCGGCATTGTCTCACGGATGAGTTTGGCGCCTAAGCCTACCGTGCGGTATTTTGGGTGGATAACTACTCGATTGATTATACTTAGTTGTTTGTTCATTTCTTGAATAGTCATTCTCGGCAGTACCATTCGTCTTCCGTAGCATGCGGGTGGTGGGTAACTATAGACTATGACGCCACAGAGCTCGTCGCCTCTTACTAGGCGGAAGATTTTTCGTGGAACCGCAACCTTGTGCCCTCGGTAATGGAAGCTGCTTAGTTTTTGCCAGTCTTCTCTGGTGCCTTCTTCAATCCGCATTTCTTGGATTAGGCTGCACTCGGCGGCTGGAGTGTTTGGGGTATATTCTATTTTGATTTCTTCCCCAAACCGCTTGCGGACCAATACGCTGGGTTTGAGGTCCTCTTGGAGGTCGCTGTGGGTTGTGGCTGCTATGACTGCTTTTCCTTGTTGTCGTGCAATCTTTTGCAGGTTGTAAGCGATGATTTTTGCGGTGTCTCGGTCTAAGCATGCGGCGAATTCATCCATAAGCCACCACTGCTTGCCGCTTTCGATTAGTTTGGCGATTCTGTAACGGTACTTCTGGCCATCACTCAATTGGCTGTATGTGCGCAGGAAAAGGAAAGCATCGTTTAAACCGACTTTGCTTAGCAGCTCTAAGCCTTCTTCGACTGTGGCGCCGACGGTCTCGATCAATGGCTTCTCCGTGTCCACTGCCACTTCTGACAAGTCAATAGCTTCATCGCCCAAATCTGCCTTGATCGCTCGTAGTAAAACGCTTTTGCCGCTGCCGCTATCCCCCGTAATGTAGACGATGTCTTGAGGCCCAATCTTCAGTTCAGCATCCAAGACCTTGAACTTCTGTGCATCGTCGATGCCTAATCCGAAAGCTTCAGCTACAACAAGGCTTCTTGGAGTCGGCTTGGTGTGGGTTTCGTAGCTTATGTTGAATGTGAACTTGCCTTCCGTTCGGTCGTAGATTCGTCGGAATTGTCTTATGTGAAAGTCTCTTTGTCGTCTCATTTCTTGGTCACCTTGGAATAACTGTTAAGAATGGTTCGGGTTCCATCTGCACTGTTGCGAATACTGCTAGCGCTATACTCCAAAATACGTCGTCATGGGTGCCGTTTGGGTGCGAGTAGCCTATTGCACCATCCTTGCGTAGGTCATAGCGTTCCACGTTTAGCTCGGTGCATAGGTCTCCTCTGTATGGTCGCTCCCAGTTGAGCAGTGGATAGTAGAATTGTTTGTTCATCATGCGCTGTTTGAGTAAGCTTGCCATTTCGCTTTTTCTGGGTACGCTAAAGTTGACGCCTTCAGCGTTCTCGATGCCTGCAGTTTGCATGTCGGCTATGATGCTTGGGCCTTCCCGGGTGAAGTCTATTCTTATTTTTTGGAATCCGCCCCATCTGTCCTGCAGCGCTTTTAGATAACCGAGAACTTGAGCGTAGAGTGTGGGCTGCTGGAAAATCTTCAGGTGCCGAAGAAATAGCTTATCATTTAGGCGCTCAACTACCGAGAGCACGCAGTAATCTCTGGTTTGTGCCAAGTCGAGTCCAGCAAAGAAATCCCCTTCACATTCAACCTCAGGATTGAATTCCTGCAAGTCAAACCCACAATTCTTCACTGTACCAACGCAAGAGACGATTAGGCTTTGAGCCAGCCAAACGTCTTCATCCTCTGCCCACTCAGCTTCCATCTCTCTACGCCAACGCTGGGGATCATCCCCGAACTGACGCTTAATCTTCTCAACAATCGCAGGCTTAAGCGGACCATTAGGTTCAAGGGCATTACTCCACCGAACATGCGACCGTGCAAAATCGGAATAGTCTTTGTGGTTGCACATTTTCCAAAACAGCGAATCCGTATTCCAAGGCGTTGACGTCGCGATTAGTTTGCCGTTGGTTGTTCCAAGCGTAAACAGGATTGCATCATAGAGTTCTTCGTCGTTTGGAACGAAATTGGCTTCTTCGATCCAGATTACTTTGAAGGTTGGTCCTCTGATTGTGTCGGGGTTGTTTGGGAAGGCTTCTATCATGCTGCTATTTGGCAATGTAATCCTTGTTTTTTGGATGTGCAAGCCGGGCTGCTGCGGAAGCTTTCGACAGAAACCGCCCATGCGTCGTATGTTGAGTTTGGTTTGGCGCCAGCTTGGACCAACAATCGCTATGTAACTGTCAGGATGCTCCCATGCATACTTGAGAAGCAACGCTGAAACTGAAAAGCTCTTTCCAGTCTGGCGTGCCCAACGTACAGCGGTGAACTGGTTCTTCTCAAACATCTCCGCAAGTTCCATTTGATAACGGTAAGGCGTAAAACCGAAGACTTGTTCAAAGAAGCTCTTAACGTCGCTCCTTAGACTTTGGACTTTGCGTTCACCTAGCTCTTCGGCAGCCGCTATGTCAGAACGTAGGCCTGCCCGTTCTTCAAGGAGTCGATCTTTATGCATTGCTCTGGGACTTTTTGAGAAGTTCCGCATACTTTTTTCTAGCCTCCATTAATTCCTCTTCCATTTCCCGATAGTGAACATACTCAGCAAACCGCTCCTGGTACACCTTAACACCCGCGATTATGCCGCGTAAACGCAAAACCTCAGCCTTATCCAGCCCCGGCGTCTTTAATGCCTCCAATGCGGCTGCAAGAATCTTTAGCGTCTCCTCAATGCTGGGCAAGTCTTGGGGAAGCGCTAGTTCGGTAGAACAACAACAATTGGAATTTTTCGGCTGTTGTTGTTCTTTCAGTAAACCGAATTTTAGGAGCTTTTGCCGTATGGCTTCTTCAGTATAGCGACCATCAAAACTGAACACTAAGACTCTAAGCTCAGTAGTCCCCGACTGGTACCAATCTCGGAGTTTACTCTCATCTTCTGCAGGCCAAGGTTTACCCTTCGTCATGTTTTCTGCCCCACAAACAACCCAATCACAGTACCGCTTAGTCCGGTGATTGAAGCAAAAATCTCAGCGTTCCAGGTATGCAAGATGATTAAGTGGGCCAGCTCAAGAGTTGACATAAACGCCGTCATGCCTATGGCGAATTTGACGCCCAACACCAACTTAGCGGGCGGCTCTTCTGCGATGTAGCGCCCTCTCTCAAAGCGTCTGCGAGTTAAGGCGCGTTTAATAGGGTCTGCCATCGATACTCAACCTCCGCTGCGCAAGTGCTCTTCGGAAAGTTCTTGGGCGATTCATGGAGCGGTGCCCGCCCATCATGAAACTGTTAACAAGCCTGCTAGCCGAATCGGTCGGAATATGCTCTTTAACCAAAACTGTTACGCCAAGTGCCCAACCGATGGGTATGGCGGTGTAGTCTAAGTCGAATAGGCCATCGGCATAGCGGAAACTGTTCTGTGCAATCACGATATGCTTAATTTTGTCACCGATTAAACCGACGAATATGCCCCAACTTTTCACTGGAACGTCGATGGTCATGCCTGAGCCGCTACTTTTACCGACCGATGCATCGCACCAGTCGACGGCGATTAGATCGCCGGGTTTAATGTTTTCAAAGAGTTTCAGAATTTGCTTACTCATTTTCGAGGTCACCGTCTTGCCTTGTAGTTGCTTAGGGCGTCCGTCCTAGCTCTCAAGGCATAAATCCAGTCAGCCATCAGCTGCTTCTGATAGCCAAGATTCAAAGCAACATCCAACGTGTTGTTGTCTGCCAACAAGTGATAGTCCACGCTTTTGACAAGGAAACTAACAGAGGAGATGCTTTCGTTTGGCAGAGTTACCGAAATCATATCGCCCGGCAAAATGGGCGAGGTACCATAATCGATTAAGGTGCTTTTTATGACCAACGACGTTTTAGCCTGTTTCTTGTAAGCCAGTATTGATTTGGCTCTGAGCATGCATTCGTTGTCGCTGTAGAGGTCCTCGACGATGTCTACGTATTGTCGTTCGCCATAGCTGGCAATGCTTGCCGCATCGGTTTGCACATTGCTGTACCTTGCACCGGTGAAGTAGAGTTGGCCATGCCACACTTGGCCGCTCACTCCAGGAGTAGCCAGATAAGCCGTGACGGTCACCGTGCGGATGTTCGCCCAATCAAAATCGCTGGGAGCGGCCCAGTCTGTTGCATGGTCGACGCCGACGTCTAGCTGGAATGTTGACCAATCGTTACTTGCAGATATGCTGTTGACGGTTGAGAGGTTACGCCCACAGACTCGCGACGAGGAATCGTGCAGGATCACCAAGAAGCCATCGGACTTGACAAGGTCGTCCCGTAGCAGTGCTAGGAACAGTTTGGGGTACATGTTGCCGTTTACAGTTGCAGTAAAATAGAAGATGCTCACGGCGTTGTAGGCGGCGCCCGTGGTGTTCTTGACGCTTGAAACGGCAGAACCATACACTTTGGTGGCGTCCAAGGAGAGGGAGCCGCCATAGCCTGTCCAGTAACCACTGGCTGGGTTGAGACTTTCGACCGTTTCGTCAACATCTATGGGCGTGCTTTTAGTGGCAGCACCATAAATGGTAACTTTGTTTCTAACAGAGAGGATATCCGATTCCGTTTCTGCCTCTTCAATGCGGTCAATTAGGCTGACGGAGCTTGTTTTGGCGCCTCTATGGAAGAATTCAAAGCGACCATCCGGTGCAACCCTGAAATCGTATCCGATTGCACCTGCTTTATCACTATCCTGAGCGATTTGTTTGAGGATTTCCCAAGCCTGCTTATTCTCATAATCCAAGCGGGTGAAGGTCGTATCGGTGTTTTCAACCAGCTCAACAGCGTTTCTCACATGAGGCAGACCCGAATGATAATCCAGCAGATGCTTGACTATGTCCTCGCCTTTCATGAGGGCGTAGCCTTCGGTGACGTATTCACGGAATAACCGCTCACCCCAGTCACGACCAGAAACAGTGACATAATGCTCGGTAGCGTTTGACTGGAACTTCATGTTCTCGTTTCGTGTGGTAATGAGCTGAGGACAATTAGCACCTCGACCCATCATAATGTAGCCGTCCTCGCCCAGCGCGATTGGAGAGCCGCTTGGGCTGTATTTGCCGTTCCAATTTTGGAGACGATAGGCGAAACTGCTGACTTCCTCGGTTCCGCCCAAGTGCACGGATAGCTCCTGAATGTCCGCTTGATTAATCGGACCGCCCATTGCCCCAGAATAGAGAGTGACGGAGGGCGTTGCTGGTTCGCTCATGTGTCCTCGACTCCTTGGCGGTAGATCGCCATGTCACCCGATCGCACAATGCCCCGAGTAGCGGTTGAGGTTTGGCTTGCTGTGGAGTTGAAGTTCTGCATGCTTGAAGTTGCCGCGTTCATGCTGTTGGCAAAGCTGTACATTGCAACTGCAGCAGCCGCTATAACAGCGATACCCACGCCAGTGAGAGCCAAAAAGGTTCCGTAACTGATGTTTAGGGCATTCTGTGCAGCTGTGGCAACCCAACAAGCAGCAGAGTAAACTTTCTGGGCAACAGCAACACCCACACTGGTAGTCATGAAGGTGCCCATGACCGTGACAACCATCATGGCGCTGTTGAAAACCTTAGCCTGAGCGTCATCGAGCAATCCGAATTGGTTGGCTATGTAGCCTATTGCCATGCCCGAAGCGCCGATTCCCGAGATTGCAGCGCCTAAACTCTTAATGCGGGCACTTAGGGCTTCAGCGTCAGTTCGGATTCTTCCAAACTCGTTACTTGCACGGTTAACAGCCCGAATAGTAACAGCTATTTCTCTAAAACTCAAAGTCCAGCCTCCGCTTTAGCTTGCTCGATAGCTGAGACTATGACTACTTCTAGTTCTGGCAGATACTGCTGAATTGCTGGGTAAAGGTAAGGATGTGCCTGCATGTATTTGGTGCCCAACTCAACGAAGAGGGCATATGTGGCGTCTGCCCCGATTTCAGCAACCCATTCCTGAATCTTTGCATAGATGCTACTTCGAAGATAACCTGTCCGAACGGGAACAAGGCGCATGGCTTCGGCTTTAACGTCTGCAGCCCAGCTAGCCAAAAAGCTGTGGACCTGACGCTGCATGCCTGAATCTAACCTTTGCATAGCTGTCTTGAATTCTTCTACGCCCTGAATGTCGCAGGTTACTTCTAGTGCCGTTTTGCTTCACGCTCCGCTTTCCGTTTCTCTTCTTCAGCAACTTCATCCATTACGTTCAAGATGTGGCAGAACTCCTGCACTGTTCGGGCTGGCTGTTTAGCGAGTTGGGTTGGTGTCCATCCGAAGGTTTGGCATAGCCTAAACTCGACAAGAGTGCTGTGCGGCTTTCCTCGTCTAATTGCTCTAGTAAAAAACGCAAATCCTCCCGCGACATGCCGTTTAGCTTGTTGACTACTTTAGAGAAGAGTTCTCCAAGCTCGATGGGTATGCCGTCTTCTTCGCCCAGCAGCTTTTCCAGCGTGATGGGATGGGTTTGGGGTTGTCCATGCATGCTTGCCATGATGGTTTCTGCTTGTATAGAGATGAAATCGCTGCTCTCCACATCGCCGGACAGCTTGTTGTATTTAGTGTGTTTTTGGATTATGCGGTTGCGTTTTGCCCAAGTTATCTCTTTGAAAACGTACTTGCCTTGGTATTCTTCGCCGAATCGGTTGTCAATTTCTAAGGTTTCTTGCTTCATGCTTGTGCCATCTCTAAAACTTTTAGACGTGCCTCTATCGCCGTCTCCAAATCAGCCAAAAAAGCCTCCTGTAAATCCAAAGGAAGCTGGCTAATCCGTTTGGTAAAACGGTTCATCAGAGCAATCGTCTGCACATAAATTCTGATTTCATTTTTTGGCATAATTTTTGCTCCTATGAAATCGTTAACGGTCCTCTAGCCGTGAAGGGCACCTTAGCGTAGATCAAGTCCTCGGATTTGCCGCTCAAAGAGAAATCTTCCCACTTGGTGTGCTCAACGCTCACTTTATTGGCACCGCCTAACCCAAATTCTAAACTGGATTGCTCAGTGTCAGCTAATACGTCGTCGGCTTCTTGCTTGCTCTCAAACTCAAAATTCAGTTCCCCAGTCAGTAGCCGTTTACCCCACGTGAGGTACTTTGCCAAGTGCCCGTTGGTTGACCTTATGACTGGGACAGGTTTGCAGCTGTTTTCTATCTGCAGTTTCCAAGAAGTGACTCGCTCGCAGGTTACACCGCCGATTTTGACATAGCTTTCACTACCAGAGACGGCACCGGCATAATCGGTGTATGAAGCTCCGGTAATTTTTGCGGTGGTGACTTCGACGTCTTGGGCTGGAAACTCGGCTTCGCACTCCAAAATGCCGTCAATGTCGCATGTTAGAGTAGCTTTGTCGAATCTGGCGCCTTTGTAGAGTAGGCTTATGATGTCGGTTGCTGTGGCGAAAATGTCTTTGTAGTAGAGCACTTGAAGGGAAAGGCTGACGTTGAGTTCTTGTTTGACGTACTGGAGAAAGTTGATGGGTGCATCCGATGGGATGGGGTACTTGATTTTTAGGAGCGGCTGTCTTAAGCCACGCTTTAATGCAACCAAATCGATGGCGCCGGTGCCTGAGACTTTGATGTTGTTTGGGTTTATGTCTGGGTCGAGGCTGCTGCAGGAGTGCCCAAGCATCGCTGGGCTAGCTGGAACCACGCCGAAGGTGCCCTCCGGTACATAATAGAACTTTTCTTGATCGCTATGATAGGTGTCCACCATGTTTTTTCACCTGTGACTATGAGATCGTAACTGACTCGAAGAGCCATGCCACGGTTACGATTTCTTCTTTGTAGAGAAACGGCTTAACGTCAACTACATCGACGTCTCGGTAACTGTGCACATCGCAGAACGTTATGCCCCGCACGTCAACGGTTGATTGGACAAAATCGCAGTACAAAACGGCAGGCGAGACCCCGTTTGACGGGTTGGTTGTCTTTGCCATCAGGTATAGAAAGCCGTCATCGTTGACGTAGTTCGTCAAGTTCGACGTTAGAGTGATAGTCAGGGTTTCATCTGTCCCTGAAACGCCGGTTTGTGGGTTGCTCCAAGCGCCTGCTAAGTTAGCCCATACTTTTAGGGTAACGCCGTTTCCCGTTGGAGATAGCCCAAAACCTTCAAACGCCAAAACTACACGCTTTAAACACTGCTTTCTGGCTTCGTTTCGACGCTCTCCAGCTTTGGCGCCCATTTTGAAGCGGAAAAACATAAACGCAAACTCGCCATTGCCAGTTGCGCTTTTGGAGTGCCTGACGTCGTCGCTTCCCCAAAGATTCGCATACTCGGGATTCGTCAATTCTGCCCAAGCAGCGTTTAATGGCTCTAGCTCGGTTGTAGATGCTGCACTATAGGCCTTGTGAGTTGTAGATGTCGAGTCAATCGGGTAAAAGTTGTAAAGTGTCCTATAGGGCAGGTTGCGGTTTTCGGGAATAATCAATAGCAGCTGCTCAAGCACTTTGTCCCGCATGACTCTGCCGATGTCTGAGCTTGCAGACGGCTTGTCAACGGTAGTTACGGTTGCTCGGAGGGAGTAAATGCGTCTTCTTAGTTTGCCGTCTAAGGTGTGTTTCTGCGCTTGGCAGGGCTCAGAGGTTTTGGAGACGGTGATTTGGGCGTCGTAGTCTTTGAGCAGTTCCCGATCATAATTTGCTTGAGAGCAAAGGACACGGGCTAAGCCGCCGTCATCCTTGACAACTCTTATTCGAGATTCGATTAATCGCAGAACTGTTATGACGGGGTTTTCTACTTCGCTCAACTTGCGATTAGCCTCCTTGCGACGCTTTTGAAGTAGAACCGCTGATTCGCAAACGTGAAGGGCGTTACTGTTTGGATTTCGTAGTCTTCGCCCTGGCGCCTAATCTTGTCGTGCACTCGGACTGGAAGAAAAGTGTACAATGCCAAGTAGTCGTTCAGGTAATAGCCCGCTTCCAACATTACTTGCTCGGCTTTGAGTGAGGAAACAGCCGCTAGCAAATCCAAAGATTCGCCATAAGTCACTGTTGCAGCGGCTTCTCTGACAGGATAGAGCGTGACTGTTTCGCCCTTAGCTTTCAGAATCTTGGTGAACTGGGTTACGGGTTCCTCGTAATGGAGGAAAAGCTCGGCTAGCCAGCTAACTGTAACCAAAGCCTGCTTGTTCTCTACGTAGCTGTAGTCTGTGTGTTTGGCGCCCCAGAACATGAATTCCGCTGCGTGTTTGCTGATGACTTCTACGCTGAGTTTTAGGCTTGGCTTGTCGTGGTTGCTACGGATTTTCCAAAGGATCCCACTTGTGACGGCATCGTAGTAGTCGCAGGCTGAAAATCGGCTAACGACATCTATGTAGCCAGCCCAGCAAACTGCAGGGTCATAAGCTGGATACTTGGCGCTAGCTCTAATGTTGTTCAGGCTGTTGTAGACCTTTTGGCAGCTAATACTCCAGCCCTCAACCGCATACATCCCCAGCAAGGCATAGGCGAAAGGGTCATCGTAAACCTCATTCTCGGTTAAGCCTACTCTGTGCCATTTGCCGTCTGCTGGGTCAAAGTTTAACCAGAGATTCTCAAAACCAAATCGGAGAAAGCCAATTGCTTTGCTCATTATGCTTTGGTAGACTGAAACGTTTGGGATGTCGTGCTTTTCGGCCAGCATCTTTAAGCCAATCAAGCCATAGAGGCATTCAACATCCAATTGCAGAAGCCATGCATCGCCAATCGTTACTGCTCTTGCAAAGCCGCCGTAGGCCTGCTGGTCCTGCATGATTTTGAGAAAAGTTCCTCCGGCTAGCTTAGCAGCTTCCAAATAACGGGCATCGTCGGTAAGTTCGTAGGCGCTAAGTAGTGACGGAATGACTCGGCAAGCATCGACACTGTAATAGTAGGTGCTTTCCTCTGCACTTTTGAAGCCGCCATAAGCCTTACGTGCAGGGTCAAGGCACTGCTGGGTTAAAGCCCAATTAGCTAAACTCACGATTTTGGCGTAAATGTCGGCTTTTCTATTCTCAAATTGCGGAGCAGAGTAGGCATCATAGAGAAAGTCTATGGCGAAGCTAGCCGCCAGAACTCCCTTGCCATAAGCTGGGTCAGGTGTGCTTGGTGGAATAACATAGACGTTGGGCGCGTAGTCCATAACGAATTGGTAGTAGGCTTCAGGAACATTTCCCATAGCTAAGCGCTCCCCACATAAGGTGTTTTTAGGCCTGCAAGAAGGCGCTCAAACTCTGCCTGCAACACAGCTAAGCTCGGTAATGAAGAGTTAGAACTGCTCAAATCGCCGACACTGAAGTTTAAGCCGATTACTGAGCCGCCTGTCAAATAGCAGACCGCATAAATGGCAGCCAAAACGGTGATGGCTTCTTTTTCTGTCTCGCCGCAGTTTGAATAATCAATTTGCGAGTTCAGTTCAAGCCCTAACGTGACTGCGGCACGCTTAACCATCTTGAGCACTTTGGCGTCGGGAATGTCTGAGTCGGCTATGTGCAAAACGTCTCTGACGTCATCGACAGTTACGCTTGCCATATTAGGTGCCTCCTTCGGTCTTAATGGCATTGGCTTCTTTAGTATCCCAGAGTTCCCAACCGAACTTGACAGCGTTCTTTCGGAACTCTTCGGCTCTTACCAGCCCAAGCTCAGCCGCTCTGATCAGATCGGCGGGCACAAGCTCAGGCGTTTCGGGACTCCCAAAATTCAGCCTAACCTTAGCCTTAGTAGCATCAAAACCAGCCTGCGATACCGTGACAGCGAAGATTTCTTTCTCAACTTGACGCTTGATGTACCGCTGGACGGGTTTTATGAGCATGTCCTGAAGGTCTAAGGCTGCCCTAGCCGACGCTTCAGTGAATCCTGGAGTGCTAAACAATCTTGGCAGAGGCGTCTCGCATCCGAGGTAGAACTGGTTTACCATGTGATCAATGTAATACTCAAAACGTGCCCTTGGGTCAATGGATACTGGGTAGACGCCGACGGATTTGGCGCCACTGAAAAGCCATTGCCCCTCTTCCGGGCGATTCTTAATCGCAGACTCATACTTTTTGATGGTATCCTCTTTCTGGCCTTCAAGTTGGACAACGACGTCAGGACCAGCGTACTTAACAAAGATGTTTGGCAGAATCTTCTCTATTTTGGCTTTCATCCAAGCATACGAGGGGCGCTTATCCGTGTCAACAGTCAAAGTATGCAATAGAACCTGCAGCAAGCCAACGCCGAACCCAGATGGAACATCACCGTTTAGGCGCCAGTGGATGACAGCTTCGGGCTTTAGCTCGTTTCCAGCGTTTCCGCTGTAGGTGGCTTGAAGCTGGTAGCCCGTGACTTTATAGGGAATTTTTAGGGTAGGAACAGAGCTTAGCCCAATGCGTTGGACTGAATCAATCGGCATACGCAGCATGTCGGCTAGCCGTTCAGGTGCGAGTTTTAGCCAGAAATCGTTACCACAAGCAATCAGAGGCTTAGCCATATCGTTTAGTAAGCCATCAAGGTTGACGTCTTCACAGAACCGGTCCACTGCTGCTTTGGCTTCGGCTGCTTTGTCGTATTTCTCGTCAACAGTGGTGTAAAAGCCCATGCCAACCGTTGAAGCCGCCAGCAGGTCCACGCTGCTTTTGCAGGTTGGGTCACGGTCATAGAGCTTCATGACGTCGGCTAGTGGGATGCATGAGGTGTCAAAGAATACTCTATCCTTTGGCGATGCCACGCCTGACGCGGGTACATAGGAGAGTACTTCACGGATTTTTCTTAAGACATTACTCATGCAGGATAAACCTCAAAGGATTGTTTGTTTCCCAAAAAAGAGGGATGAAAAATTGTCGTTAGAGCAGCTTAGGTCATGGTCTGCTTTACGTTGGTTATTCGGGCAATAGCTTTGGATCGGAGGATGCCAGCGCCAAATCGTGTGGTTCCACGCACGCCGTACTTACCTGTTTTGACGTCTTCCCAGTCTTCCACAGTAACGTCTCGCCGCAGAAGCATAACAGACGCCACTCTGGTATCAATTGCATACATGGTTCCATTGGGTACCAGAGTGCTCGATTGCACTGTCATGCCAAGTACGCTGCCGATGGTGCCTTGTGCGATGTCGGTTTCACTGCTTGGCAGGTACACGGATTTTACGAATTTGTCATCGTTTAGCAGCTGGTGCAGTTGCATCTCGTTAACAGCTAACACGTTGGGTCGCCAGTGTTCTCTTCGAACCGCCTCATGCAAACTCAACAGCGACGCCCAGCTAGCGACAAGACCTCCGCCAGCCAGTTCTGCGCCTGTTGCTAAATCTGCGGCTTGAACTGCAGCGTACAATGCCAAGATTACTTCGGTTTCGTTTTGTCCAAGTGCTCTACCTACGTTGTCAACGGCTTTGCTCATAACGTTCCAAGTGGCATCTTCGAGGTATTCGCGGGACCATTCATCAGAGGATTCGGCTAGCTGGTTAGTGTAGATGTCTACTGTGGAGGGTTTCTTTGAGCTTAGCCTTGTTACTGCGCCTTCTGCATAGCGGTAGCCAACTGCGCCTGCGTCAAGTGGAAAACGCTCCATCGCCTCGCTGGTGGGCATGACGGTGATTATGTTTCTGCCAATCAGCTCAGGCCATGCAGCATCCACCATCGTGTCGTGCATTCTGCCAAGGGCGCTTGCCATGTCGCTGAAGAAGCCTTCTTTGACACCCATCTGCGAGTAGCGTTTTAGGAATGGGTGATCGGCTTTCTGCTTGAGCTTCTCATAGACTTCTCGCTGATCGTTTTGCTTTGCCATTAGGGCTTCAAAAAGTCGAGGTTTCAATGTTATCACTTCTCCACGTCGATGAATAGTAGGTCGCCGTCTGTTGTTGTGGATTCTAGGGCTGTGCCGAGTTTGCGGTTGTAGAATATGGTGTAGGTTGCTGCGCCGCCTTCGTTGACTGCTTGGTCAACCAGTGGGGCTACTTTGTTGCTTCCAGCTGCGCAGACGGCTTTTCCGCGTGTTATGGCTCCATTTGCTGCGACTTTTACTCTGCCACGTTTGAGTACCGGACACATTTCCGCTGCCAGCACCGTTTTGGTTGCTACTCCGATGGCGTCGTCTCCGCCTGGACTTGATGAGACCTTGTCGTCGGCGCTCAAGTAGACGGGTGAGCCTTTGGTGATGCCGGCGGCGGCTTCAAAAGATTCGATTATGGCGTTTGGGTCGTCTGTTTCTCCTGCAGCCATCCAAGCTTTGCTTGTTCTATCAGTCATCTAATCAATTTGATTCTCTGTTTTGAATTTCCCAAAGTTCGTCCTTTGGTACTCTCCCTCATAGAAATGAGCATAAACACAGCTAGCTGCCTCCCGCCTTCTGCTCTAACTGCTGAACTACTCGCCGTAGCTCTTGACACATGCGCTGCGGTCCAAGACTCCAACTTCTCTGAACCATCGTCGAGGGCAGAACAGCTTCAACCATTTTGGCTACTTCAGATACAGCTATCATTTTAGGAGGATTCTTCAGCAAGCCATCAATGGGGACTTGTTTGCGCAGGTCCTCGATGGTCTTTTGCGCCTCAGTTAACTTACCCTCTGTTTGAGTCAGTTTTTCTAGAACTTGCACGTTAGTTTCGGGAATACCTGGTACTGCTACGAGGCTTAACTCGGCGTTATGCAAGCCATGGGGAATTTTGCCATCTACCAGATCGACGGCTTCGTAGTCTGCGCCGACGCTGACGTGCTGGATTAGGCCTTTGCGGATTTTCTCAACAGTTGGCTCATCGTAGATTTCTGCTTCATACCAGAGGTTGTGGCCATCCCAATCGGTCTTAGTCACCTTGCCGATAGCGTTGGGAACCGCAACATGCTCAATGTAGACTGGAGCGCTTGCCAATTTGTTCGTGAAGGCTTGCAGCTCCTCGCTGGTGTAGATGTTGTGGTTTCGACTCATGCCACTACACATGGCTACGCCCCGAATCTGCAAAGGTTTGCCGGACGCAGCCTCAAGAACTTTGAAAGGCAAAAGAGAAGCTACATGCTCCCTAAGCCGCTTGCACTCTTTACAACCAACGCCATCCTGAGACATAACAATCGCAAAATAAGCCGTAACTAAAGATTAATGGCTTGAGAGCCTAAACACGATAATATCACAAACACGATATTTCAGTATAGCTTAATAATCGTGCGGCTCAATCAATCAATAAAATTGGAAAAATGAATTAAAATAGTTGTTTGGCGTTTTTCAGGTCTCTCATTGCACTTTTAAGCGCTTTCGGCATATCTTCTAGATAAATTGAGTTGCGTCTAATACCTTCTTGAACCAATCCAGCCGCTATAAGTGAAGTGCCAAGAACATCGCTTACTATAGGTTCAGGAAATACGATTAATGCCATTCCAGCTTTAATGAGGTAGTTTTTATTTCCGCTCTTGGAAAGCTTGTTTATAGATCCGGCGCTTTTTTGGGTAGCTTTCATTGATTGCTTAACGTCATTAAACGTTTCAACGTGAGTTTGGGTTACCTCTTTGACCGTTGGAGCAAGTTTTCCAAGTTCTTTCGTGCTCATTATATTTCAATCCTTAAATCACAAAGTATTGGTCTTCGAAGGCATAAGCTTTCTTCAAGAATTGAACAAGAAATTGGCTCCTTTTAAGAACACGAAGCTAAATAGTTTAGCTTAGAATATCAATTCTGTGTAGCATAACACTCCTGTTTAACACTAAAACTAAATTTTATCCTGTGCTCTAACAAGTTTTAATTTAAGTTCAAAGCGATTTCTGGAAAGAGGAAAGAAATTAAATGCCAACCGCTTCAAACAAGTATTGAATCAGAACAAAAAGCGCATATGCCCCAATTAGTAAAATCGCATCTTTCTTGTTAAGATCGCCGTCTCTCGAACGTAAATAGACGAACACCGCTGACGCTGCCACAAACACTCCAGTAACTATTGGAGAAGCCAGACTAGGCAGTCTGATAGGGTGAATAATTGCGATAATACCTATGGTTAAAAGTGAATCAGCAAGTACGTTTCCCAAAATGTTACCGATACCAATGGAACCTTCCGTTTCCGAGGCACGTATTGCAAATGCCATCTCAGGCAAACAAGTGCCAATAGCAACAACAAGGCCAATTAAAAACAAGGGCAAACCAAGTACTTGACTTAATTCCTGTGCTGAATCAGTTACAAGTGAACTGCCTATGAATAAAACGGTAATTCCAATAATTAAAAGAAAGATAGTTATGCCTAATCGAACTACTCTTTTTGATAATCGCATTCGCTCGGCAACTTCTCTGCCTCCATGGCCACTTTTAAGCAGCCAAATAACATAGATCACAAAAGCAACTACCAATATTCCGCCGTCGATGGTTGATATTTCTCCATCAAAAAGCAGAAATACAGGAAGGAGTACAGCGATGAAAGAGATTCGCAAATTTTTGAGCATATCCCGTGTCATCTTTTGCTCTCCTGCAATCAAGACCACAACCCCAATGACTAATGTTAAGTCGGCAACGTTTGCTCCAAAAATTAATCCTAAACCGAAAGTTGATGACTCTCCAAGAGCCGACAAGATACCGATAGACAATTCGGGCAAAACTGCTAGTGTACCAGCTATGACTACACCCACAACAAATGCTGATAGCCGAAAGAATTTGGATAATCCTAAAAGCCGCTTGATTGCTTCATCAG
Organism: Candidatus Bathyarchaeota archaeon; assembly: GCA_026014735.1. Classification (NCBI taxonomy): domain Archaea; kingdom Thermoproteati; phylum Candidatus Bathyarchaeota; species Candidatus Bathyarchaeota archaeon. The sequence goes on from JAOZHT010000001.1 coordinate 312,658, forward strand.
CGCCATAAACAACTATGGCAATTCCAGCAAGAAGGATAAGAAGCGTTTCCCACGGCATTTTATATCAAAAGCAGTTCACACACATTTTATTTAAGTGAATCGCGCATGATGCCGCTATTAATCCATACGACGTGTAACTCGAAAACTTAATCGGTTCCCTCACCCAAAATTAGGTAGAACGGTAGCTCTATTAAAACAATCTCATGCACTCTGTTCTTGAAGTCTTCATGGAGGCGGCCGCTGGAATTTGAGTTGGTCGATAAACTCTAAATCAGCTCGTGCATGTTCTATCTTCTTTGATGCGTTCTTTCTTGAACGCTTTACATTTGGCATTTCCATATTCAATTTTCTCGCAATCCGATAATCGCTCAAGCCCTGTGCATGTAACCGTAGAATCTGCTTTTCACGCTCAGTCAATGCCAAACTATGTCTCCTCCTCAGAAGCGCTGTGTATAGTCACGCCTTCGGCTAGCAAGTCTTTCTCTGATGCTTTGTAGGCGTCTACGCCGAAGCTTGTCATAGCCCAGCACCATCCCCGCCGCTCAACAACCGCTGAATCCAATTCTTTAGCCAGTCGCTTATTCATGCGAACGATCCTGCGGGTTACCTGATGGCGGGCAATCTTGAATTCAGCAAGCTTGGCGGCTATGTCTTTAGGCAGCAATCCGGGAGCACCTGCTTCATACAACAGTTGAAGAATTGCCTTGTCAATCTCGTCTTTACATGCTGCCTCTTCGATAAGCGACTTCTCAAAATGCAAGGAATCCTTCAGGCCAGCAAAGATAACACGGAGTAGCAACTTGATTTCGGCAACATCGCGGTCGAGTTTCTTATCCTTGGCAAGTAGGTACTTGAGTTTCCCCACCTTGTCGGCTTGGCTACGCTTAGCTTTTGGCGCTTTTTGGGCTGAAATTGGCATGTTTTGAACAGGTTTATCGCTTGCTTCCATGTCAAAATGCACACTCCAAGGTTTTTGCTCCATTAACGCACGTGACTTTTAGCACTCGGCAATCTACACCAAGCAACCGTAGAACAGCAACTTCCAAAAAGCATGGACTTTTCCCATACCCTCGGCATACCGCTAAAAGTGCTTTTGAACAGGTTTCCACAGCCAAAAACACCCTAACCCGCCTAAGAGACATAGCTGTTACCTCCATCACCCGAAGCTTTAGCCACGCCTTGGCTGCCTTCGGGATCAGCAAGCTTGCAGAGGACCTCAGCAACTTTCGCTATGTCATAGCCCATCTTGTCAAGTTTGGTTAGGCTGCCCGCGATTTTTTCCAAATCGTAAAGGACGTTGCCCATTTGCCCCTCAAGCTTTTTGACGCGCTCCGGCATCAGCAAATACTCGACAGCGGCGTCACGGCCAAGGTGATCCAGTTCGCCTTCGTCTTCTCCCGGGCTATCATCAATAACCCGTTTAGGCGAACTCACTGTAAAATATCGGTTCAAGAGATTGGCGACTGGGTCATCAATGCCCAGTTCATGGCGCTTGTTAATCTGCCCCTCACCCAAAACGCAACCATACTTACTGGATAAGCCCTTAGCGACTCGGTCAGCCAAGTTCTTTGCCAACGTCACAAGCTCTCCCGGGCTGCGACCATACAGAGTTTCTACATGAACAATCCAAGACGTCGTCGTATGCCTCACTTTGACGCCTTGTTCTAATCCCAAAAGTGCGGTCCAGTTCTGCATCTCTATTCGCCTAAAATCAGCCTGTGGATAGACGCCCTCTCGTAACACTGGAAACTTGAAGAAACACCGATGCAACCGAAAGACGCCGCTGCTAAAGAGGACGCCCTCACATGATATGAGAAAGTTTTGACCTTTCTCGGTTAACTCGTAATCAACAAAGTTACTGCGCTTAAGTCGGCGGATTAAGCCTGCCTTTTCCATCTTTTTTACATAGTAATCGACGTGCTGTTTGCTCCATCCACGGGCACGCCCTATTTTGGCAGGGTACATTTTGACCTCTATACCCTTGAGGATGGGTAGGACACGGGAGCGTACAGTAGAGAAGTCAAATTTGACTTTGGACTTTGAAACGCCAATATTTTGACTTCTATCAGGTTGCTCAGCCAAAAACTTAGCGCCTCCTGGATTGCTTAAAATTATCGCAGGCATCAGAAGAAGCCACACGGCCTACTGAACGTCTGCCCTGCATTATTGGTTCACTGCAGCGCCCGCACCAAAAAACACAATCCATACAAAGAAAAACTTGGGCAGCTGACGATTTAGCGCCTAACGTAGAACCTTCTAAATGCTTAGAAAAACAAGTTAGAATAAAAGAAAAAAGGCTAGTATTATTTCGTACATATGATGGCGGGTCCGACGGTTATCGACCGTATATAGGTTCATTTATACCGCAGCCTCCTCTTTGATTAGCTGCCTAAGCTCGTTTCGCAGAACAGCCAACTGATGTTCAGCGATGTCTTTTTTCTCTGTAGTTGCTCCTTGGGTAAGTGCATCTCTGTTTAGAATCTGCTCCGGGTTCTCGCCTAAAGCCCGTATCATTTCCTTAATGGTTTCTAGTTTGCTGTGTTGGGTCTTGGGTCTTATAGCTAATCCTGCAGCTGCGTAGATGCTTCTGAGTTTCTCCATGCCTAAGCTTTGGATGTCGTGGTAGGTGTCGGGGATGTGACCCATCATGTAGTCAACGTATGATTCTTGGACTCCTAAGGCGATCATTTGTGTTTTGAAGTATTTGCGTATGCTATGGGTTCTAAGCTCGTAGTATCTGCCCATGGCTGGCTTGATTAAACCTGCTTCTAAGTAGAGGGTATGGACAATTTTGCGTATTTGTTTTGGCGTGACTCCTTTGACTCTGTCGTTCTTGTTTGCGTCTCGGATGAGCGGTGAGTTATCGGTGATTTCCTCTGGCTTCATGTATTTGTTTTTGCCTGCTCTGTAGTCGGCGCTGCCTTTGCGTCTCTGCTCCAAGTACAGTTTTAGGTAGTTTGCTGCTTCGGGACCGAGGAAGGTATCGTAATCGCCGTATTTGCCTTTGGTGATTTCCGCTTCAACGTGGATGTGAACGGGGATTCTGTTGGCTTCGAGGTCTTCTTTGACGTGTCGATAGAGTAGTTTTGAAAAAGTTTCTTCCCTAAAGCCGCCGAGGGCAAAGGCTGAAATGATGAATTTCTCTCTTAGGTCGGCTAAGTCAAGCAGTTTGGCAAGTTCCTCTGGTTTGGGTGCTCGGTCTTTGTAGGTTACGCGGCGGCTGAGTGGCTCTGAAAGCTCGATTTTTATTCCGTTGACTCGGTAGAAGGTTTTGACGCTTTTGACGTAGTTGTTTACAGCGCCCGGTTTTAGGCCATCGTCTTGAAGCTGTGCTAAGTAATCGTTGAGGTATCCCGTATGGTTCTGAACTCTTAATGGATCGGGGATGTTGCCGACTGGTTTTAGGTCTGCTATTAGGAGGTCTGGGCTGTAGCCGAGCCAAACTGAGTATTTCTGCACATGGACGGTGTAGCTGCGGCAGCTGTTATGGGATCCGCTGCAGTGTCGTAGAAAGTGTCTAGCCATTTTGATGATACTTTGGTTGTCAAATACAAATGGGAGTAGTGCTGGTCGCTCGCTGATAAAGGCGTTGATGATGTATGCAACTAAACCTTTTTCTCTAGCTGATAGCATCTTTTGTAGGTTGATCTCGACAGGTTGCTTGAGCTTGTAGCCTCTGATGCTTTGTTCGAAGAAGACGGAGTCGCCTTGGATTTTCATTGGTAAGTTTAGGCTTTTGAGTTCTTCAAGTGTTAGTTGGCGGTTGATAGTTATAGGCTTCGCTAATGTCTGCGGTATCATTTGGTTTTCATCTCTTTGTGAGTTTTTCGCTCCGATGGTCGGAACGCATACTCATCTACTTGTTTAGGCTGTTTGCAATTTAAATTCAACTCAGGACTTGCAGGCAGTTTTTGAAGTTCCAAGATGTCTGATTTTAGCAGGACAAGCCCTGAGGCTTTGGGGTCGCCACCGTGCAGGGTAGGTGGTCCAGCGTCTCGGTCCCAGCAAAGAGTGATGTAATTGTCGCATTCGTAGATGAGCCATCCGATTGCTTCTCGAACCTGCGGCTGCATGGATAGAGCTGAAGAGCGGTTGTAGAGAACATGATCAACATACCGGACAAATACCAGCTCTTGCTTGTCGGCGTTTTTAACCATTATTGCTCAACCTCTCGGAAAGTTTTACTCCGCAGGGACCGCACAGGAAGCCCCATGAATCGTCAAATTCGGTGACTTGCCAGTCCATTCGTCCTTTGGCTCCGCAGCATACACATGTCTCTATCCCGAAATCCATGGTTAGGCGGCATACGCTCTTAGCTTTCAACGCCAACTCGTCTAAGGTGTATGTTCCAGTGTTCCCAAGTTGCACAACTTTAGTGGAAGCCACCGCTGTTTCTTCAGTTTTCTGAGGTTCTAAAAAGGGCTTGTTTTGGTTAATACTGCTTGTTTCTTTGACTACGTCGTTTGGTTTAGGTGTGGTGGTCTCTGTGGGGGTTTGGATTGTTTGGAACTTTGGAACAAGCTGGCAGGCGTATTTCTTTGCGATACGCTTGAGCTTTTCTTTATCAAAACTGTAAACCCAAGCTGGGCCATCCTGCAGTCTAGCTTTGGTTTTTTTGCCGTTTAGCACTTCTCGAAGCCTGTAGCCTATCTTTTGCTTAGTTACTTCTCCAAACTCGGGGGTGTCCATCTTGTTGGGTTTTTTGTCGTCGAGTTTGCCTTCTAAATCCTTAACCAATCCATCCCATATGTCTGAGGAGGCAAGAGGGGTTTCTGGGTTGTATAGTTCGCAGATTACCTTAACGAGGTGGCCTTCCAGGGTGTTGGTTTTCTCGCTCAATCGGTCTTTTTGTAGTTGCTCTAGCTGTGCTCTGAGGTCTTTTTCGATGGTTAAGCCTGTAGTAACTTGGATGACTGGCTTCCATAGTTCTTTGAGGCGTCCTTTTACTGGTAGTTCGATTTCTGGGAGTTCTGCTTCTATGGTTGATAGACGCCATTTTAGGAGAATATTTCTTAGTTCTTTTAGGCGGGTTTCGTCGTCTTTGTTTAAGTCTGCCCAGTCTTTTGTTGGGTAGCCCTCTGTCATGGGAATGAATATGAAGCGTTCCAGTAGGCCTTTGACGTGGGGCATTTCTTCAGCTGCGCAGGCTTTGAAGCAGAAGACGCGGAAGTATTTGATGAAGCGCTTGTTCTGTGTAAGCATTGTTCGGGGGACGACGGCGCCTTTTTTGTAGCCTGCTTTGTAGATTTTGGCTTTATCGAGGTCCTTGTAGAGTCCCTGCGCCTCGTCTTCGAGGATAGTTCCGGGTGTGTCAGAATCGTCTAGGTAGCCGTAGACGTCGGCTGAGGGGATCGTGACGCCTAACATCGGGCGGTAGCATAACCAGTTAAACAGGCTTAAGGCGACAGTTTTGCCGCTCTCATTATCCCCAACAAAGTAGACGTAGGGAACTGTTCGCATTTTCTCCTGTTGATAACTTAGCAAAACACAGGCGGCCAAGTAGTCCTTCCATGTTGACTCTAAATCAAGGAACAGGCCAAACTCTTCTCTAACTTTCCAGTACAGTTCCTCATTGGTAGGCAGGTTGCCTTCATAGTAGCTGTAGGGTTCATAGGGGAACTCGTCTGGGTACTCTTTGGGCAAGAAGACTTCTTCTTCAACGGTAACTTCTTCACATATCCTGAAGTTGCCGTCTTTTACTGTCAAGAAGGCTGGTTTTCCGCTGGCATATATTGCCTCGAAGAATCCCTGCTCAGCATTGCCGCTTGATTTATGCAGTTTGGGCTTGTCTTTACCTTTGGGAAAAAAGTCTTCGCACGCGGGGTCCGTCTTTTTTATTATGCCTTTGACTATGTCGTCGTAGTATGTGCATGGGCTCTCTTTATCTTTCCAGTTGGCGCAGTCCCCGCATTTCTTACCTTTTCCCCGTTGGACCATTGTTATAGCTCCTTAGGATTTGGGTTTGAGTTTTTGGCGATAGATTTTGTCTTCTCCGTATAGCCAGTAGCTGTATTGGTAGCCTTCACAATGGTAGCGGTCTTGGATGGTTGCGTTGCCGCCTTTTAGGATGTTATAGACGCTACTCCACTTGTCAACTGGGTTGCTTTGTTTGTAGGCGATTTCGTATGTGCCTAGTTTGGCGCTTTGCTGGGCTTCGAATTTTAGGATGTTAAAGTTTGATTCTTGGACTACGATGGTTTGTTTGGTTTCTTCTGACTTGCATCCAGCTGGCGCTAGTTTGTCTATGTATTGGTTTGCTGCGTCGGCAAGCATTAGGCTGGCGTCTCTTAATTTAACCAGAAACTCAACTTGCTTGTCCATGGCTTATTCCTCGGTCGCTGTTTTCTCTGCGTTCCTCACTAGCGGTGTTTACTGGTTCTGGGAAAAACCCTAACTCTGTTAGTTGTTTTCGTACGGCTTCCCGTATGAAGTCACTTCTGTCGATGCCTCTTCTTTCTGCTATGCCGTCTATGAGGCTGACGAGTTTTGTTTCCTCTCTAAAGACTACCCATTTTTCCTTTTTCATGGGAATTCACGTTGTAAACATAGGCTTGGCGTCAGATTTCCTTTGCAGGTGATACTTTTACGGATAGAATTTATAAGAGAGGGTGACACTTTGTAAAATTTAGAGAAATGAAGCAAACGATACCTCGCAAAGAAGCTTACCTAAAAGAGCACGGCATATACCCGGAATCTTATAGAGGATTTAAGCGATCGCTTAAGAAAAATTTTAGAAAACGCAAAGACTTACTCAGTAAAACAAAGATAAGAGAATCAACGGGGCAACGTCCGGAAGTAGTGGAAAAATATCTTAAAGCTATGGTAGAACTCGGGGATATTAGGACATGTGAGGCTTTCTATCTTGGCTGCTCACTCCTTGAATTAATAATCGCGGATTTTCCGCATGGAATGGTAACTTTTTGTCCAACATGTAACGAGGAAATAATACTTCCGCCGAGTGAAATTGAGCTTTTATGTAAATGCGGCATCCATTATACAAAACAAGCTTCAAGATGGGTATACAAGCCTCGAATAGAATATTTAGGGAACGCTTCTTGGAGACTGGAGAGCCTTACTCACCCCGGTAAGGAGTTCTATGAAGTTAGGCCGTTTGATGATTACTGTTCATGTCCTCATCATTCCATTCGAGGAGCACACTGCAAACACCTAACACAGGTCACAGAACTGGTTGCAAACATAATCTCCGAAGAGATAATCGGAGACAGTAAATTCAAGGCTACTGGCGGCTTAATCGTAATTGCAACCGCCTTGGATAGACTATTGGACCGTCGCAAAAAATTAAAGCAATTGACTTACCGAATGTTGGGGAACGCTATGGAAAAGAGTGGACTAAACTCTTCCAAGGCAGCGTTGGCTCGAATTATTTCTGACTTGGCAAAAAAACAAGCTGTTAGCAGAACTCACCTTCCGCTATCATACATAGAAGGCAAAACATTAATTGACCTAAACCCAGCGATATTGAAGCGTTTTCGTGAGCTAGATAAATCGATTATTGACAGTTATACTAAAAGCTTCATAGTCCAGTTGCTGGAGCATAGGACGCCTTTTTTGAAGCTTGATAACGTTGAGTACCCAGATATAATTCTCCCAAATGGCGAGTTTGACCTTTCAGTGGATGTAAACTATTGTTTTCCCAAGCCTACCCCAGTCCGACTGGAGTTGAGTGATGCCCAAAGTCACACGATATTACGTTCCTTCACGGTACGCTTGAATGGTGAAGATGTAAGAAGTATTCCGTTAAAATTAAGCTCCCTTGAAATGCAGGCATGGGTTCCTCAAATCGAACTCTATTGTCAAGACGATAAAAAGGAGTGGCACTTAGTCGACCATTATTTAGCCGGCAGGCCAATTGTCGCCCCTAAAATAATAATGAGAAAAACTGTAGCTGGTCTCTATGAAGTCGAAAGTTTCACCCAACCAGGCAAGTTTTATGAAGTTGATTATATACGAAAAAAATGCACTTGTCCAGCTTATTCTTGGAACCAACCATGCAAGCATCTGGAGCTTGTAAAAGACCTACACTTTTCACATTTAACTAACGTTATGAATGGATAAGTAGGAATGCCTGCGAAATTAATTGGGGAATCTTTAGGCTAAAAGGATAGTTTGGGTTTCGAGAAAAAGAGAAGTGACTACTACAACCTCATTAAGACGTCGGCCTAATCTATTTGTCTGCAATTAAATAAGCCGCATACAAGCGGCCAAAAACAGGAAAAATCAATATAGTACCCATCGTTAGATTAGCTTACATGCTATTGTTATTCCTACCCCAAGAAACATTATTCCTAGAATTTCAGCTTCAAAACGGTTCAGGATGGTTAACCAGCCACCGTCTAATCCTATGCGAGCACCCCCGTGGCCAGCTAGAAGGACATACACCAGTTACTTATCCCCTTAAGGATTTTCAAAAAGCTCAACTAAAGGGTCCAATGCTGACTGTTTTTTTTAGCGATAGAAGAGACGCCAAAATCAAGTTGACAGAGAGTAATAATCTTCTTTTACAAGAAATTAAAGAGTATATTGAGAAAGCGAGCCTAAATTGGAAGTAAGTGACAAGTCAACAATAGTTTTAAGAACCGTAGAAACAGGCAGGCAAGCCATTAGGAATGGCCAATGAGCGCTCATAGGAGAGCGCTATGTTAGACCACCATATTGCACTCAAGCGAAAAATTGAGGAACTATCTAAAGGTGTTCTTTCGTTGCGAGTATATGACTCATACCTTTCATTTAGACGCCTTCATTGCCGCAACAACGAATATAATTAACTATCTATTGAATATCTTTAAAATAGCAAAAAAGATAATTAAAGTAAGAGAGTACTCCTTAACATGCGAAAATCTCCAAAACCTAAACGCTATTACTCTATTAATGTGAAGATACCAGAACCATTCATTAAAATAATTGATGCTAATCTCTTAGATGGTAAAGCCCTAAGTTCAGAGTATGTAAGCAGAGCGCATTTTGTAGAAATGGCGGTTCTTGAGAAACTCTTGAAGTTTAATTTAGTCGATGAAAAATTGGCGCTTGATATAAAGAAAAGACGTGAGTAAACTGTTGGGAGATAAAGTGGTTTTATCGACCCACAGCTTCGTCAATTTTTGGCTTAAGCATCAAGCCAACTTCCTTAAAAACAGCAAGTAAATCTTCATAAACTGGTTCTGCTGCAACAAAATTCCAAAAATCTGAACCAACCATTAACTCACCGTCATCATATAAATTGGTCGAAGTCCAACGCGCATAAGGTTGTGGGTGATACGGATTATAAGGAATTGCCAAACCAGTATTGACAATTGCTTGCTTGTTTATGCTGAGTCGCAGTGCCGTCCAGCGTAATAGCTTCTTTTTTAGCGTTCTAAACTCTTTTATGTTACCTTTAGGGCTCGTAACATCAAAATAAAACTCCTCTCCTGTAGGCTTTTTAATAAAAACATCAACAATACTCTCCGGGTCTTGATCTGCTTTGCCTGGTAATATGCTGCTTTTTATAGCGGTAACTTGACTTTCTTTTCGTCCGGATTGCCCAATTTTCAATATATCAAGATGCATTTGGTTGATTAATATTTCCGTTTTAACATCTATCTCACCCAATAAAACGTATTGTCGCTCGGCATGATATCCAGCATTTTTTTCTGCAAGTAGCACAGCCATTTGTTCATAGATCGAAGTGCCAAAGGAAGTATAAAATGATTGAATGAGAGATGCGGTGTTTACTATCTTTTTTGAAAAAATAGCCTCAAAGAAAGGCTTTGATTCGGACTCAGGGTTATAATTTTCGATTTTTTCTTCTATGCAATTGATCAGTATATTTTTTAATTCCTCTCTAACTTGATTTTTCATAACTGACTTTACTCCTCTTTACTCTTTTCCGCCAGTTGCTCTTCGAGTTTCTTTATTGTTTCTTCCAACTCCTGTATTTTGTGCGTTTGATCCTGACTAATTAAGTCTTCAACTTCTTCCAACCCTTTGATGTAGGGGTAATAAGTAACAGTATTATCGTCTCTCACGTCTTGCTTGCTATTCTTATCCTTTAGCGCACAAGCAAGATGGAAATGGTAAAGCTTTGCATCATATTCTAGATGCATAATATGGGTTTTTGGTTCTCTAATTCCATTTACTGATGCATAAGGGCAATCACCATGCCTTATCTCCTCAGGTTTGTAAATTGTGCATTTTTCAATGCAGTTTAGAGGTTCTGAGGGGTGTGTGATATGGAAATCCAGGTCTTTCCATTTACCAATCACTACTGGGCAAAAAAGAATCCATTTGCCACAGATGGGGCACCGTTTAGGATTATCAGCATTTGATTTAGTTGCGATTGTAATGCCTGTAAGGTTTGAGAATCTTGTTGATTGTGTTTCTTTTCCTCCACCCACCTCAACTCCAATTGCTTTTTTCCGTGGCGAAACCTCTATTTCTTCATCCTCTTCCGTTTGCTCCTCTTTTTCCGGTGCGGCTATAGCAAAAGTTTCATCTTTAAAATTGAATGGAACAATCACATAGTCTGGGACTTTTAATGAATTATCATAATCACCTGAAATGAGTTCTTGTGTGAGTAATAACGGCCAAACATAGCCAACTTTTTGTCTTAATAAATAAGCATAGACAAGCAATTCACCCCAAAGGCCTACTTGTTTTGGCAAAAGTGAATCATACCATTTAGCTAATCGATTGTGTGCCTCGTTTATGGCTTGGTCTGGTTTCTTTTTGGTAGATAGAAGCTTAATGACTTTTGCACTTGGTTCAAACTGCTCTAATGGCAATCCTATTGCACCATTGTAGGCTTTGAGTGCTTCGTTCTCTTCCTCCCTTTCATCATCCTTAATGTAGTCTTGACCAATGGATGACTCGAGCTCTTCTAATACTTTTTTTCTTAATGGCGCATTAACGGTTAAACTATCGAACAACATAAGTTGGTTGGTGAGAAGAAGAACTGTTTCTATAAATGATTGCATACTTTCCTTGCTACGTGTCGCATAGAAGTAGGCTCTTCCAGCTATAATATAGGTAATAACGTCTGAGAGAATCATTTGCCGGCCATAGCTTCGAGTTTTTCCGCCAACATAAAGCTCTTCTGATAATTTGGTTTTAATTTTACCCTGTAGTGCAAAGGAGTCAGCCTCATTAAGTCTTTTTCTTAAGTAAAGGTATAACTCCTTGTCATCATGCTCTTGCTCGGAAAAGACTTTATCAACCGTTTGCAGGTGCTTAACCGATTTAGTCAACTTCTTCAACAATACATCCATTAGGTAATACCAACTGAGCTACCGATACCTTACACAATCACTTCTTTTACCATTTAAATTTTGGCAAGAACTGGCAATCCTAATTAGAAAGTTTTGACAATCACCATTCGATAAAAATGAACAAAGTCATCAAAGTTAACGATGAAAACTACAAGGCGTTGCTTTCAATAATACATGAGTTAGAAAGTCAAAAGAACGAACGACTGAGCTTTGATGACGCTATTTCCCTTTTAGTTATTGAGCACAAACAGGGAAAAAATTAAAATAGTTACAAAGTAACTAAGTAACTCGGTGTACTGTAGTGCAGGAAAAAGATTTATTGACCATCAAGGAGGCTGCAGAAAAAGCCGCCGTATATAGGAAACGACCAGTTAAACCGCATAATATCGCTTATCTCGTTAACTACGCAAAAATTCACAGCTATGACAAAGAGGGAAATGAAAGAAATGCTCTAAACGGTGAAACACTGGTCTCTTGGAAGGAATTAAAGGAATATTACGATATTTACAGTAGAGAAAGAGAATACAAAGAAGCATTAGGTGACCATATAAATTGGAGCCTAAGCTTTGAGGATGTACCCGAATCAGAGAGCACAAAACATGTTCACCGTTTGCACCCCTATAAAGGAAAATTCATTCCACAACTCGTAGAATATTTTCTGAACGACAAAGTTAATGGTTTTAAAAAAGAAGTGTATTTCCAAAAAGGCGATACAATTTTAGACCCCTTCGCCGGTTCTGGCACCACTCTGGTAGAATGTTTCGAACTTGGCTTAAACTCAATTGGGCTTGATATTTCAAAATTCAACTGCATGATTATAAAAGCCAAGACCGAAAAATATAACCTAAATGGTCTTGATAAGACACTCTTGTCTGCAGCGAATGCAACAATAGACTTTAGTTTAAAAGGTACATGGGGCTTATCTCAGCAAAAGCTTGACGCAGAACTAAGCCGCGTAAACAAGGTCTATTTTACTAACCCAGAATTCAAATTCTTAGTTGGGAATTTACGCAAGTTTAGAGATGCAGTTCAAAAGACTGCTAAGGTGTCGAATAAACACAATGGAATCGACCCCCTAAGTGAAGCATTAAAAAAACTCGACTCTGAAAAAGAAAACTTGCTTCAAAAGGTCATAGACTTTATCACTGCAAGAGATGTTGATATGACCTTTACAATTGATGCTCAAAACATTATGTTCCTTGAAGATCAATTTACTAGTTTATATTCAACAAAAATTTTGGATACCTTGAAGATAACCCCAAGTAAGCAAAGTAAGTTAATGGCTGATTTTACAAGTGATGCTTCCGAATGTTTTCTCACAGCATGGTATACCCAAAGACAAAGGTCTGAAATGCAATACTACCTTTCTCAAATTGACCGTGTTACCAATCCAAAAGTTCAAGATTTAATGCGTGTAATCCTTTCAAGAACTATAAGGTCCTGTAGAGCAACGACTCATAGTGACTTAGCTACCTTAACAGAACCTCAAACAAAACCCTACTATTGCACAAAACATTACAAGATTTGCACCCCTGTAACGACAATTGCCAGCCATCTGAAGAGATATACTATTGATACTCTTACACGGCTTGAAGCATTCTCAAAGCTTAGACAAGATGTATTCTCTGACGTTATAAATGCTGACGCGCGAGTAGTTGATATCTTTTCTTGTGTTAGAGATAATAATCTAGCCTTCGCTAAAATCCTTAAGGAAAGGAAAATAGCTGGAATCTTTACCTCACCGCCATATGTTGGACAAATCGATTATCATGAGCAGCACGCATATGCATACGAACTTTTTGACATAGAAAGGAAGGATGCTTTGGAGATAGGACGGCAAGAAATGGGTACAGGTAAAAGAGCTCAAAATGACTACGTGGAAGGTATTTCAGAAGTTCTCATCAACTGTCAGAAGTATTTGAAAGATAATTTTTCAATATTTATTGTAGCAAATGACAACAGAAACTTGTATGGAACAATTGCTGAAAAAGCTAATTTGAGAATAATTGAGACTTTCTATCGACCAGTTCTTAACAGAACTGAGCGAGATAAACAACCATACTCAGAAGCGATTTTCCATATGAAAGCGAAGTGAGATTGGTACCTTTGTAAGGTCATCAGACATAGGACATCAATTCCTTATGAATCTCAACCATTGCAAGTGTATCACGCTCACAATATCTAAGAAGGTCTTGGCGAACTTTTTGCACTTTCTCACCTTTTATTTTTCCTAATGCCATGTAAGTAAAAGCTGCAGTAGCCACTCCACCGTTTCTTATTTCTAAATCGTCATATGAAAGCTTAGGTACAAGAGTGGGCAGAACTACTTTGATTGAGGTACTTCCATAAAAATTAGGATGGTAGAACGATTGGGTAATAATTGCAAGTAGATCGACCAATCGGCCTGTTACTTCATTAAGGGCTTGTGCGAGGTCGGGGTACAGAGACGCCATCGCTTTTATTTTTCCATTTTCAAAGCCTGAATATACTATTACGCTTCCCTGCCCAGCCAAGTCTTTGATTAAATTTTCTGCAAGTTCCCTTCTACAATCTTGAAGAGGATCAGCTAAATACTCAAGGTGGTTAGTTATTTTGCCTACTGTTGAACAGACGTGTATAGAGTATTGGGAGAGAATAGGTTCCCAGGGAGCAACATTCTGGTAAATTGGTATTGCTGTCGAAAGCGTTTCAAAGTCGAGATAATAAGCAGGGAAAATAATCCTATCGAGTGTTTCCTTTAATTCCTTCCCAACGAATGGTTTTTGGCTTCTAACGCAATTACGAACTCTCGATTGAAATGGCGAAAGATCGAAGTCTTCTGGTATTTGCTCTATACGCGAGTATCCTTCTTCCATAAGTTTTGTAAACTTAGACTTGCTTATCCGTGGAATCTCTAAGATGTAGTTCTTTATACCCGAACCAGTACATTGCTCAAAAACAGGGCAGGCTTTACACTCAAACTTTAATGCAGAAGTTGGTTTGGAATCAGTACTTGTTTCCAGGTCGATTTTTTGTCTTAAACCTTCAAATATTGCTGCTTTTTTCTGCACTTCCTCAGTATGGTCTATCTCTGTAAATAATTTTTCAGTAGACATGCCCAGTCTATATTCTTTTGATAATAACATCAATGAAACTTTTGAAATCGGAATATTGGCTCGTAATATGACCATTAATGTATATGCCATGTCATCGACAAATTCATTTTTATCATTCACGCTATCTTTAACTTCAATAATTTGCCACTTATCACCATCCCTCTTTAGTGCATCAACTCTTACATTCATATTATCGGCTGTAAAGGCTGCCTCAAAAATGACATTTACTTGGGGTTTTTTCATTAAGCGTATAGTTGTTTGAGAAGCGGTTACTATATTGGTATCCTCAATCAATATGCCTTCATGAAAAACGGAATGTGCTCTATTTCCAACGTCAATTCCTTGCTCCCTTTGGAGTTGGTCAAAAATAGTATCGTTAATGCTTAGATCGATCTGTTTATTCCGTATTAGCCATCCTAATGTCGTACAGAAGTTAACGCTTTTTAAGAACGTGAACTTGTTTAAGTTGGGCAAGCGGTAAGTCACTTAATGATATTATTTCGTTTCTTAGCTTAAACCTATTGTGAATGCCTTTTGATCAGTAACTGCGATCGTGAAACAAAGTTGTAGCATATACCTCTCGATCAAACACCTAACGGTAAATTTGGACGATGCCGGCCTATTGCACTTAATTGTAAAGAATTTATTGTTATTATTTTAAACTATCATAGAAGAGTTTATGCCACCGCTATAACACTCAAACGGGAAATCATGGTGGAAGATTGAAGTTGGCTAATGAACTGCGAGAAAATGAAAATAATGTGGAGCTTATTGATCGCTGGAACTTTCTTATCCTTTGGAATCTAAAAGACGAACCATTACGGTTTACAGAGTTCAAACGGATTGAAGGAATTAGTACTAAAACTATCTCAAACCGTCTTAAGGTATTAGAGAGTTATAGATTAATAAATAGAGTAATTTATGCTGAGGTGCCTCAAAGAGTTGAATATTCATTAACAGAGAAAGGTAAAACTCTTATTCCAATTATTGATGATTTCTTTAATTGGGGTAAAACCGTTTTAAGGAAATAGGAAACCCCTTGAATGTGTACTATTCACCCGAAAGTCTCACTTTAGTGCACAACCCATCCGAACATCAAATCAGTGTTCCCCGTCGAAGCAACCGAACTAACGCTGAATCAAAAAAAAATTTGAACAGGTGCGCTTTAATCATTAAGCCAATCGCACTTTTACTGAGCCATAGGAACGAGGATAAGTTAACCTGTCGGAACTGGGCTCGACCTTTGTGAGAACTAAAGCGTAGAGATACGGCTTGTCTCTCCAGCGTTGCTCAATAAAGTCGTTGGCTAAATGTTTGTTATTATACCGCTTCATTTGAAGAACGGTTTTTTTCTTAATCTCTGAAACCGTTGCATAACCCAAAACCACTCCACCATATCCAAGTGCAATTCTGTCGCCTTCTTGAAAAAGTGGTTTGGTTCTAATCTCCCAAACTTTCAATCCATCTAAGATCAAGTTAAGGTACTTCTTTTTAATAATCAAGCAATACTCAACGTTGCTCACAGATTTTTCCCGATTGGAATCTAGCAGGTTATCCTTTTAGCATTTTCCATCCTGCGCTCGTTAAAAAGGGAGTGAATGCTTCCAATTTAACGCAATTTTAGCCCCCAAACTTCAAAAGAATATGTGTGGATGCTTACTGATTGTTTACTTTTCTAGTAACAGGATCACACCAGTTACAGTAGATGCTAATGTAGTAGCCAGACTTTACTTTAATTTCCAGCGGTATCGGCAGGTTACATATGCTACACTGCTGTGACGCCTTCATGCAAGCGACCTTTTTAGGTTTAAAAGACTTATTACTACCTCTAAATTACACCGATAAATCCATTCCTAAGAAAAATTGTTTTTAGAACCACCTCTACCATCCTAAAAGCTCACTGCTGAGGTGCTTTCAATAGGAGCATATTTAATGACTTTGTGCTGCGGGCTTGTATCTCGCGTTAGGCTTAACGTACATAAGCCAGAAACCCGCACCCTGTGCTTCCAAAACATAGTTTGTCTCAGTTGCCTCTTGTAACGCTAAAACCATGTCAGCGTCCACTTTTAAGGTCACCGTCTTGTCTTTAGGGCATCAGTCCTAGCTCTCAAAGCATAAATCCAGTCGGCCATCAACTGTTTCTGATAGCCAAGATTGAGACTAATGTCCAGAGTGTTGTTTTCTGCCAGAACATGATATTCCACACTTTTGACTA
Organism: Candidatus Bathyarchaeota archaeon; assembly: GCA_026014735.1. NCBI lineage: Archaea > Thermoproteati > Candidatus Bathyarchaeota > Candidatus Bathyarchaeota archaeon. Next base: position 329,232 of record JAOZHT010000001.1, read on the forward strand.
GGAAGCTCACCGAGGATATGTTTTCGTTTGGCAGAGTTACCGCAATCATATCGCCGGGCAAAATGGGTGTAGTACCGTAATCAATCAGGGTGCTTTTTAGGACCAAGGAAGTTTTGATTTGTTTCTTGTAGGCCAGAATGGATTTGGCTCTAAGCATACATTCATTGTCGCTGTAGAGGTCCTCTACGATATCAACGTACTGGCGCTCGCCATAACGGGAAATACTGGCGGCGTCCTGTTGTATGTTGCTGTAGCGACCTTTGCCAAAATAGAGGTTACCGTACCAGATGTTGCCTGCAGTACCGGGTGTTGTGACGGCGCTGTAAATGTAGAAGGTTTTAACCTGCGTCCAGTCAAAGGAAAGGGGAATGTTCCAGTTCTCAGAGCTATCGCCCACGGCTATCTCGTAGGGCGTCCATTCGTTCTCGCCGACGTTACTGAGGGTTTGGCTTGCGGTAGCTCCCCAAGCGTCATAGATTACGATACGTGTGCCGTCGCTTTTCATGTTGGCGTCACGGAATAGGGCAAGAATCAGCGCAGGGTACAGGTCTGTGTTTACTGGCGTGATAAAAGTGAAGATTGTTACGGCTTCCAGATTCGCGCCTGAGTTATTTTTGACACTGGAGGTTGCGGTGCCGTATTTCTTGGTTGCATCGAGGCTAAGTGTTCCATAGAAGCCCGTCCAAGTGCCACTGGTAGGAGTGAGACTTTCAACCGTTTCATCAGCATCTATAGGTGTACTTTTAGTAGCAGCTCCATAAATGGTAACTTTGTTTCTAACCGAGAGAATATCCGATTCCGTCTCTGCCTCTTCAATACGGTCAATTAGGCTTACAGAGCTTGTCTTAGCACCTCTATGGAAAAATTCAAAGCGCCCATCTGGAGCAACCCTAAAATCGTAACCGATAGCACCCGCTTTGTCACTGTCCTGAGCAATTTGCTTGAGAATGTCCCAAGCCTGCTTATTCTCATAATCCAAGCGGGTAAAGGTTGTGTCCGTGCTTTCAACCAAATCAGCGCCATTTCTTATATGGGGAAGCCCTGAATGATAGTCAAGAATATGCTTGACAATGTCTTCGCCCTTCATGAGAGCATAGCCTTCGGTGACGTACTCACGGAATAACCGCTCGCCCCAGTCACGTCCAGAAACAGTAACATAGTGCTCTATGGGGTTTGACTGGAACTTCATGTTCTCGTTTCGTGTGGTGATAAGTTGAGGGCAATTGGCGCCTCGACCCATTAGGATATAACCGTCTTCGCCGAGGGCAATCGGAGAGCCATTGGGGCTGTATTTGCCGTTCCAGTTTTGGAGTCTATAGGCAAAGCTGCTGACTTCGTCGGTTCCACCTAAGTGCACAGTTAATTCCTGGATATCGGCTTGGTTTATTGGACCGCCTGTTGCACCAGAATAGAGAGTTATAGAGGGAGGCGCAGGTGAACTCAAGTATCTTCGACTCCTTGACGATAAATTGCCATATCGCCAGACCTCACGATACCTCGTGTAACAGTTGGGGTTTGACTAGCTGCAGAGTTATAGGAGTTAACGCTGTCAGTTGCCTTGTTCATCTGCGAGGCAAAGTAGGCCATGGCAGCCGCGGCGGCGATGATTACGCCGATACCCACGCCTGTTAGAGCTAAAAACGTAGCTTGGCTGATGTTTAGGGCATTCTGAATTGCAGTTGCAACACCAGTAATGGCGGATTTAACGCCGAGGGCTGCACCTGAAGCGGTTACGGCACCAGCGGTTGCCGTCTCGGTTGTGCCTTCAACAGCAACAGCAGCCGCGTGCCCCGTTGACATAACCGTCATAAAATTAATCATTTTAGCGCAGCTAGAGCCTATTTGAACCATCAATAGGACAGTGCGAATATACTTGCTTGTCTGTGAGTCAACCACGCCGAAATCTTGAGCTAAACTCGTAAGTTGACTACCTATGAGGGCAGTTTCCCTTATGCCGCCCGCTACTTTGGTAAGGCTAACAGTTGTTGCCTCTGCCTCGCTCTGCATGGTGTTGAAACTGGAACTTGCACTGCGAACGTTACCGCCCATCTCTGAGGCTGCGAAACCAACTTGGTTAAAACTCATCGATACGCCCGTGGAGGTTGCCCTGATATTCTCGCCCATGCTGGCGGCGTCTGTACTGATGTTTTCAAAAGTTGGCGATGCTTCGTTAACCATGCGGACGGTGCCAGTTATTTCGCCTAGACTCATTAAGCGACCTCCTCAACGGACCGCTGGATCGCTTCGCTGATGAAGGCGGGAAGTTGCGGCAGAACCTCTTGTAGGGATCGGGTCAAGAAAAGGTGCGGCTGAATGCGGCTAGTGCCCAACTCCTGAAAAGCAGCATAAGACGCGGAAGCGCAAAGCTCGATTTGCCATTGCTGCGCCTTAGCGTAAATAGTGCTCTGCAGGTACCCCGTCCGAACGGGCACTAACTGCCGAGCACGTAGGACCATGGCGTTTGCCGCCTGCACGAGAGCATCTTGAACGGCGTCCTGTATGGCCTGGTCTACCTTTTGGATTCTATCCCTGAAATCTTGGTCGTTAATCTCTAAGGTAAACTCAATGCTCACCTGCTGCACCTCATTTTAGTGGGTTTGCCGCTTGGCTTTGTCCAACTCTTCTTTTGCCTGTCTGTCCACTTCGCCGAGGATGACAAGGAACTCCTGCAAGACTTTGGCTGGCTGCTGGGCGAGTTGACGAGGAGTCCAACCGAACTCTTTGCAAAACCGAAAAGAAGTGATTGAAGGATGCGGCTTGCCACGTCTCATCGCCCTTAGGAGTTTTTTGTTTCCTCAAGCGAGACTACGTTAAGCTTGTTTACGGCTTTGCTTAGCAGTTCTCCGAGTGCAATGGGTATGCCGTCGTCGGCTTCACTTAGGAGTTTTGCGAGAGTCAATGGGTTGGTTTGGGGTTGTTCTTTGAGGCTTGCCCAGATGGTTTCCGCTTGAATGGCTATGAAATCGCTGTTCACTACCTGCCCAGTCACTGGATGGTACTTTGTGTGTTTTTGGATGATGCGGCTGCGCTTTGCCCAAGATAGCTCGCTGAAGATGTATTTTCCGGCGAATTCTTGGCCGTATTCTTTACCTACTTCTAACGATTCGGTTTTCACGTTTTTCACCTCAGTTTCAGCTAATGATGATGTCACGAGCGGTAAATGACGCCTTGAGGCTGACAAGGTCCTCAATTTTTGTGGGGATACTGGCTTTGTCCCATTTGCAGTTTTTGAAAAGGGCGCTGTTACTACCGCCAAGCCCAAATTTTAGACTAAATTCAGCGTCGTTTACTATATCGGTGTATTCTTGGATGCTCTCAAACTCAAAGACTAACTCGCCCGATAATCCACGTTGCTTTTCTTGAAGGTACTTCAACAAATAGCCGGTGGCGTTGATGACGGGGAGGCGTTTGAGGTTGTTTTCGATGGTAAACTTCCAGTCAGTCACGCGGTCGATAGCAACAAGGCTGGAACCATCAGCTGCTCCTTTCTGCACGTAGCTATCATACCATGGAACTGCGCTTGCATAGTCAGCGTAAGTTGCACCCGTGATTTTAGCAGTGCCAGTTGAGACGTTTTGCCCGATTAAGTCAGCCGTAGCTTTAATGACATCCTCGATTGAGCATTCAACGGTTACTTTGTCCATCCTGCAGCCAGTATGTAACAGTTCAATGACGTTGGTTGGGGCGGAGAAAACGCCTTTGTAATAGAGAACTTCGATGCTGGCGGAGTTCAGCGAGGTAATCAACTGCAAAAAGCTAATGGGGGCATCGCTTGGAAGAGCATAGGAAACTTTCAGCCCGACTTTTCGTAAGCCTTTGCGTAGTGTAGCGGGGTCTCGTGAACCCACGCCGCGAATAGCCATCAGTCCAGGGTCTAGGGATGGCTCAATGTTATCTGCCGTAGCTAGACCCAGCATTGTGGGATTGGACGGAGTGGTTCCGTATGTTGCCTCTTGGACGTAGTAGAGTTTTGATTCGTGCGCTCCATACGACATTTTTTACATTTCTCCTGTTTAAGTGACTGTGACATACTCGAAAACCCAAGTTTTCAAGGTAAACTCGGTTCGCCAAACAAACGGCTTCACATCCACGATGTCGGCGTCTCGGAAAGAAACAATATCGACATAGGCTATGTCGGGAACCTTGGTTCTGTTTTCTCGTATAACTCGGTTGATTTCTAAACGCATTTTTTGGCGAATGCTCTGCCCCGACTCCGCGCCGCCCTTCTCAGTTACCCAAACGTTAACCTTGGGCGAACCTACGATAAGCCGTTGAGACGCCGAAAGCCCCAACTTACGATCTACAACGCTGCCTAAGCCGACGGTAACCTGTGCATCGTAGGTTTTGAGGAGTTCTCGATCAAACCACTCGCGACTCACCGAGACTTTACCTAAGGACTCATCGTCCTTCACTAGCCGAATATTAGTCTGCAGAAAAGAAACCAGTGCCGCAACAAGATCCACGCTGCTCATGTGTTAAGAAGCCTCCTGCAGACGCTCTTGAAATATTCAGGGTCGCCATTAACGGCGAAAGGCTGGGCTGTCTGTACTTCATAATCAAAGCCAGCCCGCCGAACCTTGTCATGCATGCGGAAAGGTGCGAGGCTATAAACGGTGATGTAATCCTGCATTGTGTAGCTGACCTCAAAAATAAGTTCCCCCGCAGGGCCATTAGCAACGACAGCTTTGACCGTTAAAACATCGCCGTAACTGGCGTTATTGCCGATAGCCTGCAAAGGATAAATTGATAGGTTCTCACCTTTGCTCGCCAAGATTCGGGTAAAAGGTGAAGCGGGGTAGGCGTAGTTTAAGAAGAGCTGAGCAAGCCAACTGACATTCGCCATCGCTTTGGCAGGCGTAATGGATGAGTAATCCGTGAAAAGCGTTCCCCAATTCATAAACTCGGTCTGATACTTTTCGGCGATTAAGGCGCTAAAGTATAAGCTGGGTTTATCATGGGCTGTTCGAATTCGCCAAAGAATGCCGCTTGTGATGACGTCATAGTAGGAACAGGCGGGATAACGGTTTTTGACGTCAATATAGCCCGGCCAACAGATAGCTGGATTATAGGCGGGGTATTCAGCGGGGGCTCTGATGCCTTGAAGGTTGCTGTAAACGTTTTTGCAAGTGTTGCTCCAACCCTCGTAAACATAGAGTCCAAGCAGGGCAAAGCCTAGCGAGTCATCGTAGATTTCGTTCTCGTTTAAACCGACGCGGTGCCATTCGCCGTCTGCTGGCTCAAAGTAAAGCCAAAGATTCTCCATGCCCTCCCGAAGGAAGGCGATGGCTTTGTCTGCAATTGCCCGGTACTGCGAGGCGTTTTGGGCGTCGATGTCGGCGAGATTTTTGAGCCCTACTAAGCAATAGAGATTTTCGACGTCTAGCTCCAAAAGCCAGTTATCATCTATCGTTACTGCCCTGGCAAAGCCGCCGTAAGTCTGTTGGTTTTGGACTGTTTTGAGAAAAGATCCTCCGCATAGCTTCGCGGCGTCCAAATAGTCGCTATGGCCTGTAAGTTGATATGCTTCGAGGAGAGCGAGGATGCATCTGCTCGCGTCAATACTCCAATATTGTGGGCTGCCTTCAGCGCTTGCAAATCCGCCATAGGCTTTCTTAGCTGAATTGCTGCATTGCTGAGTTAAAATCCAGTCTGCTAACTCTACGATTTTGGCGAGGATTGCACTTTGCTGACCCGCGAATTGAGCGGCAGTGTAGGCTTGGGCTAAGAAGTCGATAGCGAAAGAAGCGGACATGACGCCTCGCCCGTAAGCGGGTTCAGGACTCTCCACTTTTCCAGCGTTGGCAGCATAGTAGGTTCTCTGCAGGTTGCTTTGCATAGTTACGACGTTACCCAAAACTGAGGCCACAGTGTTCCATTCGCTACCACCTGAGTCGCTAATCTGCACGGGGTAACCAGCCTCAAACTTCGAACTATCCGCCACCATGACGTTCTTTTGCCCAGCCACAGCACTAACCAAAGCAGTAGGCACAACGTAAACAAACGGCGCATAGTGCATCACAAACTGAAAATAGGCATCAGGCACAGTGCCCATGGCTAAGCCACCCCAACATAGGGCGTCTTGAGTTTGTCTAGCAGACGGGAAAACTCGCCTTGAAGCACATCTAAGCTGGGCGTATTAGAAGACTGAGTAACATTAAGGTCGCCCACTTGAAAGTTTAACCCCACAGCCGACCCGCCAGATAAGAAACAGACGCCATAAATGGCCGCCAAGAGTGTAATGGCTTCTTTTTGTGCGTCACTGCAGTTTGAGGAGTCAATAGTTGTCGAGGTTTCAAGCCCTAAAGTCAAAGCTGCACGCTTAATCATCTTCTGGATTTTAGCATCTGGAATATCAGAATCGCCAACATTGAGAGCATCCCAGACGTCCGCAACCGACACGGCAGCCAAAGCAAACTAAACCTCAAACCATAGTGAGTTTGAAGTTACGGAATGAACTGCATAAAAGACTTAACATATAGCCAGTTTCAGAAGTTCTTACTTCTAAGGCGGATACGTAACAAAGCCTCGCCTGCCTTAGCTATGTATGAACCCTTGAAGTACATAGAGGCCACCACAAACATACAGTTTACCGAAAAAAATATTGCCACGTATCAACATCTTGGAATAACACTCTTGGGACCACTATGGAAAGGCTAATGGAGAATGCATTCAAGCCATTTGAGGGACTTATAGATCAAAAGGATTTCAACGGCTTTTTTAATAGTTTTCCCAATGCTGAAGAGAAAAAACATTTTGCACGCGCAAGCTTCATGCTTCAACGGGCGACGAAGTGCAAGAAATGCGATTCCGATATAGCTATAGCTTTGCTCTGCTCCTCAGTCGAGGCGATTAGTGCCGGAAAATCAATCATATTCAAGGACTGGTTACTTGGGCAATCAATTAATAATCTCGCAAACAAAGACGAACGCGAAGTAAGGAATGAGATTAATAAGTCATATGAAGCTTTCTTGAAGTCCAAAGAACGAGAGGGTATAGCTTTTAACTTTTGGCAGTTCATAACGAGCCATTGCCCCACAGGATTGAGAAAGCCACCGATAATTGTTTACAAAGGTGAGGGAGATCCATTTGATATTACTATAAAGGGATTATACTCTCGATTTAGATCACTTTTCCTCCATGAAGGTGTTGGTTTCGCTGGAATCGCTGATGAGAAACACGTTGATGAAGAAGGCGAGGAGATTCAAATGATTGCCATTCCACTGCTTTTGAAGATGGGGAATGCGTATGTTTCAGTCGAATTAACAAAAATAAAAGATTGGTTTTATGAAGTCGTGGTAAATAGTCTATTGTCGTATCTTAAGGAACAGAAGAAATAGTGGAAATTAATGCCTGATTTTATTCTTGGCAATTATTTGCGTGGGATTGATTTAACTGCTCGGCGACAGTGGAACAAAGATATTTGGTTCTTCTTTTGACCATTGCATGAACGGCGGTCTGATTTTTTGAATAATCATTTCAGCTTCTTCCCACGCTTCATCCTCGACGCAGTATGTAACTTCCATTAGAGCATCTGCATATTTTGGATTTTCCAGTTTTGAGGATGACTTGAAGGCTTTTTCAATAGCATAGTTTTCCCATTTTCTGTCTTTAATTTCTGATGCTTCGTCAACTATCCAGAGGTAAGCTTTCATTATTAAAAAGTCGGAGAGGTTGGAATCCGTAATTGCCGTCTTTGACTTAGCGATTGCATCCAGTTCTTTTTCTTTATCGCCTCGAAAATGATATGCTTTGGCAATAAAAGCCCATTCCATTCCTACATCAAAGGAATCCTTAGTTTCTTCAAACACGGCTAGTGACTTTTTTAAGTAACTTAAGAATTTTTTTGGCTTGTTCTTGAGGCGGTAATTGCAGGCAATGTTGTGAAGACATATTCCTTTGTCTATCGGTTCGATGTTTGGCATTTTGAGGCATTCTTCGAGAATGTAGATCGCTGAGTCATACTGCTTCAGCGCAGAAAATGTCTCGCCAGCCTTGAAAGCATAGTCAGCTATCTTTACGGGGTTCTTTATCCAGCGAATGTTAGCCTTAATTGCTTCTTCAGCATCTTTTCTTTTGTACTTTATTGGATATTTTCTTTTGAGCAGCTGCTCCTTGATTGTCGCTGACTTGATAGTACGATACCACTTTAACGCTATCGAGTTTTCGATAAGAGTAAAGAAAATTTCAAGAAGTGAACCGCCATGCTCAATGTGCGGAACCAGCCATTGATTTTCTTTGGCTTGCCCGTATTTGTTGGTGATTATTTGAAGCGAAACTTTTTGGTACTCCCAGAAACGTTCGAGGCACGTTATATCTGTGGATTCGACCAGTCTTAGGGCAGCGGTTGAATAGTGTATTCTATCAACCATTGCTTCATACGGAAACCTTGCAGCCTCTTGAACTAACTGCAGTTCTAGAGCAACAGCACCCTCAAGCTCTCCAATTTCGGACATATCGCTAAAAGTTGTTGAGTATCGCCGTTCCTTCTTGCTTTGTTTACCTCGTCCTTTTTTGTAGACCATTAGAGGGTTGAAAAAGATTTCAGGATGGTCTTTTCTGACTCGTCTAAGGTTGCGGTCTGACTGCCATTTATCTTGAAGGCTTAATGGCGGCATGTTTTTCGTCGACTTGTCGGCTGCCTTATACGGCATTGCTTTTTCTGGATGGAGCAAGTCGAGGAGTACTAAGTAGCCTATTTCCCTGAGTTGATTATTGAACCAGTTTTTCCTTAAAAGTTCCCGTTTCCTTACGAATCGGTAGAAGCCAAAATCTACCTCTCTATTCAAGAGAAAGTTGGATTCGTGGGCAAAGTTAGCGAGTATCTTCTTTCTCGCTTCAGCGTCGCTTGGGTCTACTTCCTTAAGCTTCTCAGCTGAGTATAACGCACGCCTGAAGTCCATTCGCATGCCTGGTTTCTGAATAAATTCTTTGATCGGTTGACTTTGTTCAGCGCTCATCGGTATTACAGAAAAAGAGGGGGTATTTGTCATTTTGCCAAATCCCCTTTACTTGTGGTTCCTTGAAGCGCCGTATCGCCAATTGTTCGAGTTCATTTGGTTGCTTTTATTTTCATTTGATGCTTTTTGTTCTTGGTTGGTCACATTATTGGCCTCCAAGCTTAATTGGGCTAGAAAACTATTAGGAAAGTCGGACAGGATTCGCTAAAAAAGCCGAATTTTGCCTTTAGGCAAGCGTTATAAGCAGAATAGATAGAAAGACAAAGTCAAATAATGGGATACGCGGTGGATAATCAAAGGTTTGGAATTAAGCTCCCTGACAGGGATGTAGAAAAGGTACTTTATGCTGTTAGGAGTAGCTCTGGATTTGTTGTTGGAGTCCCAAACTCAAATCGCCATTTGACTTTAATTCCTGAAGGAGAGTCGTTATCAGTTCATTTGACCTATCCGCCCGACAAGAGAATTCATCTCGGGCGAATTGATATACCAAGTTTAGCAAAAAAAGTTCTTTCTGAGTTCATCGTTCCAACCGAAATCCCCGAACCGGCTAGGGATGATAATGTTCTATACTTCACTGAAGAGTTTTCCAATTTGTTTAATTCGCTTGAAAAGTCATTGATAAGGAAGTCAGCAAACAAAGATTTGTCCTATCTTGATATTGACGGCCTGACTTTAGCGGCACCATCGCTTTTTCAGCCGGTTGTTTCTTCACCTCAAAGATACTTTGGCAGAAGTTCGGCTTCGGATTTTCTATCTAACAGCGAGACCTCGTTTGGGCTACTTGATTATGCGATACCAGTTGTCAAATGTGACGGTGACCTTTTTCGAATGAGCTTGCCCTTCATCACCAGCCCTGACCCGATTTCATCTATGCTTGATAGTTTAGGCTTGAAGGGATTAGGGATGAATATCATAAGTGAAGATATACTCAAATGTCTGAATGTGGAACAACTTTTCTAGCTGCTCTGTCGAAGGGTTCAATGCTTAGCTCAGGATACTTCCAGATTAGGTACTTTCTCGGTCAGGGTGTTTTTGGCGGAGCGTTGTCGTCCCACAATTCCCAGCCTAAAACTTTCACTGCATTCTTGCGGAACTCATCCGGTCTAATAAGGTTCTTTTCAGCCGCAGCAATCAAATCAGAAGGAACCAACTCCGGCGTTTCGGGGCTACCATAATTCAACCTCGCCTTAGCCTTAACTGGATCAAGCCCAGCTTGAGTAATAATAGGCAAGAAAAGTTCCCGCTCCACTTGACGCTTAATGTAACGTTGAACTGGTTTTATGAGCATATCCTGCAGGTCGAGGGCTGCTCTAGCCGATGCCTCGGTAAAGCCAGGAGTGCTAAAAAGTCGCGGCAGAGGCGTTTCCAAGCCCAGATAGAACTGATTAATGATATGATCGACGTAGTAAGCAAAACCAGAGCGAGGGTCAATCGTAACAGGCTTCACATCGATTTTTTTGTTATAGAATAGCCAAGCGCCCTCTTCATCCCGATTCTTAATTGCCTGCTCAAACTGCTTGCAGGTTTGCTCATCGACACCCTCCAACATCGCCAAAACGTCAGGTCCAGCATATTTCTCAAAAATCTTGGGCATTATACGCTCGATTTTAGCTTTCATCCAAGCAACAGCCGGGCGCTTATCCGAATCAACGGTCAATGTGTGCAAAAGCACCTGCAGCAAGCCAACCCCATAGCCAGAGGGAATATCGCCGTCTAAGCGCCAGTGAATAACCGCTTCTGGCTTTAATTCCCCGTCTTGATTGCTATTGCCGCGATAGCTGCTTTTTAGCTGATAGCCTGTGACCTTGTAAGGAAGCTTTAGGTTGGGAACACTACTAAGCCCTATGCGCTGGACAGCATCGATGGGCATGCGTAAGGTTTCGGTGAGTTTGTCAGGAGTTAATTTAAGCCAAAAATCGTTCCCGCAGCCAATCAGCGGCTTAGCCATATCATTTAGCAAGCCGTCCAAGTTGACCTCTTCGCAGAAATTGTCCACGATGGCTTTGGCTTCCTTTGCCTTATCATAGGTTTCGTCCACGGTAGTGTAGAAGCCCATGCCAACTGTGGAGGCAGCCAATAGGTCCACGCTTGCCTTGCAGGTTGGGTCACGTTCATAGAGTTTCATAACATCAATTAGGGGAATGCATGAAGTGTCAAAGAATACTCTACCATTTGGCTTTGCCACGCCTGAAACAGGCGCATAATAGAGGACCTCACGGATTTTTCTGTAAACGCTACTCAATGCTTAGACCCCGAAAGATTTGATACCCAAAAAAAGGGAAAAAAACGGCGAATGCACCGCTTAAGTGATTGTCGTCTTGATGTTTGTCATTCTTGCAATGCCTTTGGAATCCAGGACGCCTAGTCCGAAGCGAGTTGTGGCTCTGACACCGTATTTGCCGTTCTTGACATCTTCCCAGTCCTCGACAGTTACGTCTCGGCGCAGAAGCATCGCGGAGGCAACACGGGTATCGATGGCGAATGCAACACCGTTGGTGACAAGTGGGCTTGAAACAATCTTCATGCCTAAAGCGCCACTAACAACGCCAGCTTCGAGGTCAGTTTGTGCGGAAGGTAAAGACTGTGCGTTTGTGAAAGTGCTATCGTTGAGGAGTTGCGCAACCTGCATATCATTTAGGGCGATAACAGTTGCTCTGCGCTTCTCAGACTTAACAGCATGCCACAAGCTAAGCAGTTTTGTCCAACTCATCACAGTACCGCCACCCGCCAAATCTGCGCCAGTAGCTAAATCAGCAGCTAAAACAGCAGTGTATAGTGCCAGAATCTTCTCGGTTTCTTTGACTCCTAAAGCGTTACCGATGTTCTGTGTTGCACGGTCCATGACGTTCCAAGATGCGTCTTCAAGGTATTCCCTGGTCCACTCGTCTGAAGAATCTGCCAGAATGTTTGCGTTGATGTCAACAGTTGAGGCTTTTTTGCCTGAGAGCCGGGTAACTGTGCCTTCAGCGTATTCGTAAGCAACTGCGCCTGCATCGATTGGGAAGCGTTCCATGGCTTCGTTGGTTGGCATTACGTTGATTATGCTACGGCCAATCATTTCGGGCCATGCAGCATCAACCATCGTATCGTGCATTCTGCCAAGAGCGCCTGACATATCGCTGAAAAAGCCTTCCTTCACGCCCAAAGCGGAATATCGCTTCAGGAATGGATGGTCGGTTTTCAGCTTGAGCTTCTCCATGACTTCTTTGAATCCGGCGTCTTTCTGCATCAATGACTCGTAAAGTTTCGGCTTCATTATCGCACCTCAATAAACAGTAGGTCAGTATCTTGCGCAGCAGTCTCTAGTGCATAGCCAAGTTTGCGGTTGAAGAAAATTGTGTATTTCGCCGCTCCGCCTTCGTCAACAGCTTGGTCGACAAGTTGAATCACTTTGCCAGCGGCAGCACTGCAAACCGCTGTTCCTCTTGTTATAGCGCCGCCAGCTGTCACTTTGACTCTGCCACGGGTTAGCACTGGGCACTGTTGACCAGTTAGAACGGTTTTTGTCGCAATTCCTATCGCGTTGTCTCCGCCTGGGCTGGTGGAAACCTTATCGTCTGCACTCAAGTAAACCGGTGAGCCTTTGGTGATGCCTGCAGCCGCTTCAAAAGATTCGATAACGGCATTTGGGTCGTCAGTTTCGCCTACAGCCATCCAAGATTTTCCAGTTAGATCAGTCATTTGAAATCAATCTCCCTGTTTTTGCGTTCACACCAGTTCGTCCTGGCGCTACTAGCCCCACACAAGTGAGCATAAAACTAAGGGCCTCCAGCTTTAGCGGCAGCCTTTTTTGGCTTCGCTTGTAGTTCCTTAACTTGGGCTTCTAACTGCTGAATTCGCTTGTACATATTGCGGACAACGCGACCAAGCATTTCGTTATGAGGTATTGCTCTGCTTGCAAATTCGATGACGGCGTCAGCTTCCGCATCATCGACTTCGTGAAGTTGTCCCTCGGCAGATTTCTCAGCCATTTACTTGCTACCTTCCATATCCTCAAGTTTATGGATAACACGCTGCAGGTCCTGACACATACGTTGAGGGCCAAGTCTCCATGAACGCTGAATCATTGGCGCAGGTAGCACTTCCTTAACCATCTTGACAGCTTCAGAAACCGGCATTAGTTTGGATGGGTTCTTGAGCAAGTCCACACCGGGTACAAGCTGCTTTAGCTGCTCAACTGTCCTGTTGGCTTCTGCAAGTTTACCCTCTGCAGCCACCAACTTACCTTCAGTTTCCGAAAGCTTCGTTTTTATACCGTCTATTTCAAGGGAATTTTTCTCGCCGATCTTAGCAGCGACTTTCTCAGCGACACTTTCAATGTCTTTTTCGTCCAACCCCTCAACTCCATTACGAAGGCTCTCTAAAACTTGGATGTTGGTTTCGGGAATACCGGGCACTGCAACAAGCGACATCTCCGCGTTATGCAATCCATGCGGCACATTCGCTGAATCAAGGGTGTCGTAGTCTGCCCCAACACTCACATGCTGAATCAAGCCATTTCGGATTTTTTCAGCAATAGTGGGGTCGTAAATCTCCGCCTCATACAGCAAGCCTTTGGTTTGAGCGTCAAAAGTGCAGTTAGTGACCTTTCCAATGGCGTTGTTAACGGTTACATGCTCAAGATAGAGAGGTGACCCGATGAGTTTAGGAGCAAAAGCCTGTAGTTCCTCAGGGGTGTAAACGTTATGGTTACGGGACATACCCGCAGTCATAGCAACGCCAGCAATCCGTAGAGGCTTGCCCTCAGTGGCTTCCAGCACTCTAAACGGCAGAATCGAAGCTATATGTTCATGCAACGGCTTGTTTTTTCCTGAACCTTCACTCAAGCGGCAACAGACCCAAATGCGGTCAACCCGGGGAAAAACAGCAAGCCCGCAGCCCCGGGGAGAGGTCAAAGCTTACCGCTTTCCCCAGAGCTGTCTACACAAAATAGCGCTATCACTAAACAGTCCTTATAAGAATTAACATATAGCTAAACGCCATTTCTGTCAAATCTTTGATAAAAACATCTTTAGATTGCTGACTTATAGTAGAGAACGCTGAAAAACTTGCTAATTTATTAGCTTGTAAACCACCGTTTCTCATCGAAGTAGGCTAGTTTTCCCACTTTTGACACTTTTATTTAAAATACAAAGGATTTTTCCCATGTAGATTGAGGACTCTATGGGGGAGTTTGCGGTGGGAGATTTCACACTTCTGGAAAGAGAACCTTTACTTTTTCTGTCACTTCAATAGCTCCCACCTGTTTGAAAATGTTGATTTTATCAGTTACATTCCAGTACTCTGCGAGTTTGCCATCAACGATGCCGTAGATATCAATAGCTTTCGATGTTATCTTTTAGCGTGCGCTTTCAAATATATAGCGCATTCCAGTACGTACCCATAACGTAGAACCGGGTTTCCAAGTAGCTATATTCTTTTTTCGAATCTTCACAAGCGTCTACGACAATATGTCCCATTTGTTTTTGCTTATACATATAGCTCACTCCAATACTTGCCCATTATGTAGAATCTGGTTTCTGTGTAGCTCGATTCTTCATTTGAAGCTTCACAAGCGTTTAGGACAATATGTCCCATTTGTTCTTGTTTATTCATTTTTTGCATGTGTTTTTCATCATCAAAACTACATAAAGCACCAATATGGATATATACCTTTAGGGAAGTAGAATATACAAAAAGAGATGTAGAAAATGGTAACTGCAACCCAAAACGAGGAGTCTATGATCGACTTATTGAATGACCTCAGGCAAGAGGTAAAGAGCTTAAGAAATGACATGAATCTAATCGAGGAATCAGTCTTAAAGCAACGCTTAAAGGCAATCGAAGAAACCCTATCCCAAAATCACCTAGTGGTCTACGCTCAGCAAAGATCTGAAAACATTAACGAAGATCTTTCACGCAGCCTTAAACCAGATTGCGATAATAAAACCAAATGCTTAGAATATTTTCAAGCAAAAATTGACGACAGCACCCGAGCAATTAAAGAATCAGGAGCAAAAAAAGCAATATCCGATATTGAGGACAAAATTGCCGAGAACGAGTTAATGCTTGAAAAAACCAGAGGTCAAAAATGCGAAGCTTGTTTTGGGAACTTCCACAAGAAACTAAAACGTGAAAAGAGGGCCTATCAAGAAATCGTTCTAGTAGAAGACATAAACAAACCCGAGAGTGCTGAGGCGTTAGATATTCAGTTTCTCGTGAACGATTTGTTTGAACCACTCGCAAATTGTTCGCGCCTTAAAATTCTCTTGTCAGTTTGTGAAGGGAAAAAGAGCTTTTCTGAATTGTCTAAAATTGTAAATCTTAAGGCAGGTCACCTGGCTTTTCATCTTAAGAAACTTGCGGATGCAAGGCTGATAGCACAGGAAGCATCCAAAGGAGATTATGTTGCTACTCAAAGGGGACTTGGTTTCATTAAGAAAATGAGTTCTTTTTCAAACCTTGACACAGTATAAATAGTCTCCAATTTACTTTCTTTACTTTATTGATTTTAATGGATTGCCGGGCATCCATCCTTCACCGCCGCTTAACTTTTTAAGTATATAGCTCATTCCAGTACTTACCCATAACGTAAAATCTATTTTCCAAGTAGCTTGATTCTTCTTTAAAATCTTCACAAGCGTTTACGACAATATGTCCAATTTGTTCTTGCTTATTCATTTTTCCACCTCTATTTCTCTTTTTATCAAAGGAATAATGGAAGATTAAGCTTTGTTTGCATGGTTCACCAGCTTTTTGGTGTCTTACACTGCTGGCATTCCACTTGTTGAGAAAACGAATGCTTTCTGGTCGGTGACTTGAATTGCTTCTGCTACTTTCTGAGTATGATTATGATGAAAAGGGATAGCACTTTATTTCCTTTTTTTAGATCGCGCGTGCGTTTATAACTCAAGTAAATGGTCGGATGGAATTCCGCTTCCCCAACGATAATTTGAGTAGGGAATTATTTTTCCCTAAAAGTATATTATGTGTCACTTATTGTTTTTCACAAAAAGGGCGACAAACAGAGCGGGTATAGAGGATACAGGATGACTACTTGCAAACCTGACCGATTAGTTACTTTATGCACAAATAATGTATGTAAGAAACGTTTGCGTTATTTACCATCGGTCATTACCAGTTTGCGGTTGTTTGCTCTGCCACTAATTATTTATTCATTGAGCATGAACATTACTGTATTCGGCGCTTTTTTCGCTCTTTTTGCCATAGCCACAGACGTTGCCGACGGCTACCTAGCCAGACACTTAGGTTTTTCCTCGCAATTTGGCGCAAATTTTGATGTTGCAGTTGATTTTGTTTTCATTGCAGGAGTATTCTACTACTTTTTATTACAAGGGCTATATCCGATATGGGTGTTTGTATGTATTATATTCATGTTTACGCAGTTTGTAATTACGAGCAAACTTTCTAAAGTATTTTATGACCCGTTAGGCAAATACTATGGCAGTTTCCTCTATGGAGCAATAGTATTAACTATTTTTTCACTCGGAACATTTGCGAATGACCTAATAGCGTTGTTACTTGCCGGTCTCACATTAGCTTCTGTGACTAGCAGAACTCTTTACTTAATAAAACGGCTTAACAGGAAATGACGCCCCTCAAAAGTACGTGGGAGTGTGGTTTATTTGCTTAAAGAGCTTCTTCTACCCTGTTAATGTCTGCTCTGAGGTTTTTGACTTCTTTTCTCAAATCGTTTAGTGCTTCAACCAAGTTATCTTGATTCAGGTCCTTACTGCTTTGTTCCATTAAACTCTGTTTTCTTTACCAGCGTTGAGTATATTTTAATTACCTAAAAGTATATAAGAGTATTTCAGTTTGCTTTCATTAGTAGGATGTGTGAATTTTGGTAAATATACCTAAAGAAGTAATGGATGTTTTAAGTGCAAGTGATTCAGCGAAAATGATAGCAACTGTAGACGCTAAAGGCATTCCAAACGTAGTTCCAATGTGGAGCTTTGTAGCAGTGGACCCCGAAACTATTGCGTTCGCAGAAGTTTTCATCATAAAAACAAAAGAAAACCTTGAAAAAAACAAGCAGGTTGCTATTGCCGTGTTCAAAGGACCAATGACAGGTTACCAGCTAAAAGGAACCTTCGGCGGTTTCCAAACAAGTGGACCAATTTTTGAAGACTTCGCAAAGAAGAGTATGGAAACCTCGAAGATGAAAATAAAAAGTGTTGGCATAATAAAAGTAGACGCAGTTTTCGCTGCTTCGCCAGGACAAGGTAGCAAAAAGTTGGCATAACCTAAACCAACACACCTTTTTCCTTTTTTTAGACAGTATTGAAAGTTTAGGACTCACACTACAGAGTAAGAAAATGGGTGAAGATTCTAAACCAGTTCTAGTAAAGTTTGTCCCGAACCATTTGATAAACCAGTTAAAAGTTTTACATTCGTCTTTTGAAGGACAAGTCAAAACTAATTACCACTGTGATTGAAAGCCGGAGGCTCAAATCCACCCTATTCCATCAAGGGTTCAATGGAAACTCGATAACGAATTTTGTTCCCTTACCCTCTTCACTCTCAAAATTTATTCTACCATTCAAAGCTTCTACCATCCGTTTGATTGACACCAAGCCATATCCTTGTCCCTTCTTCTTAGTGGTAAAAAGTGGAGTAAATAACTTCTTTTGGGTTTCCTTTGACATTCCTACTCCAGTATCTTGAACAGTAATCACCGCATTATTCGCTTGTTTTGATAATGCGACAATTAATCTACCACCATTGGGCATAGCTTGGACAGCATTGTTTATCAGATTAACCATAATACGTCTAAGGAAATCCAAATCGACCTTAACAGTGAGCGAGGGCACATTACAAATCGTTTGCTGCTCAATAGCGCTCGGTATTTGCACTGAGGAAACAGTTTCGGGTACTGCTTTGCAAATGTTAACTTGAACTAACTCAGGCTTGAGAGGTTTAGACATTTCCTGAAGGTCCCCAACGATTTTTTCAATATACACAGTTTGCTTCTCTATATCTTCGACGTTTTCTTTAATTGCCTGCCCTTGCTCAGTTATAGGAAGCTCTTCCAGTTCCATCTTTGCCAGATAAACATCGCTTGCAATGGCTTGAAGCGGATTGCGTATGTCATGACCGACCATACCCGCAACCTGTCCAATGGTTGCAAGCTGCTCAGTAGCTCTTAACCTATCAAGCCTTTCTTGGGCTATCTTTTCCAGATTATGCGAATACTTCTGAATCTTATCTTGGAGTTTTCTCAACTCAGTGATGTCTACGTTTGATTCAAAAATTTCTGCAATATTCCTACCAGTGCCAAATCTAGCAAGCCAATAGCTTCTGACAATTATAGATTTACCATCTTTAGTTCTATGCATAAGTTGTCCTGTCCAGAAGGTATCTCTTGTTAGTTTATTCATAATCTCTTCGAATGGCTCTGGAAATTGCGTTTCAAACAGCCGATGAGTCTTCTCGCCGATGGCTTCTTCTTTAGTCCACCCATAGACACGTTGAGCACCTTTACTCCAAAAAGTAATAGTACCATCTACCTTTCTCACGATAGTAGCGTTAGGGCTAAGATCAATAAGATCAGCTTGTTTTCTGATAGCTTCTTCATTTTGCTTGCGTTCGGTTACATCGTTGAGTGTTGTTAGAAGGTGCGGAGTGCCTCTGAAGCTTATAACCACTGACGAAAATTCTATAGTTATTTTCTTTCCGTTTTTATGTTTGCTTTCTATTTCCGCATTATAAACGGCACCTTTTTCAAAAATATTTTGATACATAGCCGCCGCTTTTTCCGGATCAACGTCTAATCCCAATTCGGCGGTGTTGCGACCGATGAGTTCTTCTCTGCTATAGCCATATAGTCGGAGAAAAGCGTTGTTGACATCAACAAAAGTTTGGTCACTTACACATTGAATAACCATTGGCTGTGGGCTGTCATAGAAAGCTTTAGAGAAACGTTCTTCACTAGCCCGTAGGGCTTCTTCAGCTTCTTTACGTTCTGCTATATCTTCAAAAATTTCAATTGCTCCCACTACTTTGCCGTTGTGATCCTTGACTGGAGTTGCACTACCAAGTATAGGGTAACTTTTCCCATCAGGTCGTTCAAGTGTTAACTCAACATCTTGTACATTTTCGGCGCGCAGAGCCCGATATACTGGTAACTCATTTAATGGGAAGGGTGAACCATCAAGTCTTTTTGGCTTAACCTTTGCTACGTTCTCTTCTAAGGTTTGGTGGGCTGAATTGAACCCATACAGCTCAGCAGCACGTTTGTTGACAAATGAAAACTTGCCATTCGGTGATTCTGAAATAACTATCGCTACGGGAATGATATCCAAAATAGCCCTAGAATCAATGTTTTCAATAAAACTTCGCTGCTGCTTCGTCATCAAGTTTACCAGAAAAAATTGCTACTAACAATTGATTAAATACTCATACTAAAGTACTTCGCTACTGGGTTGAGGGCGCACGCTAAAATGTGTCCCAGTCTACACCTTTTCTGTTAGGACGTCGCTATTTAGAGGGCTTCAACGCCTAACAACATACAAAAACGGCTTCTCTTCCTGTTCAAGCGGTAAACTGTATCGCAAAGCATCGGTCGCATGGTCGTTTTCCTTAACGTCTTCCCGATACTCCAACAATTCACTAATTAGATTGACGCAACGTTTACCTACAAACTGGCGGGGGTTCCCGTCGCTCGCAGGTGTTAGGCGGCTTCCAAGTTCCCGCAGCCCATCTTCACGTTTGAAAGTATAGGGCTTAGCGTCTAACCCTGCACGGCAAAGCTTCAGAATCGACTGAGGAAAGCGGGCGTCACACCAAAACGTTCCCTTCCCCCATTCTTCTTGCAATTCTTTGGCTGCCTCAGCTAATTCTTCATCTGTGGTCTCGCGTTTATAAAATTCATCTACTGCGTAGGCTCTGCCGTCAGGGTCAAAAGCGTTCACCACAATAGCGGAGGGTGCACTCCAACCGAAGTCAACGCCAAAGCTAACCCTATCAATCAACGCCTTATCGGTCAATTCCCGAATATGCTTTGAAGAGTCAAAGGGCAAGCTACCTGCGGCGACGGTGGCGAATTTGCCGTAGATGAAGCGGTCAGCTAAGCCGCCGGTGTGGGTTCGCACAATTTCTGTTAGGAATTCTTTGGGTAGGGTTGGGTTTTCAAAGATGCTCCACCGGTAAATTCGCATGTCAGGCGAATTAGTCACAGGGTTTTCAGTGATATTGTAGAGTGGGCTGCCGGGGGAATCGGTTGTCGTAGTGAGCCAAACAGCCGGGTTAATCGAAACCATACAGCGGCCACTTTTGCGAAGCCTACGCACAACTGTAAGCCATGCAGTATCGAAATGGCGGACTAGCCGTGCCTCATCGATATGCGCATAATCGACGTTTGGGCCCTCGGCTTTTTCTGGATCGTCCAGCGAGACAAACCACCATTGCGAACCGTTAAACCAATCCAGCCGCAAGTCGCCACGGTTAAAGTCCGCTACATAGGGATTTTGGGTAAACGGGTAGCGGCAACCAAAGAAGTCTTTGCTCTCCAACGTTGGGAAAAGAATGCGCTTCATCATTGGGTAAGATGGCTCAAAAATGAAGCCAACGCTCTCAGGATAATCTAGAGCCCAGCGGATGTCTTCGGCTAGTCCGCATTTTGTCTTTCCTGAACCGGTTCCACAGAGGCAGGCCCGTTGGCTATAGACGCCTTTACCAGCGTGAAAAGGAAGCTGTGCAGGATGCGGACAATACCGCAGAAAATCAGTGCCCGGCGTCAGATTCAGCTTTTGCGGCATCCTTCTCAGCCCTTTGTGCTTCAGCAAATTTGGCGTAGGCAGCCTTTATTTCAGGCGACGCCTCAAATGGCATAGCCAAACTAACCGCTGATTGAATAATCTCGGGTTTTCTCTCAATCAACCCGAGTTCCTGCCCAACCTTAATTTGCTCGACGGTAATTTTGAGAGCAGTATTTAGAGCTCCAATCTTCACAAACTTATCTTTGACACTTAGAGGCTTCTTATCATCGCTCTCAGTTAGAAGACCCATGGCTTCGCGGTTCAAGAAGTCCAACCGCGCTCGCAGAATAGACGCTAGTACCTCATCTTGTTCGAAAGCATGGACCCAGGTTTTCATCCGTTTATGGTCTTTGTAGATTACCCATTCGCTAACATGGAACTCAGCACTTAAAGTCTGTACAATAGCGCTTAGCGAGTTCCCAACGGCTAATAGCCGAAGCATTCTTTGGCGTCGCTTAAACAACTCAGGTTCCATTGGGTACCCCCATATTTTGGACACAATTGTCCAATAAAACGAAAGAAAAAGTCATGGTTTAGGCGCTCCCATATTTAGAACATACCTTAACGTGACTGTCAAACGACCTCTACTATTCGCTTTAACAAGCCCCCGGTTTATTCTTGTGTTACCTCTTCCAAAACTACCATGCCCAAACCGCTTAACCTTCCAATTCGACAAACCACGTGCAAGCTGAGGATTGCTTGTTACAATATAGAAAGGACGTTTAGTCTGCCGTGTATAGAGATCTGCCATAAAATCCAGCAGACGCTTACCTACGCCAATACCTTGATAATCGGGCAGGACAACAAGCCTGCTGACCCGATAATACTGAACCTTCATGTGCACATTAGCAACTGCAATAAACGCAATGGGTTTACCCCCATATTTGGCGACATAACACCTGACGCCAGCCCCAAGCTTTTTGGTATTCAAATAGTGATGTTCCCTAAACACCTGCCACATGGCAAGGTTGCACTTATGCACTGATAGGTTGATTGGCGGGTGACGTCGTTTTTTTTTACAACCTTAACTTGGGTTCCTGAAGCCGTTTTATGGTCCTGTAATGTGCCCGTGAAATCCCAAAAAACGTTAGCGTCCACATCATAGACCCAGTCAGGCTCAAGCCAATCGAGCACATCAACATGGCAGGTTACGGCGATAAACTGTTTCCCAGTGTGCTTGCGAACAGCGTGGCTAATCGCGTAGCTGCCAATTTGGGCAACAGTGCGATCTACCGTGCTTGTGAACTCATCGAAGACCACCAAGTTCTGGGGAAGACAAAGCGCATGGGCAATATCGACGCGCATCTTTTGCCCTTGGCTCAATACCGCATAGCTTTTCAGCCATGAAGGCGGCTCGTTAAAGCCACTACTAGACAAAGCGGTGCCGATGTCCTTGACGCTAAGTTCAGGTGGGAAATCGTTGAGAAAACACGATTCTTTATAGCGCTCGCGCAAATCAGCAAAATAAGCTTCAGGCCACTGATGACGGGCTATGCTTGTTTTCCCGCTACCGCTGGACCCTACAATAACGCCGATCTGCCAATTCAAACCCTCAATTGGAAGGCTTCCGCAGATGTGTTTCTCTAACTTGACATCTTTGAGGTCATAGGTGCCTTTAACGGCTTCTTCACGGAAAGAATTGCCAGCTTGCCACCGGTGAGTAAAATCAAAATCCAATCTGAAAGCCCTCCTAAAGGTTTAGAACCCGAACCTTCCAACTCTTGCCCTGCAACTCTTCTAGCTTGGCTTTCTGGTCGGTTTCATCCTTGCATTCCACAACTAACTCGTAAGTTTCAGGGATAATGGAAACCTTCTCGTGCTCATCCCTTAATGTTTCAGGCAGCTTTTCCCCGATCGAATCAAGAAAACATTCTAACTCTTGGCGTTGGCCTAACTCGATGATGCGCTGCCATTCCTCTTCTTCCAGTTCCTTGTTGTGCTTGCCCTTCAATTCGTTAGCGATCAATCTAAGTCGGCGTCGCTGCACGTCAGTAAGGTCTTTCATACGGTATACTGGCGCATAAAACTCTCCATGGGCAATGCAGACGCTAACCCGCTGCTCCCCATCAGTAAAAACGCCATCTTGGTTTGTTAGGATGGGGTCAGTCCAACCAAACTCCTGTAAACTTTTCCAAAGTTCTTCTTTTTGTTTGTTCGTCATCCTGTTTGGGTTGTTGCCATCCGACCGCAAAAGCCTAATGTCTTCAAGAATAGGCTTCATGAAGTCAGGTACACGCAAAGTTGTCTTAGCTTCCAAGTCTAGCAGCTCCCAACGGTTTTTTGGACAAGCCCTCTTTTAGTCGCTAAGATCCCCAGAAACTCAGCCCCAACTGCGCTGAGAAGCACACAAAGGCTCATAGGGGAAATGGCGGCGCTAGACGCCAAAGTACCGAGCCCTGTGAAAAATGTGATACCGCTGATTATAGCCGCATCCAAAACCGCGCTGGTCCAATCGAACTTTCCCTGTTTATCTCTATGACCCCGCATACTGAGGTGAATCTTGCAGACGAAGTTCTCATAGTTCAGTTTGAGCATTGCTGTATCAAACAATCCCTTCTTAGGCGTTGCCAATATAACAGTTAACATATAGTCAAGCATGCCCAAGAGCTACCCGACGCTTATGTGACCAAACGTGTCTAAAGGGGACCTTCAAAACCTCGCCCTTTCTAACCCAGCGCTTCTGCGTTACACCGACTCGAACCTGGCGTTTTCCATCCGAATATGCGCTCGTGTGCAAAAAAGTGTTTTTCGCTCGAACCTCAACTAACCCATCCTGCACGCCAGAAAGAACCTCCACGGGATAAATGCCCTTGAAGTAAAA
Organism: Candidatus Bathyarchaeota archaeon; assembly: GCA_026014735.1. Taxonomy (NCBI): domain Archaea; kingdom Thermoproteati; phylum Candidatus Bathyarchaeota; species Candidatus Bathyarchaeota archaeon. The sequence continues at coordinate 352,769 of JAOZHT010000001.1, forward strand.
CTCAGTCATGGAGTTTTCTCCTGCAGAGCATCCGCTGTAAATAGGGTTAAATTATGGAGAATTGGCGGAAATCTACTAAAAAAGAAAAAGAAAGGGAAAAAGGACGGTACAAATGAACGTAAATATTGGCGGGTCCGACGGGAGTTGAACCCGCGACCCTCGGATTAAAAGTCCGATGCTCTAGCCTGACTGAGCTACGGACCCGCGCTTATTCGTTGCGGCTGATAGGAAAATACGTGGGGGTTTTTTAGTATTTCGTTTCTTACTTGGACAAAAAGTGATGGTTGGGGGCTTGTTTAGCCTTTGAGGATAGTGGCTAGGAAGCTTTTGATTTTTTCGTGGGAGTTGAGGATGGTTTGGATGGTTTTGGCGCCTTTTTCGGTGAGTTTGTAGACGCGTTTGCGTTCTATCCAGGCTCCTTCGACGAGGCTGTTTCTTTCCAGTGAATAGAGAAGTGAGTAGACGGTTCCTGAGCTGACGAGGAAGCCGTATTTGAGGTGGATGAATGAGATGACGTCGTATCCGCTTATGGGTCCGTTTTGGAGTTCTGCCATGATGATGGTGTCTAGGAAGCTTTTGATGACTCGTTCATGCATTTTTTTGATTATGCGTGCTTCGGATTTTTCTCCGTTTACTGTTATTGTTAACGCTACCATGTTTATACACTCACTTGGATGTTTAATCATGTTTAGATATATAAGGTTAATTCGGATTTAGAATAAACAAGTAATAACAAAGCAAAAAAATGATGATGCGCCGAGCACAGAAAACTTATCCGAAAACGTGCCGCAAACGGATTTACAGCGACCTACAGAAAACCAAAAAATACACAAAAACATGTAAAGAAAACGTGGCCCTGCCCCAAAAAAATTTACTTAACTATGACCAAAAAACCCTGAGCGCAAGGCAGCTTTTAACATCAACATATCCAAATTCAGGCGCCCAAAACGGTTTCTAATAGCTACCGATATATGTACATGTTAACAAACGTTATCTCCTATTTTGCAATAACCACTTGCGGTGCCAATAAATTGATTTCATGGAAATACACATTCAAAAAATTAAATGAAGAATACCAACTCGCCACAAAAAAGAAGCAAGCTCTAGACAACCTTTGCTCATCAGGAAAAATTTCTCAATCAACCCGTGACGCATTCACAAACGACATAGTTAAAGCAATCGAGGAAATCGAAAGGCAACGCCAAGACCTCGCAACGAAAATGCAGGCAAAAACCCAGGAACTGGAAAACCAAATCAAGACTCTGGAAATGTTGTTGGCAAACTATGAAATTCAGCATGTCGTAGGAGAAATCGACGACGAAATTTACACTCGGGAATTAACGCTCCTCTCAACTAGCCTTGAAACAACACGTAACGAGCTGGGCGTAATTAAGGATGCAACAAACCAGCTTTTTCCCGCTCCCGCAGTAGAAGCTCCAATTGCTTGTGCTCCGGTAGCTGCTGCTCCAGTCGTTGAAGCTTCAGTTGCGCCAGTAGAATCAACTCCTGTTGAAGTTCCGGTTGAAACTGCCACAATCGAACCCGCACTAGTGGAAACAGCTACAGCCGAACCAGCACCAGTTGTTGAAGTAGCCGTCGAAGCTGCAGTCGTTGAGGCTCCAGTCGAAGAAGCTCCAGCAGTTGAAGTCGCAGTTGAAGTTGCCCCCGCAGAAGCAGTTGTTGAGGCCCCAGTTGAAGCTGCCCCAATAGAAGCTCCAGTTGCTGAGGCGGCGGTGGTTGAGGCCACTGTTGAAGCGCCCGCAGTCGAGGCGGCTCCAGTTGAGGAAGCTGCAGTCATCGTTGAGGAAGCGCCAGTAGCAGTTGCCGCTCCGGTTGAAATGCCCGTTGAGGCAGTAGCTGTTGAAGCTCCCGCAGTTGAGGAAGCCCCCATTGAGGCTCCAGCTGAAGCAGTCATAGTTGAAGAAGCAGTAATCGAAGCCCCAGTTGAAGTAGCCCCTGAAGCTGTAGCTGTTGAGGCTCCAGTGGAAGAGGCAGCGCCGATTGAAGCTCCCGTCGAGGCAGCCCCAATCGAAGCTGCACCCATCGAGGCTCCAGTAGAAGTTGCCCCCGCCGAAGCGCCAGTTGAAATCGCCCCCCAAGAAACAATCGTTGCAGAAGCCGCCCCAGTTGAAGCTGCTCCAGAGGAAATCGTGATCGAAGCTCCCGCAGTTGAGGAAGCCCCAATTGAAACGCCAGTGGCTGAGGCAGCCATTGTTGAAGAAGCTCCAGCTGCACCTGCTGAAGAGATCTTGGTAAATCAAATCGAGGCAGAAGTAGCTGTTGCTGAGCCAGCAGTCATTGAAGTTCCAGTTGAGGAAGCCGCTGTCATCGTTGAGGAAGTTGCCCCAGTTGAGGAGGCTGCAGTTGAGGTTCCAGTAGTGGAGGCCCCAGCAGTTGAGTCTGCCCCAGTTGAGGTTCCCGTCGAGGCTGCTCCAATCGAGCAAGCACCCATCGAAGCCCCAATCGAGGAAGCTCCCGCAGAAATCGTTGCACCCGAAGTAATCGTAACCGAAGCAGCGCCAGAGCCAACTGTTGAAGTTCCCCTGCAGGCATTCGAAGTCACTGAGCATGCCTCCGTCGAAACCACCCTTGAGAAACTGATGGAACAGGCAATTGAAGACCAACTTGTTGAACCAGTCGTCGTGGAGGAGGCCCACATTCCAGCCCACCCTTTAGAAGCGCCCACGGAGGCGCCTTCCGAAGAAGCGGCGACCGACGAGGCCGACCAAACCCCCCCAGCAGAAGAAAGCGAAGAAGACACAACTAACCAATAAGCTAACTTAGCTTCTTTTTCTTTTTTGTTTAATTTCTCTTTTGTTTTTATTTGATTAGTTTTGCTGAAATTGTCGTTTTGCTAGGTGAATCCTGTTTTTTCGTCTATCCAAACTGCCCATTTAGGCTTGTTAAAGCCGTTGCGTTTACCCATCCAGTACCCCCAAGCCGCACCCAACGCAGGCGCAACAACCAGCATGAATACCCAGTATTCGGTGGTCCAGAAGTACCTGAGCATTGGACGGGCAAATGTGGCCACCACTAAACCCACCCCCAAGAAGGCTATATCAAAAGCCAAGATTGCTCCGCCGAATGGGTACACTATACGCATACGTTTTTTCATGCGGTCCGAGCCCGGCGGAGGCGGATTCACCATCGATCTGTACCCGAAATATGACATAGGCAAAAACATGGCGCAGGCGATGCATGCTTGGATAAGCCGCATAGAGGTCACGTACCCCAGAAAATACAATACCACAAAGCTTGCCAGGATCACAACTTGCCCCACAGCTAAAAGGGACCAGTAGATTTTTTGGGCTCTGCGTTTGCGTGCCACATCGGCTTCCGCGGGGAAACTATGCAGAACAGATGAGGCGACTTTTCCTTTTTCGGTAAGCATGTACTGCCCCGACTCGTTTTTGGCGATGAGGTCGCCGAGGACTTTAAGGTGATAGTTTAGGAGTCCGGTGCTGCCTGTTTCGCTGGCTTCAAGCAGCTCGGTGTAGGAGACTGCGCCTTTGGCGTCGAGGATGCCGATTATGGTTTGGCGGTTTCCGTCTTTGAGTATCTTGTGGAGTGAGGATAAACCAGAGTCCATAGGTAACCTTTGGCGTTGTCGAATTTAGGGGTTTTTGACTAAATCCGCAGTCAAAGCGCTTCGAGGTGGGTTCCACCCAAAAACTGCCGGTCAAGATTACTTTATATGTTGCCGTGTGCTCCAAGCAGATGGAAGTTTTCTTTATGCCAAATCATTTATCAGCTGCACTTAAGGTCCTTGGCCAAGCAGCCTTCGTTTTTGGGCTGCTATCATGGTCATATGGTGTGCTTGTGCAGGTCACCCATCCCGAATGGCTGCCCCTGGGGCTATCACACCTAACGCGGTGGATTCGAGTTGACACTTTTACAATGGTTTCCTTTGTGGTTGCTGCTTCAGGCTTTGTCGTTTGGCGAGTAACTGAAGAAAACCATCTCCTGTAAACCTTGCGGTATCTATGATACGGTGTTGCATCGGGGTAATGTTTTTAGGTGCTATTTCCGTCTTGCTAAAGTCAAACAGTAACATCTGGACTGATTTGCATGCAGCCTATGCCTAAAGACTACAACTTCACAGAGATCGAAGCCAAATGGCAAGCTAAATGGGAAGAAATGGGCGTTAACCACTACGACTGGAACGACACAGCCCGCGTACCCTTCAGCATCGACACTCCTCCGCCTTACCCCTCAGGCGAACTCCACATGGGCAACGTTTTGAACTGGACCTACTTTGACATGGTAGCCCGATTCAAGCGTATGCAGGGTTTTAACGTGCTGTTTCCGCAGGGCTGGGACTGCCATGGCCTCGGCATAGAAATCCAAGTTGAGAAAGCCAATAACATCCGCAAACGCGACTTGCCCCCTGACCAGTTCCGGGGCATGTGCATGGCGCTGGTGGAGAAGTACATTGCCATGATGAAGGAAGGCATCCTCAAACTGGGCTGCAGCATCGACTGGTCCACCGAGTACAAAACCATGAACCCCGATTACTGGCGTCGCACCCAACTTAGCTTCATCCAGCTTTACCAGAAGGGCTTCATGTATCAGGGCACGCACCCCGTCAACTGGTGCCCAAGAGACGAAACCGCCATAGCCGACGCCGAAGTCGACCACATAAAACGGGAAGGCACCCTCCACTACATCAGATTTCACCTTGCCGGCAGCGACGAGTACCTGCTCATCGCCACCTCCCGCCCCGAATTCATCCCCGCCTGCGTCGCAGTCGAAGTTAACCCCAAAGACGAGCGCTACGGCAAATATGTGGGCAGAAAAATATCGGTGCCGCTGATGAACCGCGAGGTCACCATCATCGCCGACGAAGCCGTCGACCCCAGCTTCGGAACCGGAGCGATGCAGATCTGCACCTACGGCGACAAAGAAGACGTGAAAACCGTCATAAAACACAAGCTCCCCGTGATTCGCCTCATCACCCAGAATGGGCAAATCAGCGAGGCAGGCTGCAAATACGCTGGGCTCTACGTTAATCAGGCACGCGCCGCCATCGTGGAGGACCTTAAAGCCGCGGGTTTGCTGGAGAAAAGCGAGAAGACCCAGCAGGAAGTCGGCGTCTGCGACCGCTGCAAAGCCCTCGTTGAAATCCTCGAGGTTAAGCAGTGGTTCATGAAGACCATGGAGTTAACCGACGCCGTAGAGAAGAACGCTAACGAAATCACCTGGTACCCCGATTACATGCGTAACCGCCTCATCGACTGGGCAAAAGCGCTGGACTGGGACTGGGTTATCAGCCGCCAGCGGCTTTTTGCGACTCCGATTCCAGTGTGGTACTGCCGGGGCTGCGGCGAAGTCATCGTTGCCAAACCCGAATGGGTGCCCATCGACCCTAAACTTGAAGGTCCACGCATCGAGGCATGTCCCAGATGCGGCGGCAAAGACTTCCGCCCCGAAGTCGACGTCATGGACACGTGGATGGATAGCTCCATCACCTGCGCCGTTCACGCCGGCTGGCCGGACCGAGCGGATTGGCGTCGCCTCTTCCCCGCCAGCATGCATCCCTCCGGCACCGACATCATCCGCACCTGGGCATACTACCTCATGGTCCGCCACCTCGCCCTCTTCGATCAGCGCCCCTTCAACAGCGTACTGATAAACGGTATGGTGTTGGGTGCGGACGGACGCAAAATGAGCAAATCCCTCAAAAACTACGCTGCCGCACCCGAAACCCTGGGCAAATTCGGCGCCGACGCGGTTCGTCAGTGGGCAGCGGGTGGAGGAGCAACCGGCTCAGATATTCCCTACCGCGTGCAGGATGTGGAGTATGGCAGGCGTTTTCTGGTGAAGCTCTGGAACGCCTCTGGCTTTGCTAGCAAACTGCTGGAAAACTATAAGCCAATTAACTCAGAGGGTATCCCCGGCGAAATTGCCCTTGAAGTTCTCGATAAGTGGATGATCAGTAAAACAGAAAAGCTCACCCAGAAAGTAACCGAGGAACTCGAGAAATGCCAGTTTAACGTAGCCATCGAGGATGTACGTAACTTCTTCTGGCATGTTTTCTGCGATTACTATTTGGAAGCTGTTAAAGACCGCCTCTACAACCCCTCCTTAGAGGGCTCATCTAAGAGACTGGCGGCTCAGTACACGCTCCACGAAGTGATGTATCGTATGCTCCAGTTGCTGGCGCCGTTTGTGCCCCATGTTACCGAGGAGATCTATCAGTACATGTACAGAGAAGCCAAAGGCTTTGAAAGCATCCAAATATCGAAATGGCCCAAATTCAACCCCTCACTGGTGGATGAGGCCGCTGAAAAAGACGGCGACTTAATCACCGCAGTCATGAGTGAGGTGCGCCGGGACAAAGCAGAAAAGAAGCTGCCGCTAAACGCCCCCGTCAAGAGCCTCAGAATCTATGTGCCCGACGATGGAGCAGCCGTCGCCATCCGGCAGGGATGCGCCGACATAGCCGCCACCCTAAAAATCGAGACCATCAGAGTTATGGCTGAGAAGCACAGTGAAGGCAGACGCGTCGGCCAAAGCGAAGTCTACCTTGAAACCGACTACTGAGGCAAAGCATATGACCGTTAGGGTTGGCTTGATTGGATGCGGCGCCATCGGCACAGTGCTCGCGGAAGCCATCGAACGCAAACTTGTAGTCTGCGATGAACTGGTAGTTTTCGATGTGGACGCCGCCAAAGCCGAAAAACTCAAAGCGGCACTTCGGTTTCCAGTAAAAATCGCCCAGAGTTTGGAGGAGCTGCTCTCCGCCGAGCCAAGAGTGGTTGTGGAAGCCGCGGGGCAGGGCGCAGTCCGCCAGTACTACCAGATGCTCCTCGATTCGGGTGCAGAGCTGATTTTCATGAGCACCGGTGCGCTTCTCGAATTCGACACCTCTAATTCCCGGGTGCATTACCCCGCGGGCGCCATCGGGGGCCTAGACGCCATTGCCGCAGCAGCCAACGCCGGCATAGAGGAAATCACGTTGACTACCCGCAAGAGCCCTAAGGCGCTGGGCAAACCCGTCATGGAGGAAACCGTTACCTTCCAGGGTTATGCAGAAGAAGCCGCCCGCCAGTTTCCACGGGAAATGAACGTCGCCGCCACCCTGGCTTTAACTGTGCGACCCGTAAAAGTCCAAGTCAAAGTCGTCATCGACCCCCAAACCACCCGCAACACCCACGAAATCCACGTAAAGTGGCGTTACGGCGAAATGAACCTCAAATTCGCTAACATGCCCCACCCCGACAACCCGCATACGAGTGCACTGGCGGCATGGGCTGCCATTAGGCTGCTGCAAACTTTGCTTCATTAATGAATAGGTGACAATGAAAAGGAGCTTTACCTAAACAGGCACCGTCACAGGCCCTTACGCGGTGAACCTCAAATCAGCCGAAGCAACAACCCCTTATTCCAGCGAACTCACAAAATCCTCCACGGCCCTTATGGTTTTGCAGTTCATAACCGCCCGTGTGTTCTGCGTTGTCTTGAAGCCCTTGAGCATCCAAAACACGTGTTCACGCACTTCCTGAGCCGAGCCTCGACGCTCAAACTCGCGGTAAAGTTCGATGAACCGCAGAATCTGCCGCTTAATTCCCCCGTTGCCAAGCTGGGCTTTGGTGGCGTCAAAAATCCATGGGCGATCCCGGGCGCCTCTGCCCACCATCACCAGATCGCAGCCTGTCCGCTCCAAAAGCGAAACCCCCTCGGCGTAGCTGGTGACGTCGCCGTTAGCCATCATGGGGATGGTGAGTTTCTCTTTTATTTGCTTCATAATGTTCCAGTTTACTTTTCCGCCAAGTTTCTGCTGGGCGTTCCTGCCGTGAATGCAAAGCGCCGCTATCCCCGCGTTTTCCAAGCTCTTAGCCACCTCCATAGCGACAATGCTTTGACTATCCAATCCTATGCGCATCTTCACCGTCACGGGCTTCTCAGTGGCATCCACCATAGCTCGGACCAAGGTTTCGAGGCGAGCGGGGTCAGAGAGCAAGTAGGCACCGTAGCCCTTTTCCAAAAACTCCTTTTCGCTACAACCAACATTTAGGTCAATAATGTCAGCGAAGTCCTCTACAAGCTTGACGCTTTTTACTAATGATTCCTTGTGGTTGCCGATTAGCTGGACAGTGACAGGGCGTTCGGCGTCGTGGATGTTTAGGATTTCTTTAACTTCGCTTTTTTGGCGGTTTTTGACGATGTCAGTGTCGATCATCTGTGTATAGATGAGGGCAGCGTGGTTTTCTTTGCAGAGCATTCGAAAAGCGGTGCAGTTAACCGCCGCCATAGGTGCAAGAACGAATCGCCCAGATATGTCTACGTCGCCGATTTTCATGGTGGCTTAAATTATGTTTGAGCTACGCTTTAACCTTACGTCAAACAACAAAAAAGATTAACGCCAACGCAACTTTCTAGAACAGGGAAGTGAGCATTTTGGAAATTAACCACATCAACCCACAAAGCTTAGCTGCCCCAAGAGGCTACTCACATGCCATATCCGTCGAGGGCAACTACAGAACCATCTACATCGGCGGGCAAAACGCAGTTAACGAAAAAGGAAACGTCGTCGGAGAAAACAGCCTAAAGGAGCAGACAATAAAGGTCTTAGAGAACATCGAAAAAATCCTCATGGAAGCAGACGCTAAACTCGAAGACATCGTGAAATTCAACATCTACCTTGTGGAAGGTCAAAAGCCACAGGAGGGCTTTGAGGCTTTCCAGCAGAAATGGCGCAGCCAGAAGGCTCCTGTAATTACGGTTGTGTTTGTGGCGGGTTTAGGTAATCCCAATTGGCTGGTGGAGATTGAGGCTGTAGCAGTTACACCAACAAAGCATAATGCCAAACTAGTTTAATGCCGCTTACTACCAAAGCGGTAACGCTCAGTTTAATTCGTAGTATTTCTTGAATTTCGGCGTTTCCAAAGTAGATAATACAAGTTCCCTAATATCAGCGGGCAAATGGCTAATTTGCCATTCCCGTTCCGCTTAAACCCTGCCCCCCGCCGCCGCCACCGCTTTAAGCCCATACAGTGCAGGGCCAAGCGCGTGGTCAGCCATATGCGCAGTTGCCGCCGCGTGGCCGACGGCGCGGGCAACCGCTGCCGCCGCTGGACTGGATGATTCACGTGCCACCGTGTGTGCAGCAACAGCAGACGCCCTCGCCATGCCCACCGTTGCCTCTCCCCGAGCCCATGCCTCCGCGGTGTCAAGCGCTTTTTGCAGCTGCATGTCAACTTCGCCGCCTAGAAGAGGCAGCACATGTGTTGCGCAGGCGATTGCCCACTGCATCAGCAGCTGATGCTGCATCGGCGTAAGGGAGCCGCCTCTGTGCTCTGCCACAAACCGTCTGTCCCGCATATGCTTCACATCCTGTTTTTTAAGGGTAGTTAGAGCCTTAAGGCTTTCCGCTGCGCAATGCAGCAAAATAAGAGGGTTTACAGAAAGGTTAATACCTCAGATCTGCTATATGGTAGCAGACAAGTAAGCTGTTTCTATATAGTTGATAACAACTACACTCGACATGCTTAATTGCTTAAGAAACAAAATTTAACGGAGGAAAAACCATGAAAAACAGAACCATACCTGTAGCATCGATGCTGTTCACTTGCCCTCAATGCGACGCAAGATTCGAATTCGACGCTGTCGGCGAATACGAGCTGGTTCCCTGCCCCGTCTGCGGAACCCGCCATGTCACCGTCAAAGTAGGCAGCAAACTAACGCTGCAACCATCAGAGATAGCACTCCTGTGCTAAAAACCAGCAATCGGGCAAAACCCAATTGACTTGGCCTCTCCATACCTTTTTGTTAAATCCCAAAATTTTTTGATAATTAATTACTGAAAAGAGAAGGCTTCACTTATAGCCGATCTATGCATCACCCAAAAATGGGGAAGGGTAGAGGCGAACCTCAGTTGCGCAGACATCTTCACAGGCACGGCAAACCCGCCTAAGCTCCTGCGAAGTCGGCGCTGCTAAACCCGCATATGCTTCTGCCTCAGAGAGGGGTACCACATTCATTCTGTAAGCGCCTAAGCTCCTCACGATCCTTGCAACCTCAACCAGATGCGCCGAATTCACCTTGGGGATGTAGGTGCTGTCCACTTCCACCATCATGCCTGCGTCGGCTGCGTTGCGGATGCCCTCAAGCTGATTCAGACTCAGCACCTCAAAGGCTTCCCCGCCACGCACTGTCCTGCCGTTTAAGCGGACAAACGAGTAAATCTTCGCGCCCACCTTAGCGTCAACGGCGTTTACCGAGACTTTGATTGCGCCTACACCTAAATCCTCTAGGACCGCGAGGTTTCGGGGGAGCAGCAACCCGTTTGTAGCCACGCACCTTGTCAGGTAGGGGAATTCCCGCTGGATTTTCTTGAGTACCTCAAAGGTGACTTCGCTGGCTAAGGCTTCGCCTGACCCCGAAATCTCTACTGTCCGCAAATCAGGGTTGCTTTTAGCTGCATACCTGATTGCCGAGAGGGCTTTTCTGGCGCTTGCCACTTCAGATTTATAGTTGGAATCGCAATAGCGGCAGCCGACGTTGCTTGGGGAGACCAAAGCTATGTTCAGCCTGCTAAATCCGTAGCGGACTTGGCCGTCTATTCTCGTATGCTCCTTACGCATGCGGGCGCAACTGGTTTTTTGCGCTTCGGATTCTAGGTAGCCCAGCATGGGGGCGCTGAGGGCTACGCTTTCTTCTTGGCATACTGCGATTTGTTTCATGTTTGTTTACCTCGGTAGCTATTGGAGGGCGTTGACTTTTAAAAGGATAGTTGAGAAGAATTCACAACTGTGCATAAAAATGCATATTTGCTGCACATAATTACGCAACACTGACGTCTGAGCATGCAAAGATCCATTGCTGCAGCCCGTATCTAAACACATGCAAACAATTCAAAGCTTAATGGAAAGCATAATGCAAAATAACCCAGCCAGCAACTATCATAGAGAGGCACATAAAATGAGCACACAGCAAACCAGATGGAACCTAAATGAACTCTACAGCTGCATAACAGACCCCGAAATCCAAACAACCATAACAAAAACCACCGCCCAAGCAGACAGCTTCGAGCAGAAGTACCGCGGCAAAATCGCATCTCTCTCCGCAGAGCAGCTACTGGAGTGCCTCCGAGAAGTAGAAGCCTTCAACTTGGCCTTCAGCAACTTAACACTCTACTCAAGCCTATGCTTCGCAGCCGACATGACCCAGCCGCAGGCACAATCACTAAACGACAAAGTCAACAAGCTGGAAGCCCAAATCAGCAAACAACTCGCCTTCTACACATTGGAACTGGGCACTCTCCTCAAAAACAGCCCTCAACTTATCCAAGCACCGCAGTTGGCAAACTATAGGCATATGCTGGAGCGCATGCAACGACGCATTCCGCATCAGCTCAGCGAAGTCGAAGAGCAACTTATCATCGAAAAAGACCAGTTCGGCGTGTATGCTTGGGAGGAACTGCAGAGTAAGTGGCTGAACACGCGTCTCTTCGAAGTGAACGTGCAAGGCGAGAAAAAAACCCTCAACTATGGTGAAGCCAACGGGCTACTGCCTCATCCCGACCGCGCCACCCGCGAATCCGCCAACCGCTCCATCTATGGATTGCTGGGCAAGGACGGCGAGATATTTTCCGCGGCGCTGCGCAGTATTTGTAACGACTGGGTCACCGTATGTAAGCGTCGCAAATACGGTTCGCCCATGGAGCCCAGTCTCATCAGCAACGACACCCAACAGCCCATAATCGATAGTCTTCTATGCACCGTCGAGGAGGGAGCCTCGGCTTATAGACGCTACCTTAAACTGAAGGCGAATTTGATGGAGCTGCCGGTTCTTGCTAATTACGATTTACTTGCGCCCCTGCCGGAGGCTAAAGAACTTAAATTCAGCTACCCGCAAGCCCAAGACATCATAGCTCAAGCCTACAGCCGCTTCGACCCCCACTACGCCTCGGCGGTGAAGGAAATGTTTACCAAGTGCCACATCGATGCGGAGCCACGGTTTGGTAAACGCAACGGCGCCTTCTGCGCAAGCTACGCCAGCGGCAAATCCGCCTATATCCTGCAGAGCTTCAACGGCACCCTAAGTGACGTCTTCACGTTGGCGCATGAACTGGGACATGCCACCCACGACTGGTACATGACTCGAAACCAAACTTTCCTCAACATCCACGTGCCCTCTATCGTCGCGGAAACCGCCTCCATCTTCGGCGAACTACTACTCACCGACTTGATGCTGGAGAACGCCAAGTCCGATGCTGAACGCAGAACCCTGCTCTGTCTGGTTTTAGATGAGGCGGGGATGACGGCGTTTCAGGTTACAGCCAGGGTTTGGTTTGAGCAGGCACTCTACGCATCTATAGAAAACGATGAGTTCCTCGATTACCCAACCATCTGCCGCCTCTGGACCACGGCGCGAAACCGTATCTTCGGCGATGCGGTAACGTGGCTGCCTGAGATGGATGCGGAATGGACCATGAAACCCCACTATTACATGGCGAACTACCGCTTCTACAATTACCCCTACGTCTACGCCCAGATGTTTGTCTACAGCCTCTACGAACGTTACCTCGAGGAGGGCAAAGCGTTTGTGCCTAAACTTGTGGAGTTGCTCTCGGCAGGCAGCAGTAAATCGCCAACTGAACTGGGCGCCACCGTCGGATTAGATTTGGCGAAACCTGATTTCTGGCGTGGAGGACTCAGGGTGTTTGAGCGTTTCATCGGTGATTTGGAGAAAACGGTAACTGGGCAACGTTGAATTGATATTTTAAAACCAGATTTATTCATGTTCGAAATGACAAGTATTTTTGCTTCATAAGTTATTATTTACTCTAACGCCAATGGGTAAGGGGGAACCTATAGGTATGGCTGTGGAGTTGAAGATGGAAGACCAAGGTGAACAGCTTAAGACATTCGATGAAATCGTCTTGGAATCCATCGATGAAATCCTTAATGCAATCGGCGGTTCAGCGAAAAACGCGATTTATCTCTACATTACCCGAAGGCTCGGAGTAAGCAGAGAGCAGTTGCCATACAGAATCACCGCCTTAGCCGAAACCTTAACAGGCATTTTTGGCGCTGGTTCACGACCCCTTGAACTAGCCATAATCAGGAAAATTGAGGAAAAAGCCAAAATCAGCTACCCCTTGCCTGCCCAAGCAATTTCCCTCCAAGACTGCATAGTCTTTCTAAGACACCAGTATGAATCATCAAAACGGTGCTATCCAAGCAGCATAGATCGCTAACGCGGTTATTCATAACTGACGCTGGACAGCAGCTTAGCGAAGAGCCAATCTAAAACCGATACCAAAGCACCATAATTGGTCCATATGGCAACTTTTTTCTGTTTCTTTTTATGGCCCATCTCGATTACAGCGTCGTTTCCATTGAAAGCAATCAACAGCTCGTTTCTGTCAGAAACTATAAAGCTGGAGACGTTTTGGGCCTCAACAACTTGATGTTTCTCGTGGGGCCACTTGATTTTCCCCAGAAAATAGGTGCTTTTCTGTGAAAGCGACGTCAGCAACTTCACATTGAGCTCTTGCCGCCATTTTAGCTTGTCAAAGAATCCGCCGAAGTAGAAGTCAGCTATGTACTCGTCGGATATGAAGATCTGCAGCTCCTTGGAGGTTCGCTCAAGGATTTCGTTGGCTTTTTGAATTATCTGCTGTTCACTTTCAAGTTTCTGAAAAAGCTCCTTTTTGGCAGCTTCACATTTCCCCAGAGGCATAACTGCCCAAAGCCCCGCTATAACCTCCTTTTGGTTCTCGAGCAAACGCAGTTTTGTCCGCTGACCTTCGATAAGCAAATCTATTGCTTCGTTTATGGGGACCGCCGAGAACTTTATGGGTTTTTTAAGTAAGAGAAAAACCAGACCCTTCTTTTCTAGGTGACGAAGTATCCGGTAGGTTTCTGTGCGGCGGATTTTTACTTCATTAGTTATGTCTTTGGCTTTTCTGGGGCCGGTCTTGGCGAGGTGCAGATAAACCCTGGTTTCGCTTTTAAGCAAGCCGAAGCTTTCCAGCGCTTCCTCGACTGAGGGCACGGTAGGGGGTCTATCGTTTGGAGCTATGGTGGTTTTGGGGTGTATTGGGTTGGGGGCGTTAACTGGGGTTGTGGCGAGCTCCATTTGGCATCACGGGTTGGTTAGTCTAGGTTGATGCCTGCTATACTATAGTCTTATTAATTTGGGGTCTTAACTGGAAGGCTTTCACATTCCAAATAATAGTATGAACCGAAATAGCCAGATTGCGTCCAGTCGCCGCGCACACCTGTGTGCAGCGGAGATGATACACACTTATCGTCAAATAAAATAACCCAATAAGCCATAAGAGGCACAGCACATGAAACCCAAAACCACAGAGGACCTAAGAGCAAGAACCATCAAGACCTACTCAGACATACTCATCCTAAAATACCTAAACCATCAGCCCCAAAGCAGCGGCTACGACATCCTCAAACACTTCTACGGCGCACACAACCTCGTTTTTAGCCCCGGAACCATCTACCACGAAATCTACAAGCTTGAACGACAGAAGCTAATAACAAGCGACGGAGACGAAAGCGGAAGGATGTATAGTCTAACGTCGGATGGGAGCCGAGCTCTTGCAGCAGCGGTCGGCGAAAAAAAGCATATTCAGGAATTAATCTCAGCGATTTTCTCGGAAAACTAACCAATTTTAGAGGCAAAATGAAGCAGAAGCGTTTTCATATTTAGCATAGGCATGTACAAACGCGGCTAGTCAGAATGAAAAAGTTTATAGTGTTACCATAAAGATGCGGACGCAAAAAAGTGAAATGGCGGATAAAATGGAGAGTTGTTGCCGCTAAAGCTTTTGTTCAGGTACACCGTAGTAAGTGTGTGATACAAGTTGGAAACCGCCAAGCACACCGCTAAAGCGCTGCATGAGTTAACAGACACCTACGTAGAAACCTACCATGCAATAAAAACCACAGCGAAAGACACCGCAAACACCAAGAAGCTCTGGCGGGAAGGCAACAAATCCAGCCTCATAAAAATTGGCGTAGCATGCATCGTGTTCCCTGATCCCTCTCCAGTAGGGGAAATCATAGGTGCAGGCTTTCTGGTCGCGGGAGCTGTCCAGACGGGCATACGGAACAGGGCAGCATACGTTGGGGACATCAAAAAGAACATCGAGGGCACATTAAAAGAGATAAACCGCACTAATGGCGAAATCCGAATTTAACGCAATAGGCTCTTTGCGGTAAAGCGCCATCTACCAGTGCCTGATCCGAGCAGTTTATGACTGATTTGAGGCAGCCACATACATTTATCAACGCAGACTACTCTGGGTTTGCGTTGCTTTGGCTTCTTTGGAGGTGACTTGTTTTGGTGGAAAAGAAGGTTCCTGAACCCGAAAGGACCATCGAAGGCAAATACAGATGCCGCGCAGATAAACAAGAATTTAAATCACGTGAAGACTATGAAGCACACTGTGAAGAAGAGCATCCGGGTGGAATGTAGAAGAAACAAAAATTTGTTGGGCAAAAAAGCCCATTTACTGTTGCTGTTTCTCTTCTTTTTCTTGGAAGAGCTTCTTGATTGCGCTGATGCGGGCCTTCTGCGCGAGGACATCGCTTGTAACGACGGTTAAGGCTTCTTCAGGGCACCACTTAACGCACTGTGGGCCTTCCTCTTTGTCCTTGCAGAGGTCACAGACATAGACTACCTTGGTTTCGGGGTGCAGCATCATGGCGCCGTAGTCGCAGGCTTCAATGCACCAGCCGCAGCCGTTGCATTTGTCTTTGTCGAGCACGATGTTGCCTGTGTCCTCGGCCTGTGAGAGCGCATCTCGTGGGCAGGCGGCAACACAGGCGGGGTCCTCGCAGAGTCTGCAGGTAACGGCCATGTTAGCCAGTTGGTTAACGCGGACTAGTCGGATGCGTGATTTGATTGGGTTGAAGGCTTTCTCCTTGTTCATCGAGCAAGCGTATTCGCAGATTTGGCAGCCAACACATTTTTCGGGGTCAGCGGAAATGAATTTTCTCTGGTGGATTTTAACCATTTTTTTATGCCTCTTTTCCTTCGACTATACTTGCGAATTCCTGTAACCCTAACTTTTGGAGTTTAGTTTTAGGTGGAACTCCCTCAACGGTCCAGCCGCGCGCTTGATAGTAGTCATCAAGCATCAAATCCAACTCCTCCTGAGTGACAACGGAGCCCTTGGCGGGTCCATCGTCGGGAACAGGCTGATTCATTACCTTCCAGGGAAGAGTGTCGTCGCTTCGGCTTAAGCCCTCTCGGAGGTTAATGAGTTTAGCAAGGGTGTTGACACGTTCACCTGCCATAGCGAGTTCATCGGCGGTCATCTCTACGCCTGTGGTGGCGCTGTAGAGTTTAGCCATTTCCGCCAGCTCCTTGTAGAAGGTGCCCTTAGAGTTCTTGCACACGATAAGCGAATCGATTACTGCAAAGATGTCCTCGTTGTCCTTGACAAGTTGACCTCTGCCCTTCTCAGCTTTGAAGCGATCCACCTTGCCTTTAATGTCAAGTGCGTAGACGCCGCTTCGGTTATGGTCGGCTCCTCGGAAGGAAACCGCAGCAGCCAACGCGGCTGTTTTGAGGCATCTTAAGTCGTAGCCTGTGACTTCGAGACCCTTGATTTGCTGGGCGAGTTCAGCGGCGTTTTTGCCGATTTTGGCTGCGGCAGCTTTTGAGCCGTCTGCGAGCCATTCGCCGATGCCTTCGCGTTTACCGATTTTCTCGATGAGTGTGATGACTGCTTCTGCGTTGCCGAAGTGAGCATCGACTCCGCCGAGTTCTTCATGTGTGATGAGGCCTTTTTCGTGGCAGTCCATCAGAAAACTGATGGTTACTCCGGTGCTTGTTGCGTCGAGGCCATAGTAGTTGCAGAGGTCAGCGGCTTTGATGATGGCGTCGAGTTTGTCTACGCCGCAGTTGGGGCCAAGCGCCCAAAGGTTATCGTATTCCATGCGGGCTACGGTGCCTTTGTAGGGGCCTTCCCGTATGAGCGCTTCGTGCTCACAGCGCATGGCGCAGCTGTTGCAGCCGATGATTTTGGCGATGAATCGTTCGTTGAGGACTTCGCCGCTTACTTTTTCTGCTTCATCGAAATGTGCGTTGGTGTAGTTGTTTGTGGGCATGCAGAAAAGCGAGTTGTTAATCATGACGTTCTCAACTGAGCCCAACGTGCGGTACTTCTGTGCTGCGGGACCCTTCATGCGTTCATGGAATTCCTTAACCATTTCCATGAATTCTTCAGGTTTCGCGACGGCTATGTCGCGTGTTCCGCGTACAGCTATGGCTTTAAGGTTCTTGCTGCCCATAACAGCGCCTAAACCGGTTCTGCCTGCCGCACGTGTTTTCTCGTTAATTATAGAGGCGATCTTGGATTGTTTTTCTCCTGCTAAACCGATTGATGCGACGCGGATGTAGTAGTCGCCGATTTCGTCTTTTATTGCGTCCTCGGTTTCTCCGGGCGACCTCCCCCAGATGTTTGCGGCGTCAAGCAGTTGGATGGATTCATCATCTATCCAAATATAACTGGGCTTCTCGGCTTTGCCGGTTAAAACGATGGCGTCGTAGCCTGCTCGTTTGAGTTCAGCGCCGAATGTGCCGTGGCTGACTGCTTCGGCGACACCGCCTGTTTGGGGAGATTTAGATATGAAGGCGTGACCGTTGCCTCCGGTGGGAAACATTGTTCCCGATACGGGTCCAACGGATAGGACGAGCGGGTTGTCCGCGCTTAGCGGGTCAACTCCTGCTTTTGAGTTGGATAAGTAGAGTTTCATGCCTAAGCCGATGCCGCCGACATATTTTTTGGCGGTTTCCTCGCTTAGTTTTTCAATGCGGGTTTTCCCTGTTGTTAAATCAACGTATAGAACTCTTCCTGCGTAACCGAGCAAACCTTGCATCTCTCCAAGAGTTTTTAAGGAATATTTAGGAAGTTGAACAGTATATTAAGCTAATGGGTTCTGAGGCTAAAAATTCATGGCTTTTTATGCAAAAGCGGCAGCTGCAACTCACAGTTTGACACATAAACAAGTAGAATGCGGCTTGCTAAAAAAGGGCAAAGTCTTTACAGAGCAGCCACAAACCCAAGACAAAGAAGCGAAAACTTAAACCAACCCCGCTATATCTGCCTCAGTAAAGGCGAATTACATTGAGGCGAACCGACAAATTTTGGCATCTGGCCGCAGAACAAAGTAAACCCGAAACCTTTGCAGTCTTCAATCCAGTCAACATCATCTACTTCACGGGTTTCTCGGGTGCAACCGCGTTGCTTCTCACCCCGGAGGGGGAAGGCGTCCTTTACGTTTCAGGCACCAACTATCAGCAGGCTAAAGCCGAAGTCAAAGGCTACACTGTGGAACTGATAAAACGTGGCGAGCAGGTCATGCAGAAAATCGCGCAGCAACCCCGAATGGGGAAACTTGCTGTAGATACGCTGTCAATTGAGGGCTGGAGGCAGCTGGCCAAAGAGGTCGGGGGAGAAGAACACCTTGAATCAGTCTTCCAGGTTTTTCGTCAACTACGAGAAGTAAAGGACGCAGAGGAAATCGGGCTTATCTGCGGGGCATGCAGGATGGCTGACGCCGGCATAAAAGCCGCATCAGAAATTATCCGGCCGGGGGTAACCCAGAAGCAGATAGCAGCCGAAGCCGAATACGCCATGCGCAAAGCAGGATCAGATGGCGTCGCATTCGAAACCATCGTTTCAGCAGGTGAATGCTGCGCTTTCCCACATGGCACCAGCCACGATAAAGTGGTCTGTGAAGGCGACTTTGTCACGGTTGATTTAGGCGCCACCAACCAGTTTTACCGCTCAGACATCACCCGCACCTTCATCGCCGGCAAAGCCACTGAGAAGCAACGGAAAATCTATCAGGCAGTGCAGCTGGCGCATCAGCGCGGCTACGAAAAGATTGCATCGGGGGTTTTGGCGCAGAAGGTAGATTGGGCTGCTTGGCGGGTTATCGAGCGGGCTGGGTACGGCGACTATTTCGTGCATAACCTTGGGCATGGCGTGGGCTTAGAGGTGCATGAGGCGCCGGTTCTGGGCCCCGAAAGCAAGGATGTGCTGCAGGCAGGTAACGTTGTTACGGATGAACCGGGGATTTATCTGCCGGGTTACGGCGGCGTACGCATCGAAGACACCGTGCTTGTCACCAAGTCGGGCGCACAGAAACTCACGACCGCCCCCTACATGCAGCTGTAGGCAAAACCTAAAAGGGCACAGCAGGCTTTCTATAGTGGGCGAATTTTTTGATTGCAAACCCAGCAGTTATTCTGGTAGATGTCCAAAACGACTTTGTCACGGGTCCGCTTAAAACCCGACGCGCCCCCAACGTAATCGAGCCCCTAAAGCGGCTGGTGGTGGCTGCCCGCCTAAACAGTGTGCCCGTCATATTCAGCATCGACGCACATTACCCGCAGGATGTGGAGGTGGTGGAGAAATGGGGGGTACACGCCATCAAGGGCACCGAGGGCGCCAAGGTAATAGCTGAGTTGGCGCCTCAGGAAGACAGAGACTACATCGTGGAGAAACGCACCTACAGCGGCTTCTACGAGACGGGGCTTGATCCGCTTCTGCGCAGCCTATATGGCGGCGACGGCGTTAGAACCGTGATTCTGGGTGGCTTGCATACTAACATGTGTATTCGACATACCTCGGCGGATGCGTTTTTCCGTGGCTACCGCATAGTCGTCGCAAGCGATGGCGTGGAAGCCTTCACCGAAAAAGACCACATCGAGGGACTCAAGTATTTAGAATATGTCTACAATGCCAAGGTCATGGCTGTTAACGAAATCATCAGGGAAATAGTTCGCCAGCCAAGCTAGGTTACTGTGCTGTTCCACAAATAAGTTTGGCTGTACTTGCCCGCGTAGCTAAAATGGGGGTCCTCGTAGATCACGTCAAGCTTCAACCCGTACTTGTCTATCAGCGTATTTAGGTTAGATAGGATTTGGGGTGCCTTCTCATCTTCATCCCAGAGCCCCCAGATGCGGTCGCTGGAGATGTACTCGTTACGCCTCATGCCCCAGCCATAGTCCCTTGGCAGAACCAGCGCCGCCTCCGCGTGCCCGCCATTTTTTCTTGGGGAAGCCTGTATGTCATTCCAGAATTGCTCCATAGCCTCGAAATGCTTCTCGGATAGGATGCCGTAGGGGTTGCCGGCGGGGGCAGTGGGGTAGTTGAAGACAACCACGTATTTGGCGCCTGCCTGATACGACAGCTGCATTTCGCGGTAGATTTCCTGCGGGGCAGCCAGGTAAGGCTGCGTCGAGTAAGTCCACGTTATTATGGTGCCCCAGTCTTTGCCCTGCACGTTTGCGGCGCCCCGGCACAGCGCAATCTGCTGAACTGAACTGGCGTTCCAGCCTAACTCAGCAAACACCGTGTCGTATCCCGCCTGGTAATCCCACCAGTAAAGGGCAAAATCGGAGGTGAACAGATTGATCCCATGGGTTTTTGCATCTAGGGTGCTGTTGGTTGAGCTTATGTTTTCGATAAACTGGTTTGCGGCGTCGCTGTAGTCGGCGGCGGATGTTACGGTGTTGTTAACCATCTCGATTTGTTTTCCTCCCGGTTCATCTCGGAGGTGAATGCCTAAGAATTTGTCGCCCCATCGCTGATGCGCTGACTCTATCCACTCCTGATGCCAAGGGTAACGTATGCGGGAAATAAAATCGAAGTAAACCACGAACTTGAGGTTAGCCCCCGCGGCGTAGTCGCAGACTTCAGTTAACGCTGTTTCGTTGGTGGTTAAATCAAACGAGTTGATTAGAAAAAAGTTCGTGTATGGTTTTACTTTGTCAATTAAGGCTTTGGCTTGCTCTGCGTCTTCGCCGCCGTAGGAGACGCCGAAGTAGAATTCGTCGCCTTTGACGCCTAGCTGCATGTAAACGACTGCTATCGCTGCAACGCCCACTATGGCTGCCAAAACTGCGGCTTTAAATTTCATGAGTATCTAATTGGAAACCACGAATTGCACATAAAAACGTTAGCAAAATCCAAGGATGGTAACGATTACGCTCTTGAGTGGCCAAGACTGCTTTACTGCTACAGCGCAAACCAAACCCCTCGGCGGAGAGCATGCTAAGAGCTTCTGGTTCTGTCGGTTTCTGTCACCGCGGAGCCAATCAGCGCCCCCAGCCCCAACGCCACCGCGGCTATGGCGAAGGTTTCATGATGCAAATCGCTGATTTGGAACCACACCCCAAAGCTCAGCTTCTGATCGAGCAGTATCAGAAACCCTAAAACGAAAAAGACGGCGGCGACTAAACCTGCGACCCAACGCTTAAACACCTAAAATCTCCCCATATAACTTGGGGGCGGATGACTTTAAAGCTAACTGCCAAAACGATTATTGGGGTGTTCTTTTTGAGAACGGCTTTGTTCTGAGGGGAGCATTATATGCCGCCTTGCCTGATAGGGTAGCGGTGAAAAACCAAAATGAAAATCGAAAAAAAACTAATCCTATGCAGCATACTCGCCATAGCAATCGGAATAGCAACCGTCATACCATTAGCTTATCTGATGTCTCCTGCGCAAGCGCAAACAGACACCAACGACCAACCCCAATTCAACTTTGACATGCCATACGCCTATGTCCGCGACGTCTGGGACAACAGTACTCTAACCCAGGATACCTACGGATGGGCATTCGCATTTACCTTTAAAACATCACCCGCCTTCGAGCTGACCGACGACTCAGTTGCCTACTACGAAACCTACAGGGCCGAATTAACCTCAGAGAAAGGCTCAATAGCAAATATTAGCCTAAAAGCAATGGCTACCTCATATACCCCTCAATCAAACACAAACGGAAGCGTATCAGTATCTACCTCATATACCGGTGAAAACATCTCAGATGCCAGTGCGTTAAACGACTTCGCACTATACTATGACCAAAGCTGGCATAACTTTACCTACGGCGATACAGAAGGAAGCGCAGGCGGCTACAACGACAGCGTAGCTACCAACTACAGAAACGGTTTCGGCGATAACTGGAACCTATCTTCTGGCTCACCAGAGTCCTTAACCCTAACGATTTACCGCGAAACTTGGATAATCCGAACTGTCAACTCAACTGAGATACATGTTGCAGGACCAGAAGCAATCCAGACGATTCAACTGCAGAGATACGGCAACGGCTTCATCTACAACACCGTTATCCCACAGGACGAAATGGATGCGATCAATCCTCTGTTTCCAGCATATAAAATCAAGTAGTGAGGCTACATGCATGGCGGGTGCGAACAGCGAGGAATTAGAAGGCAACACATTAAGCGTCTACGCATACATCGTTCGCGCAGCTAAACCAGTCGGCACCAGAGACGTAACCCGAGGCGCAGAACTCAGCAGTACCAGCGTCGCATTTCGGCACCTGCAGAAACTTGAAAGCATGGGGTTAATCGAGAAGAACAGCTACGGCGACTATATCCTTAAGGAAAAAGCAAACATCACTGGGCACGTGTGGGTCGGCAAAAACCTCGTACCCAGACTGATGTTTTACTCCTTCTTTTTTATGGGCGCATTCGCCGCAGAAGTAAGTATACTATTGCTCAGTTTAGTAATTAAGGGTTTAGTGATTCAGAGCAGCTTCCTTTTCCTCACTGGCATGACGGCGGTGGCGATGGCGCTGTTCTTTGCCGAGGGCATGGCGCTGTATCGCAAGAGCAGCCCAAGGGGCAACGGCGAATCCAAAAGCCCCCAGAGCTAACCAAGAAACCGCACCATCCATAGCGTCACACGTACATAATAAACACTAAACCCGAACGAAAAAGCTTTAAACCTTAACAGCAAAATTGCTGCGCGGAGAAGACCTAAAACGAAGAGAATCCCGCTCTTCGAGTTCGAAGTACCAAACTACAAGAAACGGTCAATCGGACTCGCAGCAAAAAAACAAACACGATAAAGCCGCCACTTGAGGCGAATCAAACCTAAGTGTGCTTTACTTAGGGTTTTTCCTCGACTTATTAAATGAACTCACCGCTTTTCGCTTCACTAAAATAGCCGCTGCCACCAAAACCACACCGACCACAACAGGAATCAGCCAAACCAAATCAGCGTCGCCGCCGGTCGGAGGCAAAGTGGCGCCGGGAACCTCGTCTACATCAGCGCCCGAGAAAACCACCGCTAAATCCCCCGGCAGCGCCTCGCCAAATTGAGAATGCATCTCCACCAAGACCACAGATACATTTTCCTCGGTGGTTTGGCTGAAGTTTTCGGGTTGCCACTGATTCGGGGCGGATTGCGGCGGTGCAGTGTAAACTTGGACCTCGCCTGGGGGTTTTTGGAAGTAGAAGGTAAAGTAGGCGGTGGATTGGGGGCTCTGCGCTGAGAGGTAGGGGCTTATGTTTAGGTCATAGAGGAAGATGGAGCTGCCGTTTATCTGCTCGATGGGGTGCTCGTAGTGGATGCTGAGCAGAAAACTTTCTTTTGCATTGTCGATGGTGCAGTAGATCATGGTCCAGTTGCCGATGGCTGTTTGATGCCGCTCTGAAGCGGGGTAATCAGACCAGCCGAGTTCATGGCCGTCAACGGAGACATGGATGTTGGTTGCGTTAGGCGGCATCGGATAGAGCATCGGTAGAGCTGCGCTAAAGCCGCAGTCATTGCCTTTCAGGCTGATGGGGTAGGAACCGTCGATTTTTGCCCACCAAACCCCGTCTACATCGACGATGGTGTAGTTAACGTACTCAACAGGCATGCTCAGAGGGGGAAATCCGCCGCCTGGGTTAGCGGATGTGGATTCATAAAACGTTAGGCTGCCCAACGCTGAAGTTAACAGCGCCAAAACCAGAGCCGCCGCCAACGCATTTTGCTTCATAAGCAACAACGGATAGGAAGCGGTGGTTGCTTTTTATTCTTTTGCAAACTTGCCTTAGAGCAGCATAAACATGGATTTAACCTGTTCAATCCCATGCATGCCCCGCAAACGGTTTATAAGACTTAGAATTCGGCCGTTGTTTCCCTGTGTAATGAAGATTTCTAAGCAGTATCTCTCGCCGATGTGGCGATGCACATTCTCGATTACCACATCATCGAATTCGTGGCGTAACTCGGTTATTTTTAAATCAACGTCTTTTCGGGCATAATCACAGGTCACCATTATGGTGGCTGCGACATCGTCGGTCTGTAGCAGCGCTAATTCGGATTCGGAAATTAAGCCGCGTATGGCGTCCCGGAAGGCTTCTGAGCGGCTGTAGTAGCCTTTGGTTGCCATGAAGTCTTCAAATTTTCGCAGTAATTCGGGCGGTAAGGTTATGCTGATTACGGTCGTTTATATCCACCATCATGTTTTTATTAATATTTACATTAACTGTTAATAGCTAATTAATATTTTTACATAGCGGTTTAGCACTAACCTAATATAACCTGCTTAGTTATGGGAAAATGATTAACATGGGAACCTGCGAAGAAAAACCTGAACCCGAACCAGTCATTATTGGCGAGGAAGAAGAAAACAGGCGGGTGCTGGTGGCATTCGCAGTCTGGTTAGGCTTAACCATGCTCATCGCCGGCGCCTTGGACATCTTTTTAGGCGGCATCCCGCTGGGTTTCAGCTTGCCACTCCTAGGCGTCCCAGTTACCGTATCCATGATTCTCTACTACGGCGCCGTCTTAACAGTAGCCATCTACATCGGCGTAGTAGGCATAAAAGAACTCGCCATAGAACGCCGCTTCAGCGTCGAGTTCCTCATGGCAGTCGCAGGGTTAGGTGCGTTGGCGCTGGATTACCGCTTCGAAGCCGCCACGGTGCTGTTTCTGTACTGTATCGCGGAGTACTTTGAAGGCTACATCCAGACAAGGGCTAGACGGACAGTGGAGAAAATCAGCAAAGTCCTCCCCGAAAACGCACGTGCCATCCGCGGAGGCAAAGAAACCAGCGTTAACGTAAAAGAAGTTGAAATAAACGAAATTATCCTCGTTAAGCCAGGGGAACGCATACCGCTCGACGGCAATGTAGTCGAGGGCTTCTCGCATGTTGACCAGGCGTTGGTGACGGGCGAATCGGTTCCTGTGCCTAAAAGAGTCAACGACTGCGTCTATGCAGGCACCCTAAACAGCGGCGGCGTATTGAAGATTCAAATCACCAAAAAAGCCAGCGAAACCCTGGTTTCCCGCATCGTGCAGCTTGTGGTGGAATCCCAGAAGAGCAAAGCCTCCATCGAGCGTTTGGTAGACCGCTTCGCCAAGTTCTATGTCCCAATCGTGATTTTGCTGGCGGTTTTCACGGCGCTGGTTTTACCGTTTATTTTTCCGTTGCCTGAAAATAACTTTCAAGAATGGTTTTACCGCTCACTGATTCTGCTGGTGGTATCTTGCCCCAGCGCCTTCATCATTTCGGTGCCCGCCACCATCTTCGTCGCCATCACCGTTGCAGCTAAACGCGGAGTCATAATCAAAGGCGGAGTGTTCATCGAGAAACTAGCAAGGGTCAAACGTGTAGTCTTCGATAAAACCGGCACGCTCACGCTTGGGCGGCAAGCGGTGCATGAGGTGCGCCGAGTAGACATTTCCCGCGCGGAGGATGAGGCGGTGATGTATGCGGCGGCGCTTGACCAGTACAGTAACCACCCAATCGCGCAGGCAATTGTGCGACGGGCCACCCAACGCGGCATCGACCTAAGCAAAGTTAAAGTCACAGACGTAGTGGAGGTGCCCGGTAAAGGCATCGTGGGCCAAGTCAACGATAAACACGTGGCCATCGGTAACCCAGAGTTTATGCGGGAGCTGGGCTGCGACTGCGCAGAGGCTTTCGAGATCACCGCTGGCGACATACATACGGCAGTCTGCATTTCCGTGGGTAAAACGGGGCTGGCCACTGTGTGCGTGGTGGATGAGGTGCGGGAGGACGCGTTGGCCTCGGTAAGTCAACTTAAAGCGCAGGGCATCAAAACCGCCATGCTAACAGGTGACAAACAATCCATAGCCCAGGACACCGCCAATTCAGTCGGCATAGAAGAAGTGTATGCTGAGCTGTTTCCCGAGGACAAGCTGAGGTGCATACAGGACATGAAGGGCAAAGATGGCTTGGTGGCGATGGTGGGCGACGGCGTCAACGATGCACCTGCCCTGGCATCGTCAGATGTAGGCATCGCGATGGGTGCCCGCGGAGTCGACGTGGCGCTGGAATCCGCCGACGTGGTGCTTGTGAGAGATGAACTTGCGCAGATTCCCTATCTGCTAAGGCTCAGCGAGAAAGCCATGGTGGTGGCTAAACAGAACATCGCTGCCTCGCTGGTTATAAAATTCATTTTAGGCGGCTTGGGATTGTTGGGGCTTACGCCGCTGTGGTTCACGGTGGCGGCAGGAGACGACGGCGTCACGATGCTGCTGCTCCTAAACACGTTAAGGCTGGAACGAATCAAGTAGCCTCGTTTCTCAGCCAACCAATCCTCGCTACAATAGAAATCAAATATTTTGGTTCTGCTTGTGGCAGGCTCCACAACCAGCCTGCAATATGCCTAAACGCCCGACGCAGAAAAGCATTGTTTTAGGCAAACCACAGGTTGTTGTTGTGTAAAGAGTGGTCTCCCACAACAACAACTAAAGAAAAACTAACAGTCAACTGAAAAGTCGGCCGCCATCAGTCTTGGCTGCAAAACCATTTCTGGGCAACCTGGAAGGATTCAAATATAAAGCTGCATCTAGAAATATCGTAACTATTTTTAGTCGGGAGCGCCGGCAAATGCAGAAAGCAAGCATTCTTTCAGTTTACATGAAGCAGCATGGAGTAGCTAAAACAGCCTCTTTAATCTATAACCTAACGGTTCACTCCAACAAAAAAAAGTTGCCTAACTACCAAAGTTACCTGCCGCTGTTTACAGAAAGGACGGGGCTGGAGATTGGTGGACCGAGCAGGTTCTTTGAAAATAGGCTACCCATATATGAGGTTGCGAAATCGGTGGACTGCGTGAATTTCTCGTCAGAAACAATCTGGCAGGGCAAGGTTTTGGAGGGTCAAAGCTACCGATACCACAAAGACCAGGTGGGGCACCAATACATCTGTGACGCAGTTGACTTATCAGGTATTCAAGATAAAAAATACGATTTCTGCTTATCATCCAACGTGCTGGAGCATATCTGTAACCCCCTAAGGGCAGTTGAGGAATGGCTAAGAATCCTAAAAGACGACGGCTTACTTTTGCTTGTGCTGCCCCGAAAAGAATTCAACTTCGACCACAACCGCCCCGTCACATCCCTTGAGCATCTGCAGAGCGACTACCACAACCGTGTCGGCGAAGACGATGCAAGCCATGTAGATGAGGTCCTTAACCTGCATGATTTAGCCCTAGATCCCCTGGGCGGCAGCTACGAGTCGTTTAAGCAGCGATGCATGAACAATTACCAGAACCGCGCAATCCATCAGCATGTTTTCGACTTAACGCTGCTCCATCAAATATTTAACCTCTATAAACTGCGCTGTTTGGAATCCACCACCGTTAGAGATTCCTACGTTATAGTCGGCAGAAAACAGGCTAATCAGGTATCTTGAAGGCGCCTACTATCTGGGTCGCCGCTGTGAAATATTAATAAGGGCTGGTTCTGCATTACACCCTTATGCCCAAGCAGCCCAACAGCAAACCTAAATCCAAAGTGAAGCCTAAAGCAAAACAGAAACCCAAGGTCACTGAGGCTCCAGGGATAACAACCTCGAAAACCTACTGGATCGTGCTGGTCGTTATCATGGCTGTTTTTGTCTCTATTTTGGGTGCGGTGTCGGGTTTGGAACTGGCACAGATTGCGGCTTTGGACATCGCCGTTGCCGTCGCGATTGCGCTTGTAGGCTACCTCCGCGTGACGCCATCTAAGCTATCTATCAGCAAACGCGCCACCTTCATCTTCGCGGGCACCTCAATCATCGGCTTTGGCATATGGGCCCTCGTCTCGCTCTTAATAACAGCCGGCGGCGGGTTAATGCAGCTGGGAGAACTCCTTGGTGGACAACTCTTTATCGTAGCCAGCCTTGCCATTTGCCTCTCGCTGGGAGCCTTTGCAGGCGAATTAATTGGGCAGAACCGCAGGGTACAGGAGCGGCTTTTCCCGCCAAAAATGGATAACTAAGCCAGCAGCCAAGCGCAACTGCTTTTCCTTTGATGAAGCCCATAACTCGAAGCTTTGCCTCCGCGGAAGCTTTAAGAGCACAGCCATCAGCATTTCCTATCCATAAGGACCGACCCCAATGAAATTCGGCATCATGACACGCAACCCAGAAGCGTGGAGCAGCACACAGGTCCGCGAAGCCCTTACCCGCCGCGGAATCCCCTATGAATGCTTCACGTTTCCCCGTTTAGTAGCGCGATTAGCCTACAAACCCTACTTCAAAATTAACAATACAAGCATCATTGATGACCTTGACGCCCTCATCATCCGCCCTATCGGGCGAGGCAGCCTCGAGGAACTGGTTTTCCGCATGGATATGCTCTACAAGCTCGAGCGACAGGGCTTCTACATCGTGAACCCGCCCGCGGCGATTGAGCACTGCGTCGATAAATACGATATCCTCGCGTTGCTCGAAGACGTCGGCGTTCCTGTTCCCCGCACCCTCGCCACTGAAAGCGTCAATGAAGCCATCAGAGCCTTCAACGAACTCGGAGGCGACGTAGTCGTTAAACCCATCTTTGGCAGCCGAGGTCAAGGCGCAACACGCGTCAACGACATAGACATCGCAGACACAATTTTTAAAGCAATAACCTTCCATCACGGCGTCATCTATATGCAGGAATTCGTCGAGCATGGCTTTAGCGACATCCGCGCCTTCGTCATCGGCGACCGCGTGGTAGCATCTATGCGTCGGGTGGCAACAGGCTGGAAAACCAACTATAGCCGAGGTGCGCGTCCTGCACCCGCAAAAATAAGCAAGGAATTCGAGGACCTCGCCGTCAAAGCCTCCAAGGCGGTAGGCTGCAAGATCGCTGGCGTAGACATCCTTGAGGGACCAAAAGGACCATGCATCGTGGATGTCAATAGCCAACCCGGCTGGAAGGGACTGCAGGTGGTAGCGGACATAAACATCGGTGACGAAATCGTCGAGTACGTGCTGGCTGAGCTTAAGAAGTAGCGGCAAGCATCATGGTGTAGGGGTCGTCGGCGGCGGCTGGAAAAGGCCCCTGCAGGTTATCCCTATGCAGAACCCGCGCTTTTTTGTTTGTGAATTCGCCTATGAAATACGCAGTTAAGCCCAGTTGCTGCAGCGCCTTTGTTACACTCTGCTTTGCCTTTGGATGAATCGCCCCCAGAATCGTGCCGGTTGAAGAGAACGCCAGCACCTGCGCGTCGCTGAGCCCAAAATGCCCCTGCAGCGCCAACGCCTCAGATGGAACCGCAATTTCGTTCCAGTGAACTTCAAAGCCGACTTTTGATGCAGCCGCCAACTCGTTTAGCGCCGCCACAAAGCCGCCCTCCGTCGCGTCATGGAGGGCATGTACGCCTTCGATTTTCGCCAGCACCTGCGCCTCTTTAACGCAGCTTTGCATGGCGATAAGTTGGGCGTATTTTTTCTGTTTTTCTGCCCCGAAGAGCTTCTGCGCCATCTCTGGGTGGGCTAATGCATAGTTGGTGATGGTTTCGACGCCCAGGGGCTTGGTGCATAAAATTAGGTCGCCTGCTTCTGCATCCCCCGAGGTTTTCAAATGCTTTGGGTCAACTTCGCCGTAGACAGTGCAGACACCCAGCAAATCGTTGAGGCTATCATACATGCCTGTGTGTCCGCGGACGATGGCTACGCCGAGTTCGTCGGCGGCGCGGCAGGTTTGCTCCATAACCCTCTGGAACCGCAAGGGGTCGGTTGGGCGGGGCCCCAGCAGCGTGATGGTGCAGAATTGGGGTTTAGCGCCTGACAGCGCCACGTCTGAGGCGGCGTAGTTTATCAGCAGCCACCCGAACCATTCCTCAGGTACGCCCGTGCAGGGGTCAGCTGCAACCGCCACCATGAGGTCGCCGATGCGGTGTATGCCGGAGTCGTAGCCGATTTGGGGCGGCACCAGCACTCTTTGGTCGCATTGGATGCAGTTGAGCATTTTCTGTAGGTCTTTAGCTGCGAGTTTTCCCATTTACATGTACGCCTTCAATGCTTTGCTTGCCTGCAGCAGGAAAACCGCAAAAACGGTGATTCCCAGCTCAGGCAGCATGTAGCTTCCATTGTAGACTGCCGAGTAAACGTAGGGGTCTATGTTTGGCGCATAGATGGGTGCCCAGTACACGACGCCCGAGATGAAACTTAGCATAAACCGCAGTGAAACAGCCACGGCGGCTCCGAGCGCGGGGTACTTTGGGAAGAAGCCAGCCAAGCCCAAGACGCCGAATGCAAGGGGATAATCCAGCAGCACCTGCACGGGGTCGATTGCATAGGGCAACAGGGCGAATTGGATAAGGCCGTAGATGACGGCGGTGACGACTCCTACTTTGGGTCCTCTGCGCAGCGAGAGCCAAATGATGGGCACCATCGACGCCAACGTTATGGAGCCACCCTGCGGCATCACGTAGACCACTATGGTGCTAAGCGCCGTAGCCAACGCGGTGAAGATTGCGGCTTCAGCTAAAACTTTAGGGTTTCTAAAGGAATTTGGGTTCTTATATTCACTTTTATACGGTGTGTCCACTTGTGTTTCCCTCCGCCAGTATTACCTGGTTCAGGTTCGTCGGGTCGACAGAAGGTACTGTCCTCTCAGCCGGATCATTCACCAGCTCCCCAAGAACTAAACAAACAATGCAGGCTTGAGCCATATAGGTTTTGCGTGATTAAGCGGGCGGGCTTTCAGGGGCAACCTGTCAGAGCTGACTCAGCCAAGAGCTCCGCAAAAACCAGCTTTTGCTCCCGCTCTGCTCGATTCTATGTTTTCTCCATGCCAACGATGAATATCCTTATACACAAAAACACCGAAAAACAGCACACTCGGCGTCAATAGGGTTTTGTGGCTACAAACGGAGGCACCCGACGACAAAAGGCGTCTGCTCTTGCCAGCCCCATTTTTTGTATAGTTGTTGTTGTGGGGGATCCCTCTTTATTCAACAACAACCCGCGGACTGAGCAAATCAATGCTTTTTGGCAGCAGGCGCTGGGGCCTATTGCAGGCTGGTTGTGCAATCAGCCACAAGCAGAACAGCACCCAATTATGGCGCTTCAAGCCGATTCTGCAAGAACCTTGGCTCTTTTGACTGTTAACGGTCCTGCAAAAACATTACCGACAACGAGGCGCCTCCAACGTAGTTGCCCGCTGAGTTTTTCGGTTTTCCGACTCTATTACGCTGTTCCATTAGAGGCATAATGGGGTGATGTTGAAAAGGGTGGTGCTAGGGGCAGGATTCGAACCTGCGAACCCCTGCGGGAAAGGAGTTGCTTTATGTGTTGTAAACTTTTCTGCCAATAATCCGAATAATTACCTTTTGATTTGATACTTGGTAGATTTCCCTATAAACGCCAGTTTAGGCAACTCTTCCGCAACTACTTTTGAGTTTTATGTCTTGGCGTGTTTTTTCCACCAACCAATCGAGTTTTCCAGAACGAAAATGCCTTAAAATGCAGCATCTACCGATAGCTTGCGTATGTCTTGGCTTCTTCAAGGACGTTAAATATCATAAAAAGAATTTAAATTATCAATAAAATTCATCTTTAGCTCATTCATGAACTCTTCGTCTTTTTCAATATCTTCCTTAAGAATTTTTTCGCAAATTGACTTAGCTATTGTGGTTTTACGTCCTCTTTCTTTAATTTTCTTGATTACTTCTTCGTCAGTTTTTTGTTCCAGTTCTTCTTTAGGGATATGCAGTACCTCGGATAAGATGTCTCGAGGTATATAATTTTCAATCTCTTTTCTTTTTAAAACCCAAGTCTTGATTCCTGAAGCTTTACATTTATTCGTGAATGTCATCAGAAGCTCTTTGTTTTTATCTTTTTCAATGTTATCCAAGTCAATGATGAATAGGGATTTTCTGGCAATTTTTTTTATAGTTTCCGGTTCAAGGAATTCAAGATTTCCTTTTCCACCAAAATGTATTAAGCCAATATTCGTTGATGCCATCTTAATATCGTCTACAAAAAATTGTAACCACTTGCAAATGTATTCCTTGTCAGCCGGACCCTCGTACCAAATTATTGCATCGTATAAGATTGCATCCAACCCGTTGCTTCCTATTTCTCTTAATGCTAAGTCGATTTCTTTTCCTGAGATATTTCTCACCCTTTCATTCGTGTGAAGAAAGATAGTATCTACATAAGACGGATCGATAAAAATTGGAGAATGGGTAGCACAAATGATTTGAATATCATGTTTACGTTTGAAAAGAACTTCTCTGAGTGATTTTGCAGCGCCAGGATGTAGGTGCGATTCAGGCTCATCTATCGTCAGAATGTCGCCAGGACAACATGAACTTAATTGTAAAATAGTTTTTAGGCCAAAGAGCATTCCATCTGACAATTTTTCGAGAGGGAACCATTCTTCTCCGTCGCCAAGCTTAACAACAATATTGGTGTCATCCGGCTGGCTGCCTTTCCTTGGCTTCTTAATTTCTATTTTGCTTCTAAAAATCTCTTTAAACATCTCACTGACTGCAACCAACCTTTCGCTGCAGCACAACAAACAATATTCTAAATGCTCTTCGAGGTTAGAACCATCTGACTCTAGTTTTGCCATTGACCAAATATTTTTCTCTTGTTTAAAAGATTGTAAACTTGATACTGATTTAATAAAAACAGATCCAATAACAAAAGCTAAAAAAATTGAGTCTACGCAGTCTGTTTTTTCTAACCACTCATAAAATAGTTCTTCCGAAGCAACACCTCTTTTTTCTCATTATTTAACAAGGTAAATTTGAAGCGGGGCCCATCAGATAGACTGAGACTCATATCGATGCACAGGTATTTCGCCTGATCCAAAACGTCTCGGTACGTAAGCGTGCCATAGTTATTCCTTGATGTTTTGATTGCCGTATGTAGTGCATCAGTCATTATGTCTTTAAGAGGTTTTTTCTTTATTACTTCAATCTCCATTTTTATTTTTTTATCTATAAAATCATCCTGTTTACCACTAGTTCTTCTTAACGAATCTTCATATGACAAAAGTAACGTTTCTAATACTCTTTCGTCTGAGAATACGTCCAAGATGCTCGAAGTTAATCTAAAAGTATAGGCTGTCTCTATCGAAATTTCCCTTAGTGGTACTCTATTCGGCTTAAAATATGCAGAAACGTCTTGAATGTCATGCATTCGATTTGAACCAAGTAGGGATAGAGCGCTAATAATGGTCGATTTTCCGCTGGAATTAGGTCCTGTTAAGGATGTCCATTTTGAGAATCCTTCGCTTGTATAGTTACTCAATCCTCTAAAGTTGCTAATCTCCAGTTTCTCGAGGAATACACCCAATTTTCCTTCCACCGAAATAGTACTTGTGGTGCTACGGGCAGGATTCGAACCTGCGAACCCCTGCGGGAAAGGATATCCCATCCGTGGGGCCAGACCTGCCGGCCAAACGTTGATCTTGAGTCCTTCACCTTTGACCTGGCTTGGTTACCGTAGCCCAGTGCAGTACAAAGGTTTGGGTTCTGGCTTATTAATCATTTCCCATCCCCCCAGTTGGCAAGCGTTGGGGTTTGTCAAGAAATGTAGACTAAGCCTTGTCAAGAAACCTATACAAGAACCCATAAATCCAAAAGAAAACTCTGCCATTAACCATGAAACACGCATGCAAAATCTTCACGGTTGCCCTTGTGCTTGTACTGGCAGCTTCCACCTCACTGCTGGCTGCCATGGCATCAGCTGAGGTATCGGTTCCTTCGGTTCCCCAGTTCAGCCTCCCCGTCGTCGACAACTCCCGCTATGTACCCGAAACCTTCACCACCGACTCCTACACCGGCCAAACCACCAGCCAAGGCGGCTACACCTTGGAGAACATAACGGTGCAGGTTACGATTAAAAATCAGCCTTTCACCTCCAGCCTCCTCCCAGACGGCAACGTAACCCAGCTCCGTTATGCGGTACGCTTCAAGGGCCACTTTGATGGCTGGTCGGGTTCCTCTGAGCAGGTTGCCTATGCAGTTCAGGTCTCCGGCAAGGGCGAAACGGTGGTTGAGTATTTCAAGGGCTGGAGCGGATATTCCAGTTCCGGCTATCAGCAGCTGCCCAACATAGACGGAGCCCAAGTTGACTTCCAAGTGAAAGCGCAGGTAGGCTACGACTACAGCTACAACTCAGGCGACGGCTACCCCTTCCCCCTCCACGACTTCAATGTTCTAGCCGAAAGCAGCTGGAGCGATATCCAAACAGTAATTCTCCCCGGCGCAGATGACCCCGCCCCACAGCCGACCTCTACTCCCCTGCAGGTAACATCGCCGCAGTATCCCCAGCCCACCGAAAACGCCGCGTTGCCCCCTCAGCAATCTAATCCAGAAGGGTTCGCTGAAATCAACCTTGACAGCGATGTGCTCCTTCAGGCAGCGGTGTTGGCCGTGGTGCTTGTTGTGGTCGCCGCCTTGATTGTTGTCATGGTGCGTCCCCGCTAGGCTGCCGGCTTTAACCGCAAAGGTAAAAACCTCATATGGCGATAGTTAAGCTGCATGCCCACTGCGCACCGTATTATCTTAGGCAGCAGCCAAAACATGAGTGAACTCAGCAGCGGCTCCGTCGAGTTGATGGTGACTTCGCCGCCTTACCCCATGATTGCGATGTGGGACCAAATTTTCTGTCAAGCTGACCCCCAGATTGCCGCTCTTTGGCAAAAGCTGGAGGCGAACGGCAGCGATGGAGCGGTGCGGCAAATCTACGATGCCATGCACAGCTACCTGGGCAAAGTCTGGGCTGAAACCTACCGCGTCCTCGTCGAGGGCGGCATAGCAGCCATAAACATCGGCGACGCTACCCGCCGCATAAACGGCAGATTCCAGCTTTTCCCCAACCACAGCCGCATCATCGAGGTCTGCGAGCAAATCGGCTTCACCACCCTACCATATATACTCTGGAAGAAACCCACCACCAAACCAACCTACAAGGGCAAAGGCGCCTTTCTAGGCTCAGGCTTTCTGCCACCCAACGCCTACGTTACTTTGGACTGCGAGTTTATTCTGCTGTTCCGCAAGGGGGCACTGCGCAAGTTCCCGCCTCACCATGAGTTGCGCTATGAGAGCCAATTCAGCAAGGCGCAGCGGGACGAGTGGTTTAGCCAGATTTGGGATTTTAAGGGTGCCCGGCAAACTGACTCTGAGCTGGAGCGGCGTACAGGGGCTTTTCCCGATGAGGTCGCAGAGCGGCTTATTCGGATGTTTAGTGTACGCGGCGAAACTGTGCTTGATCCCTTTTTGGGTTCGGGCACCACTATGAAGGCGGCGATGCAAACGGGGCGCTGCTGTGTGGGGTATGAGCTTGATGTGCGGCTTTTGAATGTGATTGAGGCAAAGATCGCTGGCTGCAGCGGTGGAGAAGCCAAAGTTACCGTTACACAGCGGTAGACGCGTGTCGGCGATTGCTGCAGGCCTGGTCAGGTTCCTTTATCGTTGATTGTGGTGTTGCTGGTGGGCACCAACACAGATTTATTAGCTGTTTTCCAGTGCCTTTGAATGGTGAATACTTTGCGTTTAAAGAAAATACTGCTTGTCGCCGGCCTCGGCGCCGCCGTAGGCGTCGGTTTAGGGTTATTTGTTGCATCCGCTAAAAAAGAGAAGCACAAACGCAATTTTTTCTGCTAAGCTTCTCCTCAATGGCTCTTGGCGGAGCCTGCCTGTTGCTGCTTGCATGCACCCACATACGTTAATACCCCTAAAAGCCCCTGCATAGACTGAGGTTTTGGTTTGTCAGAAAACACATCGGACGATTTAGTCGGTTCAGAAGGCAAGGTGGGAGAACCCAAGCATACAACGGGCCACAGCACAGCGGTTGCCAAGATGGGCGAGGGCGAGTTCATGTGCCCAGAATGCGGCAAAACATTCACTGTCCAAGACGCCGCGGAGAAGCACCTGCATCTAGTCCACATGAAGCATCTGCGCAGTGAACACAACGAATTCCACGATAGAGACGTCGACACAATGCATGTTGAGGCGTAGCCTAAAAATCGGCAGATTCTGCAGGTTCAAAAAAAGCAATTTATGGAAAAAAAGAGCCGTTCGGCAAATTTTTAATATTCCCCCTACCTCTTTTAGGCGAAAGAGCCGCTAACCATGGGCAAAGACCGCTCGGAGAACAAACCATACGGCTTTGGCAACACCAACCGCCGCTTCCCCAACCCCAAACGCCAAAAAGCCAGCGTAGCCAAGGACCGATTCGCATTTGATCAAGCGTTGGCGGGGCATGATTGCCGGAAGCTGGGGCGGGGCGGCGACTTTGTGGTGCAGCGGCGCGATTTCTTGGGTGAGAAGGAAGGGGACCCGACGGTGGTGGAGGTTAAGTCGGGCGGTTCGAGGTTGACGGAGGCGCAGATGCAGCGTAAGAGGCAGCTGAGGGGTCGCTACAGAATCGTTCGGTACTGAGCCGGCGGGGCAGTTGACTGGAAAACTTTTGTTTTTTCATGCGTCTGCTGGAGGGATGTCGCTGTTGCTTTGCATATGCAGTCCCCCTGCGTTTCCTGCTCATCAGTTGCCTATCTATAAATAAGGGGGGTAATGTCTGCAGATGCGCTTAACGTTTATCAAATAAGCGTATGCAGCATTTTTTCTCGTACCCCATGCTTTTCGGCTGCTGTTTGCGCCCTAAACTGCCCTGTTTCCCCGCGTCATCTTGTTAACCCGCCGCTTTTAGGCTGCATTTTTGGTTTCAGAGGCTTATGCTTTCTCTTTTAGCCTTTTTGTCCCTGCAACGCGGGCGCCGCTGGTTTTTTTCTACTGAGTGCTCAAGGAAAGTTTAGGCGCCCTTTGCTTCTCGCGCATTGTGAACGACAAGGTTTATTAGTTAGCTACGCAGCTTCTGTTTGTGCTCTTGAAAAACTTTAGTGAACCCTTTTGTCCGTTGGATGATTCCAGCATCGGGGGAACTGCAAGGTTGAAAAATATGCCAAGTTACAAA
Organism: Candidatus Bathyarchaeota archaeon; assembly: GCA_026014735.1. Taxonomy (NCBI): domain Archaea; kingdom Thermoproteati; phylum Candidatus Bathyarchaeota; species Candidatus Bathyarchaeota archaeon. The sequence continues at coordinate 389,707 of JAOZHT010000001.1, forward strand.
TCTCAATCACAATTATCAACTTATTTTAACTGCATGGGAGAAAAAAGAAATTGACAACTCTTCAGAAAATCCAAAAAGAAGACCTTCAATACCTCCTCAAAACGTTCTTTAACGAAAAAGGGCTCGTCCGCCAGCACCTCGACAGCTACAACGAATTCATCGACCATGGACTCCAAGAAGTCGTTGACGAAGTAGCTGAAATCCCCATTGAAGTGCCCGAGAACCCCTACAAGGTTAAACTCGGCCAAATCTGGGTCATCGACCCCCAGAGCCGCATCACCGGTCCCTACGCCACCGAAGTAGATGGCACAAAACATGAAATTTACCCTATGGAAGCACGCCTCAGAAACTTGGCGTACTCCGCCCCCATCGCGCTGGAGATGACCCCCGTCATCGATGGCCGCGAACAGGACACAGAGTTAGTCTTCATCGGCAACATCCCCGTTATGCTGAAGAGCAAACTTTGCTTCCTCAGTCAGCTTAGCCGCGAGGAACTTATCGCTGCAGGCGAAGACCCCGATGACCCCGGAGGATACTTCGTGGTAAACGGCTCAGAACGCGTCATCGTCGCCATGGAAGACCTTGCACCTAACCGCGTCATCGTCGACATAGACGACAAAGGCACCAGCCCCGTTTTCCAAGCCAAAATCTTCTCCACCACCGTGGGCTTCCGCGCACGCATCGAACTTAAACTCAAATCAGACGACGCAATCTACGTCACCATGCCCGGTGTCCCCACCGAAATCCCCTTCGTCGTCATCATGCGCGCACTCTCCATGGAGAAAGACAAAGACATCGCCGAAGCCGTCTCGCTGGACAACGAGCTCCAAACCCAACTGGGCGCATCATTCGAAAAAGCCATCGGCGTAGACACACCCCAAGACGCCATCTTATTCATCGGCAACCGCGTTGCCCACGGCCAAGTTGAAGAATACCGCCTCCAGAAAGCCGAAACCGCCTTGGATAAGAACTTCTTGCCTCACCTGGGCAGAAGCGACAAGAACCGCAAAGAAAAAGCCATCTTCCTAGGCGAAATGGCATACCGCGTCATCCAACTTAAAACGGGCAGACGCCAACCAGACGACAAAGACCACTTCAAAAACAAACGTCTCCGACTCGGCGGCCCACTCCTAGCTGACTTGTTCCGCGTATCCTTCCGCAACCTCACACGCGACATCAAATACCAGCTTGAACGCATCGGCGTTAAAGGCCCCATCATCACTGTCTCCGCCGCAGTGCGCCCCGGCATCATCACAGAACGTTTCCAGCATGCGCTGGCAACGGGCAACTGGGGCAGAGGCAGAGTCGGCATCACCCAGCTTCTGGACCGAACCAACTACATCTCCACCTTAAGCCACCTTAGGCGTCTTCAGTCGCCGCTGAGCAGAAGCCAACCTAACTTCGAAGCCAGAGACTTACACCCCACCCACTGGGGACGCTTATGCCCCAACGAGACCCCTGAAGGCTCAAACTGTGGCCTCGTAAAGAACCTCGCCTTATCCGCATCCATCGCCGTCGGCGTTAACCCCGACCGCATCCGCCAGCTACTCTTCGAAATGGGCACTGTCCCAGCATACGAAGCCTCAAACGAGCTGCGCATAAACGGCGCCAAAGTCTTCGTTGATGGCAACATCATCGGCTACTGCAACAATGCAGCGGCGATGGTGGCTTCTTTCCGCCAGAAACGCCGCTTAGGCGAAGTCTCAACGGAAGTCAACGTCACCTACTTCTCGAAGCAGCAAACCGAAACCGAGGAAGTCCATGCTAACTGCGACGAAGGCAGAGTCCGCCGCCCACTCATCATCGTGGAAAACGGGATGCCTAAGCTGCAGAGCAAACACTTCGAAAAAATCGGTTTGGGCGAATGGACATGGGACGACGTCGTCAAAAACGGCTTAGTCGAATACCTCGACGCTGAGGAAGAAGAAAATGCCTACATAGCCCTCGACTACGAAGCCGTCACACCCGAAACCACCCACTCAGAAATCGCCACCTTCACCATCCTTGGCATCTGCGCCTCCACCATCCCCTACCCTGAACATAACCAGTCGCCCCGCAACTCATACCAAGCCGCCATGGCAAAGCAGGCGCTGGGCGTCTACGGCACAAACTTCCATCACCGCGTCGACAGCCGCAGCCACATCCTCCACTACCCCCAGGTGCCGCTGGTGCAAACCGAAAACATGGATGTGATGGGCTACAAGCAGCGCCCCACAGGCCAGAACTGCGTTGTTGCAGTGCTCAGCTTCGAGGGCTACAACATGGAAGACGCCATCATATTCAACAAAGCATCAATAGAACGCGGATTGGCACGCAGCACCTTCTACCGCATCTACGAAGCCGAATGCCGCCAGTACCTGGGTGGCTTAAAGGACCAGTTCAGAATTCCCGAGCCGGGAACCCGCGGCTACAGAGGCGAACAATACTACCGCCTGCTGGAACCCGACGGAATCATCGGACTCGAATCACAAGTTGTCGGCGGAGACGTGCTTATCGGAAGAATCAGCCCGCCAAGGTTCCTTGAGGAATACAAGGAATTCGAAGTTAAAGGCCCCAGCATGCGCGACACCTCCGTGGACATGCGTCCCAGCGAAACAGGCATCGTCGACGGCATCTTCATCACCGAAAGCGGCGAAGGCAGCCAACTCGTCAAAGTCCGCGTACGCGACCAACGCATCCCTGAACTCGGCGACAAATTCGCCAGCCGCCACGGCCAGAAAGGCGTCATCGGACTCATCGTGCCACAGGAAGATTTACCCTTCACCGAAGACGGCATGGTCCCCGACCTCATCATTAACCCGCACGCTATCCCCAGCCGTATGACCATCGGACAATTCATCGAATCCTTAGCCGGAAAAGCAGCCGCAGCCCGAGGCAAACCAGGCGACGGCACACCCTTCGCTAACGAAGGCCCCGACGAAGTACGCAAAAACCTCACCAAACTCGGCTTCAGCCACACAGGCAGCGAAGTCTTCTACAACGGCACCAGCGGCGAAAAATTCGTCGCCGACGTCTTCGTGGGCATAGTTTACTACCAGAAACTCCACCATATGGTCGCTGACAAAATCCACGCTCGCGCCCGAGGTCAAGTGCAGATGCTTACACGGCAGCCAACTGAAGGTCGCGCTCGCGGTGGCGGTCTGAGATTCGGAGAAATGGAGCGAGACTGCCTCATCGGCCACGGCGCCGCTATGCTGCTGCGTGACAGGCTGCTGGAGGAATCCGACAAGTACACGCTCTACATCTGCGAGAACTGCGGACAAATCGCCTACTTTGACATGAAGCAGAGGCGTTATGTCTGCAAGATCTGCGATGAGAAAGCAAAAATCGCCCCAGTTATCGTGTCATACGCTTTCAAGCTTCTTCTGCAGGAGCTTCAGAGCCTATGTATCACACCTAAACTAAGACTTAAGGAGAAGGCATAAGATGGCATCGGAAGAATTAATCCATAAAGTAGTAGATGAAATCTCATTCGGACTCATCTCACCAAAAGATCTGCGTAAACAATCCGTCGTGGAAGTGCAAACCCCCGATACATACGACGAAGACGGCGCCCCCATCACCGCTGGCCTCATGGATGGACGATTAGGCACTCTTGAGCCGCGTCAACGCTGCAAAACCTGCGGCAACACCGCCATCAGATGCCCCGGACACTTCGGACACATCGAACTCGCCGTTCCCATCGTACACATTGAATTCACCAAAATCATCTTTGACATGCTTAAATCCACCTGCCGCACCTGCGGACGAATCCTGCTCAGCGAAGACGCAGCTAAAAAGGCTCGCCAGCGCATTGAACGCTTCAATGAACTTTTGGGCAACATACCTGACGAAGTCTACAAGGAAATTATGACTGACATCAAAGCTAAACAGTGCCCCTACTGCGCTGCGCCCCAATTCAAAATCACCTTCGAGAAGCCAACTAAATTCATCGAGCAAACCGAAGCAGGCTCTGAGCCGCTTACCCCCAGCATGATCCGTGAAAGGCTCGAGCGTATCTCAGATGAGGACCTTGAAGTTTTAGGTTTCAACCCCAAAGTCGCCCGCCCCGAATGGATGGTTCTTCAGGTGCTGCCTGTGCCGCCAGTTTATGTGCGTCCATCCATCACATTGGAATCCGGCATCCGCAGCGAAGACGACTTAACCCACAAACTCGTGGACATCATCCGCATTAACCAGCGCCTCAAAGAAAACATGGAGGCAGGCGCCCCCACACTCATCATCCAAGACCTCAGCGAACTGCTGCAGTACCACGTTACCACCTACTTTAACAACGAAGCCTCCGGTATTCCGCCGGCACGCCACCGCAGCGGGCGCGCACTCAAAACCCTCAGCCAGCGTCTGAAGGGCAAAGAGGGCAGGTTCCGAAGCAACCTCAGCGGCAAACGCGTTGACTTCTCCGCACGCACCGTCATCTCGCCCGACCCTAACCTTGACATTAACGAAGTCGGTGTCCCCCGCGACGTCGCCATGCGCCTCAGCGTTCCAGAGAAAGTTACTGCCTGGAACATCGAGGAGATGAAGCGGCTTGTGGTAAACGGGCCCGAACAGTACCCTGGCGCACTCTACATCATCCGCCCAGACGGCAAACGCATCCGCCTCGAATTCGTCGTGGACCGCACAAAAATCGCGGAAGCAGTAGAATTGGGCTTTGTGGTTGAACGCCACCTCAAAAACGGCGACATAGCAATCTTTAACCGGCAGCCCTCGCTTCACCGCATGTCCATCATGGCTCACTACGTCAGAGTTTTGCCCTACAAGACTTTCCGTATGCACCTCTGTGTCTGCCCACCCTACAACGCAGACTTCGACGGCGACGAAATGAACCTCCACGTGCCCCAAAGTGAAGAAGCCCGAACAGAATCGCTTCTGCTTATGCAGGTGCAGGACCAAATTCTCTCGCCCAGATTCGGCGGACCCATCATCGGCGCCATCAGAGACTTCATCACAAGCGCCTATTACTTCACCAAACGAGGCAACTACCTGACCCGCGGCCAAGTTGACCGTATCTTAACCACCACTAACTTCACCGGCGATTTACCTGAGCCTGAAATCAAAGAGCCAGTTCCCCTCTGGTCAGGCAAACAAATCTTCAGCCTCTTCCTACCCAAAACACTAAACTACATCCTGAAAGCCAACATCTGTCAAGGCTGCACTAAATGCGAAGAAGAACTCTGCAAATTCGATGCCTACGTGGTCGTCAGAAACGGGCAACTCGTCAGCGGCATCATCGACCGCCGAAGCATCGGCTCTGAACAATCTGAAAGTTTGCTTCACAGAATCATCAAAGACTACGGCACACAGGCAGGCCGAGAATTCCTCAACAACATCACCCACATGCTTAAAACCTTCATTTCGCTACGCGGCTTCAGCTACACCTACGAGCAACTGGTACTTTCGCCCCGCGCCCGCAGCCGAATGGCAAAAACTATGGAGCGCACCCAAAAGAAAATCGACGAACACATCGTTAACTTCCAAAACGGCACTCTTCCGCGTCTTCCTGGCCAAACCATGGAGGAATCTTTCGAAATCTATGTCATGCATGAGTTATCGATTGCCCGAGACGAATCAGGCAAGATTGCAGACGACGACTTCACGCTGGAGAACGCGGGCATCGTTATGACCCGAACCGGCGCGAGAGGCAGCAGCCTCAACATCGGCCAGATGGCGGCTTGTGTCGGTCAACAGTCAGTCCGAGGCAAACGTATCCTGAGAGGCTACGCGAACCGTGCGTTGCCCCACTTTAAACCCAACGATCCCCTGCCACGGGCCAGAGGCTTTGTCTACAACAGTTACCAGACGGGTCTGGATGCAATCGAGTTCTTCTTCCACGCTATGGGTGGCAGAGAAGGTCTCGTCGACACAGCCGTCCGCACCCAGCAGAGCGGTTACATGCAGCGCCGCCTCATCAACGCACTCGAGCACATCAGATTAGAATACGACTCAACAGTCCGCGACAGCGCCGGCGACATCATCCAGTTCCGCTACGGCGAAGACGGCGTGGACCCAGCAAAAAGCGACCACGGCAAAGCAGTCAACGTCAGCCGACTCATCGACCAGGTCCGTCTTGGCGAAGAGAAAGGCGCTGAACCAGCCTCCACAGACTTCATCAAGAAGCAGCTTAAAAGCGTCGAGGAACAGATCACCCCGATTCTTCTAGCACAGCTTAAACAGAACTTCAACAAAACCAAACTCAGCGAGAAAGCAGTGGAGAAAGCCGTCACCATAACCGCCCAGCAGTACAAACGTGCCTTGATGGAGCCAGGCGAAGCAGTCGGCATAGTCGCAGCGCAGTCAATCGGGGAACCCGGTACACAGATGACTCTTAGAACCTTCCACTATGCAGGTGTCAAAGAACAAAACGTCACCTTAGGCTTGCCGCGGCTCATCGAAATCGTGGATGCACGCAGAATCCCATCTACCCCCATTCAGACCATCTATCTGATGGGTGAACACGGCAAGAGCAAAGAAGCCGCAGTTGAAGTTGCACGCCACATCATCTACACATCCGTCGAGAACCTGGCTTCAGCTATCTATGAGGACCCTGTACGCGAGGAAATCATCATTGAACTTAACAAGCAGATGATGGCTGACCGCAACATCACCATGGAAGAACTCCAGAATCGGCTTGAGCTGCAGAACGCCACCGTCACAGTCACCGACACCACCGTGGAAATCAAGCCCAAGAAGGCTGAGCAGATAAAACGTATGCTGACAAAGATCCCCGGATTCCAAGTTAAAGGTGTGCCAGACATTAAACGTGTCCTAGTCACTGAGGAAAGCGGCGAATGGGTCATCCGAACCGACGGCTCCAACCTTGCAAAGGTGCTGGAGGTCGAAGGAGTCGACACCTCACGCACAACCACCAACAACATCCACGAAATCGCCAAGACATTGGGCGTTGAAGCCTCACGTAACGCATTAGTCCACGAAGCCAAGGGTGTCCTGGAAGACCAGGGCCTTGACGTTGACGTCCGCCACGTTATGCTCGTTGCAGACATGATGACTACCACTGGAGATGTGCAGCAGATCGGTCGCCATGGCATCAGCGGCAAAAAAGCCAGTGTGCTCGCGCGCGCCGCATTCGAAATTACCGTTCCTAACATCGTTGAAGCCGCCGTGAAAGGTGAAAGTGATCCTTTGGCTGGCGTGACAGAAAACGTTATAGTTGGGCAATCCATACCAATCGGGACGGGCTTAGTTGAACTGTACATGTCAACGTTTGAGCGTCAAAGTAAAGATGGAGGAAAAACAGAAGCATGATAGACATAGATAAAGCGTTAGCGTCCGCAGTTAAAACAGGTAAGGTATCCTTCGGAGCCAACACCGCCCTGCAAAACGCCAAAACCGGCAAAGCTAAGATGATTGTTTTAGCCGCAAACTGCCCAAAAGACATAAAAGAACAGATAGAATACTATGGAGAAATCTCGAAGGTTCCCGTTGTAACCTACAAGGGCAGTTCGATGGATTTGGCTGAAGTCTGCAAGAAGCTATTCATAATCTCTGCGATGAGCATACGCGAAACCGGGGACTCAGATATTCTCAAAGTAATCGAACAGTAATATAAATAATGGAGGAAAAAAACTGACAACTGGCATAAAGATCACCTGCGACGAAATGCGCTACATAGCTCTCTTTGAAAGCATCAGCGGCGCCAGCGTGAAAGACTGCATCATCGACGAAGAACAGGAACGCGCCATCTTCATCGTTAACCAAGGCCAAGTGGGCGTCGCCATCGGCAAAGGCGGACGCAACATCCACACCCTGGAACGCATGACCGGCAAAAAACACGAAATCATCGAGTACAGCGAAGACCCCGTTACATTCATGAAGAATGCCCTTAAACCCGCAGCAGTCCGCGAAATCCGCGTAACCGAACGCACCGACGGCAAAAAGATGGCAGTCATCACAGTTAACCCTAAAGATAAGGGCGTCGCGATAGGTAAAAACGGCAAGAACGCTGAACGTTTGCGCTTTTTGGCAAAACGGTACTTTGACATCCAGAACGTAAGCATCACCTAAGCTCAGACCGCAAAATCGGCTGGCTAGGCGATGAAACGCTGCTGGCTACCTTGGGTATTGTTAAACCTAAATGGCATGGCTGGTGCACTTCTTTCGCTTAGTCTATAGGGTGGGTTCTGTTTAGTCCAGAAATGTTGACTAAGTTTTGTCTATAAATCTTGACAAGAAACCTTTTATCTAAAACGCTGATTCAGCGGCTAGTGGTGATAACCCATGAAATGTGCCCTATCAGCTTCAGTTTTAATTCTTTCCTGTTTAATGCTGATTAGTTTTTCAGCCTCAACCTTTTCTCTGCCAACCGCAAAAGCAGACTCCTCAAACACAAAAACCCTGGAGCTCTGCTCTTTCAGTGCTGCCACGGCTTCGCTGGTCACCAGTCCCAGCCACGCCAGCGGCTGCGCTGCTAAGCTATTGATTCCTCAAGGTGCCCCTCAGGGTTCAGGCTGCATGGCACTTTACCCCTGTAACCTCACGCTGTATTCTCTGCTGTCCTTCCAAGTTATGACCTCCTATAGCAGTGCCCTACCCCGATTCGTAATCCTCCTCGACAACAACAGCGACGCCAGCGCAGACATCCTTTTACTTAGCGATTATCAATCCGCCAGCAACGGAGCATGGGTGTCCTCTCAGGGAGGCGAGCGATGGGGCTGGACAGAAGCAAACCAAAACTTAACAGCTTATGGCTCAACGTGGAGTGAACTGGGCTACTGGAAACTGCGTTATGGGAACGCCACCGTGGTCTATGTCGGGGTTGCTTTGGAGTACTGGGCGGTTGCAGACGCAAACGGTTTAGGTCAACCTCTCTATGCCGACGAGCTTACCCTAAACGGCGTGACCTACCGCATCGCAAACGGCGCCTCTGCCCAGCCAGATGATTGGGCTATGTATCGCCATGACCTCCAGCGCACGGGGGCTTCAAGTTCAGCTGTTTCCACTGGGCAGCTTGCCTGGAGATTCTTCACAGGTAACTCTCCGGCTTCGCCATCGCTTGCTGATCGGCTCCGAGCTTCCCCCACAGTGGCTGATGGAGTCCTCTATATGGGTTCAAACAGCAGCCGCTTCTATGCCCTAAACGCGTCGTCTGGCAGTCAAATCTGGGCTGTTAACGTCGGCGTAAACATAGATTCCTCCGCTGCGGTTGCTAACGGCGTGGTTTATGTTGGGCTACTCTGGGATGGACACCATGGCTACGTTGATGCCTTTAACGCCACCAATGGCGCGCTTATCTGGCAGTATGTGACTAGCGGCGGCGTCGAGTCTTCCCCGGCGGTTGTCGATGGCGTGGTTTATGTGGGCACGGTAGCGGGTTATGTGCATGCGCTTAACGCTTCCAGCGGCGCTCAAATGTGGTCTTACCGAACAGGCGGCCAAGTGTTTTCTTCGCCCAACTTCGTTGACGGCGTCCTCTATGTGGGGTCACTTGATGGCTGCGTCTACGCTTTAAACGCGGCAAATGGCGACTGTATCTGGGCTTCTTATTTCGGTAGCCAAGTTTACTCTTCCCCCGTCGTGGTTGATGGCGTCATCTACGTCTGCACCGACACGGGAAACGTCTATGCGCTAAGCGCGGTGGATGGAAGCGTGATCTGGCAAGCCTACGTTGGCAGCGGCAACGACCACACTGATTCCTCACCTGCAGTTGCTCACGGCATCGTCTACGTCGGCGCCCGCAACGGATTCTACGCATTCAACGCCACTTCTGGTCAGCAACTTTGGTTCTTCAACTCGCCCTACACCGCTCGCCACTACACAGGCTACTTCTATTCTTCCCCAACCGTGGCTGGCGACGTTGTCTACTGCGGCTATGAAGACAGCCGTCTATTCGCCCTAAACGCCTACAACGGCTCCATAGTCTGGAGCTACCTCACCGGCGGCTTTCTGTTTTCTTCGCCAGTCATCGTGGACGGCGTCGTCTACATTGGCTCCTACGACGGATACATCTATGCATTAGGCTACACTGGAGCAGCCCACCTGCAGACAATCATCCCCGAATCCACGCCTTCCTCCTCCGCTACGCCAGCCCCCTCCTCTACAGCTTCCCAGTCAAATTCGCCAACAGCTACCCCCACCCCTGCTGCTGTATCTGAGCCAGCTCAAAACGAGCCGCAAACAATTGAGCAGACCCAACCGGACTTAATTTCTCAGAGTCAACCTCTGCAGCCCCAAGCCACAGTTGCCCCCTCAAACCCTGTCTGGATTAACTGGTACATACTTGCCGGAATAGTCGCTGCAGCCCTGGCAGCGCTGATATCGCTTCTAATCGTTTTTAAACCCTCTGCCGCACAGAAAAACCTCTAGCTCCATCTTTAGATTTTTTTCTGCACTCTGGGAGAAGGCATCTTTAGGTTTTTCCATTTAAACTTGCTTTTTGGGGCTCTGATGCGTCGTCTGCGTATGCAGCGTTAACTCTTCTCGGGTGTTGAAGGCTTTGCCGCATAGTGAGCAGCTAAACCTTGTGGGTATGGGGATGGTTTCGGGTGGCGGCGGGCTTGGCGGCGGCTCAGGAGGCATCGGCGGCAGATTGTCCGATACGTTTTCTATGGGTTCGATTGGCCTTTTGGGGTAGGGATAGTCGGGTTCACTCATTTTTTTTACCACGATAGGGGAGAATGGGGGTTTTGATAAGGCTTTGTGGGTGCTCCGCGGCGGCTACATCGCGATGCATTTTGCCTGCGGAATGTGTAAACCCTCCAGTATTCAGGTTTCTTGTTGCCTGAATTTCGCTTCGGTTTTGCCTAATTAGTTAAATAAGAGAGGCTTGCACTATCTATTTTCCAACAGTAGAGGCAAAGTATCAGTTATGCTTATTCGTGAACTTATCGTTGAAAACTTCATGAGCTACGAATACGCCCGCGTCCCCTTCAAACAGGGCGTTAACGTAATCGGGGGACCCAACGGCGCAGGCAAATCCAGCCTGCTGCTAGCCATATCTGTTGGGCTAGGGCAAACCTACACTGAACGCAGCCGCAAACTCAGCGACCTCATCCGCTGGGGCCAAGACCAAGCGCGGGTAACCTTGATTCTGGATAACAGCAAACAGGGCAGCCGACGCCCCGAACCCAAATACCAAAAAGACCAGCTTTTCCTCACCCGCATCCTACGACGCGACGGCAAATACTGGTTTGAACTCGAAAACCGCGCCGCCTCAAAACAGGACGTTGAGCGGCTGCTGGGCAAATTCGGCGTGGACCCCGACAACATGCTCATCATCATGCATCAGAACATGGTGGAGCAGTTCAGCGTACAAAGCAACATCGACAAGCTCCGCATGGTCGAGGACGCCGTGGGGCTTGCGCCCTTCCGCAACAACGTGGTGGAAGCCAAAACCAAACTCACCCGCATCCTCAGCCAAGAAGAATCCGTGGGCAAACTGCTTGAGCAAGCCGAGCAAACCCTTCATTACTGGCGGGAGCAGTACGAGCGGTTCCAGGAGAAAAAGCAGCTGCAGCTCAAACGGAGCTTTCTGGATCGCGAGTTGCTGTGGGCGGAGGTGGAGCGCCGCGAGGACATCGCAAAGAGCCTGCAGGCAAGCTTTAACAAGGCTCAGCAGGCACTGGGCAAAATCGAGGATCAACGCCAAGCCATAATCGGCGAACTCGACGGGCAAACCGAGGAGCAGCAGACGCTGAAAACCCAAATCAGGGGCGTGTTTGATGAGCGATTGGAGCTTGAACGCAAAATCGCCCAGAACCAAAGCAGCCTCAGCCTCATAGAGCAGCTGCTAAGTGAAGTGCAGCTCATTGAATCCCTCGCTGACCCTGGCCAGTTTAAGCTGCTGCGCGCCGAGAGCCTGCGTGAGATGCTGGATGTATCCCAGCAGCAAATAAAGAAAGCCGCCGCGCAAGTTGAGGTTAACCAGAAAAAGCAGCTTAGCCTCGAGAATTCCGCTGACAAAATCGGCACCGCAGCGCTGGATAGGCGCGTTAATTTGGCGCTTTTGGATTTTAAGCGTGACCGCGCCGTCAACGAGCAGAAAGCCGTCGAGAAGTCGCTGCGTGAAGCCCAGGAGAACCTCGCTGAGGCAGTGGCTAAAGCCCAACTGAGCGGTGAACGCATCGCCGTGCTTAAATCCCCCAGCGAAATCCAAGAGGAGATGGGGCAAACCAACGGGCACCTCGCCGCGCTTGCCTCGGTTTCGGAGGAGATTGAGCGGCAATACGAATCCTACTCAAAACTTTACCTTGAACTAAAAGAGAAGGCGCAGCTGGTGGCTGAGAACAGAGAGAAAACCCTACAGGAAGTCAAGACGCGGCTGCAGGCTTGGCGAAGCGTCATCGAGGAGTTGCTTGACCGCGTTAACATAGAGTACCAGCGTATCATGAGCCAAACCCTCGCCACCGGGGAAGTGCAGCTTTCCAACAGAGAGGAAATCGAAACGGCGGGGCTGGAGATTTATGTGGGCTTTAAAGGCAGCAAACCCGTTGCTTTGGATGCTTACACGCAGAGCGGCGGCGAACGCACCACCGCAACCATGGGCTTTCTGCTGGCGCTTCAGCAGCATGTCCGCAGCCCCTTCCGCGCCGTCGACGAATACGACATCCACATGGACCCCAAAAACCGCGAAATGATCGCCAAAGTGCTTGTCGCCATAATTAAGGATGCGGCGGCGCAGTACGTGGTGATTACGCCCAGCCAAATTACCTTTGCCCAAAAGGACGCCAACGTCATCACCGTGCAGAACCTTGAGGGAAAAAGCCTCGTGCGTGAGGTCGCTGCCTGATGCCGCAGGAAATAGCGGAGAAGCGGCTGGGCAAGGAGCGGCTGCAGCGCATCATCGAAATGTGCTTGGCTATCGAGAGCCGCCAAGTTGACCCCTTCACGCTGGAAGTCGATGAGATAGTTAAGGTGGTGCATGCGTATTTTCCGCATTGGCAGCACCCCGACGAACTGCGTCTCGACGCCGAAGCCCTCCATCACCTCGCCACCGTCATCAAAATGCAGAGCGAATGGGTCAAACAGCGCTCCTCCGCCCTATACACTGACCCTTTTCTTATGGAGGAGAAAATCCGCCAAACCAGCCGCGAGGCAATGGTGGATGTTTTCCTGTCAGCTTGGTCGCCGATTGTGGATTCCGAGCAGCTTAGCCTCCACGCCCTCGCGCAGGGACTGCTCTACTGGGATGCGCTGCCGCCGCTGGGCGACCGCTGGAAAAGCATCGATGTCTCCGCGGTGGAGATGGGCTCTGTGAGCCGCGAGGAGATGGTGAAAGCCCGCGTTTTGGGCGACCGCGAATTCGGCGAGGAACTCACCTGCTACTGGCAGGAACTTAAAGCCAAAGCAGCGCCAAACGGCAAAATACCGTATTGGGACTTCATCGGCGCCGACACCTACGAGCAAACCGTGCAACGCGCATTCCTCACAGCGTTTCTAGTCACTTACGGCTACGCCACCTTGGAAATCGACCGCCTCGAAGAAACCGTAGCCATCATCCCCTACGAGGAGCCCCATGAAGCCGCGCTAACAGTGCAGTCCACATCGGTGCCCATCGCGGTGCCATTTGAGGACTGGCAAAAATGGAAGGAAGGCAAACAGCCATGAGTCAACGCAAAAAAGGCATATACGCAGGCAAAATCAAAAAAGCAGCGCAGCTGCTCCTCTACAAACGCCACGCTAAACCCGGCGTAAAAGGCTGGGAGCTACATAAGGCAGTGGGCGCGGATTACCCTAAGGTTCTTGAGGTGCTGGAGGATTATTTGGCGCCTCTGGATTTGCAGGTTAAAACCGTGTTTGAGGAAGAAAAAACCCCCGATAAGCCCAGCCTTGAGGAGCTGGATAAGGCACGGTTTTTTGTGGTGCTGCGTGACGTAGCTACCAAGGATAAGCTGATGGGCTGGCGCATCGACGATTTGGCAGGTTTAGCGGTGACAATCAGCTTTATCATCAGCAAAAAAGGGCAGGTGCCCCGCAAAGACGTCGAGGCATTGCTCTCCGAGAAGATCCCGAACTGGAAAGTGGGCCTCAACCTTGACCGGTACATCCGCAGCGGCTACTTATCGCAGGATGAGCATGGGATGCTGTTTCTGGATTGGCGCACCCGCGCGGAAGTGGATGAGAAGAAGCTGATTGAGATGCTGCTGAGCGCGGAGAAACAGAAAGCGCTCGCAGAGTTGCCTGTGCAGGATAGCGAGGCTGAAGAGGCTTCTGGCACAGAAGAAGATAAAGAATAACCCTTCTGTTTGCCCAACTGTTATCTTAGGTTAATGCCCATTTGGGGTTTAGCTGCGCGTATGCTTGGTGATGCACACGGTATACGTCTCCGTTGCCAGCCCAGATTATGACTAAAAGCTCTGTGACGCTGCCGGGCCATGTTCCGTTAAGGGGCAGTGTAACGCTCCAAGCGGGACACAAAACATTGCCTTCCCTTACAGTGGGCCCCAAACTTGCGGTGATCTTGTTTTCTGTGACGTTAAAGCCCGATACCACCCAATCATCTGACATACGATAAGAATAGTTTTTTATGGCTTCCATCGCGATTGCTACGGCTTGCTCTTTCGAAACGTTCACCGTTGTGTCACCTATCTTGTCGCCTCGGCGGTCAATAAAGCCAGAAAATACGCCGTCAGTGAAGGCTGCGTTTATGACAAGGTATTCGCATCCGTTGATGACGCGGACCCAACGGAAGCCTACGGAGTCGCCGAACGCTGTGCCTGTGAGGTCTTTATGGGTAACGGTGAGTTTTAGGTCCCCTGCGGTTATGGTTGGATTCTGGGTTGGATCCACGTTTGCTAGCATGGCTATCATTTCTTTTGAATCTAAGTTAGAGTATGCTTGGTATTTTTCTAGGAAGCTTTGGGCTGCTTGGGTTATGTTGGGATACGTTTGGTCAGTTATGATTGAACCCTTGATGTCTAATTGGCAATGATAAACTACTCCGTTATCGAGCGTTAAAATGCAGGTTAAGGTGGAGTCTTTTGCTTCCAGAAGATATGTTTCTATCCCTGGATCGGAATCGGCGCCTATGACTCCGCCTAAGCTCTTGTTTGAGGAGAACGGAGGCTTAAACGTTATGTTATACTGTGAACTGTCGATTGGCAATACGTTTTCTATGAAAGCCAACGCTTCGCTATGCTCGATCGGAGCGGCTGATTGAACAGGGGACCTTTCGAACGAAAAAATTAAAGTGGCCACTAGGGTGCAAAGAGCCACTAAAGCCAAGAGTAATACAATAGCTCGTCTCACTCTAATTCGCCAATTTTGTATGAGCATAAATTTATGATAAAAGCGTTTTCGTCAAACTTTCTTGACTAACCCCGAAACCTTCAAGTCAAGATTTCTTGACCAGCAAAATCAGAAGCGACTACTTCAGACCGAATGAGCATGCATGCTGGGATTGGCGCAGCGCGTGGAAGTGGATGAGAAAAAACTGATTGATCGGCTGCTGTCGGCGGAGAAACAGAAGGCTGAAGCCGCTGCTGAGGCGATTGAACCCAAAGAAGAGGAATCTGAAACCAGTCAAGAAGAAAAAGATTAGCCTTAGTAGAAACTGCGGGGTTACTATTTTTCTTGTCTCTTGTTTGACCCAATCGTTAACCCGAAGAATCCGACAAAAAACATGTACAGCGACCAAAGCGACATTGCAAGGCACGGAAAAAGCAGTTGGGAAACGAAAACCTCTGGACTAGAAATATACCAGCCTAAATCGTAAGGGTAGATTAACTTGTGATATAGCAGAACAGACCCCATAACTCCCAGAAGGTAACCCACATACGTTACACCTATCCACAAGGCGATAAATCGCTTATGTTCCATGCTTATTTTTTTATTTTTTCCAATCCAGTAGAAATAGACAAGCGGAGTTACCGTTGAAAGCAAAATGGTAACTATTATTTCTGAAAAAAAGTATCCGTAGGTAACACCCCAAACGACCGTGTTGAGCCCCAATAAATCGATTATAAATTGCCAGTTTGCAGTAAACCCAACGGCAAACGAAACCAAAAAAGCAACTGATAAGATTTTTAGGTGCAGCTTCATGTTTTTTCTTCCTCGTTTGCAAATGTGTGAGTTTGCGAGGTTTGTTTGCGTTTTTTTCTTTGGGCGCCTAATACTAGGGCGCACATTCCGGCAAAGAACAGGTAGAGAAACGGCAGATAAAGAAACACATCTGGGAATACCTGCATGGGTGTAAATGATAACAAGCCGAGCGCAAAAGAATTGAGGGGTTCAGAAAAGAAGTACTCGTACAAAACTGCGGATAATGCTTCCCCAATAAAGTAACCTGCTATAGTGGCTAAGAAGAAACCCATCGCTACCGCCTTGAGTTGAGGCAAAGCATTCGACTTCCAGCCGATAAGATAGAAAACGCTGAATGCAACAAAATTGTTAACTGCAAAAATTACCAATCCCCCCGTTATCCAGCTACCTGAAAGGGCATTACTAATTAGCAGAGTATTAGAGAATAACCCTGCAATAAAGGAGAGTGACAGCCCAACAATCGCTGCTTTCACTGAGGTGCTTAACGCCAAACACCTGCTGTTCTTTATGGTTTTTGTTGGAAGCGCAATAACTACAACCAACAATGCCCCTATAGAAGCAAATATGCCTATTACCGCGATTTGAAATCTGGTTAAACCAAATAGAAGAATAACTGTGGGGTCAGATGGCGCTGGCGTCGGAGTGGGATTCTGCGGCGGCGGAGTAGGCGCGCTAAATTCGGGGTTACCTATTGCATAGAGTCCATCCGAAGTACCGATGTATAGTACTCCATAAGCCACCACAGGGTTTGAAGTTATGCCCCATTCCGTGTCAGCTAGCAGGGTGTAATTCCAGATTTTTGCACCGTTGGCTGCGTTCAAAGCATAAATGCTGCCGTCTCGCCCCCCGCAATAGATGATGTTGCCTAAGGCTGCGGGACTTGAAGTTAACCAACCATCGGCAGCAGCCCAAATTACTTCGCCATTACCCGCGTTTAAGGCATAGAAGGTCCCGTTTCTTGCGCATATATAGACTATTCCGCCAGAAACCGTCGGTGATATGATTGCCGAATACTCACTTCGATAGTCAACCGCGATCAAACTCCAAAGCGGCGCACCGTTATGCGCATTTAACGCATAAAACCCCTTCTCAAAGGCAATATATACCACCCCGTTAGCTACCGCCGGGTCGCCTGCAAACACTAGAATGTTGGACTCAAACATTTCATTAACCGTGTAGCTCCAAACAAGCGCTCCGGTATCCGCGTTTAGGGCGTAAACTCTGCCGTCGTCAGAGCCAATGAAGAGAATTCCTTCCACTACCGCTGGCGACGACTCAATCGTGTTCTCTGTACTGTACATCCAAACTCTTTCGCCCGTTGTTGCATTAAGTGCATAAACGTTCCCGTTTTTTGAGCCAACATACACAATGCCGTTAACCACAGCCGGCGAGGAATCTATTGCTTCAGAAAAGCCTTCCCCTTCATCTTTATATGATTGATAATCCCAAAGCAAAACTCCATTAGTTGCATCTACAGCCAAAACGTCGCCGATATAGGTGCCAACGTAAACAACCCCTTTTACTACCGCGGGCGAGGCAGGAAAGAATGAGTCTGTCCAGTAACTCCAAAGTAGCGATCCGTTAAGGGCGTTAAAAGCAGTCAAGTTCTCATTATCACAGATTACATAAACTACTCCATCGGCTACTACAGCAGAAGATGCTCCCTCAAGCATGGTATAATTCCAGATTAGGTTTGGCGAGATTGGGTCACCGCTTCCAAGCCCTGTTCGGGCGCTATTTTGATGAAACATAGGCCACTCGTTGGAGGATTCTTCTGCTTGAGCAGGCATGGTTTGGGTGATAAGTATAGCGGAAGTTAAAACTGATAGAATTAAAGTAAACACTATCAGGTTAGCCATTGTTGGCTTCATCAACTGATATTTTGCCGAGGCGGATATATAATTTTGTGAAAATGCGTTAGGCGGCTTTTTCTAGTGCATGGGAATGGTCTTGGCAAAACAAAGGTATACGGCGGGTGATGTTTTGGCTTGATGTGTCCTCAACAAACTGCATATTTAGTTGCCCTTATAGCGTTTCCGTCAATGTTTCTTGACTAACTCTGAGCCTTCAAATTTTTTTTTGACTTCGCCCGGGACTGCAAACCCGCCTGCGGCAAACATGCAGCCAAATCAAGCCGCAGCCAACAGTTTCCTAGAGAAGCGCGCCTCTGCTCTGCAGTTGTATATGGGGTTTGGCCTGTGGGCGGCAGATGTTGAGTCTATAAATAGAGGGGGGGTAGATTGGCGCAAGCAACAGACACTCGCCAAGGATATGGCAAACCTTAAAGCCTCAGAGCAGCAACTAAGCAAGCATGACCCAGAGCACGCCTAGAAAACGTGATAAGGCCTTAACTTTCTGGCTTATCCTAATTTTGGCTGGGAACATCCTGTTCTTGGTTTCTCAACTCGAGTATGTCTGGGAAGACTTCAGCTTCTTTTTTTGGCCCCTAAAACTAATTCTTTTTCCGTTCTCTGGGGTCTCCCCAAGTATCCCTATTTGGGGCACCGCACTCTTCCTCGTTTACTCATCAGTCAGCGTCGGCGCCGTTGCCGCGCTTTTCAGCTGGCGCAAATGGGGCTTTTACGTGCTTTCTGCGGTGGCGCTTGCCGCTTTAGTCACATGCCTTTTCATCGGCGTTTTAGACTTAGCCGTACTGGTTAACTTGGGCGGCATGCTTTTCCTTGGTTTTCTGCTGTACACAAGCGTCAATTCAAAAAACCCCTCCCAGACAAATTAGCGCCCTAAGAATGGTTATTACTAAGAGGTAAAGCCGCATAATCGGTATCTGAAAAAAGGGAAGGGTTAGGGTCGTTTTATGGGGGCAAAGCTGATTTCGATTTCGCCCCATCCTGCTTCTGATGCAGACTGAGTTGCTGTTTGGGCTCCACTTGTGTCTGTGGCTGTAGTTGGGGTTTTGGTTGTTGCTGCGGCTTCTTCTTGGGGGTTGAATGCAACGCGGACTTTGCTGGTTATGCTGAAGTTCTTGGGCAAATCCCGCTCGATCACAAAGCCTGTGCGGGTGGTGAGTGCTTTACGAATCTGCGTTTCAGTCAGTGGGGTTGTGGGCAGGGCTGTGAGTTTCTTTTTGTCTGCTTCTATGCTGACTTTGATGGGTAACTTTACACGGAGATGCTCGATGCTTAGCAGCGCGCTGCTTTTGCCCAGATCGGTGCCTTCGGTGCTTGCGACGCTGGTGATGTAGTCGAGTGCGCTCTGCACTTCGTTGTGGATGGCAAGTATGGCTTCGGTGAGGTAACTGGCGTTTTTCTCAGTTGCTTGACTCATGGAACCACCGTCTTGAAGGTTATTTCAACCTCGCTTAAAACGTCGGCTTTAAGCGTTAGAAACTCTGGTTTGCTGGCGCTTATGGGCTGAGCAAACACTCGTCTGATGCCTAACCCCGCGATTTTGGAGCCTGTTGTTGATGATGCTGTTTGGGTGCCTGCTTCAAAGCGTAGGTTTAGTTTTGATTTTATGTGGCCGTTGTCAACGTAGACGCGTGGAATGCCCCGAGCAACTACGGTTTTAATTATGTCAAGGTGCTGCTGCGCCAGTGTCAAACGGGTGGCAGCCAATATGTTGGCGTAGCCAGCGGTGCTGATGACTGTTTTGCCTTGGCTCAGCGTCAAGTCCCCTCGAGTCATTCGGTAGCCGACTGCGCTGAAAACCGCAGGTGACTCTACGCCTTCTTTGGTTCTGCTGTAGGCTTCACCTGCATCCACTGCGCTCTTCTCTGTGTTGTCGGCGCTGGCAGGGAAAAGCCTGATTACTTCTTGGCGGACAAGGTCGTCAGTGAGGTTTTCTTTGGCATACTGCTCTGCGGATTGCTGGGCCTGCTGCTGCATTTGTGCAGCCTGTTTTTCCTGTGTCAGGATGGATGTTACGACTGCGTTTAGGGTTTCGGAAATAAGGGTGGAGGCGAACTCAGCAAAGCCAAGTTCGGTGGAGGTAGCGTTGCTGGCTGCCATATCGATGCGCCTAGGAGGTCATGGGTTGATAGTCGGTTTTGAAGTCGATTTGGACGTGACCGTAGATTTGGACGCTGCTGCCGGAGATGTCGCGGTTGCTTTCTTTAGCCGTGGAGACATTAAGCGATGTAAAGCTTGTCGACGCAGACGCCTTAACCCAGAGACTGGCTAAGCCGCCTGTTTTCGCGGATGCACGGACTGAGAAGGCTTTGCTGTTGTAGTTGCTTTTGGTGGATTCATAGAAAGTTGAGCCGTAGGTGGTGAAGGTCAGCTTGGTTTCTATGACGCCATGCTCGACCACTAATCGAAGCACGCCCATTTTAACCATCTCTTTAAGCAGCGTGTACTTGTCCGCCGCGATTCTTTTAGCTACAGCCATAAGGATTGCATCTAAAGCGGTTTGGTCGCTGATGGCGGCTGCTGCTATGCCTGGGCTTTCCTGGACTTCGGGGACAGTTAAGGCTTTGTTTAGGGTTTCCGCTTCGGTTGAGGAAAGTGTTGCGCCGACACGTACCTTGGTTCCGCTTTTATCCTCAGCGTCGGGGAGGACTTTTGAGAGGAACTGAAGAATCATCTCGCCGCTGATGTCATCTTTGGTTTCGTTAACATATTCAGAGACCGATTTGGAGACCGCCTGTAGAAGCTCCACATATGCCTGTGTCTGGCGTATGTTGGCAGATATGAGTGCATCGAAGACGTCGGTGATGAGTTTGGCTGTGAATTCGGGGAATTGTATTTCGCCCAGTCTTGTGGCTTCGCTGACTGCAACTGAGGTGCCGCTCATTTAGTTCTCCTCCGGGCGATTGCTGTTTTTGCTGTCTGGATGGTGTTGATGATGCATGTTTTCTTTGATTGGGGAATATTTTTCATAATGAAGTCACTGTGCGCTTCTAAGGATTTTCGGTTAATAAGACTTGCTAAATAGCGTGGATTAAGGGGAATTGTTGGACAAATGGCGATCTGTTGCACAGTTAACTGTTCTGTTGTACAGTTCATCAGCAACGCCTCTGGAGCGAAGGGTCACTTGCCAAAATAACTCTTATGTACTTGTTTACGTCATACTGCAAAGCGATAACCATGTCAACTGAAGCTGAAGCCAAAATAAAACAGGACCTCCTCGCTGAGATCCAAGTACTGGAACAGAACTACCGCCTAATCAACCAGTTCGTAGCTGGAAAGGACTATGACCCCGCCACAGTCGGCAACAGCATCCAAGTCTTCAAAGACAGCCTCAGCCGCGCCAGCGCCTATGTGCTTGCCCTCTATAACCTCAAGGGCAAACGCGTCAACATACCCTGGGAGCCACTCTTCACCAGCCTAGACTATGCGTTGGCGACGCTGTCGGTCTCAGCTTCCGTTAAGCAGCGGGATGCAGTGCGCACGATTCTGGCGATGTCACATGAGCAGATGGGACAGGTCCTCTCTTATTTCGAGGCGCTCAAGGAATCCCTTAAGTAAACAGTTCACTCCTCTTTTTCTTGGTTAGCTCTGAAGAGCATTTTTTTATCTGACTAGACGTTATTGATACATGTTTTTCTCAATCTAATTTCTGGGTGAAAAGGTTTGAAGCGAAAAGTTCTTGCTTACGAGTTAGTAGGCATAGCCTTCATTGTTATCCTCGGAAGCCTCCTGCACTTCACCTACGAGTTGTCAAGTGACAACCTTTTAGTCGGGGTTTTCTCCGCGGTTAACGAAAGCGTCTGGGAACACCTTAAACTTGCGTTTTGGCCCGCTGTGCTCTTTTCCCTAATCGAGTTAGCGCCGCTTCGAGGTACCGCTAACAATTTCGTTTTAGCCAAAACCGTCGCAGTCTACGTCATGGTGGCGCTTATCCCCGCTATCTTCTATGCCTACACTGCATTTACAGGCGAGAGCATCTTTGCAGTGGATGTAGCATCCTTCGTGGTTGCGGTTATAGTTGGGCAACTGATAAGTTATAGGCTGTTGGTTTATCGACAGTTGTCTTCCAAATTGATGTGGCTTAGCTTGGTTTTTTTGGTTGCCTTAGCTGTTTTGTTTGCTATTTTCACATTTATGCCGCCGCAGACTGGATTATTTCAGGATTCCATCACTGGAAAATATGGGGCTGCCTGAGCCTTTAATAAAAAGAACGCAATCATTTGAATTTGCGTGTTAGACATATGGCGTATCTGCGTGATGAAAGCGACAAATTCGAGATCGATTATCCTTTGGAGAAGGTTTGGGCAGCCATACCTGGCGCCTTAAAGATGCTTGAGTGGACCATCGAGGAAAAAGACGATGCCGCCTACAAGCTCAAGTTCAAAACTAAAGGCGCCTTTCTTTCCTACAGCACCATGATGTTTGTGGAGGCTGAATTGGTAGATGAAAAAACCACGCGCCTCAAAGTTAAGGCTGAGACACCCGTAACCACCATAACATCCATGATTGATTTCGGCAGAACCCGCGACCGCGTCGACACCTTCCTCGAAGCTATAGCTAAACAGATGGAGAAAGGCAAAAAAACTAAGCCCAAGTAGCCTACTCGGAGATTTCCCAGCGCTTAAACATGATGAGCGCCACCATTAATAAAACCTCGATGTAGAGCACCGCCACCACTATGGAGCGCAGGGCAATGTTACCTATGGTTTCGGTGTATAGCAACTCTGGCATCGCGGTTAAGTTGAAGAGGTCTCGGTGGTAGAAGCTCACTGTTGAGTTGGGGTAGAGGATGGCTCGTATGATGTTGCCGCCTATGCCGTCGGTTCCCGTGGAAACCGAAGAGAACGTGTTCACGGTTACGTTGGCGATGGTTATGTTAGTTCCCCCCGCGATGTTCATGGTTCCGCTGGCGCCGCTGCCTGGAATATAGCTCAATCCCGCGGGGTTGGTGGAAAGCTGCGAGACAACTCCGCCGCCCACCAGCAGAGCAGCAAATAAGCCGAAGGCAATGATGATGGAGAGTATCGAGTTTTTTGTGATCGCGCTAGCTGCCAAAACCACACCGACCCAGATGAAGGTTGCCAGCAAATCGCCGATTAAGGATAGCGGCGCAAGGTAGAGGTCGTTTTGGGGTCCATAGACGAGTATGCCGCCGACGACGGTGTAGGTGAACAGTACCGTATAGGTGATTAGAAGCACCAAAAATATGGCGAAGAGTTTGCCTAGGAAAACCATTGTTCTTGAAACAGGTTTTGTTAGGAGGGGAACAAGTGTGCCTTTCTCGTATTCGCCTGAGAGACTATACATTGAGGTCACGATGGCGAAGAGCAGAAAAGTTATGCTTCCCGCGCTGAATGTCACGGCGAAGTAGGGGTTCTCTTGGACGCCTAGCGCGGCGGGCAAGGCAAGGTTCACTGTGGCAAGGATGAAGGCGATGACTAGCGCGCCTATGAACATTTTTTTGCGGATGTTCCAGAGCATCTCGTAGCGGACGACCGCCCAGAACCTTGTCAGCCAGCTTGGACGTTGGGTAACCATTACTGTTGGCCTCCTTGGGTTTGATTTTGGGGATTATTGATTAATTGGATAAACACGTCCTCGAGGCTATGGCCCTTCTGGCTCATGCCCACGATGACTCCTCCCGCCGATGTTATCGCCTGCGAAACCTCCGCTCGGACATCCTGGGGGGTTGCAACGGTAATGTTTAATGTGTTGCCGCTTTTGGTGGCTGACTTAAAGAAACTTAACCCCTTAACCGCAGCTATCACTTTATCGGTGAGTTTTGCAACTTCGACTTGGATGGTGGCTGGACCAGAAATCATGCCGGAGACCGCTTCAAGCGTGTCGGAGACGAGGGCTTGTCCCCGGTTCATGATGGTGACGTGGCTGCAGATTTGCTCGACCTCATAGAGCAGATGCGAAGACACAAGGACAGTCATGCCTTCTTTTGAGATGGCTTTAACGAGTTCGCGAACCTCCACCATACCCACGGGGTCTAACCCGATGCTTGGCTCATCGAGCACCACCAACTCGGGGGTGCCCAAAAGCGCCTGCGCGATGCCGATGCGTTGCTGCATGCCCTTACTGTATTTTCCAACTAAATCTTGTTCCCTGCCCTTTAAGCCCACAAGCTCGATAAGTCTGGGAATCTGCAGGGCCAAGTCCTCTTTGGATATGCCGTACATTCTGCCATAGACGTCGAGGAGCTCGGCGCCTTTAAGATGCTTAGGAAACCTTGGCAACTCGGGCATGTAACCGATTTTCAGGCGGGCATCTGCATCGTCCACGTGGACTTCTTGCCCCAAAACTTTAGCGGTGCCCTCAGTGGCTTTAAGCAGCCCCACGAGGATTTTGATGGTGGTGGATTTGCCTGCGCCGTTAGGACCCAGAAAACCATGGATGCTGCCCCGTTTAACTTGGATGTTAAGTTTGTTGACGGCAACCAATGAGCCGTACCGCTTGGTTAAGTCGATTGTCTCAACAGCATACTCCACGGTTAAGCGCCTCCCTGAGTGTTAGGGCGCGTTTTAATATAAGTTAATCGGCTTTCCGCCTGCAACCTCTGGCGCATAAATCTGGGAAGGAACCGTTGCTGCTGCATCCAACCACCTATCCCCCCTCTATTTATAGGAACACAGCATGGGCTTCTGCTGCTCAGAGCGACTCTCCCCTCCCTTATGTCAGTAAATCAAAAATTCTGCAGAACGGTTTTTGTGTAGTTGTTGCTGTGGGGACCCCTCTTTATTCAACAACAACCTGTGGTTTGCCTAAAACAACGATTTTTGGCGCATTGCAGACGGGTTGTGCAATCTGCAACAAGCCAAACAGACAAAAATTGACGTAACTGACAAGAACGGTGGCTGTAAACGGCTGCTTTGGGTTTGATTTTTTCTTTGCCTAGGGGGTGTGGAAGCGATTTTCTTTCAATTTACCCTGCACATGCCTTCATGCACTGGGATCCCGGCGGTGCTGGTGTGGATATAATAAAAGGGTGAAGCGGAAAAGAAGCTACTGCAGCCTTATTAGCTGTGTTTTTGAGATTCGGGCTCTGGCAACCTTATCGTTGCTATGATGCTTTTCTGCATGCAGCGTTAGGTGCAGTTTCGCATCTTCTTCTCCAAAGGGCGTTTTAACGGTAAAACCGCAAACAGGGCAGGTAACTGAAACGCTCATAGTATCAACCGCCCTTAGTTCGCAGTTTCCATCTAATATCGTTTATCCCTCAGACCCGTCAGCTTTGACTTGTAGATCAACTATACATCCAACTAGGCCACGGTTTGACGCTGATATGGTTTTTATTTGGGCTCGCCATCACCTTATAGCTACAGAGAGGCGTACTTTGGCTTGAATGGTAAACCACTGGTCAGCATAATCGGCGCTGGCATGAGCAAATTCGGCAAACAAGACGGTCTGCTTGGCAGAGAAATCTTCGGTCAAGCCGCCGCGGAAGCGTTTAGCCGCTGCCCCAAACTTGACCCCAAAACCGACGTTAAAGCCATGTTCATCGGGCACATGGGTGAATCCTACGAGCATCAAGGCCACATGGGCGCAACCATCGCTGACTGGATTGGCCTGCGAGGCATCGCCGCTACCCGCGTTGAAGCAGCATGCGGCAGCTCAGGCGCCGCGCTTCGCACAGGCATCTACGCGGTACTATCAGGCTTAACTGACGTGGTCATCGTGGGCGGCGTGGAGAAGATGACGCACCGCACCACCGCAGAAGTCACCGAGTACCTTGCCATGGCAGCGGATTACCCCTTTGAGCAATTCAACGGCATCACCTTCCCCGGCTTATTCGCCATGATGGCAACCGCACACATGAACGCCTACGGCACCACCGAGGCGCAGTTCGGCAAAGTAGCCGTCAAAAACCACCACCACGGCACATTAAACCCTAAAGCCCACATGCAAAAAGAGGTGCCTCTGGAAACCGTTTTGGGCTCAAAGTATGTGGCGTGGCCCCTGAAACTCTACGATTGCTCACTGATCACCGACGGCGCAAGCTGCATCATACTTACCACGCCTGAACTTGCCAAAAAATACACTGACCAACCAGTACACATAGTTGGAAGCGGTCAAGCTACCGATGCCATCGGGCTCTATGAACGCGACAGCTTTACTTCACTTAAATCCACAAAGATAGCGTCCAAAGCTGCCTACGAAATGGCAAACATCAAACCCGAACAGGTCAATCTGGCAGAAGTCCATGACTGCTTCACCATCGCCGAATTAATCGCTTACGAGGACCTTGGCTTCTGCAAAGCCGGCGAAGCAGGCAAACTCATAGACAGCGGCGCCACCACGCTGGGCGGATGCATCCCCGTTAACACCAGCGGCGGCTTGAAAGCCAAGGGGCACCCCGTCGGCGCAACAGGCACCGCTCAGGCATACGAGATGTATCTGCAACTCACCGACCAAGCTGACAGGCGCCAAGTTAAGGATGCGCAGGTCGGGTTAACCCATAACATCGGTGGCAGCGGCGCAACCGCGGCTGTGCACATCTACAGGAGAGACCAACCATGAGCACCCCACAACCATTCACTATCGAGCAATTCTACAAGTATCTATCACAGGGCAAACTGATGGGCGGCAAATGCGTAAAATGCGGCAAAATCCATCTTCCACCCCGCCCGCTATGCGATAACTGCTACTCCCAAGAGTTCAGCTGGGTTGAGGTTTCGGGCAAAGGCAAACTGCTCACCTACACCGTCATCAACGTGGCGCCCGCGCAATTCCAAAACCTCGCACCCTACGCTGTAGGAATCGTTGAATTCGAGGGTGGGTTGAAGATCCCCGGGATGATTCAGGCATCGCAGGAGCAACTGAAAATCGGCATGGAGCTAAAGCTGGATTTCGGCACATGCAGTGCGCCGCAGCAGTGGCCGGCTTGGCCAAGATACTGCTTTAAGCCCTCGTAGTTTTGCAGCTGTTCTCTTTTTTTATCTGCCCTTCTTTTTGGTGGTACCGAATGGTGAAGTTACTATGTGGTTTCATAGAAGCAGTATTCGTATGTCATGTCGCCTGAGAAGGTAGCTGTACCATACATGCCCTTTGACGCGTTGGTTCTAAGCGCCATTTCGTAGGTGCCGGGGTCAAGTGTTATCGTTACTCTGTTTGCTTGCTCACGTGCCTTCATTATACCCAGTAAATCATTTGGGTTTAGAATGTTTATCGAAGAATTCGGTGAAGCATCAATCACTACCATCTTTGTGACGGACCCCTTCAAATAAACTGTGAGCGGGTGAGGCGAGTCATTTATCACCGTAACCTGCGTCTTCCCATTCAGCTGCGTCGGAATAGTATGATATGCCGAGGAAGAAAAATCTATGAATTTTCCCTGCTGAGAAATCTTTTCCAATTCTAGATTTATTATCGTTGTTTCAGCCTCTGAAGTGTACTGGCTGTCGGGGTAGTATTTCACGAGCGCTCCATACACTCTTATTGATAAAGTTGCGTTTTGCGTCTCAAGGGTTTTTGCCCAAGCGTACAGGACCTCGGGGGGCATATCCTTAAGGACAATGTCTCGCTCCACTGTAGCTACGGCCACCGAGTAGCTGCTTAAAAGTTGTGTGTACTGTTGCTGGGCAGCGTCATAGTTTTTGTCGCTTATCGAACTTGAAATACAGAGGTAGCGGCAGTTAAGCACCTCATCATAAGAAATCACTGCATAGTAGCTGCTGGGGTAGTTGCTTTGGAGACTCTGATACTTCGTTAGGGCTTCGCTGTATTTGCCTTCGCTTTGCAGACGTTTGGCTTCATTGTAGAGGGTTTGGTCCGGATTTAGAAAGTAAGGCTCAATGACAAAAACAACGCCCACAAATACTATCGCTGCTACGAGGACTATAGTAACTATAGTGTACCTTTTTTTCACCTATATATCCTCAATAAATAGGGGGTCAAAGCAGCACTTTAGGTGTATGTGGGTGGCTCAATCCAGTCACGAAGAAACATAACATGCAGCCACCTAAAGAGACAAACCAAGTTTTGATTCACAGAACATCAAAACGCTCTATAAACGCAAAGGTGGTGAGGCTCAGCGTAACATGGAAAAAAACCTCTTATTCAGGAAGAGAGGAATCCTACATGAAACGCTGGAGCCGTCACCATCGAGTAATTGCTAGCTTGGTTGATTTAAGTTTTGGGTATGTACACTGCTTTGCTCGGCGGTTTTGGATGTTTGTCCAGAAAAAGCTATCTACTATCGTGGACACTTTTTTGGGTGTTGACGGCTATGGCGGCTCAAAAAACCAAGGTTTGCCTTATCAGCTGCAGTGTGCTTAAACGGGAGCTTAAAAAACTCAAAGCGGAGGGCAAACTTGACGCTGAACTGGTTTTGGTAAGCAAAAACTTCCATGTGGACTACAATCAGCTAGAGAATAACCTGCGCAAAGTTCTAGAACACACCAAAAAAAGGTTCAGGGGCAAAATCGTGTTGGTCTACGGCGACCTCTGCCTTGGACAAAGCGGCGAAATGAAGCAGTTGGCCGACGAATATGGCGTTGTAAAGGTGGATGCACTCAACTGCATCGACTGCCACCTCGGAGGAGGCGGCAAATCAGAAAGCGCCGACCCAGACCACAACCTGATGTTTATGGGTCCAGGCATGATAGAGTTCTTCGCTGACATGCGGGAACACCTGCGCCGCGAAGGCATCGATGAGGCGGCGTATGCTGGCATGTTCAGCGGAATCAAGGGATTTGTGGTTTTAGATACCTGCGGCGAGAAAGAGCGGCTTGTCGAGGCCCTAAAGCAACTGCAGATGGGTGTGGAGGTGCTGGAGACCCGCGAAATCGGCGTCGACAATGTGCTGCGGGTAGTTTTGGATGCAATCGAGCGCGCTGAGGGGTCGACTTAGCCTGTTTTGGTTTATTTGCTTGTGTATTTGATTGGTGAGTTTTTGGGGGCTTTACCGTAAGTATTAAAGAAGCAGACAGACAATAAGCTAAACGAACCTGATGCGGATGTGCCTTCGATGACTGAACAATATGAACCTACCCCTCCCTCCTCACCTATGAAGCGCGTGGACGATTGGAAATCGCGCCTCATCGATTTATCCAGAAAAAACAACCTGCTCTACTTCAAGAAAGCCAAACGCGGCAACCTCGCCATCACGGCGCCCGAGCCGCAGAGGATCTTTGAGCAGCTAGTCAACAAAAAGAACCGCCTCGAATTCTTCTCGCCCCCACAGGAACCCAAAGCGGAAGCCGAGGAACCCGCGGGTCAGGCGAAGGCTAAAGCCAAGGGCAAAAGCAAAGCCAAAGCCAAAACGGCTAAAACCGCCAAAGCCCCCCTCCAAACCGCAAAGGTGGAAGAACCCAAAACCCCCACCGCGAACCAGCTGGTCTGCGGCAAACTTACCCATGCGGAGCTGGAACGTAACCTAAAAGCGCTGGAGCGGCGTTCGCTGCTTGATTACCGCGAGCGGGGTGTGCGTATTCTCTACGCGGCGTTTGGCACCCTTAACTGGGTAGACTGGGAAACCAAGGAGGCCGTGCAGTCGCCGCTGGTGCTTGTGCCGCTGGAGCTTGGACGCGAAACGATTCGATCGCCATATGGCATCGAGGTGCCGCCTGTGGAGGATGAGGCGGTTCTGAATCCTGCCCTGCAGGCAAAGCTGCATAACGACTTCAAAATCAATCTTCCCGACTTGCCCGAGGATTGGGAGGAACATACCCTCGCCGAATACTACGGCCAAGTTGAAGAAGCCGTGGCGGAGATGGGCTGGAAAACGCAATCCACCGCTGATTTAGGCTTGTTTTCTTTCCAGAAGCTGGTTATCTACAAGGACCTTGAAGCCAACGCGCCGCTGGTCACCCAGCACTCCATAATCAAAGCCATCGCGGGCATCCGCGACGAAAACCTCATTGTTCCAAGCTTGCCTGAAGAAAAAGACGTTGACAAAGTCGAGTCACCCGCGAAAACCTATCAGGTGCTCGACGCCGACAGCAGCCAGCGCCTCAGCATCGAGTATGCGCTGCGTGGACAAAGCTTTGTGATGAAGGGTCCGCCGGGCACAGGCAAAAGCCAAACAATCGCCAACATAGTTGCGGAATGCATCGCTAACGGCAAATCCGTGCTTTTCGTCAGCGACAAAATGGCTGCACTCGAAGTCGTGTATAAGCGGCTAAGCGAAGTGGGGCTGGCGCATTTCTGCCTTGAATTACACAGCAGCAAAGCCAACAAGCAGCAGGTCGTGGCGGAGCTTAAACGCAGTTTAGACGAGAACATGGTGCCTCGCAAGTTACCCTCGACGCATGAGTTTGAGCGGCTAACTGAGTACCGCGATGGCTTAAACGGCTACGTCAATGCCCTCCATCAGAAGCGCCCCTATCTGCAGCGCAGCGTCTATGAGGTGCTCAGCATCATCTCGAGCCTTGAGCGGGTGCCTTTTGTGCCCGTGGGCTTAGCGGATGTGGGCACGCTTACGCCCCAGAAGATGCGGGAACTCGAAGAGCTTGTTTCGCATCTGAGCAAGGTCTGGATGGTTGTGGAGGAACCTGATTTTCCCTGGCTGGGCTACCGCGCAGACAAATACAACCTCGAAATCCGCAGTGAACTCCTCACCGCACTCGAAGGCATCAGCACAGCGCTGCGTGAACTGGAGAGGGAAAACGAGGATTTCTCCGCCCGACTCGGCGTGTTTCCCCCTGAGAACTTCACACGCATCCAGTGGCTGCTGGATGTAAGCGGCTTCCTATTTGAGAGTCCCATGCCCGAGCAGGCCTGGCTAACAAGCCCAAGCCTTGACAAGCTGCTAGCCGAAGCCAAGGCATACCTGGAGACTACCCAGTGGATAGAGCGGACCCGCAAGAGCCTTATGGAACGCTACCAGCCCGCCATTTTCGAGTTAGTTTTAACCCGCTCACAGGAGCTCAAGGAGGCATTAAACAGCCTCTCAAAAATCGTCGGAGAAGTCAACGTTTCCGAGGGCGAATTGCTCTCCAAACGCGAAAAATACCTGGCATACATCAAAGCAACGCAGCTTAACGCAAGGAAATGGGTGGAAACCTCTCAGGCGCTTGCGCCAATGCTGGGTTTGGATGGCCACGACTTAACTGTGACGCAGCTCCGTCAACTCTTGCGGATGGCGCTGCTTTGTTTTGCGGAGGATAAGCCTGAGCCGCAGTGGTTTGAAGCCAACTACCTAGAGCAGGTGAAGGAAACCGCCAGCAAAGCCAAGCAGCAATACCTCGACTACAACCTGCTAAAGAGCCGCCTAGACGAGACCTACAGCGACGAGTTCTTCCTGCTGCCCGACCTCGACGAGCTCATCGCCAACTACAGCGGACCCTACCAGAACGGCATAAAACTCTTCAACAGCAACTACCGCAGCGACCAAAAACGCCTCGCGAAACTAACCAACAACGGCAAAGTCCCCGACAGCATCCTCCAAGACCTCATCGACGCCCGCAAAGTAAACAAGCTTAAAGCCAAAATCGATGTCTCAGCCGAAACCGTCCGCACCCTGCTGGGCCACTACTACCATAAGAGCCGAACTGACTTTTCCGGGGCAGAAAAAGCCCTCTCCATAACTGAGGAAATCAAGAAGCTCTCGTGGGCAACTCAGGTTCCTGAGCAACTCATAAAGCTCCTCACGGCATCAGCCAGTCCCTCGCCGATGATAAAGAACCTCGGAGAGGAACTAAAAGGCAATGTGGAGAAATGGATAGGTCAAACAAGCGAGCTCGGAGCGCTTATCCCGGCGGCTATGCCTAAATCCGGCGAATCCATCCTATCGACGCCTCTTTTGCTGCTTGAGGAATGGGCCGCCGAAGTGGAGAAGCAGCTAACGCCCCTCTACAACCTCACCAAAGACACCCTCACAGTCGCCAAAACCGAGCCGCAGAACTACACGCAACTCATCGGCGACCTCAAAGACGCAGAGGAAATCCGCAAAAAAGAAGCCCAAATCGTCGGCGAAAAAGCCCTGCTGGCCGAGAAATATGGTCGACGCTTCGTGGAGTTGCAGACGGATTGGCAAGACATCGTGTCTGTGCTGGAGTGGACCCAAAAGGTGCAGCTTGCCTTCGGCGACATCCCCGTGCCCGAGGCCTTCGCGGAAATCGCATCTCAAGGCCCAGCTGCAGCGCCTCCTAACAGGGAACTGGTGGCAAAACGCGACATGGCCTTGACGGTTCTGTCTGGTTTGCAGACGCGTTTTGAATCAGAGATGCGCTACCAAAACCAGAAACTCGTCGACTTAGACATCCAAATCATCGACGAACGAATCTTGGCGCTGCGTGACCGCGTGGATGACTTGCAGGTGTGGATTGACTTTAAAGACGCTAAAAACCGCTTCACGCTGCGGGGACTCGACCCCTTCTTTGGGCGCCTAGTTGAGGCGAAGTTGCCTGCGGCGGATCTGGTGCCGCTGTTCCGCAAAAGCGTCTACCAGGAATGGATAAACAACCTCTACACTGAAGACATGCAGCTTGGCCGCTTCCGCCGAGAAAACCATGAGCAACTCATCGTGGACTTCCGCAGACTCGACCAGGACCTTATCCGCTTAACCTCCGGCATGGTTATCGACGCCGCGAACAGCCGCAAACCCCAAGACATCCTTATCCAAGCCGCCGACGCCGAAGCCGGTATCCTCAGCAAAGAAGCCGCTAAAAAACGGCGTCTCATGCCGCTACGGATGCTTTTCCAGAAAATCCCCAATTTGCTGGTTAAACTCAAGCCCTGCCTGCTCATGAGTCCCCTCTCTGTTAGCCAGTTTCTGCCGCCTGACACCAAGTTCGATCTGGTGCTCTTCGATGAAGCCTCACAGCTTGTGCCCGAGGATGCAATCGGAGCAATTTACCGGGGCAGAACCATCGTGGTTGCAGGAGACAACAAGCAGCTGCCGCCCACCTCGTTTTTCCAGAAGAACCTGCTCGATGACACCGACTGGGATGAACTCGCAGACGAGGACGTGGAGGTCTTCGACAGCATCCTTGACGAGTGCCTCGGCATAGGCTTGCCCGTTAAGACGCTGAAGTGGCATTACCGAAGCAAACACGAAGCATTGATTGCATTCTCAAACAAGCAGTTCTACGATGGCACCATGATTACGTTTCCCTCAGCCAAAGCCGACACCGACAGCTTAGGCGTCAAACTAGTCCATGTCCCCGACGCCATCTATGACCGAGGAGGCAAACGTGACAATCCCCTGGAAGCCGAAAAAGTCGCCGACCTCGTCTTTGAGCACTTCAAAAACTACCCCAAAAAAACCCTCGGCGTGGTCACCTTCAGCATCGCCCAGATGGACGCGGTGGAGGAAGCCATCGATCGCCGTCTTGAAGAGCACCCTGAATTCGACCAGTTCTTCAAAGAAGACCGCCTTGAAGGCTTCTTCGTCAAGAACCTTGAGAACGTCCAGGGTGACGAACGCGACGTCATATTCTTCAGCGTCGGCTACGGCTACGATGCACAGGGCCAAATCGCCATGAATTTTGGTCCCCTCAACAAACCCGGAGGCGAACGGCGCCTAAACGTGGCTGTGACGCGTGCCCGCGAAAAAGTTGTGCTTATCACCTCGATTAAGGGCTCAGACATTGACCCCGCCGCCCAAGCCCTAGGCGTTCAGACTCTTCGCACATACCTCGACTACGCTGAACACGGCACCGACTGGCTGAAAGGCAAATGCAAAGACGGCGGCGGCTTCGAATCCGCCCTAGACGAGGACGTGGCTAACGAAATCCGCAAACTCGGCTACCAAATCGTTCCGGAAGTTGGATGCAGCGGCTACAAAATCGACATAGGCGTTGTGGACCCAGTTAGCAAGGGCTGTTTCCTACTAGGCGTGGAATGCGACGGCGCCACCTATCAGTCCAGCAGCAGCGCACGCGACCGGGATAGACTCCGCGAGCAGGTGTTGCGGCAGCTGGGCTGGCGTATCCACCGCATCTGGGCGCCCGCGTGGGTTGCAAGACGCGACAGCGAAATCCGCCGCCTAAAAGACGCCCTTGAGCAAGCCAGCAAACAGCAAATCGAAAAGGACTCCCAAAAACCCCTCGCCGCCCCCGCCGCCGACGTCCAGAAGAACCAGTATGGCGGCATCGAGAAGATCGGTGTCCCCTACAAGGTCTATCCGCTACGCGCAACATATAACCCATACATCAAAGTTGCCACTGCCCGCGCCACCGTGGACTCGAAGCAGAAAAACGAGTTCCATTTCCCAGAGAACCGCGAAAACCAAACCAAACTGCTTGCTGACCTAATCGAAAACGAGGGGCCCGTCCACTTTGACTACGCCGTGGAACGCCTCGCTGCCACATGGGGCATAAAGACGGTTACGCCTAAAATCAGCCATGCCGTTAAAGAAGCCCTCAATAATCTTCTCCGGGAACAGAAAGTCGCCATAAAAGGAAGCTTCCTGTGGCCAACCGGACTTAAGCAGACCCCGATTCGAATCCCCACGCAGGGCGTACCCGAATCCAAACGCAAAGCCAAATACATCGCTCCTGAAGAAGCCGAAGCCGCCATGACTCAGGTGGCGCAGTACGCGCTTGGCATAAGTGATGAGTCCCTGATTTCTGAGACCGCCCGGGTGTTTGGCATAAATCATGGTGGAGAAGACGCAAAAGCGGTGTTCGCTGAAGTGCTCAAGCGATTAATTCGCGAGCGGAAGCTGGTCTGCAAAGACGACGGTGTAGTTACCGCCGCTTAAGCTTCCTCTTTGTTTTCTTTCTTTATCAAAACGGGCAAATCAACAAGCGATGTTATGAGGTAGTTGGCGCCGTGGCTCATCAGCTGCTTGGGCACAGAGAAACCTGTGGGTAACCCGACTGCGACGGCTTTTAGCTCCTTAGCGGATTCCATATCTACGGTGCTGTCGCCCACAATAACCGTGTTTTCCGCGTGGACACCCAATGTTTTGAGCGCCAGCATAAACTGTTCTGTGTCAGGTTTCACCCGTTTAACCTGCTCGCGAGGCACCACAACCCCAAAGTACTCGGCGATTTTGAAGCGTTCCAGAATATAATTCGCCGCCTTCTGGCTGCTGGTGGTGCATAACCCCAGCTTCAGGTCCATTTTTTTGAGTTCCTTTAGGGTTTCAACTGCACCGGGCAAAAGGCCTGTGGCTTGAGCTGCTTCCAACTCGTACTTCTCCGCGATTGACAAGGTGCGCTGGCGGATTTCGCTGAAGGTGCGTCCGGCTGGTTTGCTGCTTTTTTTGAAGTACAGCTCGGCTTTTGAGAGCATGTCAAAGATGCTTTCGTTGACTTTCAGAACTGAGGCGGGGACGCCGCTTTGCATGAGGTACTCTCGGACTTCAGAGCGCAGGGCTTTGTAGTCTAAGTTAAAGGTGGCTAGGGTTCCGTCTAAATCGAAGAGGACTGCTTCAATGGGCACAGTGATGGCTCCTTGTGAGTTTGGGGGTTTACACCTCGCGAGTAGAAATATACTTTGCGGTAAAAGCCGAATCTTAGCGCTTATGACGTTATTACCACTTTGAGTGTCCTCTCCGCGGGGTCTTCAATCGCCTCAAGCGCCTTCTCGAACTCACCAAATCTGAAGCGATGCGTAATCAGCCCTTTCACATCCACCAGTCCTCGGGCGATAAGCTCCACCGCCGACGGATACTCCACAGGCGAAATATACATCGTGAAAAACAGTGCTTCATCAGCATCCTCCAAATTCAAAAAGCCCTTCGATTCGCCCACGAGCGCCACTTTGCCGGCTTTACGCACCAGAAAAGGCGTCTGCTCCACCGTTGCCTGTGTCCCTGCGGCTTCAATCACGAAATCTGAGCCGTGTCTTGTGAGTTTGCGGACAGTTTTGGCTGCGTCCTCCTTTTTGGCGTTGATGGCGGCGTCGGCGCCGTATTTCTCGGAGAGCTCCAAGCGATAGTCTTCGATGTCGACGGCTATGACTCTGCAGCCCTTTAACTTGGCTACCTGCGTCATGAGCAAGCCGATGGCGCCTTGCCCCACCACGGTAACCCAGTCGCCCAAACTGGGCTGCAGCTGATCCAGCACACGCAGGGCAAGGGCCACAGGTTCCACTACTGCGGCTTCTTCATCACTCATGTTTGGCGGCACGGGAATGAGGCTGCGGGGCAGCATGGCTTTGCGTTCTGCAAAGAAGCCATCGCGGGTTAACCCGAAGAATTTGCCTCGGATACAGTAGGTTGGCAATCCACGCTGGCAGAAGTAGCAGTGGCCGCAGTTAACGAGGGGAACCATAACCACGCGTTCGCCAGTGTCATGTCGGATGCCGCAGGCGTCATGCCCGATGATTCTGCCCTTGCGCATCCATCGCCAGTCGCCACGGTAGAAGTGCATGTCGGTTCCGCAGATGCTGCCTGCCCTGAAGTCAACTATGGTTTGGCCTGGTTTAATTTTGGGTTCAGGGGCATCTTCGACTTTGATGCTGTGGGGTCCATGGTAGATGGCGGCTGTCAAAAAGGGTTCCTCAGCCTTTAGGTGAGCTGCTGGGCAGATTTATCTTTACTGTTTTTATCCAAGCGTGCAGTAAATAGGTGGCTGTCGGTGTTTGGAGTGAACCTGGAGGAATACAGTAAAGAAAGGCTTTGGCAGCTGCTGGTTGAGGCTGTCCACGTATCGGTTATGTATCCAACTCATAAAGCCTACACCCGAGATACCCTGCTGGCGGAGAAACCTGAGCTTTCAGCTGCTGAGCTTGCGGAGAGGCTGGGGCTGCCGCTGGGCGAAGCATTGGTTATCCTTGATGAGTTGGCAGAGGCAAAAAAGAACTCAGTTTAAGCTTGTTTTCCGTTTTTAGCTAAGTAGCAGGCTGTTACGGTTGCGCATATACAATTTTGTATATATATACATTTTTGTATATGCCAGCTTTTATGCCGCCCAAATCGGCGGGAAAAGAGAAGAAATTAAAAAATAGCCTAAAAATAGGCTTATTCGACAACGTATCGGTAAGTGACGTGTTCGCCTGCAGTCTGGCTCTTGCGCGTAATCTTGAGAATATCGCCTGGCTGCGCACCGATGGCTTTCACTGCGGGGTCACCGGATTTGATCTGGGGCATCTGATACGGCTTGACCTTAAACGCTGCGAGCAGTTCCTTCTTTTCTTTCTCGGTTAAAATCTCGTGGAAGGGCACTAGGGCATGCTCGAAGATGTTGAAGACGGGGAAGGATTTTGGCAGCAACTCGACGTTCTTCTTTTTTGCGCCCAGCTTCACGGCGTGGGTGTAGCGTCCCTCGGTGACAACGATGGCGCGTTCGAGTTCTTTCTCTTTCATGATTTTGTAGAGGGTATTCATGGCTGCAATGCCCACGGTTGCTTCGCCTAAAATGCACCAGACGATGGCGCGTTCTTTATCCTGTGGAATATCAATGATGAATGCGTATGCGCCTTCATACTTCTGTTTTTCCACAAGCTTGTATTTTCTTAGTTTAATGAGGACTTCTGCTTTACGTTCTTCAATCGTTAACATGTTAGTGCTCAAACCACAAACCCCGAATATACGGTACTCGCAACCCTAAAAATAATCATTCGCCCTTAAACTTTTCTCTTAAAAAAAGGGGCAAGCCAAAAGAAAAATGGCTTTCGCTACAAAAAACAAGTGCTAAAGCGAGGTTTCCTTAAAAATCCGTTGCTGAAAGATGTTTTTCGGGGTGGGGCTGCTTATAATTTCAGTTTTTTCTTAAGCTTACCCATTTCCTCTTCAGTTTTCCCTGCAGCCTGCTCCATTTTGCCCTTCGCCTGAGTTCCCGTGTCGCCAGTGACTTTGCCGCCTGTTTCCTGCATTTTTCCTTTGGCCTGTTTTGCTTTTCCTTCAATTTCCTCTTTTGTCATAGGATGGTTATGGTTCATGTAATATAGAAGATTAATGGCGGCTTAACGCAGGGCTTTTCAGGTGCCCAGCAGCCTGTAGCCGATGTTTGTGCCCCTGCCGAACTTGTAGGCAAGGTTAATGATGAGTATTCCCATTGCTTCAAGGTACCTTGCGGACTTCAATGAGCCACAGTCAACGGGGTCAAAACCCATGTCGCGGGTTAACTGCATCACGGTCTGTTTGGCTTGGGCGTCGTCGCCTGCGATGAAGGCGGTTAGCTGTTGGTTTCCTATTTTGGCGGTGGCTTGGTTGGGTGCAAACACGGTGTTGAAGGCTTTCACTACATGCGCCTTGGGCAGTTGCTTTTGGGTTTCTTCTGCGGTTGAGGTTGTGCAGCTGATGCCTAGGTCCATGTTCTCGCCGATTGCATTCATCACGTCGATAACTACTTTGCCGTCAACATAGGGTTTTATGGTTTCTCTTGCCTGCTCTGCGCTGCCGTGGGGGACGGCTAGGATGATGACTTCGCCCCATTCTGCTGCTTGCTCAACTGGCTCTTGGGGGTCTCGGTGACCAAATTTGGTTTGGTGCCCTGCACGGCTAAGTCCCTTCTGGAGCGCAGTGCCCACATGTCCTTTCCCGATGATTCCGACCTTCATGGTTTATCCTCAGGAGGGGAGTTTTTGGGAGGCTTTTATGGCGTTGTTGTTGTATATTGCCTACAACATGGGCTTCTATGGGAAGCATAGGGGTCAACGGGGTCTCTGACGTGCGATTCTTACTCTACCCCCCCTCTATTTATAGGCTCAACACCTGTTTAGTCCCGACGCATCTACGTAGGCGTTTGCTGGGTTTATCCGTACTGTTTGGCTGGTTGTAGGGGAACTCTTTTTTCTGCTGGGCGTTTGCCGCTTGAAAACGCTTATTTGCCCAGTTGCCTTTAGCTCTATGTGATATTTTGGTAGATGACAAACCTGGCGACAGCGCCCTCTCCGCCAGCAAATCCGCCCTATCCGTGCTTTTCTCCGTGGTTTTCCTCGATAACTTAGGCTACGCCATAGTGGTCCCCTACCTCTACTTCTACGTGCAGGCCCTGGGCGGCGACACCTTCCTCTACGGCATACTGCTGGGCGCCTACAGTCTGATGTCCTTTATCTTTACGCCTCTAGTCGCGAGGCTAAGTGACCGCTATGGCAGAAGAAAAATTCTCCTCGCCGCCTTGGCAGTGGCATGCTTTAGCTACTTCATCTTTGGCGTCGCCTCCTCGATTTGGGTGCTGTTTTTAGGCAGAATGCTTTCGGGAACCACCGCCGCCACCGTACCCGTCGCGCAAGCCTACGTTGCAGACGTAACCTCCAAGACGGCGCGGCTGCGTTACCTGGGCTTGCTGGGCGCCGCGGCGGGCATCGCGTTTGTCTTCGGCCCAGCCATCGGCGGAACCCTTAGCGCACTCTACGGGTATGGGGTGCCCTCGTTTTTGGCTTCTGGTCTCGCCCTCGGCAACTTGGTTTCTGCATATTTTCTGCTGCCTGAACCCACCAGCTTCAGCATAAAAAGAACCGTCGTCACCTCCAAAGCACTCCTCGACGCTCTAAAGCAACGCCGCATAGTGCTGCTTCTCTCGGTTTACTTTCTGTTCTTTGTAGCCTTCGTGTTTATGCAGTCGACGCTTTCGCCTTGGTTGCAGCTGGTTTTCGGTTTTGGCGCCTTCCAAACGGGCCTTGTCTTCTTTTTCTTCGGAGGCATCAGCGTCTTAACGCAGGGTGTGCTTTTGCCTGTTTTTAACAGAAAACTGGGTCAACTTGCCTTAACACTTCTGGGAGTAGCTATCTTTGTTGGGGGGATGCTGGTTTTGTCGGCTACATCTGATTTAGCGGTGCTTTTAGCCCTCGCCGCCGTTTTGTCAGTGGGTTTTGGAATCCAGTTCGCCAGCATTAACACTCTGATTTCGGTGAATACGCCTGAGGATGCGCAGGGCGGCGCGTTGGGGGTGGCTTGGGCGATTGCGGGGGCAGCGCAGACGGTGGCGCCCGTTTTGGCGGCGAGTGCCTT
Organism: Candidatus Bathyarchaeota archaeon; assembly: GCA_026014735.1. Taxonomy (NCBI): domain Archaea; kingdom Thermoproteati; phylum Candidatus Bathyarchaeota; species Candidatus Bathyarchaeota archaeon. Next base: position 429,361 of record JAOZHT010000001.1, read on the forward strand.
CACGTTTGGGGCTTCCGTGGGGTTTGCGGGGTTGGCTTTTCTGGTGTCGGGGCTGGTTTCGGCGGTGACGCTGCCGCTGCTCTGGGCATTTAAAAAATCTGCTTAGCTCTACCCAGAACCTTCTCTCGCTGAATTTTTTTGAGTAGTAAGAGGTACCCTGCTTTCTCCATTTCTTTGGGAAATAGGTGTTAGCTTTTTTGTGTAAGACGCGAATCAGGATTGATACGTTTAAAAACGCTCATTTCGTTCAAAATTCTGTTTTCGCTTTTGCATTTCAGAATATCTGATGAGATTTGCGATAATTATTATGATGAATCCGATTGTGTGAATAGGTATAAACAAGAAATAGCCTTGGCGTATATTCAAAAAAATGGTCATTCCCCAAAGTGACCATCCAACGATTAAAACTATTAGACCCATAATAATTATTTTCGTGTGCTTTGTCACCATATTGATCGCCCAATATGTGTTTGGCTGACCTAACTTTTAACCTTTTTGCATTTAAGGTAAATTTATGTTCAAATTGAATCGTTAACTTATATGTAATACCAAAAAGCGGGGTGGTTGCAAAAAGAAATAGGCTGTCCAAAGACGGAATAAAATTTATTCTTTTACCTCAGTCGGAGAAGATTCGGACGCTTCTTTTCAAGATATTGCTGAATTGTTGTAATTTATCGCCCTCTATAGCTATGAAAAAATGTCCGTGCAATTACCTTTAGAAGCGCGAGCTATGGCTGCTTGTATGTTACGTGGAAGTTTGCTGGTCCCCCTGGGGGCAGCACGAAGAATACTGTGTAGCTCTGCTGGGTTTCTTCGCCAAATGTTGCGGTGTAGGGTTGGCCGGCTTTTATGGCGAAGTCCGCGCTTTCGATTTCGGGCAATATCGTGTAGATGTCGCCTGCTTTGCAGGTGTGGTTTGCTCCGCCGTTCCAGTAGCCGCGGTAGAGGTAGACGTCGGTCCAGCCGTTGGCGCCGCCGGGCATCTTGGTGGCGTTGATGGTTAGCTGGCACTGCTCCCCTGCGGCGACTGTGAAGGGTACATAGACGGTTTGCACGGAGCTGTTGAGAAAGCGCAGGCAGTCGCTGGCGCCGCCGACGGTGAAGTCAAATTCGCCGGTGGGCGTCTGGGGCGTTTCTTCCTGTGGCAGTGGAGCCATAATTGAAGCTACTGCGAAAACGATGAGTGCACAGACAAAAACGGCGGTTACGATTAAACCTGCTAGTTTTGATTTATTCATCTGCCCCTTCCTCTGTCCTGATTGTTGATTGCGATGTGACTGCTAAGGCTATTATAGTTTACTGCAAATCACCTGTTTGGAACAGAAAACCTTCAATATCAGCCATCGAAAATTTAAAAAGCACACTAAGAAGTGTAGATGTATGAGGTATTCTTTCAAGATAGGGTCAGCATGGGGAATACCCATCGAGCTGCACTTCACCTTCCTGCTTCTCATAGTGGCGGTGCTGGCTCTCTCCATCTACAGCCTCAGCTTCTACACCTTCTTCATCGTGCTGTTCCTCTTCATATTCGTGTTTTTCCATGAACTAGCCCACTCAATCGTCGCCCGCCGCTACGGCATCAAAGTCCGCAAAATCGTCCTCTACCCCATCGGCGGCGTCTCGGAAATCGAGGAGATCCCCGATAATCCCTCGCAGGAATGGCGTATGGCAATAGCTGGGCCCCTGACTAGCCTGCTTCTCGGCTTAGCCCTGCTGACGGCTGCCCTGATTTTATCGCCTCAGCTTCTTCCCTACGTCGTCACTTTAAGGGTCACCGGCAGCTTCCTCTTTGACCTCGCCATCCTAAACGTGCTCTTGGGGCTATTCAACCTGATTCCAGCGTTCCCCATGGATGGCGGCAGGGTTTTCCGCGCGTTGCTGGCGGGGCGCATGAAGTACTCTGATGCTACCCGCTGGGCCGTCAACTTGGGCAGGGTGCTGGGAATCGCCATGGTTGTTGTCGGCTTCATCTTTCCCGATTACTTCCTGTTAATCATCGTTGGCTTATTCGTCTACATCGGCGCCAGCGAGGAAGGCGAACAAACCATCATATCCACCAAGCTGGCAGGCATCCGAGTGAAAGATGTTATGCAATCCGAAGTAGGCTACGTCTACCCCGAGCAAAGCATAGCTGAAGCCTTAGAAGTCATGTTTAAAAACCGCTACCACGACGTCCCCGTCATGAAAGACGGCGTCTTCATTGGCCTCGTCACATGGACCGAGCTTATGAAGGTGCAGACTCAGCAGCGGGAAAGCCTAAAAGTGGCGCAGATGCCGCTGATGAAAATCCATGTTTACCTTGACGACTCGATTCTGGAAGCCAACAAAATCATCATCCGCGAAAAAATCGACCTTATACCCGTCGTGGAGAGGGAGAACCCTGAGAAAGTGGTGGGTGCCCTGACAAGCGAAGCCATCGCCAACGCCTACGAGCAAGCCCGAAACCGCTAGGGCTTAGGCGCTTTAGCTGGAGTGCGTCACTTCTGCAATAGACAAACCCTCTTATCCGAAAAAGCCGCATCTCTATTCGTTCACGCGTTTAAGGTAACTAGTGATTATTCATCGAGGGACTGAGAAATTGGGAACTGAAATACGCACCTTCACATCCATCAAGGACATCGCCGAGTTCGTAGCGGGCCAAACCGTACAGTACAAGGCACTCTACGAGGATTACAGCCAATGGTTAGGCACCGTGCTAAGAGACTTCGAAAGCAAACATAAAGCAGAAGAATGGTTCCAGAAATCAGCTGCGCTCCAGAAAACCCTTAAAGCCCAAGCTAAAAAGCCCCCTGAACCCGACAAATCCAAAAAAGGCGGCAAGGGCGCTAAGGGAAAGCAGGAGGAGACCCCGTGGATTCAGACCGGTGATGTTTCGATTTCCTTCACCGAGCAGGGGGAAACCGAGATTCTTTTTGAAGCCATCGAGAAGATTCGAATCAAAATCTCCGAGTTCGACAAATTCAAGCTTACCGTCGCGCAGCTTACTCGGCTGGGTCTGGGTCAAACCGTCAACTACATCGTTTATCTCGAAGAGGATATTCCTAAGAAAATCGTGCTGAAACAGAAAGCCGACGCTAAGGGAGATGGTTCATTCAAGTTTAACACGGAGCTTTCGGTGCCTGCGTACTTCATGAGCCCCGAGACTCCGCTTCCACCGTAAACCGCCGTGGTCACATGATGGTTAGCTGTGGGGGATGCAATACAAAAGTTAAATATGAAATAACACTAAACACACATGATTAGAGAGGGATTAGCCGTCAACCCGCAGTATTCTGTTTCAGGAGTCAGCGTTTCGATAAGCCTAAACAGCCTGCAGGCTGAACGCAGCGGCATAATCGTTGCAGCCGACGACCTTTTCTTTGATGTGAACGCTAAAATTGAGGAGCAGAAAAAAGAAGCCAACCAGGTCACCTTGAGTTTTCAGCTGGCAATCTCCACTAAACCCAACGTCGTCAAATACGCCACGTCGGGAACCGTTGTTTTAGCAGGTAAAAGCGACGACATCAAAAAGAAGCTGGAGGTTAACCCTAAAACAAAGATACCCCAGATTCTCTTCACCATCTACCAGCATGTGTTCAGCTCCATCTACATGCTTTCCTCCAATCTAGGCACGCCCTATCCGCCGCCTGACCTGCTTCATCCGATGGCTGAGAAAATCCAGATACTGGCCAGCACCGCCGCCTCGGAGCAGGAGAAAGACCCGGCTGCACCTGAGGCCGCCCCCGCTCAGCCTGCATCTGGGCAGGGAACCGCTGAAAAGAAGGCTTAGGCAGTAGCGCATCGATAGGTTTTTTTGGGGACATGTGTCCAAGCCCGTAACGTTTCCTCCGCTGGAACTAACCACTTATACATTCCCGGCTATATGATGTCTCGAGAAAGAAGGAGGAATTTTTTTGCAATCAAGTGTAGCCGCGCTACTTTTAGTAACTTCAGCAGTTGTATTGTCATGTGTTACGGTCACCTACTCGGTGGAGTTGATGCAGCAGTCAATATCCGCTGACACCGCCCAGATGGATCTGTTAAACACCCTTCAGGATAGCCTCCTGAATCAAACCTCAATCATAAACGGCACCGTCCCCGGCTTACCCAGTGAACCCGCGCCAACGCCGCTGCCCGATGAGTTGCCTGATCAGTAACCTTCCCCTTTAATCGAGCGTCTGCTCTCTTGCGTTTTTAGGATTGTATACTGGTAATCTATTTTTTGGCTTCATAACCCCTAATAAGCATTTAAGCATCAATTCTGAGTGAAGATTCATGTCCCTGAGTGCCCCTGAGGTTTCACCAGAAATTTCACGCTTCGACGCGGAGAATGCGACCGCTTTGACAGCGGACTTCCTCAAGCGCCTAGGCTACAAGGGAACATGGCTGCCGATGAAGGTCTCACTAGACGGCGAAGTCTACGTGGTGGAGATGTCGATGCAGCGGAAAATGGCGAAGGTGCAGATTAACTCCTCCACCAAAGAGATCCGCGAGTACGAGTTTGAGGAAGAAGAGAAATCAGGCGGCGGAGTGCCGAAGGGCAAACTGGTGTTTTTGGTGGCGGCTATCTCGGTAGGTATCCTATTAACTAAGCTGATGGGCGTCTTTTAGGTATCCCTGGGCTCTGGGCCTCCTTAGAAGGGCAAGGGCAGGGCGAAGCTTGCAATTATGGTTATAGCGTAGATCAGCATGGAAAGATGCAGCATCGGCAACGCTTTAAGAGCAGACGCAGCGTCCTTGCCCCTTAAAACCAAAATGTTAGCCACCGTAAGCAAACCGAAACTTATTGCAAACCCGCCGACTGCAAGATAACTGCCCAAAAAGTAGAGGAAAACCACCGCGAAGGCAAAGTGGACCACGGTGAAGCCTAAAACCCAGTAGGCAGTCGCGTTCATGCCGTAGAGGGTAGGCGGCGTATTCATGCCTTTGGCTTTATCGTTGGCTACGTCGACGAGGTCGTTAACTCCCAGATGAGCCAGCGCCAGCGGATAGAAGAAGAGGAACAGCGCCAGCGCATAGACGTCGGGGGTGCCTACGACCAGGTAGCCTGCGACGAGGAAAAGCGCAAAATCCACGCGTCCAAGCAGCTGCGCAAAGGGGAACTGCTCGTTTCGCTTCTTTACCTGATAGAAAACCTCCAGTCCATAACAAGCTGCCATCAGGGCAAACACGTAGAGGCTATGCGGATAGGGCAAGGTGACTATGACGGCTATGGTGGCGGCGACGAGCACAAAGAAGAGCAACGCGGCGTTGCGGGGCGAAATCAATCCTTGAGCCAGCGGGCGCTCGCCGAAGGGACGCCAATACTTAGTTAACCGCTTATCCTCAGGCAACTCTTTCTTGTCAAGGTTAGCGTCTACGATGTCGTTGAGGACCAGCCCGGCTTCGAAGCCTAAGAAGGCAATCAGAACCGCCTGCAGAATCAGCGTCCAGCTAAAACCGCCATTAAAGGTGAAGCCCACAAAGAGCCCCGCTGAGAAGAGCACTGGCCAAACGAAAAAGAAGTGGAGCCGCAGCAAATCCACGTAAGCCCTGATTTTTTCGCTCATACTTCCACGCTTGTTTTATTTCGGCCATTTAAATAAATAAGCTTATGCGCCATAGAATAGCGATGAGAAGATAATTGTATGAGCCAAAATGCAGCTTTAAACCTGCTTAGGGTTATTCGGCTACATATCGTGGCGGGCGGAGCTTTAGCCTTCACGTTAGGGGCGCTTTTGGGGCTTGCAGGCGGAGGAAGCTTCAACCCCTATGTGGCGGTGCTCTTCTACTTGATGGTGCTTCTGGGGGATTTATCGACGCATTACAGCAACGACTACTTCGACGTCGAACAGGACAGAGCGGTCGAATCAAAAAAGTTTTTCATGGGAAAACGAATCCTCGTCAAACATCCCAGCCTGCTGCGTCAAGCACGCCAAATAGCCCTGGTTCTGCTTGCCGCCTCAATCCTGCTGGCTGCCCTCGCCTACGCCTTTAAAGTAGCCTCCGCGGAGCTGCTGCTTATCGTGGTTGCCGCGAATTTGTTGGGCTGGTTTTACTCTGCCACGCCGCTTAGGCTGGTCTGCAGGGGGTTAGGTGAAGCCGCGATTGCCCTAGCGGCGGGGTTTGCCATACCCGCCACCGGTTACCTTGCGACGCGGGGACAACTGGATGGGCTGTTCTGGCTCTTTGCGCTGCCCTTTGTGCTCTACGGATTCATGCTTGCCCTAAGCCTTGAAGCCCCCGATATAGAGGTTGACCGAAAAAACCATAGACGCAGCCTAGGCGCCCGAAGAGGCATACGCGTGGTTTACCTTGCGGTTTTAGCTGCTGCCGCCGGCGCGTTTCTGTGGCTGCTCTTCTGCGGCTACCTGCTGGGGGACGTGCAGCTTTGGTTTTGGGTGGCTGCGGCTCTTGCAGCTGTGCCCTTGGCCGCGGCGGCTATGGGATATTATGTTGGAATTAAAGCCAACAAACCAGATGCCTTTAGCGCAGTGTGCATCTTTTCGCTGTTCATCTTCAATGCATTGATGGTTGCTTATTTTGCCCTGGTTAGCTTGTAAACCCGGCGGCTTCTGGTGCAAAAATATGGATTGAAAGATAATACAGTTTAAAACGAATTTGCACCTGATTCAACACGGGTATGGCATATCCAAAACGGTGGGTCATGGGCATAACTGGAATTGCATCGAGGGGGGCACTTACGTGTCAATAATTGTTTTTTCGTTAATTTCGTTACTCTCAGCCATAATAAGTTTAGGCCTCGCCTTCTTTGTCCTCCACCTAAACCTCAGCAACCGCTTAAACCGTATCTTCTTCATGACGGCTCTGCTTGGATTTCTCTACTCCTTTACAACTGTGATAATGTGGATGTCACCCGACGCCTACACAGCGCTTGTATGGCATAAACTGGGGACTTTATGGCCGTTTTTTATTGCACTTGTGCTCCACTTCGCTTTGGTGTTCACGGGCAGCGGATGGCTCAAAAACAAGAGCCGCTACCTCATCCTCTACGGTCCCGCCGCCGCTTTCTTCTTAGTTGACCTATTCACCACATACATTAACACGGCTCCAACGCTGGAATACTGGGGATTCAACGACCAAGCCGGTGGAACATGGGTTTGCGGAGTATCGACGGTTTGGTCTGCTGGGTTGCCGCTTTTGGCGTTTGCCCTCTGCTTTAGGTATTATCGCAATGCCAAAGAGTACACGCAGCGGCAGCGGGGCAAATTTGTGACTATAGGCTTAAGCATCCCCATTATAGCGTTCATCGTCACTAACATGTTGGCGCGCCTTTTAGACATCGGCGTACCCAACCTTGGGGTATTCTCAACTTTATTTTTCAGCATATTCGTCGGTTATGCAGTGGCAAAATACGACCTTTTCACCATTGACGCAGCCCTAGCTGCAGAAAACCTCTTCGCCACGATCCCTGACCCGCTTATCCTGTCAGATATGAATACGAACATGATAAAGGTAAACGAGAGGCTGACTGAGTTTTCAGGGTACAATAAAGATGAGTTAATCGGTGAACCAATCAGCAAGCTCTGCGGTGAAAACCAAGAGCAATGCAATCGACTATTGGATTCCCTAGAAATGGAAAGGATTATCCGAAACCGGGAGATGCAGATCCGAACCAAACAGGGGGCAAGACGCCATGCACTTGTTTCGGGATCTATGGTGGAAAACAAAAAGGGGCGGCCTCTGGGGTTAACTTTTGTTATCCACGATATAACCGAACGCAAGATTGCTGAGGAGGAGTTGGCAACCACAAAAAGCTACCTTGAAACCATACTTAATTCTATGCTCTCTGCCATCGTCATAATAGACGCTGAAAGCCACATGGTTATCGATCTAAACAATGCTGCTCTTAGGATGCTGGGGACCCAGCGGGAAGAGGCAGTTGGCAAGGTCTGCCACAATTTCCTCTGCCCCACCGAAAAAGGAAGATGCCCCATCACAGACCTCGGCTTAACCATGGAGAGCCAAGAGAGAACCCTCACGAGAGCGAACGGAGAAAAAATTCAGATCCTGAAAAACGTGGTTAAACTTGATTCCCCCATAGGCTTGTTGCTTATCGAGAACTTCATCGACATAACTGAACGCAAAAAAATTGAGCAGCAACTGGTTAAAGCTCAGCGTTTGGCTTCGATTGGCGAGTTGGCGGGGCAGCTTGGGCATGACCTGCGTAACCCGCTTGCAGGCATAAAAAACGGGGTTTACTATGTCAAGAAAAAGGGGAATTCCATCTCGGCTGAGCAACGGGAAGAAATTTTGAAGATAATTGAGGTAGCTGTTGAGGATTCAAACCGCATAGTAACCAGCCTGATTGATTACTCAAGTGAACTGCATCTTTCCTTAGGCGAGACTACTCCCTGCTATATTGTAGCTAAGGCGCTGGCTAAGCTTGAAGTCCCACAGCGCATAACCATCCAAAACCAAGCAGCCGACGACACCGCCCTTCGGGTTGATGAGGCAAAAATCGAGGATACGGTGGCCCGAATCATACAGAACGCCATCCACGCTATCCCCGAGGAGGGAACCATCCGGATTTTGAGCCGACAAGAGGGCGCAAGCATCAAATTATCCTTCACCGATTCAGGCATAGGCATCCCCCAGAATGTAATACCTAAACTTTTCACGCCTCTGTTCACCACCAAAGCCAAGGGGATGGGGATGAGTTTAGCAATCTGCAAGCGGGTGGTGGAGGCGCATGGCGGCGCAATCACGGTTGAGAGCACCCTGGGAAAAGGCACCACAGTAGTGGTTTCTCTGCCGCACAAGCAGCAACTCCAGACTGAATTGGCGGCGGCTTTAATTGCAGTTTAAATATTCACTTTGAGGTTCTGCTTGACGCGGAACCGCACGATTTCCCCTATCAGCTCCAGCGGCAGCGGCTCAGAGAGGGGGAAGCGGATGGCTCCTTTGCTGGTTTTGTATGCCTGCAGCTTCTCTTTGAAGGCTTCTACGCCCTCTGGGGTGGGGAAAAAGCCGATGTGACTCTTGAAGGCGGCGAAGTAGACGAGGATGCCGTTTTGGCGGTAAGCGGGCATCTGGTAGCTGATGGTTTCCTCCGCTTCGGGTGCGGCCTTTCGGATGGTCTGGCGTATCTGCCGCAGGGGAACTTGTGTTTTCTCTGGAAAGAAAGCGATGTATTCATCGACTGTCTGGATTTGAGTTTTCATCTGAACTTCCTATTTCATAAGATAGTCGAGGTCATGTTTATGTTCTCCTCTACGATGCCTTCAGGGCCTGGCTTAGGCTAAAATCCGCGATACCTGCAGAAACTTGCGCTTCACTGCCTCTTTGTGGGCGGCGAGGGTATGTAACAATCACTTATACCCCGCCGAGGCGCTATAAACTGCGGAGAATGCTATGGTCGAAGTCATAGTTGAATGGTTTTCGAGCTTCCAAAACGTGCTGGGCCTAGTTTTAATCGCCGGTTCCATAGCGATACTGCTGGCGACGCTGCAGCTGTCCAGCAAAAACTTTGAAACTTACTGAGGGCCTCTTAGAGCCCCCAGGTTTGGGTAAGGGACTTTGTAGGCTGCTCCTTTTTGCTTTTCTCCTTCTTCTTCTCGTGGCTTTTGAAGCGGTTAATCTTCACGGTTGATGCTTCAATCGAAACATAGTGGGTGAGGTTTAAGTCGCGGTGGTAAATGTACTTCTTGACGGCGTGATGAAGCTCCGAAAGAGACGCCTCCTCAGTTTGCGCCACAATGAGTTTGCCTTTTTCTTGGTGGACCTCGGTTTTTAGGCGGGTTTGTAGAAATTTAGATAGATTATCTGCTTCTTCTTTTAGGTCTCCTGGGTCGACTTGGAGTTTCTCTTGGGGTTGTTCTTTATGTTTAAACAGCAAAGGGTTACCCCCATACAGCTTAGACGCTTATGATATTAAAGTCTTAAGCAAAAAAGCCCTCGCAGGCAGGTTTGGTGGGGCTTCCCGGATTTGAATGCGGTCAATTCCATGGCCGACAAACCTTAGCTTATACCACTGGTAATCTTTTTATTCCCTCTATCTTGCTAAAGTGATCGTCAAAGGAGTAAACTTCCGCAATACCGTTTTGGCGCATCACATCCAAGGCTAACGCGTCGTTGGGGTCAAAACTGTAATCCTCACTTAACTCGACAGCAGCAAAATAGCCGTCGCGTGTTACATCCACGATTTTGACGTTGTCAAGCATGAAGAGTCCCAGAATTACCCGTGTCAAAGAGTCTTTGGGCATACCATGTTTTAGGATGTTTACAACTTCGGACAGTTGAACGACGGTGGTTGTGATTTCTTCTTTGCCCTCAGAGACAGAGCGAATTATGTTTTGGGCCTGTTCTTTCATGGCTTGTTCTTTTTGGCTAAGCGGCTTTTTGGCCTTATAGTAGGCGTAGACAAAGATGTTGGCGTCTAGGAACCTCATGGGTGTCTGCCAGCGTTTTTCTTTTCAAACTCTGTCCAGTTGCCAATGGAATCGACGCCTAAGTCTGCTTTGTCGAAGAACTCGGTTAAGTTAACTTTGCGTTTGGGAATCAGTTTTAGGCAGCCTTTTCGTTTTACAACGTAGACTTCTTTGGTTTCGTTAACTTCGGATTCGCGCCAGTCAGCGGGTAGGATGATTCGGCCTTGTTGATCCAGTTTTTTGACTTCAACACCAGATTCCAATGTTTTCACCATAATATCGATGGATTAACCATAATTAAAATATTCCGACAATCAACAAGGTTTTCAATGTTACATGCAGACCAAGCCTATGCGAAAGTGGTGGGGCTTCCCGGATTTGAACCGGGGTCTACATGTTAAACCTCAATCGTTAGGCAGACGCTGCATAGTGCTGTCACTCAGTGTGTGGTCGATGAAAGAAGAATAATATTATGATAGTTTGCAGACTTGTTATATTCGATTTCTGTTTTTACTTTAAAAACCTGTAAAATATTCTCAGGCGTCAAGACCTCTTTTGGGGTGCCTGCCGCATAGATTTTGCCACAGTGCAATAGAAGCAATTTATCGCAATATCTTGAAGCGAAATTAAGTTCATGCGTAACCAACACGGTGATCAGTTTTTTTTCGCGGGTCAACTTTTGAATCAACGACAGCAGGTCCAATTGATGATTGACATCTAAGTGCAATGTAGGTTCATCAAGAAGAAGAATTTGCGGTTCTTGAGTAAGTGCACGCGCGATGATTACACGTTGCATCTCGCCCCCGCTTAATTCAGTCACTGGTCTTTCTGATAAGTGCTCTATGCCCATCTGCTGCATTGCTTCTTCTACCGCTTTCAAATCCGTCGAGGTTTCTCCGCCTAACCTTTCAATGTATGGGGTTCGCCCCATCAGTATAGTTTCAAATACACTAAATGGGTAGAGCGAGTTTTCTTTCTGGGGCACAAGACCAATCTGCTTTGCAATTTCTCGCCTATCACTTAAGAAAAGATTCGCTTCATTGAGAAGAATTGATCCCTTTTTTGGTTTAAGCAAAAGATCGATGCATTTGAGCAACGTGCTTTTTCCTGAACCGTTAGGTCCAAGTATCCCAAACAAGTTGCCTTCTGTTACGTCGAACGTCACATCTTGGAGGATTTCGCTACTTTCATAAGTGAAAGCCACATTTTTTACGCTTAGCTTCAATTTTTAAGCCACCTTTCTGTCTTTTTGAAGTATTATTGAGACGAAGAAGGGTGCGCCCACAAGGCCCATTATTACTCCTACGGGCACTTCTACAGGGTAGGTTATTGTTCGGGCTAATGTATCTGCTAACACAATCAGAATTGCGCCGCATAACCCTGATGCAGGCAACAAAACCCTATTGTCAGGTCCAACTAGTCTGCGTGTAATATGTGGTCCTACTAAACCTACAAACCCTATACAGCCACTTACAGAAACCGCTGCAGCGGTAATTAACGAAGCGGTGAACAGCAGTATTTTGGTTACATTTGAAACGTTTATGCCTAAACTCAGCGCCTGTTCTTCCCCGCTTAGAAAAACGTTGAGATCAAAACTAAAAATCATTGCCACAACGAATCCTATGGCAACCATTGGCAAGATTGTATAAAAGTCGGTCCATGTTGCAGACCATAACCCGCCAATTGTCCAAAAAACTATTGCGCGCAACTGTTCATCTGCTATATACATCAGCAAGGAGACAAGGGATGCAAAAAACAGGTTAATCGCCATGCCCACAAGCAGTACCGTGTTGATGCTCAATTTTCCTTTTTTCCGAGAAATCACGTAAACCAGAAGAGTAGTTAGTAACGCAAAAAGAAAAGCCATAATAGTTAACGTAAAAGTTCCAAACACAACAATGTTCAATACAATTGCCATTGCAGCGCCAAAAGATGCGCCAGACGATATCCCCAAAAAGTAGGGTCCCGCTATTGGATTTCTGAATAAACCCTGAAGGATGCAGCCTGCAGCAGCTAACGCAAAACCGACCGCTACACCCAGCAGTATCCTGGGCAACCGGACAGTTAGAATTATGGCTTCTTGAGTTGGTGTCCAATTCGGCTCTATTAAGTTTGAGATACCGGGAATTTTGCTCAAAACGATTTTTGCGGCGCTATCGATGGACACATCAGCAATTCCTATACCGATTGTCCCGATTATCACCACGAACAAAATTATGCATAAAAGGATTATTGTTGCTGATTGCTTATGACGTGTATTCAGATATTTCTGTCTACCATTAAGAGTCATTGTTAAACCTCAGTAAGCTATGTTTCCATTTTTCTGAACAGAACTCAACGCATACATTTTGTCCCCATTCCGAGCCAAGATCAGTTAACTCTATTGTATCGTTGTTAACAGCAATCAATTTCTTGTTCAGTAATCGGTTGAAAACTTTAGGTAATGCCTGTTCCGGAGAAACACCGAATCTCTGTTGAAAATCCCTTTTATCGATCTTCTGTAAGGCAAACCCTCTAGATAGGTACCTCCGTATCTCTTCTTGCGGAGACAACTCCACTACTTCAGTAATGGGACGTTTGTTTCCCTTTATCATTTCCATGTAAGTGTGGGTTTCACCCGTATTGCGGTAAACCAAGTTGCCTAGATTTCCATTGCTCGAAACCCCCAAAGCAAGACAATCCATAGGGCTTACTCGCAGTTGCTCGTAGATGCATTTAGCTGTGGGTCGGGTAAACTTGGCAATTATTGATTCTTGAATGTATCCTGCTTTGGTTAGTAATTCGACGGCCTTTTGATACATTGCCACCTCCATCGCAGGTTTGCCCACACTTAGGTTACCGGATTGAATTTGCGTTTGTAGGCGAGTATGAGGTTCAATGTGAAGTGCAAAGAAGCTGATGCTTTCAATTTCTAAATCTATAGCTGTTTGAACATCTTCCCCAAAGTCCTCAACTGTTTGACCGGGTAGATTATACATTAAATCTATGTCGATGTTCGTGAAACCGATTTGATGGGCAGAGTTTATCCTTGAAATAACTTGTTTTTTTGTATCGGTTAGATTTAGCAGGCGCCGAATTGAATCGTTGAATGTTTGAACACCAAAACTAATTCTGTTAACTCCGGCATTTTTGGTAGAATTAAGCTTTTTTTCATCATAATTATGCGTGCATCCTTCAAGGGTTATTTCTGCGTTTGGTAAAAGATCGAAAATGCCCTTTGAGTGGATCACTAAATTGCATAATTGCTTTTCATTCAGAACTGTCGGTGTACCTCCCCCAATGTAAAGTGCACCAAATTTGGTTGAACAAATATAGGGAGACTTCGCGTATTCAGTTAACTCGTTTGTTAATGCTGTCAGGTAAGCTTCAATATGTTTGTCAAGTTTGAAAATTTTTGGGATAGCGCAAAATGAACAGAAAGAATCACAAAAGGGTATGTGAATGTATATTGCAGATGGGTTTTCTGGAAATTGGTTTTTGGTTTCAAGTAGTTTGTCAATGCAAGAGGTTTTTTTTGTTTGTTGAATAGGTGAGGAAGTGAATGGTTCTAGGGGATATAAAGGAAAAAATGCGCCTTTAATTCGGCGCTTGTAGGGCAGTTTAGGGTTAGCCTGCAAGTCGGATTAAACCCCGAAGAGTTCAGGATGACACCATTTAGCGAAGGCATCTACACCGTCTGCTACCGAGGGGCCCCAACCGTATTTGTAGAATTCGATTACATAGATACGGTCGTTCTTTACTGCGTTTATGTTGCTCCAGCCGGGTCGCTCTTTTATTGTTTCGACCGTTGTTCCGTATTCTTCTTTGTTTAGGGCGTCGAGGATTATGACATCAGGATTTTTGTCAAGTACATATTCTGCGCTAACAACTGGGAAACGAATCGCGCTATCACCGTAAATGTTTATGCCGCCTGCCCAAGAAATCATTTGATTCTGCATTGCTTCCTGGCCTACGCTTACCATTTCTCCTTGCAGTGAACTTTCAAAATAGACTGTTGGGCGTTCGTCTGAACTGAGGTTTTCTGTTAACGATTTGACCTCGTTGAATTGTGTTTCAAGATCTGAAGCAAGCTGGTTTGCCTTGTCTGTTTTATCCATGATTAAGCCAATCTGTTGAATGTTTTTGGTAATGTCATAGAGGGTCTTTGTGTCGAGGGTTACGATGGTTATTCCTTTTTCTTCGATGGATTGTGTTACTTCAGGGAACAGCGGGAGTGTAAAAATTATATCGGGTTTTAAAGCGACTATTTGCTCTATGTTAACTTCCCACATGTAACCCACATCGGGTAAATTTCCTATTACTTTCCAGACTTCAGGGGTATAATGTACTGCTGTGAAATCTTTCCCTACTATGGTGTCTCCGCATCCTATTGCACATAGGATTTCGGCCATTCCAGGCTGCAATGCGATTGTGCGTTTGGGTGTTTGGGGTATTTCTACAACTCTTCCAGCAGCATCCACTACTGTTAACCCTTCCGAGTGGGCATTTACTGTTGAGTTTAGCGCTGCAAATAGCGCGTAGCTACTTCCAAATGTTATGGCTATCAAAAGAATGACGGTTAGGTAAAGTACATTTTTTTTCATTTTTTCTTTTTATCTCCTTTCTAGTAATACTTTTTCAAAAAAAAGTAACACTAGAATAAATCCCTTCCGCACCAACAAGCGCTATCTTCTGGTTCAACAGCTCAACTTCCGCAAAAAATAGATTAAAAATTCCATTCAAAAAAGCACGATCCTCTTACAGGATAACCGAAAATGAATGGTGGGGCTTCCCGGATTTGAACCGGGGTCTATAGCGCCCGAGGCTACAAGCCTGGACCAAGCTAGCCGAAAGCCCCATGCATCGGTGGACGCGGTTATTGTTATTTGTTGGGTTGGCTTTAACTTTAGCGGTCAAAACAGAGCCATGGCGCAAGCATGTTCTGGCGCCTTTAAATAAGGGGAGGGAGGCGGCGGCAGAGGGCAACGGCGCAGATGCGGGTTGCAAAATTTATATAACCGCATAGGGCATGGTTAATTGAGGAATCTCTTTGTCGCAGTCCACATGGAAAAAACCGGTAATTTGTATTTTCAGGGAACGCAACGTCAACCCCGAATCCGACCCCTTCGTGGTGATTATGGCACGCCAAATAACCCTCTCGGCGGGTGAGAACCCCAAATTCGCCGGCGCCATCGACGACTTCTTCACGCTCATGGGCGACACAGATTATCTGTCCTCCGTTGAGGGCAAAGCTGACCACTACGTGATGTGCTGGTTTGACAACGACGAACCCGACATGTCCAAGGACCTGCGGCGGCTAAGAGGCGTGCGCTTCACGGGGGACGTGGTTTGCAGCGAAAGCCCCAAAACCCACAAGCGAACCTACAACGCCACGTTTAGCGCTGAGCAGGGCAAAACAAAGTAGCCCCTTAACAGTTGCCACGCAGATGAGCGGTGGCTGAGGAATGCGGTATTTCCCTGTAATCTATTGAGTTTATGGGGAAAAACTCGGTTATTTTGAACTTACTCTTAAATATAACTGAATAAATTTCTATTGGATAAGGTCGTAGACCATGGTGGAGCAAAAAATACGGGCAACCCTCATTACTGGAAGAACTATCGATCAGGGTGTAGGAAAGGAACTGGGCAAGGGCTCAAAAGAATACTACGATAGCGCCGCAGTATGTTTTCTAGACAAAGCCGACATCGTCAAGCTCGGCTTGAAGGGCGGAGCAAAAGTTCGAGTGACCTCCAAATTCGGCTCGGTGGTTGTTAAAGCCAAAAAGTTCCCCAACACGATGACTAACATGGTTTTCATGCCCTGTGGCCTTTGGGCTAACGCAGTAACCGGCGACGACACCTACAGCATGGGTATGCCCCTCTTCAAAGGATTCCCCGTTGAAGTGGAACCAGCGCCCAACGAAGCGGTCTTGACCTTAGATGAGCTTTTACTCAAACAATTCGGAAAGAAGGGAATAACTAATGAGTAAAGTACATGAAAATGTCGTTTGTCCCATCTGCGGTTGCCTCTGCGACGACTTAGAAGTCACCGTGGAGAACAACGAAATCGTCAAAATGAAGAACGGATGCTCCGTCTGCGAAGCCAAAATGGTGCATGGCTACAAAAGCGAAGAACGCATCCTAAAACCCCACATCCGCAAAAACGGGGAACTCGTACCCGTCTCGATGGATGAAGCCATCAAGAAAGCCGCTCAAATCCTAACCGACGCCAAGTATCCGCTGCTGTTCGGCTGGAGCAGCACAGTCGGCGAAGCACAACGCATCGGCGTTGAATTAGCTGAGGAACTCGGTTCAGCGTTGGATAACTGCTGCAGCGTCTGCCATGGCCCCTCCGTTATGGCCACCCAAGAAATCGGTATACCCGCTGCTACTCTGGGCCAAATCAGGCACCGCGCAGACTTGATTGTTTACTGGGCATGCAACCCCTGGGCTAGCCACCCCCGCCATGTAGAGCGATACACAGCTTTCACTGACGGACGCTTCGAAGGAAGCGAATGGAAGGACTTCATGCAGAAAATGAAGGCCGGTGCAAGCCGCAAAAAAATGGAGGTTGCCTCCAAACGGATCGCCCGCACTGAACCGCCTATCCGCCCCGCCGTATGCTTCAATGGTCCGCCTCCACAGACCCTGCAGAAGCATGGACGCAAACTAATCGTGGTGGATGTCCGCAGAACCATGACTTCGGAGGCAGCTGACTACTTCCTGCAGATTGAACCCAACCGCGACTACGACGTCATCGAAGCCCTGCGATGTCTTGTTCAGGACCAAGAAATCGACGTTGACAAAGTCGGCGGCATACCCGTTGATTACCTGCGTGACGTCGCAGACGCCATGATGGGCTGCGAATTCGGCGTCATCTACTTCGGTTTAGGCATGACTCAGAGCCTGGGCAGATTCCGAAACATCGAAATCGCCATTGCCCTCGCACGTGACCTTAACCGCAAAACCAAATTCATCATCTCTCCGATGCGTGGCCACTTCAACGTTACAGGCGCCAACACTGTGTTTGCTTGGCAAACCGGTTACCCCTACGCAATCGACTTCTCACAGGGCTACCCCCAGTATAACCCCGGCGAAAACACCGCCATGGACCTGCTAAAACACGGCGACAACGACGCAACGATGGTTATCTCCGCTGACCCCGGCGCCCACTTCCCCAAAGTCGCCATACAGAACATGATGAAGCATCCACTCATCACCATAAACCCCGACTGGAACGCGATTAGCAGGCTAGGCGACGTGGTGTTTCCGACGCAGTGGTGCGGCATCGAATACGAAGGCACCGCTTACCGCATGGACTCGGTTCCCATAACGCTCAAGAAAGTGGTTGAGCCACCCAAGGGCGTGTTAACCGACGAGCAACTCCTAAACCGCATACTTGAAGAGGTCCGCGCCATCAAAGTTAAACGTGGCGAAATGGTTGAACAGGCCGAAGTGAAGGTTGCGCATAAAGAGGCAACTGAGGCGCCGATGGTCTGCAAGGCTCCGGTTAAACCTAGAAAAGCAGTGAAAAAGAAGGTGGCGGCTTAATGACTGAGGTTTTAATCAAAAACGGCTTCGTCGTCGATCCTCTGCAGAAAATTAACTGTGAAAAGATGGATATAGCCATCAAAGACGGCAAAATCGTCTCGAAAGTCAGCGGCAAAGCCAAAGTAATCGATGCATCAGGCATGACGGTTATGGCTGGCGGCGTAGATATCCACAGTCACGTAGCCGGTGCAGAAGTTAACATGGGCCGAATGATTCGCCCCGAAGACCACTACAAAGATGTCGTGGCAAAAACCGCCATCACCCGCGCGGGCACAGGTTACTCTATTCCCTCCACCTTCGTCACCGGCTACCGCTACAGCACCATGGGTTACACCTCGGTCTTTAACGGCTCCATCGCCCCGCTTAAAGCCAAACACTGCCACGAAGAACTAAACGATATTCCATTGATGGACAAAGCTACCTATGTTCTGATGGGTGACTGGTGGTTTGTTCTGGAGAACCTCGCTAAAGGCGACATCGACGAATGCGCCCGCCTCGTAGCTTGGCTTATGCATGCCTCAAGGGGATACGCCATCAAAGTCGTTAACCCCGGCGGATTGGAATCCTGGGGTTTTGGCCGCAACGTGCACAGCATCGACGATCAGGTGCCAAACTTCTGTATCACGCCCCGAGAGATCATGCGTGGCTTAGTTAAAGTCAACAAGAAACTCAACCTGCCCCACACCATTCACCTGCACACTAACAACCTCGGAGTCCCCGGCAACTACCAAACCACCCTTGACACCATGGCGGCGCTGGAGGACCTCTCAACCGACGGCAAACCAGTTGCCCATATTACCCATGTTCAATTCGCCGCGTTTAAAGGGGAAAACTGGGGTAAATTCAAGTCTGGCGCGGAAGAAATCGCCCGGTACATGAACGGCCACACCCATATGACTCTAGATATGGGTCAAGTAACCTTCGCCGACACCACCACCATGACAGCTGACGGACCCTTCGAATTCAGCCTCTACGAACTCGGCGGACACAACAAGTGGGTTAACAGCGACGTGGAAACCGAAAGCAGCGGCGGCATCATTCCCTTCCACTACAAGAAGAAAAGCCCCGTTAACGCGCTACAGTGGAGCATAGGCTTAGAAATTGCTCTCCTCATAAAGGACCCCTGGAAAATCTTCATGACCACCGACCACCCCAACGGCGGACCCTTCTACGATTACCCCAAAGTGCTGGCTTGGCTATACAGCAAAAAAGCCCGCGAAGCCACCCTGGCAAAGTGCCACAAGAGCGCCCGCAAAAAGAGCCTGCTTCCCTCCATAGATCGGGAGATGTCTCTCTACGAGATCGCCATCATGACCCGCGCTGGCACAGCAAAAGCCTTGGGCTTACCTAACAAGGGTCACCTCGGCGTAGGCGCAGACGCGGACGTAGCGGTCTTTAATATTAACCCTGAAACCTTAGATATCGCAAAGAAATTCCGAACCGCACGCAAAGCCCTCACCGACGCAGCCTACACCCTCAAAGACGGCGTAATCGTCGCTAAAGCAGGCCAAGTCGTCGACAGCACTGTGCCGGGTAAAACCATTTGGCTTGATGTCCAAACCAAAGACCCCTGCAGAATCGATGATGACATGAAACGCAAATTCAAAGAGTACTGGACTATCGAGTACGAAAACTACCCCGTCACGGACCATTACGTTAAGGTTCCAGACAAATTAACCATAAAGGCAAGTGTTTAGACATGATAACCCTAACACCCCTCAAAGCATTCGACGTTCCCATCCAAGCCCCCTGCATTACACCCGACAACTTTGCAGGCAAAACACCCGCGGAAATCGCCAAGCTCCCCCTCACCGAAGGCAACCGAAACCTCACAGTCGGCGACCTCTTCAAAGTCGAAGAGTCACCTCAAGCCTCCCCAAACATCACCTTAAACGGCGACTTCAGCAAAGTCAAACGCATCGGTCAACGCATGAAAACAGGCGAAATCCTCTGCAGCGGCAACATCGGCATGCACACGGGCGAAATGATGGCGGGCGGCAAAATCACAGTTAACGGCAGCGCAGGCGGCTGGACAGGCAGCGAAATGAAAAAAGGCTCCATCGAAATCCACGGTGACGGCGGAGACTACCTTGCTTCGCCATCCAGAGGCAACGATGCAGGCATGAAGGGCGGCTTAATCATCGTTGACGGCAACGTCGGCACCGATGTGGGCTGCTACCTTAAAGGCGGCATCATAAAAATCAAAGGCTCCGCAGGCAGATTCCTCGGCTACCACATGTCTGACGGCGCAATCTACGTTGAGAAAGACGCGGATGTCCGAACAGGCGCATGCATGAGCGGCGGAAAAATCGTGGTCGGCGGCAAACTCGAAGTACTGCCCTCTTTCACCATCGACAGCGTTAAACCCAAAGTCAAAGTCGACGACGCAACCAACGTGCCAGGTCCCTTCTACGTGTTTTTAGGCGACCTCAGCGAGCATGGCACAGGCAAAATCTTCGCCAACAAAGCCGCGAACACAGCCATGAAGTTCTACGAGAAATACCTCTAAAACAAGGGTTAACCCCCTGCTTTCCCTTTTGTTTACTTGCATGTTTAAGTCTTAGGTGTTCTGCCGAATCACTTATCAACTCCTAAGGATTCAAACCTCAAGGGCACAGGTGATGTTATGCGGCAGGTTGACATGACACGGCTTGACTTATCCGCGGGAGCAGCCACAGCGATGCGTGACTGGGTCGCCGAGGAGGTTCCGTTGAAAATCATCATAAACGATGCTTATACCTTCATTATCTGGTGCTCGCCCAGCCAGTATAAGGAACTTGCCGTTGGGCACCTCTACGCCGAAGATATTCTGCATTCAATAGACGAGTTAGAATCCATAACATCCGACCAAACACAAAACGTCTGCCATGTGCAATTCAAAGCTGACATCAACATAGACGAGCGCATGGAGAACCGCCGTCGGGGAGCCCGCATCGTGCCGCTTCTGAAAGCCAGCACCGCAGCTTACCAGAAAGACCACAAACTCGCGGTGGTAAACTCGGATTTAACCGTTAAAGCCCAGGTTATTTTGGATGCTGTAGCGCAGATGAACCAGAAAGCCACTGGGTTCCGGGAAACCGGCGGCTTGCATGACAGCGGCATCTTTACAGCCGACGGCACAATGGTTGCATTCTCCGAGGATGTGGGCAGACACAACACCGTCGACAAAGTCATCGGTGAAGCATTACTTAAACGCCTTGACTGTGGCGGATGCTTCTTGGTTATCACGGGCAGGGTGCCTGGCGACATGATTTTTAAGGCGGCTAAGGTGGGGTTGCCTATTTTGGCGTCGGTGGCGGCGGTGCTTAACTCAGGCGTCGCCTCAGCGGAGAAAGCCAACGTTTGCGTCGTGGGGTTTGTGCGGGGTAAACGCATGAACGTTTACACTTGCCCCCAGAGAATTCTGCTCTAAGTGGTTTGCTGCTGCTTTTCCAGCTCTGCTTCAATGAGCCCAATTAATTTCATGCCTTCCTGGGGAACCTTAATCAGTGGGATACCTTCAAAGCAGCCTTCGCTTGATGTCTGCGCAACCATTCCCGAGGCAGCTAGAATCGGCGGCACGGTTCTCTGGAGGGTTCTTTCCAGCTCCGCTGTGTCCTTCGCGGTTACGATTTTTAGGACGTCTCTGCGTTTAGCGATTAAGCTATGGAAGCCCTCGATGAAGATGATGTCGAGTTTTTCCCTCTCCAGTATCCCCAAGATGTTATCTAAATCCCTAAGTTCCCGCCGCGTTTTTCTGATGACGTCTATTTCGTGGGGTGAAATAGCTACGACGAATTCAGAGCCCGCCTGTGCATAACGCCATGTGTTGGAGCCTTCTTTATCCATCGAGAAGTTTTCGTGATGAATGTGCTTCACGGCGCCGACGACGCAGCCTTGGCCTGAAAAATGCGAAATCAAGTATTCTAATAGAGTTGTTTTCCCCGAGCCACTACAGCCAACCGCGGCAACTAATACGACCGTATGGTTTCCTCCGTCGGTGACTCAAGCACCCATGCTTATTATAAATTATGCTTCGCTGTTTATGTTTCCATTGAATATCATTAATACTCAAAAATTGAATATGAGTAGAAAAAAAGCTGCATATTTTAAGCAATCCCCCAACAGGCGGCCGCCGTCGCCCCGCAGAATTTCAGTCGTTTCCGCATCAATTACTATTTTTTATATATTAATCCAAGTGGCATCTGCCCGTTGCACCGCAAGCTAAAATTAGCAGTGCACCGTTACGCTGGGAAGGTAACTGGTACATCAGCATGGACTTAGAAAAGAAAAAACCTTTAGTGCTGCTCTTGGTGTTCGTTTTGCTATTTTCCGGAGTAAGCATCCTCGGCTTCGCCCTTAACGACTTGTCCCCTGATAACTTGCGTGTGGCATGCGTCGGCGACAGCATCACTGAGCGAAGTGGATACACCACCAAACTTCAAACGCTCCTCGGAAAAGACTATTTGGTAGGTAATTTCGGCGTGTCCGGCTCAGCAATCTGTGGCTGTTCCCGTTTGCCCTACATCAACCAGTTCCAGTTTAGCCGTGCTGTTGCTTTTAACCCAGACATAGTGTTGATTATGCTGGGCACCAACGATGCTAACCGCGAATTAACCGGCAGCGACCAGAGTTTAGAGGAAGACTACACACGGTTGATCCAATCCTTTCAGTCCTTGCCCAGCAGCCCCAAGGTGATAATTGTGAAGTCACCGCCGATTTTCACCAGCGAAGGCGACGCATACAACAACACCAACCTCGTCACGAACGTGAATCCGCGGGTTTCGGTTTTGGCTGCCCAGATGAATCTGCCCACGGTTGACATGTATGAAGCATTCGGTAATCACTCCGAGTTCTTCGCTGACGGTGTGCATCCCAACGATGACGGCGCGGCTCTTATCGCCTCGACAATCTGCGACGCCATAACTGATTATCCATACTAAGCTACCCTGTTCCTAGACTGAAAGTGTTATAAACGTAGAGGGGACATATCAGACTTAGCTAGTTATGTTAAGGGACCGATATGGATCCTGAGAGCTCGGGGACCTCTCTTCCGGTAGACCTGATACGAACCGTCGCCATAGTTCTAGTTATCTTACTCCATGCCGCCATCGAACCCAACCCTGCACTCAGCCAGATGTCACCGGAGGGTGTAGCGCTCTGGTGGACCTCAGACATCTACAATTCCATCGCAAGAGTCTGCGTTCCCCTCTTCATCATGCTGACCGGTGCGCTTCTGCTGCAGCCCAGCAAAACCAATGAGCCCCTGGGGGCATTCTTCAAGAAACGCTGGAACCGCATCGGCATACCAGTGCTGTTTTGGGCAGGGCTCTATTTTATCTGGGACTTTCTTGTCCGCGGAGAAGCCTTAACGCCCACTTCCTTTGTGCAGGGTCTCCTAGCTGGACCCTACGTTCATTTCTGGTTCATCTACATCCTAATCGGGCTGTACCTAATCACACCCTTGGTCCGCGTATTCGTCGCATACGCCAGCTGGAAAGTTATCCGGTACTTCTTTCTGCTCTGGATCGTGGGGACCGCGGTGATTCCGCTTCTAACCCTAATAGCAGACATCAGTCCGGCGGCCACGTGGTTTGGAGAAAGCGTCTTCCTCTTAACAGGATTAGTGGGCTACTTTATTTTAGGTGCTTTCTGGAGTAAACTTAAGCTGCGCATCTGGGTTTTAGCAGCGATGTTCACGTTAAGCACACTTTGGACGATTGTTGCCACCTATTTTCTGGTGGGCGCCCTAGGCGAGAGCTACAGCCAGTTTTTCCTAGGCGCCACCAGCTTCAGCGTAATCGTGGCTTCCGTGTCGCTGTTTGGCATCTTAGCCTCCACCTCCAACGTAGCCCTCCAAACACGCTATCCCAACGCCAGCCGCGTCTTGGCAGTCATCAGCGCAAACACCCTGCCGATTTACCTCCTCCACATCATGGTTCTGGAGACGCTTCAGAGGGGCTATTTGGGGTTCCAGCTTAGCGTCACCACCCTAAACCCAGTTATCGAGATTCCCCTGGTGACGGCGTTGACCCTGCTGATTTGCTTAGCCATAATTGTTCCGCTGAAAAAGCTGCCCTATGTCGGGCGAATTATAGGTTAGCAGGCTGGATAATGCAAAAATTTAAACCCCCAAGCGCTGCCTAAACAATAGAGACTTTTGACCACAAACGTCGTGTCCCCGCAAGTTTCCAAAAGATATCTGAGCAGACACACTTACAGCCGATCATCCCTGAAGGCGCTGCTAACCACGTATTATCCGCTCATATGCATCTGCGTCGGCTACCTTTTGGTTGCCTTCTCCACGGGGCCCTACCATAACGGCGACACCTCCTGGGAATACGACGCCGTAGCGGGGGTACGCCAATACGGCATGCCCTACGCCAACGGCATGTACCTGATGGATCAGCCGCCAGTTGGCTTCTACATCCAAGCTGCCTTCTTCGACTTGGTCGGCGCGTCTTTTGGCAACGGCGCCGCTTTGGTGACGCTGTTTGGTTTAGGCTGCGTGGCTCTGGTTTACTTCATCGGCAAAATCCTCTACAACCCCACAATGGGCTTTTTCGCCTCGCTGCTCTTCGCCTTCAGCCCCTGGCACCTTGTGCTTTCCCGTAGCTTCCTCATCGATGTCCCCTGCCTCTTCTTTAGTCTCCTCAGCCTAGCCGTAGCCACCGTTGCCGTCCGCCGAGGCTCTTTTTGGCTTTTCGCAGCCAGCGGAGTCATCTTCGCCGTGGCCTTCAACACCAAACTCTACGCCGTTTTCGTCATTATACCGTTGATAGCGGCGTTTCTGTATTGGCGCCGCGGAGGCATAGGACGCATGGCGGGTTGGCTAGCGGCGTTTTCTTTGCCTGTGCTTGCCTTCTCTTTTATCTGGTATAACTTAATCGCTAAAACGGGGTTAACCTCGATTTTTCTGCATTCCGACTTCTTCACGCAGAGCGTGGATTTGGTGCCCTCATACTTTTTTGTCCCTAACTTTCTGGTAAGCTACGGGCTAGGTTGGCTATTCATCGACGCCGCTTTGCTCTCGGTCTTTTTTAGTTTGGCGTGGCGGGGGGTGCTGCGTCGCTACCTGGTTTTTGATGCCGTATGCCTAGCTTTAATTGCCAGCGTAATCGGCGTTAACACGTTTCTGGGTACAACTCTGGACCTTCATGCCCCCTACATGAATGCAATTAAATATGATTATCAGGCGCTTCCTTTCTTTGCGCTTCTGGTGGCGGGGCTCGTGTCAAAGGGTATGGTACTGTATAACTTGTCTGCAAGCAAAGCAAAGTCTCTGCTGTTCAAGGCGGCTGCAATCATCGGCTTAGTTCTGGCGGCTGCCGCAGTCCTCTATAATATGCAGCGGACTAATTTGTTCTCGACTGTGGAATACCTGATTTTTCGTGTGGAGCCAACCGTGGATGCGGGTTACTCCCTCTTCAACTTCCACCCCACCGCCGCCGGCAGCGCTCTGATGGCTATGCAGTATCTGGGCTATGCAGTGGCGCTTTCGGGGCTGCTCTGGATAAGCAGACACAGAATAGGCGCTCTGGCGATGCGGCTGACAGGAAATAAACCGTGAGAAAACTTGCGCCTGGTCCAGCGGTTCTATGCTGTGAACGGCAGGAAATACACAATTAACGCTAACAGCACAAACAGCACCGCCAACATAATGATGGAGTATGTCGAGCGCCGTTTTGCCTCGCCCTTCTGGTAATATTTGCTCGGCGAGACCCCCAGAAGCCGCAGCATCAATGTGCAGCCGAATTCTAGCCCAAGCAGGTACACCAGCGTTAACACGAGGGCGCTGACAAAGAATATTTCGTTTGCCAATGCCAACTCGATGCCCGCGACGGTGGCGGGGGGAACAAGCGCCACCGAAATCACCACGCCAAAAAGGTTCTCCGGTAGCTCCGTGCGGAGTGCAAGCCCCGCTGCTATGCCGATTACCAACGCGATGAGCACGTCGAATATGCTTACGTGAACTTGGATGAGTATCTGCTGAGTGGTAGGCAGCGAGATAAATTGGGACGCGATGAAGGTGGTAAGCGCCGAAAGCAGAATCACCGCGGCGAGCAGCATCAGCACGATGGCTTGGCTGTTTAAGAGCTTTTTTGGATGCCCCAAATTCGCGTTCACCGCCAAGGCATTCACGGGTCCAAGCAGCGGAGGAATAAGCATACCGCCTATAATGATGATGACGTTGTCTAGGAAAAGCCCCGATAGAGCAATCAACGTTGCCAGAAGCGTCGTAGCCAGCAGGTCCCAGGTTAGATGGGTGTAGCGTTGGGTGCTCTCGACGAGTTCCTCGGTGGGGTTAAGGGCGGATTTGGCTTTCGATGCCTTTTCCTTGAGGCGCTCGATGAAACTCGACGTTACCCCCTCGACGACTAACATGCTGACCATGTTATTTTTATGCCGCAGGTCAATCACTGATGAAACCTTATCCATGGCTTTGGCGGCGAACTCGTCTGGTATCAGCGCGGAGTAGCTGCTGCATTCCTCATCTTCCACCAAAACCTTGCTGTGGACGTAGAGGAGCCCCATGTGTTTTAGGGCTTTTTCGCCGTCGGGGGCTTCCTTTGGGGTTACGATAACCTCGATTTTCTTCAAAAAACACCAGACCAGCTTGGAGAACAGCTAAAATACGCGTTATCTAGACTCTCAGGGAACCATAAAACGCTTTCCCATCTACAATCAGCCTAAACGCTGCTGCCGCGTTTGCCCTACCGAAAGAGGTTTTTCGACAAGAAACCTTGACTAACCCCGAAAAACCCAGTCAAAGAAATTTGACCCAACCACCGAAAAGACTGAAAAGCAAACAGGTTAATACAGAAACCCTGAAACTTTCCCCGGCAGATGCCTAGCCAAACCAGCCAGCAACCAACAAATAACCTCCCATAGCCGCCCTGACCCCGCAGCTGCACAGCCAAACCGCTGCGGCATCAGCAAGCGTTGAGCCTATAAATAGAGGGGGGTAGAGTTTGGCAAGCAACAGCGTGATTAGCTATTCCCAGGCTTCAATCAGCGCCGCCACCGCCTTTGCCTTCGCTGACTCGCCGAAGCGGTAAAGGTGCACGCGGCCATACACCCGAACCTCCAAGATGCCCTCTGCCTCCAGCAGCCGCAGGTGCTCTGCTGTCGCCGAGTAATTCATGTTTATTTGGCTGGCGATTTTCGAGACGTTTAGCTGCTGCATCTGATGGATGAGTTTGAGGATTTTCATGCGGGGTTTAGATGAGAAAACCTCTTCCAGCTCCACTAAGGCTGCCTCCGCATCGCCTCTATGCTGTCTGCCATCTGCCTCTCAAGTTCCTCCGCGGGGATGGTTGGCAGCGAAACCCTTGTGCTGCGTCCCCGAGATTCCCCAGACGCCACCTCCGCCTTAAGCACCCCCAGCCTGGAGAGGTACACGGTGTAGCTGTAGACTTGGGTGTGGCTGTTGGGTTGCTCATCGTATTCCTCGCACACCACCGCGTAGGCCCCTTCAAGCTCAGTTAAACTTGCGTAGACCTCCTCGTTTTCCTTAAAGTACCGCGCCACCGCCAACAGAAACATCTGCCCATGCAGCCCAAGCGAAGCAAGCTCGCTGCGACGCAGACTAGGCACGATGCTGGAAACCGCCTGCCGCACACACTCCGCCTCAACCGAACCCGTGTCCCCTGCGTCAGCGTATTTTCCGGCGCGCCAAAGCAGCTCGATGCCGAACCGCGCATTCCCCGTTTGGCTGTAGGCAAGTTCAGCGATTAAATCCACCACGTCCTCGCTTACCGCGCCCAACTCGAAGGCTAAGGCAACGCGGGCACAGAGGATGTCGATGAGTTCTGTTTTTCCGTAGCGTTGCAGGCTTATGATGCTGCGTTGAAGGGTGCTTTGGGCGCTTTCGTCGAGTTTTGCGGTGGCGTCGAGGTTGCGCATGATGAAGATGAATGAGAGTCGCTGTGACTGGCCCTGCCGCATCTCCTGCAGCCTAGTTAGTTTGTACACTGCATCGGAGCCCTCCTTCTCGATGAGGCTGTCGAATTCGTCGAGCGCCAGAATCATGGTGGCGTCTTCCTCGTCGAGCACCTGCATAAGCGCAGAGAGGATTTCTTCGGCGCCGTAGCCACGGGCGGGAAAGTTGGGGCGAAAAACCGAGACTGCACGATGCAAAATAGGCTGCAGCGCACCGCGGAACTCGCGGCAATTCACGTGAACATAACGGAATTTCAAGCCGCGCCTGTTAGCTTGAGAAGTCAGGTTGGCACCGAAATTCTGCGCCAACGCCGTTTTGCCCGTGCCCACGTCCCCAGTCAATATCACCCGCTGCGCCATCCGCTGGGGACACCGCAGCACAAACCCGAAAAACTCCATTAGCAACCGCTGTTCTTTTTCGCGGTGGGGCAGCTCCGCTGGGATATAGTTAATGTCCAGTTTGGATTCGTCTTTAAATACGGTATGCGCCGCCAATTGTTGCCCTTCGAATATGCCCAAATATGTTTTAGGGTTAATATTATGTTTTGCAGTCCCAGGCGCCTTTAGGTATCGTGGAGGTTGACTGGTAAGCTGTAAGATTTATAACTACTTCCTACACAATTCATTGAGCGTAACGCGCAACCGATAACCTGTGATGCCCTTGGTATATTCAGAGTGGGTTAGACGAAAACAAAGCGAAGTGTTAAACTGGCAAATCAACAAGCCAAATGACGATGACGATGGCGGTTTCTGCGCGGAAAAACCCCACGACGTCGGCGGCGTTTGGACCACCGCGGAAACCCTCTTCATTCTCCTAAAATACAAACTTCTCCCCCCACAAGACAGCCGCATCCAACGCGCCAAAAACTGGCTTCTGCGTCACCAAAATCTCGGTGGCGACTACGGTGATGGTTGGCCCCTGATTAACCGCGGCAACAGCTTCGTTGACACCACGGCACGTGCGGTTCTTGCGTTGTCGTTTTTTGCAGGCGAAATCGAAGTT
The DNA here is from genome assembly GCA_026014735.1 of Candidatus Bathyarchaeota archaeon. NCBI lineage: Archaea > Thermoproteati > Candidatus Bathyarchaeota > Candidatus Bathyarchaeota archaeon. Next base: position 458,164 of record JAOZHT010000001.1, read on the forward strand.
AAAGAGGCGATTCGGCGCGCTAAAGATTGGCTCTTGGAGAACCAGAACGAGGATGGCGGCTGGAGCATCTGGAAATACGAAGACAGCCTCGTTTCAGCCACCAGCTTTGTGTTGGTGGCGCTGCGGCAGCTGGTTGATTTGTTCCCAGACGACCAAAACGCTAAACTCGCCACCTTAAACGGGGCTGCATGGCTTAAGGCGGCGCAGAACCCAAGCACGGGCCTTTGGGGCTTTGAACCCAACGGGCGCCTAGCGGAGTCGGAAACAAACAACGCCAGCACCCGCATGGCGGTTTACGCGCTTTTCATGTTAGGTGAGGATTTGGAGGAGTATTTGCCTGCGCTGAAATCCTTCATAGCAGAATTCGAAGCGGAGGGCAGATGGCGCACTATCCCCGAAACCTACACGCTCAAGTACTTTGGTGAAGGCCTTGATCAGCGGCTCTCATGGTTTAACGCGCCCTTTATGGTTATGATGCTGGTGACTTATGCACGCTGCGTGCCGGGATGCGTGGGCATTAAACCCATAATCGACGGTGCCGAGTCACTCAAGAAATTCGATGCAGTCTACCAGGGTATGGAAGTCACCGACATCTCCGTCGGCGGCAACCTCGACATCCGCCCCTGGGCGTCAGTGCAGTACCTTCGCGGCTTGCTTGAGGCAGAATCCTACCTTCAAGACCACCTCGACGAGTACGTGGAGGTTATGGGCAAAAAAGTCGCCGTCATCGAAAAAGCCGGGATGCTCAAGTCCATGCCGATTCTGATGCCTCATAAACGCACCAGCAGCGTGTATGCAAGCGGCAAATTCTACATTATGTTAGTGCCGCTTTTGGGTTTAAGCCTAATAGGCATCGCTTACTTGACGGCGCATGTGGGCTTTGAGGTTTCTGCAATCGTGGGGTTGTTTGCTGTTTACATCGTAACCTTTGGGATTCTGCTCACGGGCTTTAAGCAGAAAGTTATCTCTAAATCAAAATTCTGCTTCATGTACTTCCCCATCTGGGCGCTGGCAGTCGCGGGGACAGTGCTCCTGTTCCTCGGTGAACACATCGAGGGGCTTGTGGTGCTGCTGCTCATTGGGTTCCCTGAGTTGCTTTCGCTGGTTATGAATAAACTCGGCAAAGAAGAACACGACAACAAAGAATAGGTAGCTACAATTTGCCCTTTTTTTAATTTCTTAGTTTAATTTGTAAACAAAACCCTAATAAATGAATACTGCAATCCATATTTTCCGAAACCAAACATGATACCAAAGTACTTCTTCTTCACAAAAGGAGTTGGAAAACACAAAGAGCAACTCCAATCCTTCGAATTAGCCCTCCGAGACGCAGGCATCCAAATGTGCAACCTAGTCAGCGTGTCAAGCATCGTGCCCCCCGGCTGCGAGCAGCTTACACGCGAAAAAGGCTTAAAGATGATTCAGCCCGGAGAAATCACCTTCGTAGTCATCGCCCGCAACGCAACCAACGAGCCCCACCGCCTCGTCGCATCCAGCGTAGGCGTCGCCATCCCCAGCGGCAAAAACCAGTACGGCTACCTGAGCGAGCATCATAGCTTTGGGCAAACCGACGAAACCGCAGGCGACTACGCAGAGGACCTTGCCGCCACCATGCTTGCCACCACGATGGGTATACAGTTTGACCCCGAAACCGCCTGGGATGAACGCAAAAAAATCTTCAAAACCACCGGGCTCATCATAAAAACCGCTAACAGCACGCAGTCGGCGTCAGGCGACAAAAACGGGCTCTGGACCACCACAGTGTCTGCAGCGGTGTTTGTGCCCGAAGAAAACAGCAAATAACGCAAAAAATGAAAGTGAGCTAAGCAAGTTCCTTTATGGCTTGCTTCCCTAATTGTTTGAGGTTTTCTTTTAAGGCGTCGCCTTAGGCTCTGAGTTACTTGTGCAGAATTATGCCCATTTACTTCTTGAATTTAAAAAACAAAAATTGTGGCTAAGAGAGAAACGGTATGCTAACCTTTTGGGGTTGTAATAGGGGGAAGGGGGGAGTGTTTAGTATGGGTCTTTTTTGCCTGTCATGTATGCCCAGACGCCGACGAGCACGACGGTTAGGGCTGCTCCTGCGAATCCCGAGATCAGGTAGTTAGTTGCGCCGCCGAGCAGGGGCAGGACTGTTACGAGCCAGGGGATGACGATGGTGGCTGTGAGTTGTGCGATGATGCCTGCGAGGAATCCCAAAACGGCTATTATGCCAAATACTTTCAATCTACTGTTCATTATGTTCACCTTTGGTACTTGGTTGGTCAACGCATCATTTTAGTGTAACTAACACGTTTATGTATAAAACCATCAATCCGCAGTACCCCTTTTACTGGCAAATTTTAAACAAGCATGGACAATTGCTCACCACGTATATCCGTACATATATACGTACATATTTCCAACATATTAACAATGCATAATTCGTTTTCCAGCACTCTAACGCGGTATAGAGGTAATCAAATTGTCAGAACGATTCGCTAAAAAGTGGGAAGCAAAACGTGATGAGCAAGCATTCGGGGACCGCATAAAAGACGCAGTAAAACCGCCGGGACCACTCAAACCACGTCTTGACTTCGCAGTCAGACGCATTGAACTCCAAGTCCAAAAACTCGACCAGGCAAACGAAAGATTCAGCCAACGCGACAAAGCCATCTTCGCACGCATCGTCGACGCATACACAAAGCATGACAGTGCACGCGCAAACGTCTTCGCAAACGAACTTGCAGAAGTTAGAAAAATGTCCAAGTTAATCATGAATGCTAAACTTGCTCTCGAGCAGATTACATTAAGATTACGAACTGTATCAGAATTAGGCGACGTAGTCTCTACACTCGGCCCAGCTGTCGGTGTTCTACGCTCGGTCAGATCAGGCTTAGTCAGTGTATTTCCAGAGGCAGAAAATGAACTTGGCGAAATCGGTAACATGCTTAGCGGAATCATGATTGAAGCTGGCCAAGGCAGCGGCATGACCCTCAACTTCGACACAGTCAACGAGGACGCATCAAAGATCCTAACTGAAGCAGCAACTGTTGCAGAGCAGAAAATTAAAGACAAGTTCCCAGACCTACCCCCAGGAATGCCATCGACCCCTGCTTCTCAGGCAGAGAAAACAACATTCTAAGATAAGGAGGAAAACAAAAAATGTCCTACTCCAATCTTTTTCTCTCTATCGGTAAACCCATCAAGAACGAATACGGACGAGTAATCGGAAAAGTCGCATCATTTGCGCTCTCACCAAACGGCAAATTCGACGCAGCATACATCGAATTTGGCGACGGCCAATTCTCCAAGCAGCCCATGGAAAGCCTACGTTTCAGTGGCGCTGAAATCACATTCATCTCAAAAATCAAATCACAAGCAGGCATCCTTTGTGATCACATACCCCTCATCTGGCGCAAAGACGAAGCCCTAAAGGATCTGGTGGATAAAAAGAAAATCACCCCTGACGTTTACCAGGAACTCCACAGCAGCTTCGAAAGCGTCCTCTCCCAGCTTAAGAAGGAAGCGCAAGTAATCATCGACGAATCATCCATAGAAGTCGAGCGCTGCCAGGAAGAGATTTCCTCGCTAAGCTACGCGATTGCTAACTTGGAAATCGAGCATGAAATCGGCAAAGTCGACGATGAAAACTACAGTGCAGCCTTCGGGCTTTTGCAAGAAACCCTGCGGCGGGCAACCACCGAGAAAACTGACTATGAACTCACCAAGAGCCGCCTATCCAGTGTGCTATTGGGCGAGCAAAGCCAGCCCGCACCTAAGCCTCAGCCGGTTGCAAACAAGATTTACGCCGAGCAGGTTACTAACACAGCTACCAAGCTACCTGAGCCCCCTGTTGTCGTCTACGTGAAAGATATCGGAAAAACAAGCGCTTAAACGGGAATGGACTACACGGTAGGTTGTGGAGGGACAAGACATGAAAAGCTTCACTAACCAATCCCCTCCCCCTATTCGTGAAGTCGCCACTAAATCTATTTATACACTTAAAATCCAGCAGAACAAGCTGGAGCAAGCAAGTTTTCGCCTTAAAGAGCGGGATCGTGTTCTTTTTGAAACCTGCATGAGTGCACTTAAAAAGAACAACAAAGACAAAGCAGCGATTTGCGCCACCGAAATCGCTGAGGTCCGCAAGTTAATCAGCTTCATCGGTAACGTGCATTTAGCCATTGAACGGGTTGTTATGCGCCTTGAAACCATCAAGGAACTCGGTGACATAGTCACTGACCTTAAACCTGCACTTACCCTGCTTCAGGGTGTTTCCCAGCAGCTATTCCAGGTGCTTCCTGATGTAAGCAGCGAACTCAGTAACGTTAACTCAACTATTCAGGAAACCCTCCATGCTACCAAGCTCTCCGCCGACGAGAACCTGGTTCCAGTGGGCAAAAAAACCGAGGCGGGCGAAGAAATCCTAAAGGAGGTCTCCTGCTTTATGGAGCAAAAACTCTCCGAAGCCCTGCCTGAGCCGCCTGCTGCGGCGCCAGTCAAGGAGAAAGTAGCTAAAGAGCCTCAAACTCCCATCCGGGAATTGGTGGCTTTAACCGCGAGTTCCTCGCAGGTGTTTGGCAAGAAAACCGTTGAGGAAGCAGGGTTTGACCCCGAGAAATCCATGTTTACCTTCAAGAAATCCGAGATTAAAGAGTTCTCGCTTAAAGTTACCAAGCCAGCGTTGGAAGACGTGCTTTTAGAGTACGTGCGTAAAAGCAACGGCGAAATCGATTTAAGCCGATGTTCCAATGAACTGCAGACTTCCAACGAGGAAATTGAACGTGCCCTCGAAGCGTTAGGAACGCAGGGAAAAATCAAGATAGAGTTACGTTCGCCTGAATAAGCAAACGAGAAGGAGAGAGAAAAAATCAAATGAGTGCTTCAAACGAGTTAGAGAAAGCGGCAACAGCGTATGCTTTGGATGCTGTGCGCCTAGATAAGCAGGGGCAGAAAGGCAGAGCCATAACCCTCTACCAGAAAGCCATCGAGAGCCTCCTGCAGCTGGTGCAGCTTTATCCGGAGTATGGCCTCAATAAAGTTTACGTGCAACGCGCAATCGCCTACCAGGAGCGCATAAAGGCGCTTCAGGGAGCAGTTTCGCCGATGGAGATGAATCAAGCAGCCAACGAAGACGGCGAAGGAGGAGGAGCAGCAACCATGGATGGAAACGGATTAGCTAAACCCAACAATGAAGAGTTAGTGATCACCGAGAAACCTAAAGTTAACTGGGACGAAGTTGTCGGCTTAGACGTCGCTAAAAAAGCCGTTAAAGAAGCCATCGTTTACCCCGTGCAGCGCCCTGACTTGTTCCCGTTGGGGTGGCCAAGGGGCATCTTGCTGTTTGGTCCTCCGGGCTGCGGCAAAACCTTGCTGGCGGCTGCGGTGGCAACGGAGATCGAGGCGAATTTCTACTCGATTGATGCAGCTTCGATTATGTCTAAGTGGCTGGGCGAAGCCGAGCAGAACGTGGCAAAGCTGTTTGGTTCAGCACGCAAGAGCAGCAACGAGGGCAAACCCGCCATCGTATTCGTGGATGAATTGGACTCGCTTATGGGCGCTCACACTAACGAGGTCGGCGGCGAAATCCGCGTGCGCAACCAGTTCCTTAAGGAGATGGACGGCATCATGGATAAGGGCAAAGCGCTCCACGTCTACGTGATCGGCGCAACCAACAAGCCCTGGGACCTGGACTGGGCGTTTATTCGACGGTTCCAGAAACGCATCTTGGTTCCGCTGGCAGACCATGGTACACGCCTCAGCATGCTCAAGCTCTACTCGAGCAACCTGCAGATTAGCCCAGACGTGGACCTGCATGAACTCGCAAGGCTCGCCGAGGGCTTCTCGGGAAGCGACATACGCGATGTTTGCCAGTCTGCGCAGCTTAAACTCATCGGTGAATTCTTCGAGTCAGGCAAAGCCATGGACAAGGAAGCAAAGCCGCGTCCGTTGACGATGGCTGATTTCCGCCAGATACTGGAGGAACGCAAACCCAGCGTCTCGCTGGATATGCTTTCGATGTATAACCGATGGTTCGAGGCATTCAAGGCACTATAGGAGGCAAAGCAAAAGCAAGGGTACAGGCGGGTTGGGTGGAAAGGTTTGGAGAACAATAATTTTTGCACGCTCTCCCTTCTCCCCCCTCAAACTATCTCCAGGCCCCACAAACCCCAAAGGTCAACCCGCCTAAACCTCGCTTGCTTGCACAGACCTATCCCCCCTCTATATATAGCAATCAAAACCTGCGTTAGCTGTTTTTGTCTGGTTGTTTTGGGTGGGGCCGCTATTTTTTTGCTCATACTCACCTCTCTTAGTTTGAGGTTTGTTTTGAATAAAGTTTGCGTTAGAGCATCGCTGCTTCACTTTCGCTGTCCCCTCCACTGCCGCCGGGCGTCGTTTGGCTGATAATTTAAATAAGCAAAACCTGCCACAAAGGGGTTTTCGGGAGAAAAACATGCAGAACCTAACCTTTAAACCAGCCCTAACGCGGAACGAGCAACCAGCGCTTTCGCTGAATATGCCTCTTCTCGACGGGCTTTTCCCCGGGTTTAGCTGCGGCGACTTCGCTGTCCTCTATGGTTCCCGCTCCGTGACCTCGTTGACTTCCCTGCTTTGCGTGCGGGCGCAGTTGCCGGTGCAGCTGGGCGGCTTAGCAAGCAGCGTGGTCTTCATCGACGGCGGCGTCACCTTTCGCCTCTACAACGTAGCCCGCTTAGCCCAGCTCTACCAGCTTAACCCCGAGGGGGCGCTAAAGAAAATCTACATATCCCGAGCCTTCACCGCCTACCAGCTAACCGCCCTGATAATGGAGCGCCTCGAGCAAGCCGTGGCGGCATACAACGCCAAAGTCGTCGTTATCTCTGATTTAGCAGGCTTTTTCCTTGACAACAACATCGCCGCAGAGGAGGCTCAGCGCATCTACAGCCAACTCGCCACCTACCTCGCCAACTTCGCCCGCCAACACCAAATCGCCCTCATCGCCACGTATCTGCCTCATCAGGGCAGCAAACGGGAAAGCCTCCTCCAGGAAGTAACCGCCAAATACGCCAGCACCGTGCTGCGCTTCACCAAAACATCGCATGGCAAAGAAGTCGCCCTCGAAAAACACCCCACCTACAAGCTGGGCAGCGCTGACTTATCAGCCAAAAAACTCGCCTTAACAGATTTTATGGGTGGCGGCGTTGGGTAAAACCGTTGAATCCTACCGCATGGCAGTCGAGGATGAAATCCGCCGCTGGAGCGGCTTTGCCAAAGCCCTGCGCCGAGAAGACCGCGAAGCCTTCGACGCCCTCATGGATGCCTGCCGCAGCTACGCCTCAGCCGCCAGCAACGCCACCAAACCCATCCTCTTCGAACCCATGATGATGTCGATTGTGCTTTCCCAGCAAATCCGCATAGAGCATCTGCAGAGGGAAATCGATGACCTCAAAACCCACCGGTCCAGCAGCGCCCAGCAAGGTTAAGGGCTGGATTTTAGATGCTTACCCAACCGAAGCCGGACGCGTGGCGGTTTGGGTGATTTCTGAGTCGGGGCAACGCATCCGCCTAACCGACCGCTTCCAGCCCTGCATCTACGTCTCCGCTAAACAGGAGGACCTAGACGGGCTGCTAAGCAAACTCTGCAGCAACCAAAAAATCGCTTCGCTACGCTTCACCGAGAAGTATGCCCAGCCCATCGACAGCGAAAAAACGCGGGTTCTGGAGTTAACCGTTAGGGACTGCAGGCAGATTCCCCAGTTGACGCTGGAGGTTCTGCGTTTAGGCGATTATCTGCGTTATGAAGTCCACAACTGCGATGTCCACAGTGACCGCAGCTACTTTTTCAGCCGCGACCTGTTCCCCCTCGCCTACGTGGAGGTGGAGGCGGGCAAAGCGGGCTTAAGCTACAGGCTGCTGGACAGCGTGGAAAGCACCGACTATGCAGTGCCTGAGCTGCGTGTGCTGCGGCTAGCGGTGGATGTCGCCAAACAAGGTATCCTGCCCAGCTTTGATGATCCCATCGAGAAAATCCGCATCCAAACAGGCACCCGCGGGGAAATCGAGATAGACTACGGCGACGAAGCCACCAAGCTGCTGCAGCTCTCCTACGCCGTCGCCGAATTGGATCCCGACGTAATCCTCACCAGCTCAGGCGACTCCTTCCTGTTTCCCTACCTGATTCAACGCGCCACCGCAAACGGGGTCTTCGACGAGTTCCTCCTCAGCCGCGACAAGGTGCCCTTTAACCGCCGTTTAGCCGCGGGCAAAACCTACTTCTCCTACGGCCACACCTTCTACCGCGCCGGCGCCGTAAGGCTCTATGGGCGAATACACATCGACGAAGCCAACACCTTCATCATGAAGGAATCCAGCTTCCAAGGCCTCATCGAGATAGCCCGCACCTGCCGGGTGCCACTGCATACGGCGGCTAGGTTCTCCATCGGCTCAAGCATGTCCTCCATCCAGTTCTACCAAGCCCAAAAAGACGACGTATTGCTGCCCCGCAACAAAAAAATCCCCGAAGCCTTCAAGTCCGCGTTGGATTTGCTGGTGGGCGACCGAGGCGGCTTCGTCTTTGAACCCCGAGTGGGCCTCTACAGCAGCATAGGCGAGCTTGATTTCTCCTCGATGTATCCCTCGCTTATGCGCAAATACAATATATCCGCTGAAACGGTGCTCTGCAAATGCTGCCCGGATTCGCCGGTGCGGATTCCAGATTTGGATTATCACATCTGCACCAAACGCGTAGGCATGGTTCCTAAAACGGTGGATTTAGCGTTGACTAAACGCTTAACCTATAAGCGCCTAAGAGACGAAGCCTCCGATGGGCGGCAGCGGGAAATCTATGATGCACGCCAGACCGCGCTGAAGTGGATACTGGTCACCTGCTTTGGCTACTTGGGGTTTAGCAACTCCAAATTCGGCACCGTCGATGGGCACATCGGTGTCTGCGCGTTTGCCCGCGAAGTCTTCCTTAAAGCAGCGCATATCGCGGAGGACGCGGGGTTTGAGGTGATTCATGGCATAGTGGATTCGCTGTGGCTAAAAAAACCCGACGCTACAATGGAGGACTACCGTCTGCTATGCAGAAAAATCACAGAGGAAATCGGTGTGCCCATCAACTTTGAGGGACGCTACAAGTGGATAGCTTTCTTGCCCTCAAGACTGCATCCCCGCGTCGGCGTCCTCAACCGCTACTTCGGCGCCTTGGAGGGCGGCAAAGTCAAAGTCCGAGGTTTAGCTGTGCGCCGCCGCGACACCCCCAAATTTGTCTACGACGCCCAAACCGACATGATAGATGCGTTGTCCCCCGCCGGCGACGCCGACGAGGTTTACAGGCGCATCCCCCAAGCCATCGGGGTGCTGCGCAGCTATCGGCAGCGGCTCATAGACGGCGACGTGGCGCTCCCCGATTTAATCGTGACCAAGCATATGTCGCGCCCCATCAGCCAGTACCGCCAGCAAGTCAGCCAAGTCATCGTTGCCCAGCAGCTGGCCAGCTACGGCGTGGATTCGCAGGCAGGCAACAGCGTAAAGTTCCTCTTCACCAGCCATCAAAATAAGCGATTTATGCGCAGGGTCAAAGCGGCGCAGCTAATCGAGAAGGACACAAACCCCGATGTCAAAAAGTACCTGCTGCTCCTCTATGACTCCGCCGCTAACCTGCTGAGTTTTGCCGGCTACACCCCAGATAGCATGTATGAGGCAGTTATGGGGCAGCAGCAGAAGCGGCTTCTCTAAACTGGGGCCTTAGGTTTTTGGTTTGGAGACTTCGCATGTGACTTGGGCGGAGGAGGGCGGGGGCTGCGGCTGCGTTTTGGGCGAGGAAAGCTGTTTTCTAATTATCAGGGCAAGCGCGATGAAGAGGGCGGCGGCGACAACGGCGGCGGTGCCTCCGATGATGAACCATGCCTGCCACGAAGGAAGAAACGTCTGTAGATACCGCAGTGACCCGATGAGGAAAAACAGCGAAGCGGCACCCGCCATGGAAATCCCAATCGACATCAACACGGCGCCGGTTATGGAAAAGATGAGGATTCGTTTAAGCCGCTCCTTGACGGCTGCCTCCTGCTTGCTCAGGTACTCTTTGAGTGCTGCTTTAATCTGGTCTAGAAACGAGGTGAAAGCTTCTTTAATAGACATCTAAAAACCGACTGCCCACGACTGCCGCCGCATGGATTCACTACAGTTAACGGTCGAGAGTTAATATGGATGTGTGACTGCCCCGGTGAGGTTACAGCTAAGCAGTGCTCTTCATTTCTTCACGGAAGGTTTCCTCAAGCATCTTCTTGTTGATGCCGATTTCCTCCGCCAACCGCTTAACCTGCTTAACGTAGGTGCGAAACAGACTCTGCAAAATCTCGCTTTTCTCCTGCTCGGTGATCTCTGCCTCCTCCGCTAGGAGCAGCGCAAACCAGCGTCCAAGGTTGGTGAGTTGGTAGGCTTTGATCCAGATGATGCGGCCTTCCTTCTCGTTTTTCTCCATGCTCTCGTTGAGGACGCCAAGGGAGGTTAGGGTTTTGAGGTTTTCGATGATGGTTTTGTTGGAGTAGTTAAGTTTGGCGACGAGGTCTTTTTGGTAGATGTTTTTAGCTATGCCCTGCTTGAGTGAGAAGCGCAGAACGTCTACGCCTGCTTTGGAGCCAAATATGGCGGAGAGTATCTTATCTTTTTTTTCCACGGGAAGAAAAACTACATAGGGACGTAACTTTTCACTCAATGGTACCGCCGCTACATCCATAGGCAGCGACTCTACATTTAAAACTATTCCCCTGCCCGGCAGAGCCACAGACCCTAATTTGGAAAAACAATTTTATATCACCCCCGCATTGAACATCTAAAACAACCGCAACGGGGTATCCAAGCAATGAAAAAACTAACCGCATGTTTACTTGTCTTTTTTGTAGCCGCATCTTTGAGTATAACGCTGGTTCCAAATGGTGCCAGCCAAGCCAGCACTGTTAAAATCGTCAGTTACAGCTATTACGTAGACACTCTGGGCTACCTTGATGTCGTCGGCGAAATCCAGAACAATGGACCAAACACCCTTGACCAAGTAGTAGTCTCGGGTACAGTAACCACCACCGACGGCCAAGAACTCACCTCATCAATCAAGGCTTGGGGCTTCCAACTCAAACCCGGCCAGAAAGCACCCTTCTATCTGGAGTTCCACTCACAGGGCAGCACCGATGGAACCTTCACTGGAACCGTCGCGGATGTGTCCCTCTCGATAAGCGAGGCACCTGCAACCGCCAAGTATCAGTACCCAGACATAACCATAACCAGCCATCACCCAACCCTGACCGCGGTAGGCGAATACTTCGCTGATTGCCAGATTAAAAACACCGGCAGCCAAACCGCGACAAGCGTTATCGTTTCAGCCACCTTCTATAACTCCACCGGCCAAGTTGTGGCGGTAGGCTACTCCAACCAAACAGACCTTGCACCCGGCGCCACCGCTTTCCTTCGCGCGGGCGCATTTGACCTCAACCAAACCTCTGTACCCTCGGGCCAAAAAATCGACAGCTACAGCTTACGTCTCCAGCTAAGTGCTCCCCTGCTGGAGGGCTCCGCACCCGTAGATGTTCCTACCCCCACCCCCGGTCCCGCCGTCGTCGAGACACCTGGTCCAGACTCGGGTTCATCGGGCCCAGATAACAACAACGGCGGAGGCGACTCAACAGGCGTTATCGGCATCGACCAGAGCACGAATTTAGCAATCGGAATTGTGGTTGTCGTGGTTGTGGTGGTGGCTGCACTGCTGCTTCTTACACGGCGACGCAAACCCAAACCCGCCGCTACCCTGCCTGCTGCCAAATCAGCCGGCGGCAAAGCAAAAAGGAAACATAAGTAGCCATCGGTAGCTAAGAAAGTGGCAGTGGACTGTGCCACCCTTTAAATATTTCTTTATCCCACTGGTTTGATTATGAGCAATCGAACACCAAGAAGCCGAGCAGGCGCCAGCAAACATCCAACAAGCACCCGCCAGAAGAAAACCAAGGCCAAGAAGACACGGCAAGGCGCCAAGTACCTGCGTGAGGAAACACCGCAGGCTTCCCCACAGGAGGTCTCGCAGCGTGCCCTAGGCGGCATCACCCGATTAGGAAGCCAAATATTTGCGCTATCCCCTTTCAGCCAGTACTATGATGATTGGCTAATTAACCTGCGCCAGGTCGTAGGCGAATTTGAAAGCACCCCCGCCATAAAAGTTGATGAAACTTTCCAGAAAGCGCGGGAGCAGATTTTCCTTGACGTTGAAGCTGCCCTTGCGGAACAGCGAATTGCGGAGTCTCACTTATCTGAGGAAGCCAAAGCCTTAGCGGATAACAACCACAAAATCGCGGAGGCAGACAAAGAATACGCTGAGCAAACCCGCGACTTAAGCAACAAACGCAACAGCGACATACAGCGCCTAAGCAACAAAGTCCGCATGTTAGAAGACGATTTAGCAGCGCAGGAAGGCGTCAAACTGGGCTTTTTCAAATTCAAAGAGAAACGCTTAGCCGCAGAGAAACTCGCCAAAACAAACCAGGACCTTTCAGCTGCCAAAAACGAGCTTGAAGTCATCACATCGAATTTCAAAGCTGAGCAAGATAAACTCCATGACAACTACGAGAAGCACAAGCAGGAACTCTTCGAAACCTCCGACCGTCTCCACAAGGAACTCGAAAAACTCGAAACCGACTCCTCCGCCCAACCGCGACAAACCGCATGCAACGCACTCACCCAAGCCATAAACGCCCTCCTCCAGCGGTGCCCCCCAAGCTAAAATTGCCCTTTTCTTTTTTTATTCCAAAACTTCAGGTTCATCGGTGGTGGCTTCTTAAGGTATTTTCCACGCACATTCGCCGTGAAAAGGTAAGTTACCGCCAGGAGGCTGTAGGCTATCTCCGCAAACGCCGGTGCATATGGAATCCCCGGGATCGTCGGTAAACCAAGCACCCTTAAAGAGTCAGCGGCAAAGACAAACAAGCAAACCGCAACGGTTCCAGCCCACCCCCATCTTTTGATCTGCCAAAACCAAACCGCAAACAGCAGTGTCAGCAAACCATAGACCAGCGTGTAGACGTCATAGGCGGCGGTGGCGGGGAGCTTGGAGAAGTCCTCGGAGGCTAAAAGCAGCGCCCCTGCCCCAACGTGGATGACGCCAATGGATGCTTGGGCAGCTGTTAAGGCAGCGATGCCTAGGCTTCTGCCCTTAAATGTCGGTGGCGAAGGTTTGCTCATTTCTTTCCCATGTTGATTAGGGCGGGGCGGATTTAGCGTTTTGGTTTGTAGTGGCATAATTGGCGGCAACGCGATAAATTTACTAACCCCTGCTATCCAATACTTACCGATGATAGTATGACCTGTTATTTCCGCCACTTATACGGTGTCTTCGCCAAAGCTGGCATAGAAGTCACCAAAGAAAACAAGCGTGAACTCAACAGAACCATAAAGTCCATAGTGGGTGAGGGGGACTGCCCGCTTGTCTGGCGCCAACTAAAACAGCGCTTAGCCCAAGATGAAGAAGGCTTTGTTTTGGAGCTAAAAAACGCCTGGCAAAACCGCTCCGCCGCTATGACGTAAAGGCTTCAAGTAAATCGTTTAGCTGAGCGAATAACTCAAGGAAGCGGTAGCCCTTCTCGCTGGTAACATATTTGTTCTGTGCCTTTAGCAGCAGCCCCTGAGTGGTTAAGTTGTCCATGTGGTTTTTCAGCTGAGAATAGTTAAGGTTGGTGTTGTACATTATGCTGGTTTTGGTTTTCTGTTGCTCACAGAACAGCAATATCTCCGCGATTATGTCCAGTTTGCCCCGTCTTGACCCTTTAAGGATGCTTCTTTCTCCTTCATGACGTAGCAGCGCAAACTGGAGTTCATGCGAATTAAGCTTAACCATTCCAGGGGGGTTAATTGACAAAAAAGTTTCTTCCTTTTCGTTTTTTAGTAGGTTTAATTGGCTCTTAAACGAATGTGATTGTATACGCGCAGCAACAACCAACCTAGCCGCCGCTTGAAGATTAACTGTTTAAATAAATGGTGTAGGATAGACAGGTAAGTGATGCAATGGCAAAATTGATGATTTATACCGATGGCGGCGCAAGAGGCAACCCGGGTCCCTCTGCTATAGCGTTTATCGCCACTGACAGCCAGGGCGTAACCCTCCAGTTGGGTTCCCGCTACATCGGCATCCACACCAACAACCAAGCCGAGTACCTGGCGCTTCTCATGGCATTGCAGTACGCCCTCGACGTTAAAGCCACTGAAGTGCTCTGCCACCTAGACAGCGAGCTTGTGGCTAAGCAGCTAAACGGACAATATGCAGTTAAGAATCCCGAGTTACAGAAGCTTAACGTTCAAGTCAAAGCTTTGATGGGTGGCTTTAAAAAAATCGGTTTCGTAAACGTGCCAAGAGAGCATCCGCAGATAGCACGCGCGGACGGCTTAGTCAATAAGGTCCTCGATGAGCAAGCGCGGAAACGTTAGGTTACTCGTAGAATCTGGGTCGAGCCCGTTTACTGTATTCCTCGATGGCTTTGGCTCGCTCCTCTTCCTCTTTATCTTTCTCTTCCGCTTCTTCCTGGGCGGGTTTAGCGATGGTTTTGTCAAAGTCGCCGTCTACGTTACGGTAGCTGCCCTCCAAGGCGGTTATGTAGTTTTTGAAGTCATCTATGGTGCTTTCCGCTTGCCTATGGGAATTATGCACCTGCTCCGAGAGTAGAATTATGAGGTCAAGCATGCTGCGCAGGGTTTGCTTGTCGGCTTCCTCGGCGTGGTCGTAGTAGCGCTGGAATACGCTTAGCAAATCCATGAACATGTCATCTACCTCCTTGTTTTCCCGTTTGTAGAGATTCTGCGAGGTAAGCGACTTTGTTTTCAAATAGAGCATAAGATTCTTTAAAACTGCTGTGTCGGCATGTGCCAAAATTAAGACCCATCTTAGCTATTCGTGCTGGATGAATTATATTTTTTGGTTAAACTGCTGCCTTGTTCTTTTGGCTCCCAGACGCTGCATGCCTTGATGGTCAAAAAACCGCTTAGCTACTTGAATTGTTAGCGCTAATTTGCTTATAAAAATGCTTGGAGTAAATGTGTTATCCTCGCCACTTGATTAATAAGTATCGAAAACCCTGTTTGCATGAATACTGAATGGTAAACTAGAGCAGCAGTACCTTTTGGGCTTAAACCAAAAAGACGCGGTTGACGCGTTGAAGAACAATGCGCTTTGGAAACAAACAGTTCAGCAGCAGAGGTGGGAAAAAGACTGCGTTTAATAGGCGGAAAAACCCTTGCGTTCATGGCTATTGGTTTAGTAGCCTTCTTCCTATACCTGTACTTCTTCGTGGGCTTCGATAGTCTCATCACCCTTTTAAGCAGCCTCAACGTGTACCAGTACTCCCTCTTCTTTGCATTGGCGGTGGCTGCACTCTTCGCCGGTGTAGTGTTTGACTCGCTGATCTGGCATAGCCTGCTAGAATCCCTCTCAGTGAAAGTCAAATTCCGCAAACTGTTGCTCTTCAACTGGATTGGAAACTTTATCGAATTAATTATCCCCAGCGCCACCATAGGCGGAGAACTCGCCCGCATTGCGTTGGCACAGAAAGAAACCAAACATGACACTGGCATCGCCGCCGCCACCGTCATCGGCTCCCGATTAATCAGCACCTTCGTTTACTCGGGCGGGTTGCTGGTGGCGTTTACGCTTCTTTTGATTTCAGGCCAATTGCCCCTATACCTTGTTACCCCCGTAATCTTAGTTATGGCGGGAACCGGCGCTGCCGTAGGCTGCATCTTCCTCATAGCCTTTAGAGACGACGCCGTAGGCAAGCTTGTCTCCGTTGCCATGTGGGTAATAAAGCGGGTAATCAAGGATCCGGCTCGGCAGAAGTCGCTGGAAACCAAAATCAGCGGCGGCTTATCGTCTTTTAGCGGCGTGTTCCGCAGCTTCAAAGACCACCCCCGCCAACTCATCAAACCCGCCCTCTACGCCACGGTGGCATGGCTGTTTAACCTCGTCGTTTACTTGATGGTGTTCTACGCTCTTGACTTCACCGCGATCTCGCTGGTTGATTTGGCGACGGTGTACTGCATAATCACAACGGTGGAAACCCTAACCGCCGGCGTCCCCGTCGGCGCAGTTGAAGTCACCATGGTTAGCCTTTTTGCCCTCTACGGCGTGCCCTTAGTCATCGCGGGCGCCGCAACCACGATTGCGCGGCTGCTGACTTTCTGGGGACAAGTCATCGTCGGTTACCCCCTGGTGCAGTGGATAGGTGCCAAGTCGCTGGTGAAAGGCGGCAAGGCCAACCCGTTATCCATCAAGCCCCAGGTCTCCTCCGGAATCAACTAGACCTGCGCATAAGGGTAGGCGTCAAGTCTTAGGAGCCTTTGGAATTCTGATTCGGATATATCCCTTTTTAGGCTGCATCGGATCGTCTTTGGCTTGTTGGGCAGCAAATCAAAAAAGTTATCTGCAAACATGCCCTCCGCATCCCCGAGGCTTAACATTACCGCTTTGGCAAACAACTCAGAAGCTAACGTGACCGCGAATTCCCCGGGGGCTTTCTTTGCCGATTCAAGCCTAATCTGGCTATTTACAAGCTGCAGGTCTTTGGGTTCAGAAGCGGTTTTTGCGTCTTCAAAGAGGACTCCGCGGTTGCTTTCCAGAGTCGCTATGAAAACCGAGTTGCCCTCAATTGGTAAGCCACTCAAGGGCATCTCCAATACAAGCTGGGAGGTGAAAGTCGGCGCCTTCACAGCTACTTCTTGGCGATGCAGAACCTCCCCGCTTAGAGTCGCCAGCGTAAACTTCAAAGTCGCCGCCAACTCCGATGCCGACTCATTCACCACAAAAACCCGAGCCACCCCATCTTTAACAAGCAGCGGCGCAACAATCGGCTGAAGCATCCGCTTAACCGCGTAGTAGGCGGGCTTGGGGTTTAGGCCGTAGTCGATGAGGCTCCAGCTTATGGCGGGCCAGCAGTCGTTTAGCTGCCAGATGAGGCATCCGCTGGTTTTGGGCATGCGGCTGCGCCAATGCGCCACTGCGGTTTTGAGGGCGTCGGCTTGGTTGAGTTGGCTGTAGAGGACAAACCGCGTGAAATCGTTAGGCACCGGGTAATGTAGCGCAAGCAGCCTCTTCATAAGTTCCAATCCATCCGTCTGTTTTTGATGCGCCAAAAAGCCAGCGGAGTCAACCCGCAAATCAGCATCGCCCAGAGTCTGCTTTAGAAGCCCCAGCGTCGCCGGCGCCTGCCACCCAAACTCAGTTAAAAACCGCCCCCGATCCTCAAGGTAGCTTAGGTAATCCGCGCCTTTGCTCCACACCATCCAGTTGTGGCGTGTTCCCTGTGCTTCGCTGTTGGGGTCTTCTCCGCCTAGGGGGCTGCTGGCTCGGTAGGGCCTTGTGCCGTCCAGCCGGGCAAGAACCCGCGGAATCACCTCCTCAAAAATGGGCAGTCCCATAGGCTTCTCGCGGTCCCTCCAGACTTGATGGTGCTGCCAATGGATTTCGTTGTTGCCGCACCACACCACGATGCAGGGGTGCCCCCGTAGCCGCGTAGCCTCCAGTTCCGCCTCCTCCTCCGCTGCTTTAAGGAACCAATCGGTCTGGGGGTAGGCTGCGCAGGCATACATGAAGTCCTGCCAAACCATTAAGCCCAACTCGTCACATAGACTGTAGAATTCCTCGTCTTCGTAGACTCCGCCGCCCCAAACCCTCAGCATATTCATGTTAGCCTCAGATGCCAAAGTCAACAGGGCGCGGTAACGGTCAGCGGAGACTTTGGGCAGAAATGAATCAGCGGGCACCCAGTTGGCGCCGCGGCAAAACACTTCTCGCCCGTTAACCGCGAAGACGAAGCCTACTCCTTCATCGTCGGACTGCTGGAGCAGCTTTACGCTTCGGATGCCGCATTTTGCCTCTGCCCTATCCAGCAGCTTGCCTTGGGCGGTGATTTCCAGGGTGGCGGTGTATAGGTTTGGTTTGCCGTAGCCTTTGGGCCACCAAAGCTGTGGCTTTGAGATTTCAATTTGGGTTTCTATCAAGCTGTAACCCGCGGGGATGATGGCCGCATGCGTTTTTTCTTGTTTTTGCCCAAAGCCTTCAAACGTAAACTTTGCCTGCAACACGCAATCTTCAACGCAGTAAACTTCCCCAGACAACTTGACCGCTGCCTTCTCCTCTGAGACTTCAAGAGGCAAAACCGCCAAACCCCCCAGCGCTGCCACATCATAGCCCACCAGAGAAGCGCTGCGCCATATCCCCGCCGTCGGCAAAGTCGGAGCCCAATCCCAACCGAACATATACTGAGCTTTGCGGATGTAGGGGCGGCTTGAGCAGTTCTCGGCATGCAGGCAGCCGCATACTGCGCCGTATCGGCGTTCAAGTTCAGCGGCAACCCGGTAGATCGGCTTAAAGCACACCGCCAACACGTTTCGTCCCGGCAAAGCGGCTTCTTTTACGTTGAAGCGCCAGGGCCTAAACATGTTATCTGCTTTGCCCACGGCTACACCGTTAAGCCAGATTGAGGCAGCGGTGTCTAGCCCCTCGAAGACAAGCCAAAGCGCCTCTTTTTCGGCGAGGCCTTGGGGCAACTCAAATTCCCTGCGGTACCACCATTCCCTCTGGCTGACCCACTGTGCCGCTGATTCGTTTTCGTTCTGCAGCGGGTCGGCGATGCATCTGTTAGCCAGCAAATCCGTATGCACTACCCCGGGGACCTCGCCCAAGAGCCAGTCGCCATCCGGGTAGTTTGGCTTGTAGGCTTTTACTTGTTCTCCAGTGTCTTCCAAAAAACCGTTAAATCTCCATTTGCCGTTCAAAGAAAAATCCAAAAGAAGCCTCCACCTAAACATTTGGGCGGCGAGGCAAATATAACTTCAGCGTCTTAGCTGAGAAGGTAAATCCAGAGGCACCTGCATGTCGAGGCGGTTATGCGTAGGTTAGCGCGGAGGCTGCCGCCGATGCGTGGTCGGCTACGGCGCGGCGGAGCCTGATACTTCAATTCGCCTACTTTAAAGCCGCTTTTTTTAGCCGCAACCAACAGTTCACCCCCGAAGGTTTCGCCGCCCCGCAACTTGGCATCCACGATTGCTTCTCGCCTGAAAGCCCGGAAATTTGAGTAGAAATCAGAGACCCCTATTAATCTGCCTAAAGTTGCCGCTGCCCACCGCTCAGAAATTCTTGGCAGAACCCTGCGGGAAGCAACGGCTACGTCGCAGTCAGCGAGTTTTTCCAGCAGCGCCGGTATGGTTTCAGGGGGGTTTTCTAGGTCTGAGTCGATGGTGACTACGATAGGGTACCGGGCGTGTTTGGCAGCCAGCAGCAGCCCCTTGGTTTGTCCCTCGTGTGCTTTTCCGATGGCTACGTCGGCGAGTTGCTTGGCGATTTGGAGGGTTCCATCTGGCGAGCTATCATCCACCACCACGATTTCATGGGGGCGCCCCGCGAGCGTTTGGCGGATTCTGCGGATTAGCTCTGCAATGTTTTCTTGCTCGTTCCATGTGGTGGTGACCACGGATACGCCGTATGGGCTTGCGGTTTTAGGGCTCATCGATAGCCTATATGGCTGGACGTTGGTATTAAGCTCTGTTAGGCTGGGTTGATGCATTTGCTTTTGGCGGGTTTAGAGAATTTTTAGTCATAGCCTGAGGGTTGGTGACACAATAAGCTTTTAATAACTGGAGGACTGATGTGTTAACGAATTTCAAAATTAGGATAAGACTAATAGAAGGAAATGAACATGAGCAAAAGTGATAAACCCCACCTAAACATCATTATCATGGGGCACGTTGACAACGGCAAATCAACAACCACAGGCCACTTACTGTACTTGGCAGGCGTTATCGATCAGCGCACAATCGACGCATTCAAGGAAGAAGCCGAAAAAATGGGCAAAGGCACATTCCACTTCGCGTGGGTTCTCGACAACCTAAAGGAAGAGCGAGAACGCGGTGTCACCATCGATCTTCGATTCCTCCAGTTCCCAACAAAGAAATACAACATGACTGTCATCGATGCACCAGGCCACAGAGACTTTATCAAAAACATGATTACTGGCGCAAGCCAAGCCGACGCAGCTGTCCTCTTCAGTTCAGCTAAGAAAGGCGAGTTCGAGGCAGGCATCGGCGCAGGCGGCCAAACAAGAGAGCATGCATTCCTTGCTTTCACCCAAGGCATCCGCCAACTAATCGTTGCCATCAACAAGATGGATGACAACACCGTTAACTGGAGCCAAGAAAGATATACTGAAATGAAGAACGAAATTACAAGAATGCTCAAAACCATCGGCTACAAGATTGAAGCAATCAACTTCATTCCAGTTTCCGGCTGGACAGGCGACAACTTGATCAAGAAAAGCGACAAGATGCCCTGGTATAACGGTCCAACCTTGATGGAAGGATTCGACCTACTTGAGGTCCCAGCAAAACCAACCAACAAACCACTCCGCGTCCCAATCCAAGACGTTTACACCATCACAGGCATCGGCACAGTTCCAGTTGGCAGAGTCGAAACCGGCATCCTCAAACCAGGACAGAACCTAGTCTTCATGCCATCAAACAAAACCGCTGAAGTCAAATCCATCGAAATGCACCACACCTCTATCCCCTCAGCAGAGCCAGGCGACAACATCGGCATCAGCGTCAGAGGCATCGCAAAGAACGATGTCCACCGCGGAGACGTTGCAGGTCCAGTTGACAACCCGCCAACCGTAGCGAAAGAATTCATCGGACAAATCCTTGTCATCTACCACCCAACAGCCATCGCAGCAGGCTACACACCAGTCCTCCACTACCACACAGGACAGATCGCATGCAGATTCACCGAACTCATCAAGAAAATTGACCCAAGAACTGGTCAAGTATCCGAAGAGCACCCAAGCTTCCTAAAGACAGGCGACGCAGCTCAAGTACGCATGGAACCACTACACCCAATCGCGGTCGAAGCATTCAAGGACTTCCCAGAACTCGGCAGATTCGCAGTCCGAGACATGGGCACAACTGTTGCAGCAGGCGTAATCAAAGAAGTAACCAAGAAGGGTCCATAAGACCCCTTTTCAAATTTTTTTAGTATTTTTTAGTTCTCGTTGACTAGTTATTTTTTCGCTTGTTGTTGCAGCGATGCAGTCACAAGTCCATATATCCGTTGCTGCCGAGTGCCTACATAAGGTGTGGCAGAATGGAATACGTCATCGTTAAAGAAGTGGATTTCCCAAAAAAGCAACTTCAAGGCAAAGAACATGACTCTGATTACCCCTCACTTAAGGATGTGCCGCTTGAAGTTCGGCGCAGGGAAGCCAAAAAACCGCTCTATCTAATCCGCTACGAATAAGCCCTACCTGCAAGCATTGATCACGTTGCTGATTGAGGCAGGCAGCGGATAAGCTGGATCCTCGAAGACGACGTTGACTTTTAAGCCGTAATCTTTGAGTGTTTTCTGCATCGTGTCCCAGATTCGCAGGGTTTGCTCGTCCGCGGGGTAGATGCCCCAGATTTTATCTTGCGCCCAGCGGCTTCCCCACCCATAGTTTGGGGGCAGAACCAATGCGGCGTCGGCGACGATGGAGTTTGGGCTATGTTGTCCCTCTATGATTTCGTTTTTCCAAAACGTATGTAGCGCCTCGAAATGCTCCGTTTGCATGGTGCCGTATTCGCCGCTGTCTTGGCTGTAGTAGTTGAAGATAATCAGGTATTTGGCTCCGCATTGATATGCAGTTTCAAGTTGACCCAGTATTTCTGCGCCGCTGTCTAGATAAGGCGGCGATTGATACTTCCAGGTGATAACCGCTCCCCAATCTTTATGCTGCAGGTCCGCGGCCCCCCGCAGAAAAGCAATCTGCTGATTAACACTCAAATTCCAGCCCAGCTGCCCCAAAACCACGTCGTAGCCGGCTTGGTAATCAAACCAGTAAAGCTGGTAGTCGGAGGTGAACACTTGGGTTTGCTGTTTTAGGTAACTTATTTTGTCCTTGTCTTTATCTTGAAATCTTTGTGCTGTGTCGTCGATGTTTTGGAAGGGGCGACTGCTGTTTAGTTGCTGATAGGTTTGGTAACTGAATCCCTCTTGGGCTGACCTGATTGTTTGGATTGTGCCGTCGGGGTTAAACAGTGCTTCGCTGTTTATGCCAACGCCATCTTTTTGGGGTTCAGAGAGACGTATTGCACCATCAAACTGGTAGTTGATGACTACGCCGTTGGCCTTCTCCACCACAACGTCGCCGTACTTGGTTTTGGTTATGGTGTCGCCAGTGGCTTGGTCAGTATAGGTCACGTAGTCATCGAGCATTTTTCCCCCGGGTTCATCACCATAGTAGACGCCGACTAAGTGGCTACCCCACCGCTCCTTAGCCGCCGCTAGCCACTCCGAAAAGGATTCTTCCACAAAGTTGCCGAAGTAAGGAAGAAAATACATGCCTGCGTCCACCGCGTAATCGCCCAGTTCATTGACGCCCTCAAAGTCCCGCTGCAGCAGACCCGACTGCAAAACAAACAGGTTCGAGTAGTCTTTAACGTGGTCTATAAGCTGTTTGCCCTGCGCCACCGTGTCTCCGCAGTACGCGATTCCAACATATGCAGGCGGCGGCTCAGGCTTAGCGGGGGCTCTGTTTTGTGTGGCTAAGAATCCAGCCAGCGCTACCATAGCTATTATGATTACGCACAGGGCTGTGGTGTATGCTCTTCTCATTACCTACCCCTAGCCAATACTGCCTGCCGTTGAGATAAGATTTTCCCAGTTTCTTGATGTTTTTTGGAAGCGTTGGCTATGCAGACATATGTAAAAATTTATAACAGCCATGTTACCGTTGTATGATAAGAAAACAATTGGCGGTCGAGCGGATGAAAGTTAAACTGTTGGGTCTATTCACAGCCTTATTGATTGTATTATCCGGTTGCGTTACTCTTTCAGGTTCCATGGTGCTTGCCGCCGCTCAAAGCGGCGATGTTGCCTACACGTTGCTATTCGATCCTTTCGGTTCCCCTACCCCTACGCCCTCGCCTACAGCTGAACCAACTGTTACCCCCACACCAACACCCCGACCTGAACCCACTGAGAAACCAACATTGGACATGTACTGTTTAAGCACCGCCTCAGTAAGCAACCTTAAAGTTAACGTAACGGGATCTCTGACCTACAATAACACCGCAATACCCAACGCAAACATCTACCTCGGTTATAGCGCTGACAGCGGGGACACCTGGCAAAACTTTACGTTTGTGCAAACACGCGTTGACGGCTCTTTTGGTGCAGTTTGGATTCCCAACGCAACAGGGAACTATCTGATGTGTGCCTACTGGGAAGGTAACTGGACACTCCATTGGATGAACACCACCGCAGCTCTCGCGTTAGCCCATGATTCGGCAGGTAACGTTTTCTCGGTCACGTCGAACTCAACCGTATCTGGCTTCACCTACAATGAGGATACCCAAACAGTTAGCTTGGCTACGAATGGCACCTCTAGCACGCTGGGTTATCTGCAGGTTTCTATTCCAAAGACTCTGCTAAGCGATGTTGAGACGCTGGAGGTCAACATAGATGGGAAAACAATCGAGTTCACCAGTGTATCCCAAGACGAAACCTGGGTTATCTCATGCCTGTACAGTCAAAGCGCACACACATTCACCATGCAGATACCTTTCAAGCAAGTGTTGTCTGCAAACGAAACACCCTGGATAGCCATTGTCCTCATCATAATCTTAGTGTTAATCGCTCTTGCCGCATTAGTGGTGGTTAGACGTAGACGCAGAACAGCCGCAACCGTCGCAGCTATCCTGAAAGAGAATCGCCCAGTTAACTAACCTCTAAAGGAAAACAACTCAGCAGTTAGGCGCTTACATACAAAAACAAATCACCTAAGCCCCTTTGGGTTGTGCATACGTGCAAACATTTTGAAACGAAAACCACATTAAACCCAGTGCAGTAACCGCAATCAACAGTGTGACGGCTATGTCTGGAAGCGAAACCCTTGTGCCCTTCATCAAAGAAAAGAAACGCGGCGAAGAACCCACCATAATAGTGGATAGCCGCGAAGCAAGCAGCGCCAAAAAAATCGCCGGGGGCCTAGTCGAGCGAGGCGTTGAAGTTAAAACCCAGATGCTCGAGAAAGGCGACTACATCCTGAGCGACCAATGCGCGGTGGAACGCAAAACCGTCAACGACTTCGTTTACACGCTAACGCGGCGTTACCTCTTCGAGCAGCTTTTCCGCCTAAAAGACGTTTACCCCAAATCGCTCATCGTGCTGGAGGGATACTTGCCCATCATCTACAAGTACAGCAGCATCTCCCCAGCGTCAGTGTGGGGCGCCATGTTTAACCTCGCCAAAAACGGCATAGCCATCGTTAACACCGCCAGCCAGAAGGAAACCGTTGATTTCCTCTACACCGCCGCGCGGCAAGAGCAAATCGTGGAGAAACGCAGCGCCGTCGTGCATGCCTTCAAAAAATGCGATACTCTCTCTGATGCGCAGGTTTACTTCGTCGCGAGTTTACCGGCTATTGGACGCGAAAAAGCCACGGCTATTCTGGAGTCCTACCAGACGCCGATGAATGCACTCATCAACGTAGCTGACTGGGAATCCGCGGTGCATGGGCTTGGTCCAGTGATAACTAACCGCGTTAAGGACGTGCTTAACTCGCCCTACTGCCAAAAGGAACCCAAAGAGGAAACAGAACCCTGACCTGAGCCTCTGCTGCCTCCAAGCTACCTCCCCTCCCTATCGCTCAAGGCTGCCCTGACTCTATTCTTTAGTTAGCGCCTCGTAGACTGCGCTGGCGATCAGTCGGCTTCCCTGATCGTTAGGATGGACGCCGTCGAAGGGAAAAGCCTCGGGGTGGCTGAGCAGCGCAGAATACACGTCTATGGTGGGCAAGCCTGTTTTGGCGGCGACTTCACTGATGCCTGGAAGTATATGTTGCTCAAAGAATTCGGTGCTTAAGCCGGTGCCGTTGTTGAAGATCGGCGGGGGCAGCGCAAGCCAAACCTGCGGTTTACTCTCCAGTGACTGGAACTTATCGATGAGGGCCGAATAATCCTCGATGAAGTAGGCATTGTACTTTTGGACGTCGGGGTTAGCGTCGTTGGTGCCCAGCATGATAATGACGATGTCGGGTTTGAATTCGAGGGCTTGCCGGAAAACCTCCTCGTGCATATATGGCGTGGGTGCATCAAGGGAAACCGTGGTTCCATGCCAACCAAAGTTCGCAACATCGTAGCCTCCGCCAAGCATCATGTAGAGGTCATCGGGGTAGAGGGAGCCTTCGGTTAAGCTGTCGCCGACGCATGCCACGCGGATAGGCGCACTTTGGGGTTTACTGATGGCTTGCATGAGCAGGGCTCCTCCGATTATGATGATTACTGCGGCTGCGGCATATAGCAGTTTAGTTTGCCTCTTCATCGCAGATGCACTATCGGGCTTAAGTTAAAAGCGTAATGGCTGCTGCCTGCTGTTTAAGGTTTGGCTCCACCGCGGCATAGATGGTTTCCGCAATCACTACTGCGCCGGCTACCTTGGGGTGGATGCCATCGATGAAGTAGTCTTCATGCCCCAGAAGCGGCGTATGCACATCAATCACTGGCAAATCCATCTGCCCCGCTAGCTGCCGGATGCTGGGAATGATCTTCTGCGTTAAAATTGCTTCACTGAGGTCTCCTGGGTTATGGTAAATCGGCGGGGGCAAAACAAGCCAAACCTGCGGTTTACTGTCCAGCCCCTGGAAAGCCTCTATGAGGGCGGTGTAGTCAGCGATGAATGCGTCGGCGGTTTCGTTAAGTTCGGGGTTGGCATCGTTAGTGCCCAGCATGATGATGACAACGTCGGGGTTAAAAGTTAGGGCAACTTGGAAGGCGGTTTCGTTGATGTATCCGCTGCCTGAATGCGAATCCACCGTTGCTCCCCCGATGCCGAAGTCGCCTACTACGTAGCCGCTGCCCAGTTTGCTCCAGAGGTCAATGGTGTACTCGTTGCCCCTGGTGATACTGTCGCCGATGCATGCCACGCGGATGGGTTGAGCTAGGGCATTTTGCTGGGCGGTAAGCATGTAGGCTTCCGTGGCTGCCACGACAACTATCGCTATCAGGGCAAGTGATAGCAGCTTTACTTTGCGGTTCATAGGTTTGATTTACTCATGCTGCGGATTTAAGGCTTAGCAGATATGAAGGGGCGCCTCGGGGCGCAACTGTTTTGTTGTTGGACAAGTCTATGATGTATCAGGAAATGTAGTATGGGGTTTATAAAGAGGAAGCGAAAAACCCCCTGAGGAATCTTATTTTGACGGATAAAGACGTTTTTGATGCGGAATCAATTAAAGCAGAGTTTACCCGAAGGTTAGTTTCTAATCTTTTAGACATAATTCTTCTGGCACATTTTAAGGAGGAACCCTTCAGCGGCTACGACGCAACCCAGTACCTGCACCGAAGCCTAAACGTGTTGATGAGCCCCGGGACAGTCTACGCTAACCTCTACTCGATGGAGCGGCATGGACTGGTGGAAAGCTTCCGCGGACCTAACAAAACCCTCTTTAAAGCCACAGCTAAAGGCATCTTCACCAAAGACCTGCTCACTTCACCTATGGAAATCGCCGGTTTCTTCTCTAGAATTATGGAACAGTAAAACGGCAGCATAACCAATGTTTGGTGTGAACCGGTTGAACAGTGGCCTGTGGGTGATGGGGCAGGTCTTTTTGTGGTTTTGTTGCGTGGGGCGCTGGATGCATGTATCAACTGTGTTTAATGGGTCAATAAGTTAATATCGGGCAACTTTGATTTTGAGGTGAACGAAACGGGTAAACCTCTGGTTTGCCTGTCTACAAGTTGGAAAATGCCCAATTTTTGGACAAATAACGTTTACAAATTTACGGAAGAGACTAAAGTGAAAATCGAAGTGCTCGGTGGAGCCCGAGAAGTAGGTGGCTCCTGCATCTCAGTTGAAACAGATTCAGCTAAGATAGCATTAGACTACGGAATAAAACTTGACGGCGAAGTAAAAAAGCTGCCTAAGGATTTTGATGCGGTTATCATAAGCCATGCCCATCTGGACCACACAGGCAGTTTGCTCTCGTTAAGCAAAAACAACCCCATAATAATCGGCTCCGACATCAGCCGCGACGTAACCGTTGACCTCCTCCATGACATGGTGAAGATCCAGAATGGAAAAGGCAACTTTGAATACCAAGATGAACACGCGGAACGTGTAGGCGCGTGCTGGTGGAGCCGCGACTCCGCTGCATTGCCCGGCATGAACATTACGCTTCAATCCGCAGGGCACGTGGCGGGCGCAAAAATAACCACGCTTCAGGCGGAGAAGAAAAGGATCGTTTACACAGGCGATTTCTGTCTTCATGACACCGAGATTCTGCAGGGCGCCAAACTCGAGACGCTGCCTAAGAGGCCTGATGTCTTGATTTGCGAGTCCACATATGGGGGTAAAGTGCGTCCGCCCCGAGAACAGCTTGTTGACCAGTTCATGAATCAGGTGCGCCAAACTATGCAGCGCGGCGGCAACGTGTTGATTCCCACGTTTGCGTTTCACCGCAGCCAAGAGATGGCTAAAAGACTCGACACCGCCATCGCCAACGGGCATCTGCCACGCTACAACGTCTACACCATATCTAACCTTGCACACCGCATAAACGGCTACTTCAACAAGAACAAGCCGCTGTTCACCAAGGAAATCAGGCGCCAAAAGCAGCCCTTCAACTACCGATACGTCAAGCACATCTACCGAACCAGCCAAATCGAGGAACCCGCGGTGGTCATCTGCACCTCAGGCTTTGGACATGCAGGGGCAAGCCTTAACCTGCTGGAGCTGTGGGCAAAAGACAAAGACAACTCGGTCATCTTGACTTCGGGGTATCTGCCTCCTGATAGCCCCCTTAAGCTCGCCAAGGAAGAGGGCATCTTCAAAAGTGACGAGGAAGCCTTCGCGGTGGAAGCGGAGATTAAGCAGTTTGAACTCTCCGGGCACGCTGACCAAACCGAACTCAAGCAGCTTATAGGCAAACTTAAGCCCAAGCGGACCCTTCTGGTACACGGCGACCTCGAACAGGCAGAACTGCTCTCAGAGGAAATTTCAGCCATAACCGACGTCTGCATCCCCCAGCAAAACGAAGTCATAGACCTCTAAGCCGCAGACGCAAAACCCCCTTTACTTTTATAAATGGTCTAAGGCGTAGGATTTCGAATATCTAAAACGCTGGATACATCATTCAGCAAATCTCGCTTTCAATTTTTTTCAAGATAAACTATGGAAAGTATGAGATCGGAAGAAGCATAAGTGTCTATTAGCAGTGTTACCCACTTAGGGAAGCTTGTTGTCATGCATGATTTTAAAATATATGGTCGAATAATAAGAAAAGCAATGTAGTCAAATGAGTGAGGGATTACATGACAAACTACCAAATACTGCCGCGTTTTAGAGAGATATTTGCAAGAATTTACTGGAAAACTAGATGTCTAAAAAGATTACGTCTGGCTTTCATCATAATCACTATCTCAGCAATAGCTGCTTTCTGTGGGCTTGTGATACTTGAAACAATTTTTGCACCAAGAGTAATTGGCGATTCTGGGGACATACGGTTAAGCGTTCCCATAAATGTTTCATCATCTGGATATTTTGAGTACAATGAAACTGTTGATCCAGGCTATTTTTGGAGTTCAGCTAATGCCTATGTGTACATGTGTTCGCCATATGCAGGCATTTTCAATTTTACGTTGGAATATTCCGTGGATAATAGTTCCTCATGGATTGAAGTTCCAATTGCAAAAGGTCAAGCCATTCCACAAGACCTTAATCAATATACAACCGTGGGCAGCTTTTCAATAGATAAACCAACCACCCTACGGCTTTATGGAAGATACGAATTACCCTCACAAAATGTACCCCTCCCAGCAGGCGTGACTGCAAATCAAATATTAAGAAGCCTTCATGGACAAATAGTATTTGCGGCACCACGTAATGCTATGTTAGAGATTTTGGTATTCATAACACTTTTCTCGCTTTCATTGTCGATTATTAGGTTTTTAAAAGATGAATGGTGTAAGGAGACAAACAAGACAGGCCTTCAGTAGAAATGTACCTAATTAGGTTAATGATCTCATGTTAATGGTCCTTGTTATCGTTTCACCTGGACTAGTTTTTATCTCAGATTAAGCAACAACTCTTTGCTCTGCTTCGGTATTCCCGAACCTTCTCGATGATTTGTCCTCGTCAGCTAATTCAACTGGTAATTTACCGTTGACATAACGATCTCTCAAGGGTTAATATCTTAATTTATAGAATTTTTTGATGGTGCAGGGGGTGGGATTCGAACCCACGAACCCCTACAGGATAGGCTCCTGAAGCCTACGCCTTTGACCTGGCTCGGCGACCCCTGCACACTGTAGGCACTATCCCATCTGCATTTACTAATAAATACTTGCCGACCAAAAATGGTGCACTCAATCCTTTCTGTCTATTTTTTCGGCTGCCGCTTATTTGTTTTGGCTACCTGTACCTAAATCTTTGTGCATGTTGCTCGCGGGGTAAGCTTTCGTTGCTGGTTTGTTGGGGCTTGGAAAAAAGAAATTGTATCAAATGGTGCATAAATGTTATTATTTACACCAGTTTTGTCGCAAAACTTATAGCCTGCCATATACAATTAGCTTGTGTAGGTCAGGGAGCAAGCTTTAAACGCATGCACAGCCCACAGGAAACGCGTCACCAACCCGATGGCGCGTCAAAACTCTACCTCTGTAGGGTTGTCATGCATGTCGAAGCATCTGCCCATGAGCGGTAGGTTCATGCAGCGTCTTGAATCTGCTGCGTCAAAGACATGGGTTAGGTGGGCTGCCTTCCACATTAAGGCTCAGACCTGACCTACATCCTTCCCCACTTTTTGGCACCCGCTTTTGATCGACCGCACTCTCTGTTTGCGGAAGCGTCTGTGCCAGGTTCTAAAAAACGCATTTTTAACATGCTATCGCTATCTTTAATAGTTAATTTAAACAATAATTAGTTAGGGCAAAAATGAGTTAATCACTAAATATTGAAGTACTCTATTCCTGGAGGATAGAAAATAGTGAGACCATTAAAGCTCCCAGAAATAATCGGAATTGTCGGCTTATGTTTGGCTATAATAGTACCATACTCGATTTATTGGCAATCAACATCAAAGCCCCAAGTCACCTATAACTCGACAACTACACAGACTTTCACCCCCACTCCAAAGCCTGTGCAAATAATCCAAAACTTAACAACTCTTGAAATCGCCGCCCCCCAAAGCGAGACTTCGGTACCCCAGTATTGCACCGTCGAGGGCTCCGCTGACGGCCAATTACCACCCGACATGTACCTATACGTTGTCGTGCAGTACGCTAACGAATGGTGGCCGCAGGCAAGCAATCTGAGCGTTCGTTACTCTTCGGTTTCTCAGCGCTATGAGTTCTCCGCGCCTGTCCAGTTCGGTCTCCAAGCAGACTACGGCAAATCATTCACCGCGCATTCGGTGCTTGTAGATTCGGGTGTTCATCAGAGTTTTCAAAGCTGGTTCCAAAGCTACCGAAACATTGCCGACCGCCCAGGTATCCCATACACTGACATTGCCCAGTCCGGTCAAGCCTCAATTTACGACTCTGTCACTGTAATCCGGCAACCCTAAGTTAACTGGCATTTCAATTAACGCAAACGAACCCGCTTCCCAAATCTAACACAAAAACGCCGCAACCGCCAGAGATTCCAGCGGTCACAGCAGCCAAAAGCAGCGTTCCCAGGCGACGGGAATCTTCATCCCCCTTCTTTTTTGACTAAAACAGAGCCGACTGTATGCTGAACCGTTTTGCCTATATATAAGGGGGATAGAGGTTGGTGGAGCAACCGTGTCTTGCGCTATGTCTCTGGTAGCGAAACAATTTTTTGATTAGACGCCTTATCGTTTATTATTCGGTGTGCATCATGTTTTTCCAGCGGCTTTTAAGGGCATAAACGTGAAGTACCAAGAACTCAGAGGCGTTGCCAGACAAATCGACCATTTAATAGACCACAATCTGCCCCCCAAAACCGCAGGCTTCATCAGCCAAAGCACCCTTGAATCGCTGGTAACCCAAAGTTTCCCCGACTTCTACGTCATCGCCCACGGATGGCACAAAACAGTCTTCGGCACCCGAAGCCAAGACCACAGGGTAGTCCTCAAGGTGGGTCCCCAAAAAAGCATCGAAAACGACCACCGCGCCTACAGGCAAGTCCCTCATAGCCTGCGCCACCATCTTTTCGCCCGCATA
The DNA here is from genome assembly GCA_026014735.1 of Candidatus Bathyarchaeota archaeon. Classification (NCBI taxonomy): domain Archaea; kingdom Thermoproteati; phylum Candidatus Bathyarchaeota; species Candidatus Bathyarchaeota archaeon. The sequence continues at coordinate 489,358 of JAOZHT010000001.1, forward strand.
TTTTGGCACACCAAATACTGTCTGCTTCAAGAGTACGGTGCACCAGCCGACATTACGTCCCAGCAGCTTAAAGAGTTAAGAGACATCGTTAACCGCTATGGGATATTTGACGTGAAAGCCGATAACCTGCGGGTTATAGGCGGCGAAGTCAAAATCATCGATGCCAACGTCACACGCCTACGCCTGTCCAGGCTGCTTAGGGTTGCCGATGAGGTTAAAGCCAGGTTTCCGCAAAAACTGCAGCTATGGATCAAAAAGGCAACTAGGCAGCTCCATGACAGGTAAGCTTCAGCAAGGTCTCACGAGCTAAGATGATGCAAAAAAGGCATCTGCCAAATAGCCATTCAGGCACCCGTTTTTTATTTAAACATGTACAGAAAAGTTATGAAGCAAATATACCCCTCTACTTTAGAGATGACGCAAACCCAGACTCCGCCCTCTACGGGACAGAACAAAAGCAACTGGCTAGAGGACATCATAAGAAAAGTCAACAGCAGCGCCCTCGAGCAGCAAGTAGTCACCCGCACCAGCAACAGCCTCTGCGTTCTATGCAAGGGCTCAAGGTTTCTCTGCGGCAAAACCCGCTGCCCCATCATGGTTAAAGTCAACAGTTTCCTCAAAAGCGCCCCGTTGATGGAGAGCCAAGACATCGACGGCGCCTCCCCGCCCAGCGTCTTCATCGGCAGAATCGGCTACCCCAATGTCTACATTGGACCCCTGGTGCCGCCGGTGCATGAAAACACAGGCATCTATGACGCACCCGAGCAGTGGTTTGGCAAACCCATGGATGAAATTGTGGGGTTCCGCAGCCTGCTTATCCGCGGCAAACACCTTGTCAACGTAACAAAAATCAGCGCGGCAGGCAAAATCCTCGACCGCACCCGCGACTTGGCACTTGCCGACAGCAGCGTAGACACCGAACTTAACCTCACCAAGAAACCACGGGGCTCCATAACCCTTAGCGATGACGTGCAGCCCTTTGGTCCCTCAGCGCCCATCCGCGACCTTCACGTGGGCAACGCACCCTACAACCAGAAAATCGAGAAAGCCTACTATGACACCGACCTGAAAGCCACCGGCGCCGTGGTTGACCTCTACAACAGAGGAGTCACCGTAACCCAGATTCAGAAGGCATTCAGCGTCGGCGCATTCGGAGTGGAAAAAAACCGGCGCCTAGTTCCCACCCGCTGGAGCATAACTGCAGTCGACGACATCATCGGCAAAAAACTCCTCGAGAAAGTGAAGACCTTTCCCGAAATCAACGAGTACCGCATCTACGAATCCATCTACCTCGACAACGTCTTTGAGATCCTGATGATTCCCGCGCGGTGGAGCTACGAATCCATGGAGGCATGGTACCCCGGCACCGTCTGGAACCCCGCAGGTTCAAGCGTTGCCATCTACAGCGACTGGGAAGGCAACAGTGGACGCAGCACGTACGCCTCAATCGGAGGATGCTACTACAGTGCACGTCTGGCAATCTGTGAATTACTGCAGAAGGAGCGTCGCCAAGCCACCGCCATCGTGCTGCGGGAAGCCCGCCCAGGCTACATTATGCCCATAGGGGTTTGGCAGGTACGCGAGAACGTGCGCAACGCCATGCGCCAGAAACCCTACGTTTTTAGGAGTCTTGCGGAGTCGCTGCAGTTTCTGGGAGGAAAATTCGAGATTCCCATTTCAAGATGGATTCTGCAGAGTGAACTGCTTAAGAGGGCGCTGTTCCAGAGACGGATAAGCGATTTTTTCGCATAAAAAGCTAAACTTAGACATCCGGCATGGTTGGGGATAACGGGAAGGTTCAGCCTAGCGGGGTACTTGGATAATTCTTAAAAAGCATGCACTTTATACCTAGCTTGACGTTGAATGTTAACTCTGCCCGTTAAGCGCTTGATGCTGCCGTTTGCGTCGCGAAAAAACGGAAACCCCCAGCTGGAAGCAGCCACCGTTTTTTCCCTCGCGATGCTTCAGAGGAGCCGGGGCAAAGGATTATTTTCCCGGCAACCCCAAGAGAAACTTTCCTTCGTCACCAGCACCGCCTATCCGCTATGGCTGTTCCCAAGAAACAACTCGGGGTTGATTTTCGATGGGTTAAAACGCGTCAGCCACAGCGTTGCATACGAGGAGGCGCCCTCCGCGTTAGCGTTCATGGATAATCTGATGAAGAATCAGCGTCCCCGAGAAACCTTTGAGGCTTTCCTCTCAGATAACAACAGCTACTTCCAGCAGCCCCCTAGAGAGAAACGATTCATTTTTCAAGGCTTAATCGCCGACCCCTTCTTCAAGGTCGAATTCAACCTCTACCGCAAAGAAGCCACCGACCTTGCCGCCCCCATGACGGTGCTTACGCCCCTGCTTGTGGAAAAACACATAACCTCAACCCTAAGTGAACTCGACAAGCTGCAGGCGCTGTTCAGAGAGGACGCGGAGAAGCTGCCTGAATGCTCACGGTTCATAGCTAAAACAACCGGCCAGTACATGACTGAAATAGACTACGAAGCCGCAGCCGCTAAAGATGAAGCGGACGCAAAAATCAAGGCGCTGGAAGAATTTATCAATCCACAGGTAGCTAAACTCAGCAAGGAGTATCACCGTAAAATCAAGGACCTAACTGAGGGCTTTGATAGGGAAATTGAGAGGCTGCAGAAGCTTAAGACAAAAACCGAGAAAAGCATAGCGTCCTCGGAGGCGAAGATTCGTCAGTACGAGCGGGAGGCGAAGGCAAGCGGCAAGAAGGGACATGAATATTATGAGAGGCACTGGAAGGACAAAACCAAGGTAACCGAGAAGGAATTATCCGCCATCAAAAAGGAATACAAGAATTTTGAGAACGAAATCAAAGGTTTATCTAAACAAAAAGGCAAAGATGCCTCCGAACTTAATTTCGAGATGGATTCTAAAATCAGGCTGATGCGTCAACCCATCTTGGATCTTGAGCAAGCCCGGGACACAAAAATCCTGGCATGTAAACAGGAAAGCAGCCGATTGCTATCAATAGAGAGACCCCTGCTGGAGGGCATCAACCGAAGCATCAGGCTGCGGGAGAAGGCTAACGCGGTATTCGAGGACTTAGGCATCCATGACCCCCAATCCAAGAGCCCAACCCTCTTCTATGTGCCTTTCTATTTGGTCTGCTACGAAATGGATTCAGCAAGACGCTACGTTTGTATCTCACCCTCCACGTTCAGCGAAGCCAATCTATCATCAAAACTTAAGGCTGCATTGGGGAGATCTAAAATCAAAGATATCCTAACTCCACGCTACCCCGCAATCGCAACCCTCATCAGCAAAGTAGAAAAGCTGCCATACCAAGACAGCCTCTTTGAAGGAACGCTCTGGAGCCTGGGCGAAAAAAATAATCTGCTAAAAAACAAAGAGTTCCAAAGCGAAGCCTCGGAGGGCTTGCGGATTCTCCGAGGGGATAACTGGCTAACGGAGCAGGAAGCCTCGGAATTAAGAAGTCAGCTGTCCAGTTAAGCTCTGCCTCAAAAAACTTATTTGTAGCCACCCGTGAAGTACTATGTGTGTCTGCCATGGTTTGGCAGATGAAGTGGTTCTATGACAACTTTTGACGAGTACATTTTGAGGGTTTCTGATGTCGGCGTGAAGATGCAGAACCAAATCCTGCTAGAGCACATAAGCTTCAAAGTCAAAAAGGGAACCACCATGGCCATTTTGGGTCCAAACGGCGCCGGCAAAACACTGCTTTTCCGAACGCTTCTGGGGCTGATCCCGCATACTGGCTCGGTTGATTGGACGGAGAAAACCAAAATCGGCTACGTTCCCCAATACGTAACCGTAGCGGATGTTCCTATTTCTGTGAGGGAATTCCTCTCGATCGGTGAGGGCATACCTGTCGAGGATGCTTTGGCGCTTGTTAAATTGAAGGATAAAAACGTCGCAGATAAAAGGATAGGAGTGCTTTCAGGGGGACAACTGCGTCGGGTTCTGATTGCCGCGGCGCTGCGGGAAAACCCCAACGTGCTCTTTCTGGATGAACCCACCACCGGCGTTGACATGGACAGCGAAGAACCCATCTACCTAATGCTAAACGACATCAAAAAAACAAACAAAATAACCATCCTGCTGATCACCCATGACATCCACATCATCCAAGAATACGCCGACGACCTCTTAGCCATAAACAAATGCGTCACCTTCTTCGGAGCCGCCGTCGAAATCGGTAAACCCGAAACCCAGCGGGTAATCTATGGAGAACCTGTCTGCGTCGAAAGCATTAAGGGGAGAACGGTAAATGGTTGAAGTCTACAGTTTGGCGCTGTCAATCTTTGTAGGCGTCGCCGCAGGCTATCTGGGGTCACTTATGGTTTTGGAGAGGATGGCACTGGTAGGCGATGCACTCTCACATGTGGCGCTGCCCGGCTTGGCCATCGGGGTTACACTGAATTTTGACCCCGTTTTAGGCGCTTTTGTGTTCTTGTTTGCCTCTGCAGTCATCATTTGGCATGTTCAGAGGGTAACAAAAATCTCCTACGAAGCCCTCGTCGGCGCCATGTTCACGTTGGCGCTGGCGATTGGCATACTGCTCTTCGGAAATAACCTGGAGGCGCTGGAGGAGGCTTTCTTTGGCGACATCTCGCAGGTAACCGCCTTCAGTGCCTTAGCATCGATTGGCATCTGCGTCTTAGCGGTGCTTGCCACCAAAGTCATCTACAACAAACTGGTTTTAGCTATGATTTCGGAGGACCTAGCCATCGCGAAAGGCATCAAGGTGGCGCAGATAAATTTGCTTTATCTCTTCTTGGTTTCAGTGGTGGTTGCCATAAGTATCCTAATCGTCGGCACCCTGCTGGTGGGGTTCCTCGTCATCGTCCCCGCGATAGCAGCCAAAAACCTCAGCAACCACATGCGACGCTACTCCATGCTCAGCGCGTTGTTCGGCGCGGTTTCGGGGTTCACTGGAGTTCTGACGTGGGACCTTTTCAATTTCGGCTTGCCTTTTCCCAGCCCCGTGGTGGTTTTTGTGGGCATAATCATCTTTGCGGTGACCGTAATCATTAATTGGAGACGCAAGATAACATCTTAGAGCTGACTTGAAATGAAGAAGTACACGGGCAAAACCTCAACCGCCATAATCCCCTACCCCAGCGGCCAGATACTGCTGATTAAACGCAACACCCGCCCGTTTCTGGGCTACTGGGCGCTGCCCGGCGGCAGAATGGACCCCGGCGAAACCATAGAGCAAACCATAGTTCGAGAAGTCAAGGAGGAAACTGGGCTTGATGTAGCCGTTGAAAGCGTCCTGGGAGAATACGTTGAATGGGGCATAAAAGATGACATCGAATACGAATATTACCCCACATGCTTTGTCGTTAAAGTTTTAGGCGGCGACTTGAAAAAGCAGGATAGCGAAATCCAGCAGATCCAGCTCTTCAGCCTAAACGCGCTGCCGCATCCGCTGGCTTTTGAGCATGACCAGATGATAAAGGATTACCTAAAAAAAATAAAAGGGTAAGGTAGATTACTTGCTGGTTTTGGCTTGAGGCTGCGGAATCGGAATCACCGAACCCTTAGCGAGGTTCTCCTGCTCGTTTAGTATCAGCGAGATTGCCTTGCCCTCGGGCACGATGATTTTGGTGTTATTCATCAGCGAGTACATGACGGTTTCAAGCTGCTTGTGAGTTACAGCGGAATCCTTAAAGTAAGTCGTTAAAGCCTCGTTTCGCAGTTTCGTGGCTTCCGCATCACCCTCCGCGATGGCTATCGTGGCGGTTTTTTGGCCTTCCGCCTGCAAAATCGCCGACTGCTTCATACCCTCTGCACGCTGGATAGACGCGTTTTTCTCGCCGCTGGCTAATGTAGCTTGGGCGATGGCGGTTTTCTCTGCTGCCTGCCGTTCGTTGTCAGCTTTAAGCACCGACTCCATGGAACTCATTAAGCCGCGGGGGGGTTCGAGGTCTTTGATTTCGGCGCGGACGATTTCTATGCCCCAGTCTCTGGTTTGCTCGTCTAGGGCTTCTTTTAGTTTAGCGTTGATGGTGGGTCGGCTGGTGTTGGCGACGGTCATGTCCATGCCGCCGATGATGTCTCGTAGCACAGTGCGTGCTAGTGTGTCTATTTGGGATTCGTAGTTGTTGACGAAGTACTGTGAGGCCTTCACTGAGGTTTCGTCGGTTTTGACTTTGTAGAAGACCACGGCGTCTACGCCCATGAAGACTTTGTCGCGGGTGATGACATCTTGCCGCTGGACGGGGGTCATGCGTTCGGTTACGTTGACTCTGATGATTCGGTCAAGGAAGGGTAAAAGCAAGGTTATGCCGCCCTCCACGAAACGGTGGTATTTGCCAAGTCTCTCAACTAAGCCTCGGTCAGTTGGCCGAACAATACGCAGTGACGAAATCACTAACACCACAACTACAATTATTGGAACGAATATCGCTAATATCTCTATTATCTCAACCAATTTGATACACCCTCTCTATATTTTGTTCTTGCTTATTGACAAGCGGCGAGATTTAAAATTTGTTATTACAACAATATGTTATCGTTAGCAGAGTAACCCATACGTGAAGATAAGGGCTCAGCTAAAGAATTAGCCATGAAGCAAGCCTTCGAGAAAAACAGGCAAAGACCTAAACCGAAATCCACTTATTGGTTTGCCAGCCTCTTAAACATCAACTCTTGCCCCTGTTTTTCCCCCCGAAAACCACCCGGCGCTGAACCATACAGCTTGTATAGAACCGCCACGAGCCCCGTCCAGCCTGTCTGGTGGCTTGCGCCTAATCCAGCTCCGTTGTCGCCATGGAAGTACTCGTAGAATAAGATGTTGTCTTTCCAGTTGGGGTCGGTTTGGAACTTTTCTGATCCACCATAAACTGGGCGTTTCCCGTTGCTGTCCCTTAAAAATATGGTTCCCAGGCGCCGGGCAATTTCGCCGCTGACTTGGAGAAGATTCATTTCTTTTCCTGAGCCTGTGGGGCATTCAACCTTGAAGTCGTCGCCATAGTAGGCATACAAGTTTATCAGCGCTCGGATTATAAGCGCGTTTATCGGGAACCAGACGGGTCCACGCCAATTAGAGTTTCCGCCGAAGGCACCAGTGGTTGATTCAGCAGGGGCATACTGTATGCTGAAGGATTGCTCGCCTAAGGTGACGTCGTAGGGGTTATCTGCATAGACGTGGGAGAGGGAACGAATGCCGTGGGGACTGAGGAACTCGTTCTCATCAAGCATCCTTGCCAGTATACGCCGCAGTTGGTCATCGGTTAAGAGGCTAAGCAGAAAAGTGTTGTTTACGCCCCGCAATCCAGGCCGATGTATATGAGCAACCAATTCGGGGTGATTCTGCACAAACCATGTTACACGCTCAAGGAAATGCGGCATTTTCTCGACTGCATCTGCATTGAATACGCTGTTGGCGCAAAGCGAAATTAAACCCACCATCGAACGCACCTTCAACCTGACCTGTCGCCCATCGGTGTGCCGCAGTATGTCATAGTAGAAGCCGTCCTCCTCATCCCACAGGCCAAGCCGCTTCTCCGAGCCGCTGTTCATCGCATGGGCAATCCAGAGAAAGTGCTCGAAGAATTTTATTGCCTGCTCCTCGTAGGCTTGGTTGTCCTGCGCAAGAATCGTAGATAAAGTCAGCATGTTCTGACAGAACATCGCCATCCAAGCGGTTCCATCCGCCTGATCCAGCGTCACCCCCGCAGGAAACTTGGCGCTTCGGTCGAAGAGCCCAATGTTGTCTAGACCCAGAAAACCGCCCTGGAAGATGTTGTTGCCGGCGTTGTCTTTGCGGTTCACCCACCAGGTGAAGTTCATCAGCAGCTTCTGGAATGAGTTCTCAAGAAAAACCATGTCGCTCTTGCCATGCAGCGCCTGTTCGAGGTTGTTGTTGAATATTACTGCCCAGGCATGGACGGGCGGGTTGACGTCGTTGAAGTTCCATTCATAAGCGGGGAATTGGCCGTTGGGGTGCAGGTACCGCTCGTTTAACATCAGGTTAAGTTGCTGCTTGGCAAAGTCGGGGTCAACCATGGAGATGGCTATTGTGTGGAACGCCAAATCCCAGGCGGCGTACCAGGGGTACTCCCATTTATCCGGCATCGAGATGACGTCGCTGTTAACCATGTGGAACCAGTTTATGTTACGGATGTCTTTCTGTTCGGTGTAGTAGTCAACCTGGTGCTCGTTTAACCATTTAGATAGGTCATACTCGTAGTACTGTTTGCTCCAAAGCAGCCCTGAAAGCGCCTGCCGCAGCACATTTCGCTCATCATCAGTTAATGCTTTGGGGCTAAGGGAATCATAGAATATGTCTGCTTCTCTTCTGCGCTCCTCAAAGGTTTCGTCGAAGCCTTCATCGAAGAGGTCTTGGTCACCGAGTTTTTCAGGCGCCCTATCAGTTAGCTTCAGCTTCACCGTTCTTGACTGCTTAGCAGGAATCGTTAATTCGTAATTCGCCGATGCCTTGGTTCCAATATGAATGGGGTTCACGGCACTGTAGTCTTTGTTTACCACGAAGTTGTTGATACCGTCCTTTACGTACGGGGTAAGGTTTGTGGTTCCGAACAGACGTTTGTTGTTGTTCTCGTTTTCGGTGAAGAGCAACGGCGCTTGGGCTGCGCAGTACAGATAGCGTTTACCAAGGAATTGATGTTCAGCCTCCACTGCACTCACGTTAGGCATAGGAACTGACTCTATCTCACATATGGTGGGGCGCTCCATGGGGACTTTGCTGCCATACCAGATGTTGCGGAACCACAAGGTCGGCAGTATATTTAATGTTGCATCCTCGTTTCCCCTGTTAAAAGCGGTTATCTGTATCAGGATTTCTTCGGGGGACTCTTTAGCGTACTCGACGTAGACGTCGAAGTACTTGTCTTGGTTGAATATACCTGTATCTAACAATTCGTACTCGAGGTCAAAGCGGCTTCGCGAGCGGTTCGTGTTAACTAAGTCCAGGTAGGGATAGGCGTTTTGGGGGTACTTGTAGAGGTACTTCATGTAGGAATGCGTGGGGGTGCTGTCAAGGTAGAAGTAGTACTCTTTCACGTCCTCGCCGTGGTTACCTTCGCTGTTGGTTAAACCAAACAGCCGCTCCTTAAGAATCGGGTCCTTTCCATTCCAGAGGGCAACCGAGAAACACAGGTACTGTTTATCATCAGATATCCCCGCTATGCCGTCTTCGCCCCAATGGTAAGCTCTGGAGCGGGATTGATCATGAGAGAAATAGTCCCATGCGGACCCATCGTTGCTGTAGTCTTCCCTAACGGTTCCCCATTGCCGCTCGCTCAGGTATGGACCCCACTTACGCCAGGGGACATGCTCTTCGCGGGCTTGAATTAACCTATCTCTTTCAGTTGACAAACTCTTACCTCAAAACTAAAAATAGCACGCTGAAAAACAGTAATAGAGCCGATTTAATATGATTGTGTGACTTCAAAGCGAAGGCACAAGTCTCTGGTCAGCCCAACAGTGGCATGCGGCGAGAGGGTCAGGGGCCCTGTTTTTTGTTCGGTTCAGCTGTTTTGGGAATCAGGATAGCTGCAACCAAACCAACCATCGCAAATGTGACCATAACAATTAATGCTAACCCGAATGATTCATTATTTGGAAGAACCGAACTGATTAGAACCGAGCCGACAATTGACACACCCATCGACGAACCCAAATTTGAGATGCTTCTAGATAAGCCTGATATTTCGCCTTGATCTTTTTCGGGGAAAGCGGACTGGACAACGGTAACTGAGGAAGTAAGCATTATTCCCACGCCGGCGCCGATGAGAAATAACCCGGGCAGGAAATAGAAAATCGATGACACTGCACTGGCCAGTGCAAGCAGCAGAAGTATACCTATGATCGTTAAGATGAATCCTCCGCGTATGTTGAGGCGCTGAGAGCGTTTCTTTGCTAATCTTCCAGCTAAAGCGGAAGTAAATAGGACGCCGATGGTGGAGGCAGTTAAAATCAAACCTGTTTCGATGGCGTTGTATCCGCGTATTGTCTGCAGGAATACTGAAATAACAAAGAAGCTTCCCTGCAAAATCAGCCATTGAATGTTTTGGGTGACTAAACCCAGGTTGGATATTTTGTTGTGTAAAATATGGGTTTGAAGTAGGGGTTCTTTGCCGATTCTTTCCCTGTGCCGAATGGAGAGGTAGAATAATATGTTGGAGGCTATTCCCGCGATTAGGAAGATTAAGAAGGGAGATATGCTGCCGGCCGGGATTATTACCGTGTTGTTTATCGTCACGTTCGCGGAGGATACAAACCAGCCGTATGTAGAGGTGGTTTGAAGCCCTAAAATAATCAGCAGAAAACCCGCCGCCGAAAGAATAGCGCTAAGGAAATCAAAATGGTGCTTGGGCCCGGTTCTGGGCGGCTCCACAATCCGCAGGCTAAGAAAGATAATCGCTATCACAACTAGAACCTGCAAAATAAAGGAGGCGCGCCAGCTGATCGCGGTCGTGACTAAACCGCCGATGAGGGGACCCGCAGCCGAGCCGATTCCAGCTGCGGCGCTGACGATGCCGAAGTTTTTGGCCCTAGCCACCCCGCTGTAGGAGACAGTGACCAGTATGTACACGGGAGGGATTAGAAGCGCGGAGCCTAAGCCTTCAAGAAGCGAATAACCAAAGATGAGGACGCCTACTACAGGCGCCAGCGCCCCAATCAGCGCCCCAGCCGCGTAGATGCTTAAGCCAATCAGGAAAATCTTTTTGCGCCCAGCTATATCGGTGAGTTTGCTGCCTGGAATCATCAAAGCCGCCATGGTTAAGGTAAAGAAGGTTATGGCAACCTGCACGCCTGTAACGGTGGTGCCCAAATCGGTGGCTATGTCGCTTATGGCCACGTTCATGTTTGAGGCGGCGTAGCTGCAGATGAACTGCGCTAGGGCTAAGGGAAGAATAATTGAACTAAACAACCCAGCTTTTTTGGCGCTGCCCACGTCTGTTGCACTGTCCTAAAAAGTAAGTTATACCTCAAAGGCCCTTAATCACTTTCAAACTAGGGACTTAACTTCTTAAGCCTATGTGAGTGTGCCTACACAGCCACTTGCTAGCCGCCCAGAATCACTAAGGAACCGATAAGGCAAGTTTTTATTAGCCTACGAGTGAGTAGGCAACCAAAAGCAAAGTATACGATATTGCCCCCGCCAAAAAAAGAGCTAAAAACCTTTTTTGGCCCCTTGTGGGAATTTCATCTTTGATAGCCATGTAGAGAATGGACCCTGAAACGAAGGCTAAAAGCAGATATGCCGCGGCTGTTTTTTCGGGGAAAACAACAGATGCAGCCCAGCCAAATAGGGGGATAGCAGAGGCCAGATACCGCCCATTTCTGGTGATATATGAGCCATAGTTATCCGCCAGGGTGTTATCGGCGATGAAGAGATGCAGAGCAACCGCGAAGGTGAAGAGTACCCCGCCGATGACGCTTGCTTTGTACTCGAAAAGCAAGATATAACTCAGCACGAACTCTAAAAACGCTAAAGCTGCAAAGTGAACAACGTAAACGCCCTTTGAACTCTTACTTTTCTGGGATGCGCTATCGATGGTTTTCTGGGAGGTCACAGCCAAATATTCAAGCGAGAAAAAAATGAGAAAACCAACAAACACAACCAGGAACAGGGATTCTTCGTAAACATATCGGGTTTGGGAGTCCGCGATTTCTTTGATGAGTTCGTTGGAGGAGGCAATGTTTGGGATTAAATCGACGAAAACGTAAGCGGCGATTATGCCGCCGAAGACGGCGATGATTCTGTCTTTTCGGCGCCCCGCGTAGAGACGGATCTTGAAGGACAACACGGTTACAAAGGCAAAGGCTACTGCGGCGAAGAATGCGGGGATTTGAGCCCAATCAGCACCGGCTATAATGGTTAAAGGGGAAAATATGGTGGTTCACCGTCAAATAATCCGTTTAGCCTTCTAGAGTTTTGAGAGTATACCAAATATTGCTCCAACTACAATGAGCCAAGCCGCAAACCAGGCGCCAAGCAGCGAAGCCACTATGCCCACCAGTAAAAGCAACAGCGCGGTTCCTAGGTGCCGAACAAACTTTGCTCCTCCCGCGGCGATTAACCCCAGTACAAAGATGATTATTCCCCAGAACAGGGCTGTTAACGCAAATGCCGGATAGAAAATCAACCAAAAGATGCCTAGTGCCGCGGCGATTCCAATGAAGATTAGGAGCAGCCCGCCTATCAGGGCTAAAATGAAGCCTATAGTGGCAAAAATACGTATCATCAATTCACCTCCACAATCTGCAGAAAAATCAGCACTATTAGACTAGGATTCCTGTCTTTTTAAGGATTTTGACCTCTCAGCAGGGTAGCTGCAAGATGCCGAGTGCCAATGCATCTGAGCTTACAGCGAAAGAGCGCCTGAACATATGTTAAAAAATCCTCATTTGAACCTGACAACTTTGGTTGTGTTAACGTTGTGAAGCAAACAAATGTTTTTAAACCCACATGGGCTGAAAGGTTAATGGTGATTATGGTTGGTAAAGCCAGAGAAAATTTTGGGCAAAAAAGTCATTACCTTCAAAGGTATGCTGATGGGAGAAGTCGCAGGCATCGAAATCGATGAAAATAACTGGGCAATCACAGAAATCGAAGTTGCACTAGCAAAGGAAATGGAAAAAATCTTTGACATAAAAAGCGGCATGATGTCCAAGTCTGTTGTACCGTTGCCAGTTAGCATGATGGGTCCAATAGGCCCCGATAGCATCACGCTCAAACAAGAAATCTCCGACCCCAAGGAACTCCTAGAAAAAGTAACCTCGGAAAGACATAAACTAAGAAAATAAGATAGCCCAATTTCTGATTCAATTCCCTGTTTCTTTAGCGTTAGCTTTAGCTACAAAGATACGGCGGAGTAGCGTGCCGTTTTTTGACTGTTGTAGCTTAAAGATGCAAACAAAGATATTTAATAACTGTTAGGCTAATGGTAGTAGGTGATTTTTTGGTCTCAGCTGAAACATTGAAAGGCAAAAAGGTAATCGGTGTTAGAGGCAGCTTAATCGGTGAAGTAGAAGGAATAGAAATCAGCATGGATGATTGGAAAGTCTCTCATTTTCATGTTCAACTCTCTGATGAAGTTGCAAAGCAACTTGGTTTCAAAACGGGGTTGATCAGCGTCAGAACCAAACCGATCATTTCTTTGCCGGTAGAAGCGATTGATCATGTCGGAGACGTCGTTACCGTGAAGAATGAGATAAAGGAACTAAAGGATCTTGAGCATGCGGAAATGAGGGTCTCCGGTCCCCCACCCGTCTAACGAGAATTTTGCCTATCTTACTGAAATCAACCATTAGATAGGTCACAGTTTTTTTAGCATCAACCAATCAGCCCAACCCAGCGCGCCACGGCTTTCTTGAAGGCGTCAAGCGTTGATGGAGATTGGATTAATCAACTCATGTCCCCTTTCTTTAATATGGAAGGGTATTTCCTCATATTTCCCGCTTAACTTATCCCTCAGAGCTTCAACTGAACGGGGGTTATCGGAGAAAAAGAAAACCGCTCCGCCCCCTCCAGCACCCAACGGAAAAACCTCACAGCCCACGGTCTGCGCTTCATTGGCCATTTCCTCGGAGCCATCCATGTAATTAGCGCTGAGGATGGTTCGGATTTCACGGTAACTACGGATGCTGTTGGCTGCTTGTGTCCAGTTTCTCAGTCGCAGGGCCTCCCTAAACTCGTAAGCCAAATGCGGGGTCTTTTTTTGAAGCCCAAAACCTTCAGGGCTGGATAATGCCTCGCGCCAGACAGAGTTTACTTTGGAGCTGTTTCTTGTTTTTCCGCTGTGATAAATAGCCATATGTGACTCCAATTCCAGGTAGCTGCTTGGAGGTAAAAGTTCAGAGCGCAATGATGCTCCAAAACCCGTAGGTGACCGGTTAGGATACCCCCAGGGGAACCAAACGTAGTCGGTGACTCCGCCGAACAGGACATTAGACTGCTCCTGCGTGCCCACAATACTGACGCCTAAATCCTGCTCCATCCTTGAAGCCAAAGCGATAAGCTGAGTTCGACTAAACGGTTTGCCAGCTAAATCGTTTGCGAGGATACATAACCCGACGGCGGCGGTTGCGGAGCCGCCTAACCCTGAGGATTTAATGTTTGGGCGCAGATTTTCAAGAACGAACTTGACGCCGGAGAGGCTGAAGGTATCGGCGATTTTAAGCAGCCAACTCTCTTTGGTGGGCAGCACCTCGCCGGCTGCTGAGACCAATTCAAAGCCGTAGTCTCGGGATTCAACGCAAATCATGCCGGCTTCAAATGGATATGCAGTAACCTTTGTCCCCGTGTCGATAGAGATAGCTATGGTGCGGGGGAGATTTCTGGTCCAAGCTAAAGACGGATCCGCTCGGATGTTTTGGGGGATTCGAGGCAGACGCCATAGGGCTTGCTGGAATTCACGCAGGTCCAAACTTGAACCGGGGCCGTCGATGCGTTGGTAGGCAATAACCGCGGGTAATAAATCGTGTTCCTGCCGCTTCTTTAGCTGACTACATAAGTATGAATCAGGTTTAGTCTCCATAGCCTTCAAAAAACCGGATAAATCGATGTTTGTAATGCCGCATTTCGACATTAAAGGCTTACGTTTCTGGGGTTATGTTAATTTGGTAATTTAGCGTTTGTAATAGGCATTATTAATCTGTTTTTACATTTTCACTAGCGAGTTTTATGAAGGTAGTCGTTTTCTGCTGGGAGTATCCGCCGAATACTAGGGGGCAGTTAGCCAATTACGTAAAGGCGATTTCGAATCAGTTAGCCGCCCGCAACGTTGAAGTCGACGTTGTAACCTACACCGACGGCCCCTACAGCCAAACAGACGAAGCGGGCGTAAAAATAATCTATGTCCCAAACCCCATCCGAACTCACCCTGATCTATTAACATGGGTTTTAATGTTAAATCAAGAGATCGAAAAAGCCGCAGCCAACATATACTATGATACAGGCGGCGTAGATGTCATCGATGTTTTTGATTGGCACTTTGTTCCAGCAGCCACCACCCTTAAGCTGGGATTGGGCATACCGTTTCTTTTCTCAGTTGACAGCATAGAGTACCATCGTGCTGCAGGCGCAAGTTTGCCGTTTAACATGGCGATCGAAAGTTTAGAGTGGCTGGGCATGTATGAAGCCGGCTTAGTGGGGGTTAAATCCGATTTGATGCGTGATGAAATCGCAAGGTTCTATCATGTTCCCAAAATCAAAATCCGCGTTGCCGACGCCAGTGTCCCCGATGACGCGTGCGGCTACGTTAAGCTGCTGGAGGAAACCAAAAACGGCTGATAACTTGACGGTTATGATGCTTTCATGGGAGTTTCCGCCTCGAGTTATCGGAGGAATCTCGCCTCACGTGTACTTCTTAGCTAGGGACCTTGTTAAACAGGGCATCAATGTCCATGTGGTAACCTGCGATTTCCCCAACGCATCAACCGATGAGGTGATGGATGGAATCGAGGTGCACCGCATCTACTCTTACAGGAATCCATCCCCCGATTTTGCCTCATGGGTTTACCTGATGAATGTGAACATGCAAAAAGACGCCGCTCGTCTGGTGCGGGAGCTAGGGGGCAAAATCGACGTTTTCCATGCGCACGACTGGCTTGTAGCCGACGCCGCAGTGGGGCTTAAACATGTTTTTAGAAAACCCCTCCTTGTAACGATGCATTCCACCGAAATCGGGCGACGGGAGAGTTTGCATACCACAACCGAAAATATGATCCATGAAACCGAGAATTGGCTAACTTATGAAGCATGGCGGGTAATCTGCTGCAGCCACTACATGATTTCGCATGTTAAGTGGGCGTTCTCGCTGCCTGATAACAAGATGGTTATGATTCCAAACGGCGTTTACGCCAAAACCTACGAGGACCTCAAAGTGGAGGAGGAGTTTAGGAGCAATTTTGCGTTGCCTGAAGAAAAAATAGTTTTATTCGTGGGAAGGTTAGTTTACGAAAAGGGCATTCATGTGCTGGTTAATGCGATGCCCCAGGTTCTAAGCCAAGTCAACGCTAAATTCATCATAGTCGGCAGCGGCTACATGAAAGAGCAACTGCAAAGCATCGTCCATGGCCTCGGCTTGGACCATAAAGTCTTTTTCGAAGGCTTCATGGATGAGAATTCGCTGCTGAAACTACAGAAGATAGCGGACGTGACGGTTGTTCCGTCCCTGTTTGAACCGTTTGGAATCGTGGCGTTGGAGGCTATGGCTGCGGGGAGCCCGGTGGTGGTTTCTGACACGGGCGGCATGTCCGAAATCGTTGAACATGACGTTTCTGGAGTGAAGGTTTACCCTAATGATGCTTCATCGCTTGCATGGGGGATTAACAGGGTTCTGCTCGATGAGGGCTATCGGGGGCGCCTTAGGCAAGAAGCGTATAGGGTGGTTACGGAGAGGTATGGTTGGGACAGGATAGCTCAGCAGACGAAACGTGCCTACCACGAAGTCATGGAGGAATATGCAAGGAGCGGCTGGTCCCCGACGAAAAGTCAGCGAATTTAAGCTCATCGGAACAGTCTGTGCCAACATATTTTATTATTAACGAAGCGGAAAAGTACTTTGGAGAGTGAAAGCTTTGGAGCTGCCCTCGATAGTGTTTAGGCAAAACGACATTTCGCAGTTTGAACAAGCCATAAAAAAAGAGTGGCTGATAACCAATGGCTTAGGCGGATATGCCTCATCTACTGTTCTGGGATTAAACACCAGAAAATATCATGCGTTACTTGTGGCAGCTCTGCATCCGCCAGGCGACCGAACCGTCATCCTCTCGAAACTCGACGAGGACATCGACGTCGACGGTAAAATCTACCAGCTTGGCGCAAACGATTTCCGCCATGACATTTATCCTCAGGGATACAAGTACTTAACCCAGTTCCAGGTTTCTCCCCTTCCAATCTACATCTACCGAGCCGGCGAAGTGGAGATAGAGAAATCCCTCGTATTGCCCTACGCAAAAAACGCGGTCATTGCACATTACCATGTGACGAATTCAAGCCAAACCGACGCGGCGATCAAGGTTTATCCGCTTTTATCGTATAGGCACTATCATTACTCCATTAACAGAAAAGAGAAACCTGTTCTATTCGATCAGAACGCAACCGAGAACACGCTTGAATTAACATTTAAAGACCCGCCCGCGTGCGTGGCAATTAAAGCGGTTGGCGGCAGCTTTATGCAGCGGCCAGTGTGGGCTGACGGAGTCTTCTATCGGGAAGAAGAAAACCGGGGGGAATCAAGCAGCGACGAAAGCTACATTCCCGGCTTCTTTGAATTCCACGCCCCAAAAAACACTACAGCCAACTTCGCCATCGCCACCGCAGTTAACAGCAGCATGCAGGAAACCCAAACAACCCTAGCTGAATTCGGCTCAGATGTTGCTTCGATCCAAAAAGTCTTCAGTGAAGAACTGGAAAGGCGCCGAAAAATGCTTGGCAGCGTTTACTCGTCATTGGGAGAGTTCAAAGCCACCGATGGGTTAAATTGGCTTCTGCAGGCCGCCAACGATTTTAACGTTAGCGGAGATAAAGACAAACGCTTCATCATCGCGGGGTACCAGTGGTTTGGCTCATGGGGCCGAGACAGCTTTATTTCCCTGCCGGGTTTGCTGCTTGCCACCGCAAAGTTTGAGGATGCCCGAAGCGTGATTCTAGATTACACTCATTACTGCCGCCAAGGCTTGGTTCCGAATCTGATTGATGACAAAACCGGCGAGCCCCTCTACAACACCGTCGACGGCACCCTATGGTACGTTAACTCGATACTGCAGTACGTGAAATACACCGGCGGCTACGAGTTCGTGGCGAAGGCGCTGTGGGGCACCCTCAAAGATATTTTTGAGAACCACAAAAGAGGAACCCTAAACGGCATCCACGTGGATAACGATGGGCTGCTAGCGCATGGGCCCCAGTTGACGTGGATGGATGCGGTGGTAGGCGAGAGCCCGGTGACTCCGCGGGGGGGAAAAGCCGTGGAGGTTCAGGCTTTATGGTATAATGCATTGCGTGCCATGCAGCTGTTTGCCCTCAAGTACCATGAGAAACAAGCTGCCGAAGACTACGCGGAGATGGCTGAGCAGGCAAGGGAGAGTTTCTGCGAGAAATTCTGGAACCCTAAAAGTAATTCGCTCTATGACCTTATTGACGATGCCGGCGACGCGGACTGGTCAACTAGGCCTAATCAGGTGATTGCGGGGGCGCTGGATTTTTCGATAATTGATAAAGAAAAAATCGGTCAGGTGGTCGATTTTGTGCAATCAGAGCTTCTCACGCCGGTTGGGTTGCGGACGCTCTCGCCTAAGGATCCACGTTACAGAGGCAGATATGAGGGCGGCAGGGAAGCTAGAGATCAGGCGTATCACTGCGGCACTGTGTGGCCCTGGTTGACGGGTCCCTTCACGACGGCGTATCTTAGGGCTAAAGGATACGCTGACTTCAACCGAGAATCCGCCTACAGAACCTTCATAGAGCCCCTCTTCGATGCCGAGTTGAGCCGCGGCGGCTTAGGAACCATCAACGAGATATATGATGGGGATTCGCCGTTTCTGCCCCGAGGCTGCATAGCTCAAGCCTGGAGCGTCGCGGAGCCGCTTAGGGCATACATTGAAGATGTGCTGATGATTAGGCCAAAATACGAGAAACAAACGGTGCTGGACCTCTCGGTTCAGACCCAATAGCCCAAAAGGATGACGAGCGTCTACGTCAATGTGCCTGCTCGACCGAACATTGCCCGCATCGCAAAATCCTTGTACTCGATTAGCCCACAGCAGAGGCAAATCCACCGCTCGGGGCCATTGTGGACGCCGTTGGGGCGATGACCCACAAGGTTGAATTGGCGATGTAAATCACAGCAGGTTTTCATTTTGCTCCCACATTGAGGGCAGAAGCGTTTGCCCAAGTTTTCGGCTCGCTCCAGGGTCTGGATGTTTTTGGAGAGTGCATCAGTCATGCAGTATCGCCTCTCCCAAAAAATGGTCCATTTGATTTCCTTGCAGACCTAAACTAAAGTGTCTGCTGGCTACTTTTGTTTTCGTTATGGTTTTTCCCCTCTCCCTTCATAGGACCGTTTGGTCTGAATCTATGCTGGTTTCTACTCTGAAAATATGCGCTAATAAGTCTTGCTTATGTTGAAGCGTTTTATTCGGGCGCAACAAACGAGGATGTAACGCTAAAATGGCGGAAAAAGAATTGCTCTTCCCGCCCTGCTGTAATGGCTACACCGTAAGGTATCAGAGCTTATCAAGTACACATAGGGTTAAGATATTGGGAAAAGAGACAAGCAGCTATAAGACTACAAAATCACCCAAACTCAAGTTCAAGTTAGTCTTGTTTAATGCTCAACTTCGGATTTGTAGCAATCTACACACAACTGGCGGTCATCAAGAAGATACTCTGGATTATCTGCACCACAACCGGCACACGCCAGCGTAACAGTTCTTTTTTGGGGTTTACATTCATTATTTTTTTCCGTTTCTTTAAAAAAGTTTTGTGGCATACAGCAACCCTAACACCTTATGGCTAAAAATGGCTTAAAAATTTTGTGAAAATTAATTAGATGCAGGAATACGAAACATTTACCAAAAATTCCGCATTGCCCGGTTCCCAGCGGAAGTTAACCCTGAAATGCGGTCCTTACTCGTTTGTTTCTTGCGCAGCTATCTCTTCTAAATCCCTATTACCGATGAGTTTCGCAAAGACATCACTTACGTCATATTGATGTAGCAGCATGCATCTGCAAACGTGACCGTCTTCTTCATGTACTAGGCTGCCTTCTGCCGCGGGGCGTGTATCATAGACTGGGCCATAGAGGGGGTGGATAAGTTGCTTAGGATAAGGGTCACCAGGGTTTACTATCCAAGTGTAGCCCTCCAGCGCCTTGCATTTTGGGCACACCTGCGAATCATCCTGTGTTTTCCATGTTATCCTAAGGGTTATGGGCATAAGCGAAACCTTGCTTGTTTCTGATTATCCTCCGGCTAAATTATGCCTTGATCCACCATGGCATCTGCAACTTTAACAAAGCCGCCGATGTTTGCGCCTTTGACGTAGTTTACGTAGTCGCCTTCTTTGCCATACTTAACGCAGGTTGCATGAATTGACTTCATGATTTGACGTAAACGCGCATCCACCTCGTCTCGCGTCCAGGACAAACGCATGCTGTTCTGGGACATTTCCAGCCCCGAAGTAGCCACTCCGCCCGCGTTAGCCGCTTTACCTTGACCGTACAAGACTTCGTTTTCAAGGAAACATTTGACGCCCTGCGGTTCTGTTGGCATGTTAGCGCCCTCGCAAACGCAGATGCAATCGTTGCCCACAAGGGTTTTGGCATCTTGTCCGCAGATTTCGTTTTGGGTGGCGCATGGCAAGGCAACGTCGCATTCGATTTCCCAAGGCCGTTTACCCTCCAAGTACTCCGTATTTCGGTATTTGGAGACGTATTCCTTTATTCGCCCTCTCTTGTTGTTTTTTAAATCCATGACGTAGGCGAGTTTGGCTCCGGAGATGCCTTCGGGGTCATAGATGGCGCCGTCGCTGTCAGATAGGGTAACTACTTTTCCGCCGAGTTCAGAGACTTTCTCCACTGCATACTGGGCAACGTTACCTGAACCTGATATAGCCACGGTTTTGCCCTCGAAGCTTTCGTTTTTTTGTTTAAGCATTTCTTCCGCAAAGTAAGTTACGCCGTAGCCGGTTGCTTCAGGCCGGATTAAGCTGCCGCCCCAGTTGAGGCCTTTGCCAGTTAACACGCCGGTGAATTCATTGTGTATTTTCTTGTACATCCCAAACATAAAGCCGATTTCTCTGCCGCCGACGCCTATGTCGCCGGCGGGAACATCGGTGTCTGGACCAATATAGCGGGAGAGCTCCTGCATAAAGTTCTGGCAGAAACGCATGACTTCGGCGTCGCTTTTTCCTTTGGGGTCAAAATCTGAGCCGCCTTTAGCGCCGCCCATCGGCAGGGTGGTTAACGAGTTCTTAAACACTTGTTCGAAGGCTAAAAACTTGAGCACACTTAATGTGACGCTGGGGTGGAAACGCAGCCCACCCTTGTAGGGGCCTATGGCGCTGTTCATTTGAATTCGGTAGCCCTTGTTTACTTTGGTTTCGCCTTTATCGTTAACCCATGTTACCCTAAACATTACTGCTCGTTCAGGCTCGATTATGCGCTCTAAGACGTTGGCGTTTTGGTATTTTGGGTTGTTTTCGATAACTGGCCAAACGGAGTTTATGACTTCGTCTACTGCTTGGTGGAATTCGGGTTGGTTAGGATTTTTTTCTTTCACGTATGCCATGAAGGCTTCGGGGGATTCGTACATTTTTTCACGTCTTTTTGGTTTATTGGTTTTTGCTGATTATTCTTATGCGGTCAAAGCTTTGTGGTGAAGTGGTGGATTGAGCGGGTGGAAAATTGATTTCGTAGGTGTCTTTGGAGCCACATGTGGGGCATGTTCTGAGGTTGAATTTGCAGTTTTTGCATACTTCGGATTCTTTTCCTATTTGGAAGAAAAGGTCGTCTTGTCCGTCTATGGTTCCGGCGAATAACCCTACTATTTCTACCCATGTTTTGCCGCAGTGGGAGCACGCGAACCTTTTTTTGAGGTTGCTTTCAAGGTTTTGCTCGATGTCTTCAAGCATTTTACCCATTTGCATGTTTAGCACCACTGCCTTAAGATATTTGTAGTTGTATATAAGATTTTGTAGAGTAATGCCCAGCCTAAACTCTACATTTTAAGATAAACACGCATTAATTTTATGTTTTTTAGGGTCAATTCACCTACAATATTATATATCAAATCGAGCTTAACATAGACAATCAGGAGAAACTAAGAGTGGGAACCCAGCTCGACAAAATAGACACCGCCATCATAAGGGCTCTCCAAAAAGACGCCCGATTCAACTTTGCTTCAATCGCGAAAACCTGCAATGTCTCAGTAGACACCATCAGCAAACGATTCCATAAAATCGCAAACAACGGCGTGGCAAGGGGAACAACTGTTCTGTTAAACCCAAAAAGTTTCGGATGCGACTGCGTGGGCAGCTTTGGAATAAGAGCAGATTTCTCTCACATCGAGGCAATAAGGGAATTCCTTAAGGGTATGCCGGAGATAGTTTTTTCTGCCCGCACCATGGGAAGGCACAGCATCTTCGCGGTTGCCATCGTAAAAAACGTTACCAAACTCAACGAGTTAAAAGAGTTAATTAAAGCACACCCTATGGTTAGGGAGATAAACACCAGCATATGGGTTAATGATATTCTGTTATGCCCCGAAAACTTTGATTTACCTAAACCCCAAGGAGAGGACATCGCTGGACAATATTGACTTGGCAATTGTGGAGGCGTTAAGCAAAAACGCCCGGACATCCTTTCGCCAAATCGCCCAAGACCTAAACGTTTCGCCCGACACCATAATTGACCGATACAATGCCCTCCAAGAAAAAGGCGTCATCCGAGGCTCAACCATCGTCCTTAACCCAAAAGAAATCGGCTACCACGCCATGGCAGTTTTTATGATTGATGTATCTCCAAGGGATAATAGCCGAGAACCCTTTGACTCCACAGTTATCCTCGAGACCCTGATAAAACTAAAAGACATCATTGTGGCCTCGAAAACCGTTGGGGATTATGATCTTATGGCGATCGGGGTGATTAGGGATTTTAAGCATCTTTTTGACGTGCGAAACCAGATTGCTGCCATTCCAGGGGTAAAAGACATGGATGTTTCCTTCTGGAATGAGATAACTGAGCTTTGCCCAAAATACTTCGTGATATAACCGCGCAAAAACAGACAAACTGGCTGCTGGAGGAAAAAATTGGTTGGAAAGCGGGCCCGGAGGGATTTGAACCCTCGATCTCCGGCTCCGAAGGCCGACACCTTAATCCGTGCTAGGCTACGAGCCCCTATCCATACTTCTTGGATGGAATAATTACATTTCCGCATCTGTCTAATATGGGTTTATTTCGTTTTTTCGGCTAGAAGCACTACAAACGGTCGGTTGCTACCAGGCGTTTTTTTCCTTGCGTAAATAGTGCCTGCCAGTGGTTCGGTTGTAGTTGTATTCTTGGTATCCTTCCGGGCCGTAGCGGATCATCTTCTCGCTGTAGTCAGGCTCAGTCTCGCAGATTTCGATGGGTTCCCATTCTTTGTCGCTGCCGTAGAGTCGCTCAGATATTGAAGCGTAGACTTTAACGTACTTATCCGTTTTAGCCCAGCAGATTCGCGACGGCATCGGAGTTGCCTTTGAGGTATCTTTCAAGCACTGCTCGCCAGTGTCGGTTGCTGTAGAAAGTAATACTTTTAGTTCGGGTATGCCTAAGCGTTTAGCTGCTGCCGCTCTTGCTCGTTAAAAGTTTTGTCCAGCGGTATCTACGTTGCTGTAGGTGAAGGTGATGTTAAGGTTTCTTTGTTTTCGGTTTCGGGCAGGTAGCGATGTTAGTTGTCTGATTTTTAGTTCTGCGAGCATATCGATGACTCCTTTTTGGTTAGCAACGCGATACTCTAAACTGCTGACCTGTTACCCCAAATCTTATTGGCTTGGCACTTCATCTCAAGAAAATTTTAACCTAACATATAGATTATTTCTCTGTTGTTAATGTTGCAATCTAATTCAGCAACCGCTTATATCTATAAAGTATCTATTGATACTCAAAAGAACCGGCGCTAAGAACGGCTGCCTGTATAGGTTTTTTCACATTTAGCCTTTCTTAGTTCAGCTACATTCTTGTTATACTTTTTTGGGAGGTGAAAAAATGCGAAAGAAAAAACTGCTCGTTGCACTGTCGCTTCTAGCAGTCCTCATACCAACCGCCCTCGGGGCTCTGGCACTAAGCAACATTTTGTCGAGCACCTTTACGCTCGCTAACCAACCATTCGTTGTGGACTGGGTAGGCGCGAATCCCAATTCGGCAACCCTTCTCAAGAACAACCAATACATATACAACATATCAGTACACAACATCTCACAAGACACATACACTTACCAGAACAGCACCTTAAAGGTAAAGATAATTCCGCCATCGCCGATCAATAGTGCAGATTCTAGTATGTCATCCCCTATTTGGCTTTTGCAATGCGAACGTAATGGCCTCGGTTGCACTCCCGTAACACCCTCAACTACAGGAAGCGAGCTAACTTATTTGCTAACTCTTCCATCAGAACTCGGTTTTGGCGCCCCGATTAACCCTGGACAAACAATTTACGTAGTTATCAGATTGACGTTAAGAGATAGTGCTCCAATAGGTCAATACATAACCCAAGTATCAGTGTCATCATGGTAAGACCGAAAATTTTCTGGTTAATATGAGAGTTGCGAATGCAAAGACGGATGCGCCTCATGCATATACTCCCCAAAATGCGGCAACGAAAACAGCCCCCAGACAAGAAAGCGGCAGGCGCCGACCACTACCCCCTATTTTTTGCTAGCATTGAAAACCAAATAGTTTAGCTTAACAGTTTAATTGGTAGATTTTGACATATTGGTCAGCATAAACTTGGGTAAATATAGCTAAATTGGAATTCATGTATAGGGTGAGTGGGGAACTTGAGAGCCAAAAAGTCGCCTTGATTTGGGGTAAAATATTAATTGTTAATACCGCAATAACGTGGTGGGATTTGCTATGGAGAAGAAGTGTTCGGTTTGTAAGAAGTCGTATACTACGTTTGATGCCAAGTCGAAGTATTGTAGCAGTGCTTGTGCCAAGAAGGGCGGCAAAAAGTAGGGCCTCGCGCTGGGTTCCTTGATTTTGCTCTTCTGAGTCTTCTTTATTTTTGTTGTGGAATCTTAAGTGGGTTTGTTTGTTGTTTTGGGGGTCAGTTTTGTGATTGGAGGTTTTGGCGGGTCTTGGCGCTGCAGTTTGGTTTCACAACCCGCAGCCACAGGTAATGCAGCCCTCCAGACAGACCCAGAGAAACAATGCAACCCAAAAAAGCAGCTGTTTCCAGCTGCCGTTTTGCCTATATATAGAGGGGGGTAGAGGTTGCTGGAGCAACTGACGTATCGCGTTTTGCGGCATTTATGCGGTGTTGGATGTTTTCGCCTATTCCAGATAGGCATTGGCGTGTTTGCGGTTTCTAGAAAAAGTAATTATGCGGTTTGAATATCTTTTGGGTATGAAGTGGTTTAGGATTTTGGTCGGTGAGTTTGTTCTTCTGTTTGCTTCTGTTTTGGTTTTTAGAAGTGTCTGGATGCTTATGGATCAGTATTTGGGGTATGAGCACTTGGTTGTTTTTCTAGTTGCCGGGGTTGCGTTAACCGCTGTGGGTTTGTTTATTGTAAATCATGAGGTTAAATGTGAGCTCCAGAAAAAGAAAAACAGCCCTTAAACGCAGTCGATTTGCAGCAGACAACCCAGTCGAAAGCCACCTAAACAACCATAACGCCCATTGCAGCTTCATGAGCCGCAGAAACCGCTAAGCCTCTAGAGAGACCACTTGCTTGTTTTTTTTTTAAAAGAAAAGAGTAAAGAAATCAGGGAAAGGGGGTGTCCAGCTTTTAGGATGATCCTGTGCTGGCTGTAGTTGCGTATGCTTGGACGTTGGCTTCTCGATAGTACATTGCTTGCGCAGTGTAGAGGGTGATGCTGACGGTTAAGCCGATGTCGTTGATGGTGATTGAGTCTGGGTTAACGATGTAGAGTATCATGCTGCATCCTGAGGGAAGCACCAGGTCATTTTTCGCCACGGAAAGCGAGTATTCTTGGGAGCCGAAGGTTACTTTGTTATCGCCGTCGCCGGGTTTCTGTTTGAAGTCAGTGATGAACTGGAAGTCCGAGGATATGGGGTCAGTTGTGATTGTGTAGAGGACAAATTTGCCATTAGGATTGTCCCAGGGAGACTCTTGCCCTCTGACCGCCATTTTATCGATAACGATGTCTCTGCCACCAGTGTTAATGACCATCAATGTTGCAATCGAGTAATCAGAGGATCCAGGTGTAGCCTCGGGGTTTAGCCATATGTGCTGTTTTGTCAGCGTTAAGCTTTCTTCTTGAACACGGGTGCTGACGACGTTAATTGCGAAGTAAGTTACGACGCTTGCCAGCAACACTGAGATGACCAGAATGATCAAGGTTGTAACGACTGTGCTGAGTGCATACTTGTTTTTCATGAATCTTCGATAGTTGTTATAGTTCATTCTTTCATTTCACCTCCAATGGTTCGCCGTTTGTTTTGTTTTGGGTTTGTGTGTTGTTTATCATGCCACTTCATCTTGGAAACCAAGATAGCGTTTTTATTATAAATGCCTTCTGTAGTAAGATTTAATACATAATATACTGCTTGATGAGCCATTTTCTCAATATGAATTAAAAATAAACAACAAAACCAACCACACAGCAAAGTTTCTCAAAAACGGCAAGCGCGCCACACTCACGTTTGTTTGGAATATGAATTGGGGCTTCATAAGCGTTATCATATCTCCCTGTCATATGTGGGGTTGCAAGTTGGCTGGGCATAGCGCATGAAGATATTCCTCCCCCACAAAACCACGTTTGCAGTAGTGGTATTATTTTTAGTAATTTGCCCCCTCTTCCTCGCGCAAGCCGCCAACTTGCAATTAACCACCACCAGCGAATACAGCTCTTTTGTGCATATCGGCAGCGGCTGCACCCAAGTTGATAAACCCATCTTTCCCGTCTGCATCAACAGTTCGCAGGTTGCAGTGGGGAAAAACTGGACCATTACCTGTCCGCTGCAGGCAGGCCACAACTATCATGTTTACTGCTACGGCGCCTGGGTTAACACCTCCTCCGCGGCTAAAACCGACTATGACATCTACGTCTATAATCCCTCAGGTAATTTGGAGAGTTCCCACACTGAAGCCGCCGGGTTACCGGAGCATCTGGGCACCACCTCCAACGATGCGCTCTTTACGCCTGAGCAGTCGGGGAATTACTCGTTTGTCATAAAGAATGATGAGCGGGAAAGCAAGGGGGCTCAGCAGGCATCTTTTATGGTTATTGAAAACTTGGAGTGTGACCGATGGTACAGTAGCCAAGCGGAAGGGAAAGTAAGCGGCAACGAATCAGGGTTCTATACGTCTTGGGCTTATGAGTTTTTAACTAATGCTTCAAAGCTTGAATTATACGTTAATGTGCCGGGGTCGCTGGACATGTATGAGGCACGACTGTACCTTATGAATAATGCTAAATCGGTGAGTATCAACTCGTTTCCGCTGCCCTGGGAGGCAGGTTTGTATGGGAACGTAAGCAGCGGGGTTGGCGGCTACAACTTTGAAAATGAGGCTTACCGGGGTGTGGCATATGCAAGTTGTGAGCATTCCGGTCAAGACATGTTCCTGAATTATTCTTCCAGTGCGAAGGGGCTTAAGCTGTATCATTTGGTGCTCATAGGCGAGGAGGGTTCAGGTAACGTGGAGTTTATGCTCAAGACGCAGTTCGGCAAAACCTCGCTTACTGCGTTGTCAACTCAGAAGCATGTTCTGCCTCAGAGCTCGCAGACCATCTCCTATTCCGCCAACATTGCCAGCCTTGAAAGTGCACAGTTATCCTACACCACCAACAAGTGGAATACAACCTCCACCCTAACGATGGATATAAGCAACCGCACCTGCAACGTCACCATACCGGGGCAATCAGCAGGCAGCTTTGTCCAGTACAAAATAGATGCAAACGACACCCTCAAGAATAGCTACACTGCCAAAGGCAACTACACGGTAAAGGCGCAGCCTAAACTCCAGTTGACCATCGAGGAAAACACGGTTACTTTAGGAAAAAATGTCACTGTCTTGGGGTATTTGGAGCCCAGCTTTAACGATTCCACCGTTGAGGTACAATTTCTCGGCGTTAACGCCTCGGAAACTGTGATCTGTAAAGTTTTCGGCGACGGCTCGTTTAAGGGGTCCTTTGCACCCTCTGCCTCGGGGAACTGGAGCGTAGTGGCTAGTGCGCCTGAAACGGGCAAGGCATGGCGTTGTGATAGCGATCAGTTTTTGTTGACGGTGAATGAGCCGCCGTTTTATGTGAAGTATTCTCTCTACATCATGATTGGGTTGGTTGTGGCTTTGGCGGTGGGCGGAGTGGTTTATTATCTTAAGTTCAGGGGCAGCTAGTCTGCGGCGGATTAGTTAGCTGCGTTTCTGTTGTCGGTTGTGTGAATTATCTTTTTTAGCGCACGGTATATATTTGATGTCTGAGTGTATTAACAGTTAATACCGTTACGTTGGGAGATGGCTATGGAACGCAAAATAATGTCACTGGGCAAATCCTCGCTGGTTGTATCCTTGCCCAAAGAGTGGATGCAGCTAAACGACCTCAAAAAAGGCGAAACCGTCAGCTTCAACATCCAAAAAGACCGCTCACTGGTCATCTATCCCAGCGCACTCAAAAAAGCCGACCTTAAAGAAATCACTTTGGCGGTGGGGCAAAACGAGGAAGAAATCTACATCACCCAGAAAATCCTTGGCGCCTTCCTCAACGGCTACACAGGCATCATGCTCTCATCCGACAACGTTTTCACGGTGCCGCAGACCAAAGCCATCCGCAACATGGCGGGGCGACTTTACCTTCGGGTTATGGAGGCAGACGCCAAATGCGTGTACATCCAGAGCCTGATGGATGAATCTAAAGCGTCGCTTGAGCAGGCGCTGCAGCGGATGCATTTGATTTCCCGCAGCATGTGCGAGGGCGCCTTGACTGCGCTTAAAGATAATGATGTGGCGCTGGCTAAATCGGCTTATTCGCTTGACGATGACGTGGATCAATTCGCGTTTTTTATTGTTAGGATTTTGCGTAATGCTGGGCAGGATCCCCATTTAGCCAACGAACTCCACATTGACCCGTTGGATTGTATGGATCACCAGATGCTCGTCACACACATGGAGCATGCCTCTGACTACGCTGCCGACATCACCCGCCACATAATCATGCTTAACGGCGCAGCGCAAACTATCCCTCAGGACGTGTTGGCGCTTATGGTCAGCGCAGGCACCGAAGTCACAGGGCTATATGTGCAGGCAGTCGAAGCCTTCTTCTCCAAGGATGTAACCAACGCGGTCCGAATTATGAAGTTCCGCCAGAAAATGGATAAAATCGACGTGGAAATCACCTCACGCTCCTTTACGGGTCCACAGAAAAGCGCCGAGTTGGTCTGCGGCATCTGCTCGATCCGCGACAACATCAAACGCATCGCGCACTGCACATTTAACATCGCCGAAACCGCGGTGAACCGAGCCTTCAAAGAGCCCAGACCAGAAAACGATGACCTAAAAATCAAAACCGACCAATAAACGGCTTTTCCACTAATCCGCGGGTATAGCACTGGACACCATAACCCATGATAGGGCAGTCGCTGTTGCTCCCACACACCTATCCCCCCTCTATTTATAGGGTCATAGCTGCGGCGTCTGCTGCACCACCACTACCTCCCTCCCCTTATAAAAAGCCAAAGCGGATTTTGCCTCTAACCTAAATAATAGGGCACCACATGGCGGCAACTAAGACGGCTTCCTTGGCGGATCAGCACATAAACAGGGGGCAACCAGAAAAAGGCATATTAAAAGAGGATTAAGCAGTCACTTTTTTGCTTTTTTGACTAAAAAAACAGCGCCAACACAAGCCAGAGCGATTACCACAGCGCAAATAATAACAAGCTGCGTCACTGGAAAAGATGACGAAGAATCCAAAGCCGAAACTGCACTGGGACTGGGGGTAAACTCAGAGGGAACATACCCAAAAGGCGTGTACTGCAGGTTAGTAGCGTACCAAGTACGCTGCGGACCATAAATCCAGTCGTCAGGATAAGTCACATAAGCCTCCGAATAACCCCCAATCACATAGATTTGGTCGTTTACTACTGCGACCGCGGAGCAATCATACCGCAGGGGGTTGACCTCGCCAGACAACCAAGTACCAGTTTCTGATCTATAAACTTGGGTGATTGGGTCAAAAATGTAAACCCGTTTGGGAGCCATAAAGTCTGTTGTAGCGCCAATTCCAATTCCTATACCGCCAGACCCACCGGAGGTTGTAGGCGGAGGAACGCCATAAGTCCAATTATCTATCGAGGGCTCATAAATTATAGTCAAACCCCATATTACATAGATCTTTTCATCATAAACGCAGGATGGACCAAAAGGTTGGAAGTTGCCGGTGTTTTTCATAGACCAAGAATCAGTTGCGGGTTCATAGACCTCGAGTACTGTTGTGTTGGGGTATCCACCTAGAACGTATATTTTTTCGCTAATAGCGTTAGCGGTTGCCCAAACCTTGGTTATAAGTGGTGATGTTTTAATTTCCCATGTATCAGTTGCCGGATCATAAACTTGTGTTTTTCCATTGCCAAAGCAGTAGATTTTATTGTTATAAACCGTTATGGCAAAAGCGCTACAAGAGGTCGGCATTGATGCCTTATAGACCCATGTGTCCGTTGCGGGATCGTATTCTTCATTTGTAGCGACTTCGCCATTTTCGGTATTTCCCCCAATAGCATAGATTTTGCCATCCACTACGGCTACGCCCAAGTCGCATCTTGCTTGCTGCATGGGTGCTTTTTCTGTCCAAGTGTTTTCTTTTGATGCAGATGGGCCAGAGTCTGCGGGGTTGTTTATTGTTAGGCTGGAGAATAATAAAACAGCTACAAGAAGGAAAAGTATGGTTTTACGCATGTTTTATTTCCTTATACGTTACGTGTGCCCTGTTTATGCTTATATTTTTTTGTTTAAGGCTCTTAGCGAAAAAACTGTTGCCCCCTTTGAGCCAGAATAGCATGCATGAAGACGCATGGCAGGAGCAATAAAAAGTCTTTTCGCAAGCATCCTGCAGCGCAGATTTGCCTCTTCATCTGCCCTCATGCGGGGCGTTTATGTGGAGGTTGTAGCGCTGTGTGAAGATACTTGCCCACGGCAGAATACCGTACCCCGAATGCAAAAACTTAAAGATTGTTTGAAAGGAAAGGTTTGGGTGCTAACCTGTGGGTTAGCGGTTTACTGTTTTTTGTCTTGTTTTTGAAGGTACTCGTGTATGGCTTTGGCTGCGGTTTTGGCGGTGCCCATGGCGCTGATGACTGTTGCTTCGCCGGTTGCGATGTCGCCTCCGACGTAGACGCCGTCGATGCTGGTCTTAAAGTTCCCGTCGCTGGCTATGATGCCGCCGCGTTGGGTCTTAAGGCCCGTGGTGGTTGCCTGTATAATGGGGTTAGGCGTGCGTCCGATAGCCACGATTACCGTATCCACATCCATGGTTGCCTCTGAACCCTCGATGGGCGCAACCTGATGGCGTCCAGTGTCGTCTGCGTCACAGAGCCGCATCGAAAGCGTCTCCATGGCTTTAACGTTGCCCTGCTCGTCGCCAAAGAACTTTAGCGGCGCCGTAAGCCACCTAAAGATTATGCCTTCTTCCTCGGCGTTCTCGATTTCCTCTTGGCGTGCAGGCATCTCGCTTTTGGTTCTGCGATAAATGATGGAGACTTCATTGGCGCCTAAGCGTAGAGCGCAGCGTGCGGAGTCGAGTGCGACGTTGCCGCCGCCGATAACCGCCACTTTTTTGCCCACACGCAGGGGGGTTTTGCTTTGGGGGAAATCGTAGGCTTTCATGAGGTTGACGCGGATGAGGAATTCGTTGGCGCTGTAGATGCCGTTGAGGTTTTCGCCGGGCACGTTGAGGAACTTGGGGAGCCCTGCGCCTGTGCCGATGAAGACGGCGTTGAAGCCCTTCTGGAAGAGTTCGTCGACTGTGAAGATTCTGCCGATGAGGTAATCAGGCTGCAACTCGACGCCGAGGGTTTTGATGTAATCGATTTCTGATTGCACGATGCGTTTAGGCAAGCGGAACTCGGGGATACCGTAGACCAAGACGCCGCCGCCAGTGTGAAGCGCCTCGTAAATGGTGACTTTATAGCCCATTTTGGCAAGGTCAGCAGCAACCGTTAAACCGGCGGGGCCAGCGCCGACCACCGCGACTTTTTTGCCGTTCCACTCGGGAACCGCCTGCGCCTTAATGCCCTTTGCCTGCTCCATGTCAGCAACGAAACGTTCCAATCGCCCAATAGAAACCGCCTCGCCCCTCTTGCCGAGAATGCACATTTTTTGGCATTGCTCCTCTTGGGGGCAGACTCTGCCGCAGATGGCGGGTAGGCTGTTTTTCTCTTTTACTTTCTTGATGGCTGCATCGTAGTCTTTCTGCTTGAGTAACGCGATGAACTGGGGGATGGGTACGCTGACGGGGCAGCCTTCGACGCATTGGGGTTTGGGGCAGTTTAGGCACCGGGACGCTTCAGACTGCGCCTGCTCCTCGGTGTAGCCGAGCACGACTTCATGGAAGTTTTTGCTTCGGGCAGCCGCGTCCTGCTTGGGAACTTCAACTGCTTTTAGGCGGCTTGTGTGTTTTGGGGCTTCTTTTATTGGCTGTGACATTTGCATGCTCCTCCTAGATCATTAAGTGAGGGATTCTTTTCCTCGGTGCAGTAGCATTTGAGCCGCTGCATGAGCTCTTTAAAGTTAACTTGGTGAGCATCAAATTCGGGTCCATCCACGCATGCGAAATGGATTCGGTCGCCGACGGTGACGCGGCAGGCGCCGCACATGCCCATGCCGTCAACCATGATGGGGTTGAGGCTGGCGATGGTTTTAATGCGATAGGGGCGGGTAAGGTCGGCGATAACGCTCATCATTATTGGGGGGCCGATGGCGAAAACTATGTCGATGTAATAGTTTTTCAAGATAAGAGATTTGAGGACGTCGCTGACAAAGCCCTTCTGTCCTTTGGTGCCATCATCTGAGGCATACCAAACCTCGTCGGAGACCGCCTTCATCTCTTCTTCGAGGATGAAGAGATCGACGTTCCTTGCGCCTATGATGGATATGACTCTGTTTCCGGCTTCTTTGAGGGCTTTAGCCACGGGGTAAGCGACTGCTGTGCCTAAGCCACCGCAGACAACGGCGGCGGTTCCGAATTTCTTGATTTCGCTGGCGTTTCCTAGGGGTCCGGCGACGCTTTGGATTTTGTCTCCGGCTTTGAGTGCGCCGAGTTCTTTGGTGGAGTACCCGACTTCTTGGAATATGTGGGAGATGGTGCCTTTTTCTTTGTCCCAGGATGAGAGGGTGAGGGGGATGCGTTCGCTGTCTTGGTGGGTTTTGAAGATTACGAATTGGCCGGCTTTTGCTTTTGCGGCGATGTCTGGGGCGTAGACCGTGATTTTTTTGGTCACGGAGTTAAGTTGGGTTTTTTCAACTATTTGGTTGAGTTCAGGGTTTTGCATGGTTTTTTCTAGCCTTCCGTTCTCCCTTTGCATATATGTTCGGCAATAATATTAATCGTATATACAATATATATGCTATAAAAGGGTTGCTAGCTAAAGCAGGCAACCGCAACATCCAAAAACACCACTGCATCCACATATAAAAACCAGAAAAGCAAAGCTTAATTCCCCAAACACCCACTAAACCCTGGTGAAAACCAATGCAGCCCCTCACCTACCACTTCAAACTCTGGATAGTAAACGAAAAAGACGAAGCCGTCTTCGGCGACGGATTAGCACGGTTACTGGAAGCAATCGACAGGCACCACTCCATACTCGAAGCCGCCAAGGAACTCGGCATGTCCTATCGCTATGCGCTTCATCGGATAACGCTGGCTGAGGGACGGCTTGAGGAGCCGCTGGTTGTGCGGGTGCGGGGCGGCGCGAAGGGCGGCGGTTCCTCTGAGGTGACGGCGTTTGGGAAGGATTTGGTTTTGCGTTTCAGGAAGACCCAGGCGCTTGTGGAGTCCACGCTTAAAGAAAAACCCTAACTGGATTTTTTTATGGCAAAGGTTTAATTTTCCGACGTTATCAATTTAGAATATCGGAGCATTAGATGAACCGGCCAAACCAACCCCTGCGCAACAGCAACCTCAAAATCGCCACCATAGACCTAGTTCTTATGGCGCTTTTCGCCAGCATGGGCTTAGCAACCAAAAACCTACTCTACCCCATCCTGGGCCCCCTAATCGGAGCAGCCTACATCCCCACCGGCGCAGTAACCGGCGGATTATACATGATGTGGCCCGTGATGGCGTTTGGGCTCATACGCAAACCCGGCGCCGCCACCATGGTTTCGCTTATCCAAGCCTGCATAAGCCTAGTCATGCCCTTCGGTAACTTCGGGGTGCTCTCCTTTGTGATTTACCTCGGACCCGGATTAGCCATCGACGCCTTCTTTCTGTTGACCCGCCATAGAGCCTGCTGCCTTGGCTGCTGCATGGGCGCCTCAGCCCTCGCCAACGTGGTGGGAACCGTGCTTGTCGGCGCCACGGTGCTTTTTCTGCCATGGATTGTGCTGACGTTTTTAGCTGTGATCGCAGCCATAAGCGGCTGCATCGGCGGATTCATCGCTAATTTGCTCCTGGTCAGAACCGCAAAACTTGGAATCGGAGGAAAAAAAATTGGATAAAAACATGAAAATCATCTTTACCGCGATAACTTTGATTGTGATTGTTGTAGCCGCCGGCGCAGTCATCTTTTATTTACCCGGCAACAGCGGTGTCCCCGCAGCTAACCCCGCTCTTCCCCAAGGCAGTCCCCCGCAGGTAGAGCTAAAAATCACAGGCGACGTCGCCGCCGAAAAGACCTTGGGCATGGCGGAGTTGACTGGGATGCCGCTGATAAGCGTCACCGCCACCATAAAAGATGAAACAGCCACCTACCTGGGCGTGACCGTAACGCAGCTTCTCAACGAGACCGGTGCCTTGTGGGATGCGGGCAAAATAAACGTCATCGCAGCCGACGGCTTCAAGCGCAGCATAAACACGTATCAGGCCTTCAACAGCACCCAATATGAAGGCAACGAATTCATCTTGGCCGTAGCTAAAGATGGGCAATGGATGGATACATCCGAGGGACCCCTCAAACTCATCGTCCCCGGCTTAGAATCCAACTACAACGTCAAAAGCGTCGCGGAAATCAACCTGCAGCCCTGGATCCTCACCGTCAACGGCTCAGTAGCCCACTCCATGGTGCTCACCGGCACCAACATCACCAACTACGAGGTTAAAACCGTCACGGCAGCCTTTGTCCCCGGCGGAGAAGCCCAGCGGACCTCAGATTGGACAGGCGTCAGTGTGCAGAGCCTGCTGGATGCAGCCGGCGTTTCTTTGGGTGCAAGCAAAATCACTGTAACCGCCATCGACGGCTACAGCAGAGAATTCAGCCTATCTCAGGTGCAGAGCACCGGCATGATGGTCGGCACCCAAGAAAACGGCGTGTACCTCTCACCCGACGGCGGCGCACCCTTCCGCCTGTTCGTGCCCACCGAGGAGTTTAAGTGGGGACAGAACTGGGTCCGATGGGTCGCGGAGATAACGGTTTCGTAGGCGATGGGATGCAGAAGAGCACAAAAATTGTCCTCATCGTTTTTTTGGTTTTAGTCGTTGCAGCCGTGCCCCTCTACATCTACACGCGCCCCGACGCAGGCGTAGAGTCGAGTTCGCTGCAAATCAAAGGGGACGTAGCCGACCCGCAGACGCTCAGCCTCCTGGAGCTTGAGGCTTACCCAGAGGTGACGTTGCAGGTCACACTGACTTCTAGCAGCAGAACCCAAGACAACGGCAACTTCAGCTACACAGGCGTGCGGCTGGTGGATTTGCTCAGTGAAGCACAGATAAACGGCAACGCCACCTCAATCTTCATCCAAGCCCAAGACGGCTACGGCACCACCCTAACCATGCAGGAAGCCCAGAGCCAAAACACCATAATCGCCTACCAGAAAGACGGCTCAGCCCTCACCCAACTCAAAGACGGCGGCGAAGGCCCCCTGCGACTCATAATCGGCGACGACCAGTATGCACAGCGGTGGGTACGCGGCGTAGCAGCCATAGAAGTCAGCTAAACACAGCGGCTTTGTGCTCCACCGTATCTGCCAATTTTTCTATTTCTCTAAAACTGCTGAAAAGCGGGATTTTTAAGCTCTGAGCTTTGGCTGCTTCCTCGTTTGAGTCCGCGATGATGCCTGAAACCGCGATGGCGCGGTCGGCGGGGTAGCTTTGGGCTTCCAGGGAGGTTTTTGCAGCGACGATTTGGGGGATTGCATCCTCGGATTCAAAGCCCTCTAAAACCACAAAATCCATGCCCCCCAGATGCGGCAAAATCTCCTTCACCGACAGCCGCCGCTTGATGAAAACCACGGTTTCCTCCCGCGGCACCGCAACCACGGCTTCTGCGCCTGCCAGCGCATAGCGGTCGGTTTCCTTGGCGGGCGTGTCGACGCGGGCGATGCGTACCATTTCTTTGATGACTCCGACGTGGTAGCCGCGGCGTTTAAGCTCAGCGGTTAAGTGTTCGATGACTGTGGTTTTGCCGGAGTGTTTTGCGCCGACGACCGCGACAAGTTTAGGCATGGCATATCAGGAAGGGTATCGGTTAAGCCGCCATATATGGTTAATGCAGATGAGGCAAGGATTGGTTGCTTGTGGGAGCGGAAACCTTATTATCCTGTATTATACACGGATTATATTATATGAGTATAATATCGAACATGGAAACAGCCATACTAGGCCTCATCTGCGAAAAACCCATGCACGGCTACGAAATCGAAAAAACCATCGAAGAACGAAACATGCGCTACTGGACAGAAATCTCCCTCCCCTCAATCTACAAAGTCCTAACAAAACTCGAAAAAAAATCCCTCATCACCTCAGAAATAAAACTCTCCAAAAACAACATAGCCCAAAAAATCTACACCATCACCCCCCAGGGGCAACAAACCCTGAAAAGCAGCCTCATAGAAATCCTCTCAAACGTCGAAAAAACCATCTGGCGAGTGGATTTAGCCGTAGCCAACCTGTGCTTCTTAAGCAAGCAAGAAGTGCAAACGAGCCTACAGAAATACATAGCATCCATCGACGAAAGCATAGCCATCTACAGGCAGGTAGAAGCGTTTTTCCAACAGCGAAACTACCCGCCAAGCGACTATGCACTCGCGTTGAGGCCCATTATGCATTTGAAAGCCGAAAAGGAATGGGCGACAAACTTTATGGAAACAGTGACTAAAAATGAGTAAACCAAGAGCCTTTGAAATCTCCCCGATTGGAAAGATAGCGCAAACCCAAGAGGGATGGCAAATAAAAATCCTTGAACCCTACCGACCTGCTCTAAAGGAACTAGAAAGCTTTGGCCACGTTATGGTTTTGTGGTGGTGCCATATGGCGGATACTGCAGAGTGGCGACAGACCCTTGCGTGTAACAAGCCATACAGGAATGGACCTGAAAAAATCGGCGTATTCGCGACTCGCTCACCCGTTAGGCCAAACCCGATAGCGGTAAGCGTCACAGCCGTTTTAGGGGTCAACCAAGAAGAAGGCATAGTTTATGTTCCATGGATAGATGCAGCGCCAGATACGCCGATTATCGATTTAAAACCTTACCATCCCTCATCAGACAGGATACGCGATGTCTCTATGCCTCAGTGGTGTAGCCACTGGCCGAAATGGGCTGAGGATTCAGCAGATTTTGACTGGAGCAGAGAATTCCTCTAATGCCCTGAGGGCTTCCCCTAACTTTTTTTGAAGACGCCGTTTCCCCAGATGCAACTTTCAATAGCCGCCATGCCTCAGAAGCTCAAAAAACGGCGCCTGAGTTTTATGCGTTTGAGGCCGGGGTTTTTGCGTTATTGCGGCTTTGTGAGGCTAAAGGTTTAAAGGCAACGTTTCTGATGTACTCGTGTCAAGGTGTAATGTATGCCAACTCACGGATCACTCTCAAAAGCTGGGAAAGTCAGGTCTCAAACACCTAAAGTCCAAGCTCAAGAACGCACTGCTCCAAGCCCCAAAAACAGAACCAGACGCAACTACGAGAAGCGTGTGATTCTGCAGCGAAAAGCAGGCCAAAACTGGATGCAATAAACATCAGTTTTCTTTAACCATTTTAGGTTTTATCTCTTCTTGTTTTGATAGGTTATATACCGTAGCAGTACATTGTTTACCTGTATGGGGCTTTAGAGATGGCGTATCCTGCAGCTTGGGAAAAAACCTATACGGCAAAAAATGGTGCAAAAATCCTTTTTCGCCCCGAAAAAGCCGCTGACACCGAAATGCTCTGGGAAATGTACTCTTCGCTTTTGGATGCAACCACCGAAAATTTGGTTCCGCCCTTCACCCGCCAAAGAATAGAGGGCTGGACCCAAAACATCGACTACAGCAGTGTCTTAGCCATTGTTGCAGTTACAGAGGATGCTCACATCGTTGCGACGGCTTCGCTTAAGTTCAGTCCGCAGGAAGTTTTTAGGCACAAAGCCGAATTGGGCATAACGGTGCATGATAGCTACCAGAACTTAGGCATAGGCACCGAGCTGCTAATGCATCTATTGAGCATCGCTAAAGAAAAACAGCTTAAAAAAATATTTTTAACCGTAAACGTAAACAACGCTAAAGCACAACGGCTCTACCATAAAGCAGGCTTCACCCTTGAAGGAACCCTGCGCGGCGAGATGCAGCTCAACGGCAAATTCATCGATGAGTACCGTATGGCGCTTTTCCTCTGAATCATTTACTGATTTCTGTTGCTTTCCGTCTGCGTGTTGCCGTCAGCGGAGTTTATCTACCCCCAAACGAACTAAGGCTATGGACGAGACGCTTTGACTCAAACTGATGCCCTGCGTGAAATCATCCAGACCCTGCAGACTATGGAGTCGCCTACCCGAAATGACGTAAACAAGCTTAAAATCCGCACCGCAGCCAAATACCGCCTCCAAAAGGTTCCCTCAAACGCAGACCTCATCAGCCAACTCACACCAAAGGAAGCAAAGCAGCTTTTGCCCATTCTGAAACGAAAAGTCACCCGAACCATCAGCGGCGTAACCGTCGTCGCCACCATGACTAAACCTTACCCGTGCCCCCAGCCTGAACCCTGCGCCTACTGCCCCGGAGGACCAGCAACGGGGTCGCCTCAGAGCTACACAGGGCATGAACCAGCCGCGATGCGGGGCGCACAAAACAACTTCGACCCGTATTTGCAGGTGAAAAGCCGAATCGAGCAGCTCACCGCCATCGGGCATAAAGTCGATAAAATAGAGCTTATCGTGATGGGCGGAACCTTCCCCGCGACGCCGCCTGAGTATCAGGCATGGTTTATCCAGCGGGCACTCGACGCCATAACCGACATGCCCTCAAGCAGCCTTGCCCAGGCCAAAGCCAACGCGGAACAAAGCGCCATCCGCAACGTCGGCATAACCGTGGAGACAAGGCCTGACTGGGCAAAGCAGCCCCACATCGACGCGCTCCTCGATATGGGCGTGACTCGTATTGAGTTGGGCGTGCAGAATCCCGATGACGAAATCTACCGCTTAGTGGGCAGGACACATACGGTTGCCGATGTGGTGGAGGCAACACGCGTCGCCAAGGATGCGGGGCTCAAAATCGTCTACCACATGATGCCCGGCATGCCCGGCTCCGACTCACAAAAGGATATCGCGGCTTTTCAGCGCATCTTTTCTGACCCCGACTTCAAACCTGATATGATCAAAATTTACCCGTGCCTAGCCATCGCGGGCACCAAAGCCTACCAGTGGCATCAGCAGGGCAAATTTGAGCCCTACAGCACCGAGCAAGCCGCAGAAGTCATCGCACAAATCAAAAAAACCATACCTAAATGGGTCCGAATTATGCGTGTCCAACGTGATATCCCCGCTCGGCTCATCGATGCAGGCGTCAAGAAAAGCGACCTACGCGAGCTTGCACAGCGCAGACTCAAAGCGGAGGGGCTCCGTTGCCAGTGTATTCGCTGCCGCGAAGTGGGACACCGCCTCGAAGCCGACCACATCCAAGCGGACCCAGAAAAAGTCAGAATCCTAACCGAACGCTACATGGCATCGGAGGGCACCGAGTTCTTCATATCTGCTGAAGACACAGAGAACGATGTGCTGCTGGGTTACCTGCGGCTACGCATCCCATCCCCGCGGGCGCATCGAGTCGAAGTCGCCGAGGCAGCATCCGCCATCGTACGTGAGCTGCATGTTTATGGCCCCCTTGTCCCCGTCGGCGGCCACAGCAAGACCGCTTGGCAGCACCGCGGCTATGGCAGGGAGCTTTTGGCGTGGGCAGAGCAGATTGCCGCTGAGTGCGGGCGGGAAAAGCTTTTAGTTATCAGCGCGTTAGGAACAAGACGATACTACATGCGCTTGGGTTACAGGCGTGATGGAGTTTACGTTTCAAAGAGGCTTACAAAGCATGAGTGAACTTGAAGCATCAGGCTACCGGGGCAAAGCCCTTGAGTTGCTGACATCAGCGAACTGCAGCGTCGGCGACATCCTACGGGTCACCAGCAAAGCAAAAACCTACGAGGGCATCTTGATCCCCCGCTTCGGCGAAGGCCAAGCCATAATCATCAAAATGAAAAGCGGCTACAACATCGGCATAAAAGCCACCGCGGAAGTGGCCGTCGAGAAAGTCGGCGTCGGCGCCAAACCCAGCTTCGCCGCGCCCCCGCTGCCCAAACAAAACCCCACGTTGCCCCACGTCGTCATCATGAGCACCGGCGGAACCATCGCCAGCCGCGTGGATTACCGCACAGGAGCCGTCCGCAGCGCAATGTCGGCCAGCGACCTCTACGGCGTCGTGCCTGAACTGGCGGATCTTGCCCGCGTGGACACCGAAATCGTGTTTAGCATCTACAGCGAGAACATGCGTCCGCAGGACTGGACCGCGCTTGCAGAGAAGGTGACGCAGCGCATCGAGGAGGGCGTGGACGGCGTAGTCATCGCCCATGGCACCGACACCATGGCATACACCGCGGCGGCCTTGAGTTTTGCATTACAGAACCTCCCCGTCCCAGTCATTTTGGTGGGTGCTCAGCGTTCCTCAGACCGCCCCAGCAGCGACGCCGCAACCAACCTCATCGGCGCAGTCAAAGCCGCAGGTGAAGCCCCCTTCGCCGAGGTCGGCTTAGCCATGCATCAAACCGTCTCGGACGCAGCCATCGTGGTGCACCGCGGAGTTAAAGTCCGCAAATGCCACACCAGCCGCCGAGACACCTTCAAATCCATAAACGGTTTCCCCCTCGCCACCATCGAAAACCATCAAGTTACCATGACCGCAGAGAGCTTTCAGAAACGAGACCCCAACCGCAAGTTAACCCTCAAACCCAGCTTCTGCAGCAAAGTTGCCCTCGTCAAGTTCCATCCGGGACTTGACCCCGCAGTCATCGACTTCTACGCTGAACAGGGCTTCAAGGGCATCCTGCTGGAGGGCTCGGGGCTGGGGCATGTGAGCAAATTCTGTTTTGACGCAATCAAACGCGCCACCTCCAAAGGCGTGGTTGTAGCGCTTGCCTCCCAGTGCATCTGGGGACGCGTCAACATGAACGTGTATGATACAGGCCGCGACCTGCAAGGCATCGGCGTGGTGCCGCTAGAGGACATGTTCCCCGAAACCGCGCTTGTCAAACTCATGTGGGCGCTGGGGCAAACCGCCGACCCCAAAGAAGCCACCGTGCTGCTTAAAACCAACATTGCAGGCGAATACTCGCCTCGGACGCTTCCCCAGGAAGGCACACTTAACTATGGAGGAAAACAGTAATGGCGATCGACTACGCAAAAGCTGGCCTTAAAGTCGGCTTAGAAATCCACCAGCAACTCAACGTTAACAGCAAACTCTTCTGCTGCTGCCCCCCGG
The DNA here is from genome assembly GCA_026014735.1 of Candidatus Bathyarchaeota archaeon. NCBI lineage: Archaea > Thermoproteati > Candidatus Bathyarchaeota > Candidatus Bathyarchaeota archaeon. The sequence continues at coordinate 530,913 of JAOZHT010000001.1, forward strand.
AGCTGTTTAAGGAAGAACCCGAAATCACTTTCCTGCGGCGACTACGCCCAACCCAGAGCGAGCTGGGGCAGGTGGATCCCGCAGCGTTCTTTGAGTTCCAAAAGGGCGTGCGCATCCTCTACGAAGCCAACCGCAAAAGCAGCTGCCTAGTCGAGATGGATGAGGAGCCCCCGCATCCCATCAACCTCGACGCCGTAAAAGTGGTTTTAACCGCCTCGCTTATGATGAACATGCAGCCCGTCGACGAAGTGCATGTTATGAGAAAAACCGTCATCGATGGCAGCAACACCACGGGGTTCCAGCGCACCTGCACCCTCGCATTGGATGGCTGGATAAAAGTCGGGGAAAAAGTCATCGCCATGCAGGCGGCTTTTCTCGAGGAGGACGCCGCAAGAAAAACAGGCACCCAAGACGAGGGCAAAACCATCCGCTACCGCATCGACAGATTAGGCATCCCCTTAATCGAAGTCGCAACCGCGCCGGTCATCTATTCACCAAAGGAAGCCGAGGAAGTGGCGTTTGCCATAGGCAGAATCCTACGTGACACAGGCAAAGTCATGCGTGGCTTAGGCACCATCCGCCAAGACCTCAACGTTTCAATCGCAGAGGGCACTCTCATCGAGATTAAGGGCGTGCAGGAACTCGAATTGATATCCACAGTCGTCGACTATGAGGTGCAACGCCAACTTAACCTGGTCGCAGTCAAGCAGGAACTTGCCAAACGAGGCATCACCCCCGAGTTGCTCAAGCCAGAATTCGTTGACGTCACCGGCCTGTTTAGATCCACCAAAAGCAAAGTCATCAAAAAAGCCATAGACAAAAATCAGAAGGTCCTCGCCGTTAAACTCCCCGGCTTTAACGGGTTAACGGGCAAGGAATTGATGCCTGGCTTCCGATTGGGCAGCGAGTTGTCGGATTACGCCAAGTTCTGGGGCAGAGTCGGAGGCATCTTCCACACCGACGAGGTGCTCGCAAACTACGGCATCACCGCCGAAGAAGTCGCCGCGTTGCGAGCCGCAGTGGACGCGGGGGAAGCGGACGCGGTGGTTTTTGTCGCTGACACCGCAGAAAACACCCATGACGCCCTCAAAGCAGTGGTTGACCGCGCACAGGTCGCCTGCACCCATATCCCCCAGGAAACCCGAACCGCCAAAGACGACGGCACCACCCGCTACATGCGTCCCCGCCCAGGCGCCGCCCGCATGTACCCCGAAACCGACATCCCACCCCAAGAAATCACCACTGAACTCATCGAAGAAATCAAAGCCCACCTGCCTGAATTCGCAGACAAAAAACTCGCCCGCCTAACCAAACAGTACAGCCTCAACGAGAAACTCGCCAAGCAACTCCTCGACTGTGAATACAACGCCATATTCGAAGAAACCGCCAAAGCCTGCCAAGTCGCAGCCTCAACAATCGCAGCGTTCCTCACTGAAACCGTCAAAGCCCTCCGACGCGAGGGCGTAGCAACCGAAAATGTTTCCGACGAGCAAATCGGAGCCATCTTTGGAGCCGTCGGCGCCGGCGAGTTAGCTAAAGAAGCCGTGGCTGACGTGTTTAGTTGGCTAGCTAAAAATGAGGGCAAAACCGTGCAGGATGCCATTGAGGCTTTGGGTTTAAAGATGCTCACTGAAGTCGAAGTGGCGCCGATTATCGACCGCATAATCGCAGCCAACAAGCTCCAAATTGAGAAGCTGGGCAAAAACGCGTTTGGCATGCTGATGGGCGCCGTCATGAAGGAGGTCCGCGGCAAAGCAAACCCGGAACTCGTCGGCAAGCTGCTGCGGCAACGCCTAAGCTAAACTCTCCTTTCTTTCTTTTAGCGCAAATCCTAAAAGGTTAGCTGCCATAGCTCATAGCGAGGCAACCCCAGTGAAGCATATTGAAGCCCGAGTTAAAACCGCGTTTGGCGAAGTCGTCATCCAAGCTGACACCCCTAAAGAAATCCTTGAAGTCCTCGCGGAGATGCCGGAGGATTTTGTGGAGAAACTCTCGGATTTTGTGGTTAACCGCCTCACCCCCTCGGGCGCGCAGCTTAAGGGCATCGTGGAAGCCACCACGGAGGGCCCGGTGATTGTGACGCGGGAGAACCTGACGCATTACGAGTCCGTGGGGCTGGTGCTGTATGCTTCGGGGGATAAGCGTAACACGGCTGCGCAGGTGCAGAAGCTGCTGGAGTCCAGCGGCATTAAAGTGATGGTGCCGGCGCGGCTTAACGAGATGACTAAGCGCGGGCAAGTTTTCAAGCCTGACCCCAGCAAACCCGACTTTAAACTCACCTTGCAGGGCGAGAAATGGGTGGAAGATGAGGTTCTCTCTAAGCTTCGGGGCAAAATGAGTTAGCGCTGCCTTAGGAAAAATATATTACCGCCGTCCACTGTTTTTGTTTTGAGGAGTAACTATGGATTTATCGGTTCTTTGGATGCTAATCTACTCGGTGCTGGAAAGCTTAAACATCACAGGCTTTGACTTAACCATCTTTGTCATACTCATCATCATCGGCTTAGTTATCATTATCCTCATCAAGCTGTTCCTGGTCTTGATCCCAGCCATAATCGTTGCGCTTATCGTGTACTTCCTAACCGGCGGCGACTTATTCTGGACAGGCATAGCGTTTCTGGTGATTGCGGCGCTCTCGCTTATAAGAAAACTATAGCACCCCCATCCACCCCCATTTTTAATTAATCCTCCCCTGTAACATCAATCTTGGAGCGGCTTAGCTGTGTGGCAGCGGCATATTTTTTCAAATTCAGCCTTTTGGCGCCATCGAGCCCTTTATCCTTTATAGTATGGGAGCGCGTTTTTCATAACCCTTTTATATCTGGTAGGGAGTTCATGGATAATACAAGTAAAGGACAGGGTCATCGACATGATGATGGAACCAAGTAAAAAACCCCTAAACGTACTGATTAAGCAGTTACACGGCAACATCGAAGTTGTTCTCAAAAACGGCTATGAATACAAAGGTAAAATGATAAAATGCGACGGGCACATGAACCTGCTCTTGGAAGGCGCCACCGAATGCAAAGAGGACCAGCTCATGACCAACTACGGTAATGTGCTGCTCCGCGGAAACAACATCCTCTACATCGTTCTAAACGCCAACATACACTAAACGGGTAGCTTTCTAGCTTCCCCAGTTACATATTCACAGGCTTCTTTCACAGTTAACTCTACGCGGAATTTGCGGCTGAAATAAACCAGCACATTGCGTAAATCCCGCTCCAGAAGCTCCGCTGCGTTAGCATGGTCAGTTTTGACGGCTTGGGGCCAATCGATAATGAGCACGCGTCCATCGGGCTGCAAAACAATATTGTATTCGCTTAAGTCAGCGTGGATTAAATGGGCTTTTGTGTAAGCTTTTTTGATGTTTAGCAGAATCTCCCGCAGCACCTTTTGGGGTTTACCGATGTCTCTGTAGCGGGACAATTCTCCGCCCTCAATCATGCCCATGGCGATGACATGGCGGTTTTGGCTAATCGGCTCCGGCACCGAAACCCCGCTGACGTAGGCAAGCTTTAGCGCTTCATATTCTTTTTCCGCCGCTAAATGCGACTGAAACAGCCAAGTTGAATGCTCTCGGATGTAGCCTCTTTTTCGGCGGGTCTGGCGGAAACTGATTCTGCCCAGCCGATGGAACTTGACGGCAATACGCTTCCCCGTGGGGCTGAGTGCGTCATACACGTCGGCTTCTTTGCCTACACCCAAAGTCTGCCCAAAAGAGGCAATGATGTCGGCTTTAACCAGGGCGTTTATGGCTAGGCAGTCGTATCCTGCATAGTTGAGGGTGTGGCCCACGTAGGCGCCGCGACTCTGGTAGATTAAACCCAGCTTGTTAAGTTTACCCAAAATGAAGGTGACGCGGTCAAGGGGCACCCGGGCGTAATTTTGGATTTGCTCGGTGGGGACAAATTCATGCTTTGCCATGGCTGCCTCGATGATGTTGAGGATTCGGAGGTCCTCGCTTTCAAGTTCCCGATAGACTTGCACGGCAATTTCGGCGCTCGACATATAAACCAATCGTTTAACGGACTGTTTTCTACTAGTATGGTTGGGTTCTGGTTTAATAGAGTTTATTGAGTGGTACTTATATGTAAGAAAAGTAATTGTAGGGGCAGTGTACCAGAAAACCTCCATAAAAATCATTAACAGGTTAACGCATGGTTTTAAACTATGGCAGTAAATGAAGAGAACGTCTCAAAGGTCCTCTCGGTCCTCTCACATCCGCTTAGAAGGGAAATCCTACTGGACCTCAGCAACAACGGCGAATCCTCCTTCACGGACCTGCTCAACCTCCTAAAAGTCGACACAGGCAAACTCAGCTTCCACCTCCGCTCGCTGGCACCCTTCATAGAGCAAACCCCAAGCGGCAAATACCGCCTCAGCAGGGCAGGCGAAAGCGCCGTCCGCGTCATCCATGACGTTGAAAGCTGGGCGGAAGTTGCTGATGTGCAGGGAAAAGCCTCTTCGCTTCCACTGGCATCCACTCGAAAGCGGGCAGCCGCATATGTCATTGACTTCTCATTAATCGCAGCCATATGCCTAGCAATCACCATTATCCCGCAGTTATTCTCGCTTTCTACCGCCTTTTTAGGCGGCGAAATCAGCACGGTGCTGTTCATCACGGTGGGGCTGCTTTGGCTCTACAGCACGCTGCTGGAGGGCTTTAACGGCCAAAGCCTCGGCAAACGGCTGCTTGGACTCAAAGTGGTGCGGACCGACGGCAAAAAAATGTCCTATGACCACGCTGCCGTACGCAACTTCGGGAAGGTTTTGCCTCTGCTACCCTTCGATTTACTCTTTGGCTGGCAGAAAAAAAACCCGACGTTCATCCGCTACTTTGACAAGTTCGCAGGCACAACCGTCATCACCCTGCGTTCCTAACCCTTTTTTGTTGTTTACAAGTAAATTCTTATTTGTTAGCGCCGCATAGCCTATTTTGGGATTGTCATGAGCGAGCGGGAACTGAGGGTTTCAAAGATTCGGGACGGCACAGTCATCGACCATGTCCGCGGCGGCTACGCTTTAGATGTGGTTAAGATTTTGGGGATAACCGGCAAAGAGAAGCGTGTGATGACTATAGCTATAAACGTGCCCAGCAAACGCTTCGGCGTTAAAGACATAGTAAAAATCGAGGGAAAAGCTCTCAGCCAACAGGAAGTGAACCGCATCGCTTTGGTTGCGCCCCATGCCTCCATAAACATCATTCGCAACTATCAGGTGGAACAGAAGCTTGAAGTGAAGCTGCCCCAAACCATCGAGGGCATAGTTAAATGCGCTAACCCAAACTGCGTAAGCAACAGCAACGAACCCATAAACTCCAAGTTCCACGTGAAAACCGAAGATCCCCTGCTGCTCAAATGCCACTACTGCGGCGTCACCCTCGAGCAAACCGACGTTTTAGGGCAGATTTAACGTAACCGCTGCTTAGCCAACAGATAAAGTGCCTCAAAATCTTTCTTGCCTAGAGTTTTGCCCTTGTTTATGGTTGGGCACTCCTGTGTGTAGCTGAAGACGTGGATGCCGCGGTCGGGGTCGAATCTGAGCTCGAAGGGGTAGAAGCGGCAGATAAGCGGACGCGCAGTGTATATGCTGCAGCGGTTATCTTTAAGGAAGAAGCATTTGCCGCCCTGGGGCTTTTTCATCTCGTAAATGTAGGGTGCGTTGCCGGCGATTTCAGCGGCGAAATCCTCGATGGGCAACCCAGTCTGCGCAGATATCTCTTCAGCTTCAGCCTCCAAAAGCAGAATGCGGCGTGTTTTCTCTTCGGTGTCGCCGCAGCATAAGCCGCAGCAGTTGCATGCAAAGCCAACGTTGTCGGGGTAAGTGTACTCCATTTGCCTCACAGCATCCATGGCGTCTGGGATAGAAATGTATGTTGCTACTTTTCGGTGTTTTGCGCCTGTTTTTGGCGGTGTCCCTCGCCGTACTGGAAGGGTCGCCCCAGGTTTTTTGCGAGTTTTGACGCGAAGACCTCATCCATATTCATGTCGGGGCATGCCAGTCGGCTGGCGTCAAGGATGTAGAAGATCACGTCGATTAGTTCCTCAGCTATTTTCTCCTGCGGCATCCCCTTCTTCCATGCGTCGCTGGCTTCGCCTAGCTCGATAAAGGCGAAAAGCAGCTTTTTTGGGATATCCTCGGGTCGATTGTAGAATCCTTTGGCGATGACGAGTTTCTCGATTTCGCTTTTCATTTCTTCCAGCTGCATTGTGAACACGTCCTTGCCAAATCTATAGGCCCCTTATTTATAGGCTAAGCGGCGGCTAAAAACAGCTGCTTTTTGGGTATGCTTTGTGTTTCTTTGTCTTTGGACCGCGGCAGTGGGGCGCCTGGGTTCTTTGGCGCTTGACGGGTTACGCGGCGGGTTATTTGCTATCTTTCGGCGCTGTAGACTTTGAAGGCATATTCGCCGCTTGCCATGTTATAGGTGGCTTCTAAGCGGCCATGCGTTGCCGCCAGATACGCCATCTTGGGTGATAGCGTCTGGAACGTTAGGTCCGCCTCGACTTTTATGGTGGGGGCTGAATCAACGATTTTGCCGTCGGCTCTGCCCTTAACCATGATGGGTTCTCCATCGCCAAAAATGACTGATTTTACGTCAAATCCAACGTTTCCATCCGGCTTCATCAGCATGTAATGGGTAGAGAAGGTTTGCCCCACTATTTTTCCGCTTGTTTTCCCAGACAAAGTGATTTCCAGCTGAATCCCCTGACTAAACTGGACTCCTCGAAGAGCAAAATCCACCACTTTAACTGAAGATGCGGTTTCAACTCCCTCGAAGAGCAAATTCCTTTCTAAGGTCAATTTCTGCATAATTTAACCTCAACTAAATTGGATTTGGCTGCTGAGTTAAAGTTTTTGTTGTCGCCGCCGGATGCTACAGAAAAAGTCGTTCGGACCCGTTTTTGTTGATGTTTTCTGCGGTTTCTTCTTGATGTATTTCTCTGGGAAGGTTAAGGTTTTTATGATGGCTTGCTGTGTTTCATTTAGCTCCCATCAAAAGCATGTATCCAAATGTGGGGCCGTCGTCTAGCATGGATTAGGATACATGCCTGGGGCGCATGCGATCCTGGGTTCAAATCCCAGCGGCCTCACCATCAAATAACTTTGATGGACTTACCAAGGTTTTTTAAGTAAGAAAGTTCTTACCTTCATACAGTGAACCTCTTTGGTCGAAGCATCAACAACCACAATCTCCTCCAAAGGACAAGTCGTAATACCCTCCAACGTCCGAAAAGCGGCCAACCTGAAAAAAGGCGAAAAAATCCTAGCCATAGCAATCGACGACACAGTGATTCTCAAAAAAATCGTTGACAAAAACTTCCAAGAAACCCTAAAACCAGTATGGGATAAAGCTAAGCAGTTGGGCTTAACCGAGGAAGATGTAAACGCCCTCGTCGAAGAAGCAAGAGCCTAAGATAGTTCTAGACACAAACGTCTGGGTTTCAGCGCTGCTCTGGGGCGGCAAACCCGCAGAGATAGTAGCGGCGGCTGAACAGGGAAAAGTAACTGTGTACATCTCTGAAGAAATAGTGGCAGAAATTAACCAGGTTTTATCTTACCCTAAAATCGCTCGCGTTTACCAAACGACCACAGTTGGCAAAGAAGAACTGATTCAGCAAGTGCTGCGAATCGGCAAGGTAGTGCAGGTAACAAGCGAAGTTGACGTTGTTACTGAGCATGCTTCAGATAACAGATTCTTGGAGTGTGCTCTGGATTCAAAGGCCCATTACGTGGTTAGCGGCGATAGGCACCTTCTTAATGTGGTTGCTTTTAGGAAAATCAAGATGGTGTCTGTAAGAGATTTTCTTGAGTTAATCCCGTAATTGAGGTTCAGCGTATCCCGACACCTCGGCAATCACTCTGGAGTCTGATGTAGCGTATAATCGACAGTTATGACCGGTAGGGCGCCGGAGAGGCTCTTTTGAAAATAAGCAGTATAGCCGTCAACGCTCCAAAAATCAACGCGAGCACTGTTATGCAGCCGCCTATTTCTGGCACGGACGGTGTCGGAGTAGCCGAAGCGGACGGATTGGGTGAGGAGGTTGCTGGTTCAGGTGTATTTGCAGTGGGTGTCGTTTTGGGGGAGGTTGTTTGGGTCGGGTTATGGGTGGGAGTGGGCGTTGGGTTTGTGGCTAGCTTAAAAATGGGGTTAACTGTCTTGTTTTCGTACATAGTTAAGTATGATGGGTTGTCTGTTGCTCCGCCAAAGCTGCTCCAGGTTACAAAGGACCATCCGTCTGCCGGAACCGCGGTGACGTTAGCAGTGTCTCCTGGGAGAAATGTCCAGTTCTGTTGATTGTAGACTGTTCCGTTGACAAGGACTACGCCGTTCCCCGACACCTCCCCAACTTTAAGGCAGTATTCCCCGGCCCCGAAGCCCTCAAGTCTTACACGAAGGGCGCGTTCACATACGGGGCAATATCCCCAGTAGCTTGTTGCCATTAGACAGCTATTGTTGGTGGGGCGAACGAGGTTTCTGTACCATGCGCCCTGGAATGCGCCTGTGCCGGGGACACCCGCCCATTTACTTCCATCCCAATCAACGTTTGGATAGGAAATGTTTCCTCCTGCAGGGTAGTCGCTGTCGTAGAGTACATATTCTTCTCCAAGCCCTCCGAAGCTGTGACCTAACTCGTGCATCATGACCTCTCTACCCCATTCCTCTCCGACATAGGTAACGGCGACATCAGAAGCCCCCGAGCCGCCATAGATTTGGGTGTTAACTAAAACTATCACTACGTCGTTGGGGGCGCTGCTTGCTAAATCAAAGTTGCCAAGGGCGCCTACGTACTGCTTGACTTTTGCGTTGTTTACCGTCAGTAACCTCTCCATCGTTGGGCTTCGAGAGGCACCAAAATCTTCAGTTGTGTCCACTCTCCAGATGTTTATGGAATTTTTATATTCGCTAAAGGGTGCAACGGTGAACAGGGCTGCGGAGTAGTTTTCAACAGTCTGGCTGAAATTGGCGAGTTCTTCTTGGGTGTAGTATTGAGGGAGAAAGATTATATCTAGGGTTTCGGGGGAGGGCAGATTGTATTGTAGCGGTACAAGTGTTGGGGAAGGAGCGGCTTTAGTGTTTACAAACGGCGCATTCAAAATCGCCAGGACGGCAGTGACCGCTAGGACCCATGCTAACAGTTTTCTTTTTCTTATCGCAGCGGCCAGCATTTTCAAGTATCCCTCACACGCTTAATCCTCTGACCTGCTTTTAGTTCTACTCAAGGAACAGGCTGTTCCAGCAAAGGAACAAGTTTTCCCACTCATATAGCCTGGATTCAACTACATGCCTGGGGCGCACGGGATCATGAATTCAACGCTGTGTCGATAGTTATTGGAGAAAAACAGGGTTACCCCAAGGAGCTTGTCTGCCCCAACGGCGGTGGCGTTGTGGTTTGGGGTGCCCCGCGTAGCGCTCTTGTCGTATACCATGCCACAAACACGGAGAGGGCAGCCAACGCGAATATCCCCACTTCGAAGAGCACCACGTTGCTTTGGGCGAAGGGCACAAAGAAGTCAACCAGCCCCATCGGTAAGGCGATGATGAAGAGACTTCTTCGGTGGTAAAGCGCAGCCATCACGCAGAGGTAACCCCATGCGACATGAATCAGCATCGAGGAGACCCGCTCAAAAACGCCTATACCGACTAATCCCAAAGCGGTTGCGTTTGAGGAGAACAGTGAGGGCGCAGCTGCGGTAAGTTGGTTGTAGGTAAAATCCGCGATGGCGCCGGGGCTGGAGAGTACATAGTAGTAGGCAACCAGGTTAACCAGCGAGAGGACACTTATGAAGCCCACGTTTTCCCAAAACGCCAAGCCCGAACCATACGCCTCTGCATCCCGCCTATCCATCTTGCCGCGTTTAACCGCGTAGAGCGCCACTGCAAAAGCCAAGCCTACCTCGAAAACCATCGTTTGCACCCCATAGTACAAGCCTAGGGCGATGCTGTGTTGTCCGAAGGCGCCGATGACAAGGTTGATGGTGGGCAGCTGCACCGCGTATTTGAGGCCGATGGCGACGGCGTAGGCGATTACTGAGTAAAGCCAGACGTTTTGGTGGAAGCGGCGTTTCTTGTACCAGTAAACCATCAGGGCAACGGAGAATGCGATGACGATTATGGGCTGCAGCATGAAGAGGGGGTTGATGTTTTCCATAGTTACCGTTAACTTGGTTTGACTTAAAAAGATTTTTTGTCTTGCGGGGCTGCCTAGCTATTGGCTGCTGCCCAAGAAAACTGTGCATCCACAGGCGCTGAGGTTAAAAGGGGGCTACTTCCAGCTGCCCTCAACCCACCGGTAAAAACTCGTCGGCGTAATCTTGATGATGGGCAAATCACCCTCTTTCCAGCCGCCATCCTCGGTCCGGTACTCAGGAAACTTTTCCTTAAGCAAATCATGAGCGTAACGGTATTCCTCGCCGTTCCACATAAGCTCCGCTTCGCCTTGGATGCGAATTCCCCGGATGATGGACCAGTTGTTTTTGTCGTAGTCGTCGATGACCAGTGACACCTGCGGGTTAGCTTCGATGTGCTCCAGCTTTGGGGTGTCGGGGTCAGAGGCGATGTAGAAGTAGACTCCGTCGAAGACCGGCCACACTGGACGTACGACGGGTTCACAGTCCTCGGTTGCTGTTGCTAATCGTCCAATTGGCAATTTTTGTATGAAGGCTTTGTCAGATTTCGAAATTTTAATTCCCATTTAACCACCGATTCAAGCGCAGCGCTCTGCAAAGAATACTAATTTGTCACCCTTTTAAAACTTAATGCTTCTGTGGCACTAAAAAGGTTCCAGCCGGGCCTATCCCATTCTTTAATGCCTCATTTTTGGCAGGTTGGGCACAGATAGACCTGTCCGCCGCCTAACCCGAGCTTCGCCACTTCTCCGCCGCAGGCTGGGCAGGCCCTACCCTTCATGTTGGCGCCCATAGCCGGAACATAGCCGCCCTGCCGCCCGTAGAGGTCCAGGAACTGGTTTTTGCCTCCCAGAAGGGTGCGCTGCGTCACCAGCATTTTAACGGCGTTGAAGAGCGATTGCATCTCGGCAACCGTAAGCTCGGAGGCTTTGCGTTTGGGGTGAATGCCCGCGCGGAAAACAATATCCATAAAAGCGCTGTTGCCTAAGCCAACCACCACCGCGTCTTTGCCCACCAGGGCAGCCTTCAAGTTAACGTTTTTCTCGGCTAGCCGAGCTGCAAAGAGTTCAGATGTGAAGTCTGTATCCAGCGGCGAAGCGGTGGAGGAGAAATCCCGCCGGTAAAGGTAGCTTGCGCTGAGTTCCTCATCCGTGAGCGCCTTGATTACCCCCATCCCCGTTAAGGTAACTGTCAGGAAGGATTGGTCGGCGAAGTCCAGTTTAAGGTGATATTTGGCGGGGGCGTCTTTGCCTTGGGGGTGAAAAAGTATATAGCCGCCATATTCAGGCGCTAAAAGCAGATTCAGGGTGTTGTCGAGTTTGACGCGGATGGTGTTGCCTCGGGAAGCCACGGATTGGATTTTGCCGCCGCAGAGCCGCTGGAAATCAGAGAGGTAGGTGTTTATGAAGCCCAGATTCTGGTAGCTTGTGCAGTTTCTGATTTGGGCGGCGGCGACTTGTCTGCCTGCGAGTTCATGGTTCATTTGGTCTGATAGCAGGTATGCTTCGGGAAGCTCGATGCTCAATGTTTCACCGGTAGGGTATTGCCTCAAAATGCACTTAACGTTTGCGATGATGCGAGTTACTGCCTAATGGGCTGGAGCTTGCATTTAGCTAATCGCCGGGGCATTTTGAGTCAACGCATATCACCACATTACATAAGCCGTCTCTATGCTCGAAAATTCGGTGCCGCCGCAGCTCCTCAGAATCTGAGCATAGACGCCCACAGATGGGGCATCGGTTAACCGAAAAAAGCCTTCTCAAAACAATCTCCACAAGAAAGACACCGACGGCTAATATTAAGCCATGTTGACGCCTCGACACTACAACAACCAGCACACACCTAATCCTGCAAGCCGGCAGCGGCTATCGTGGCAGGGGCGCCGTCGAGGCAAAGCAGGATGCGTTAGCCCCAAGGGTAGTTTACCTAAATTCCCTAAATCCAACCAGCGAACCCAACAGTGCTGGGAAAAGTTTAATTAAACAATGCATCAATGGTTGTGCTGAAGCTCACAGATGAAGGTGCCCAATTCAGGCGCCAAGGCTTCAAAAATCAGGTTAGGCGCATGCGGGATTCCCCAAGCCTGGTATGGGGCAGGCCTGCTAAGTCTGTGGTCGAAAGGCCGCGTGGGTTCAATTCCCACATCCCGCGCCACACTTATTTTAAGGGTGACTACAACCTGGAAAATGTAGTCACCTCGCCTCACTTTAGTATCCCTTTGAGTGCCCTATACTCTTTGAGAATCAAATCCAAGGTCGGGCGCAGGTCGTGGGCTTTCTCGTAGGCCTGCAACGCAGCATAGTATTCTCTTCTATTTCGAAGTTCTATGTTGAGGGGCGGAAGGTTATGTTTCAGCAGAATGTTGTTTAGCAAAATTCTACCCACTCTTCCGTTTCCATCTTGAAAAGGATGAATCATTTCGAATTGGTTGTGGACTACGGCGGCTAAAACAAGTGGCGGATACTCTGTCTTATTGTCGTTGTACCACTGTGTAAGCTCTTGAAGCATTCCTGGGACTAATTCGGCGGGGGCGCCGCGGTGTATCACGTTTCCATAGGCATCGGCAACCACCACTTCGACGCCTTTTTTTCTGAACCTGCCTGCGAAAGGCTTTGAATTCTTGAAAACTATGCGATGGATATCTTTTATAAGCCCAGGCGAGATGCGCTCTTCTGTTGCTCGGATGTAATCTATTGCTTCTGATACGCCGTAGGTTTCGGCTATGTCTTCTTTGCTTTTGCCTTCAGGCCATTTATCTTCTCTTAGAATATCTCGGACTTCTTTTGACTCGATGTAGGAGCCTTCTATAGCGTTGGTGTTGTAGGTGAAGGCTTCTTTGAATTTGTCCCAGTCCAGGTCTGAGAGGTGGAGTACTTGAAGTTCCCCGTGTGCTTGAAGCGTCTGCAGTTCTTCACATTCCATGGGGGAAAGGGCGGTAAAGTAGGGGTCACTTATGGCGCGGGCTGATCTGATTTTCTCTTTTAATTTTGCTTCGGCGGTAGCTCTCTTTAGTTCAATTTCCTGCGGTGTAAGGTTCATCCCTAAGTAAACGCTGGCTTTTTTTACTTTTTTTCCAGCTCGATAAGAATGTGCTAGATAAAACTTTTTTTGGCTATTTTTTTGTCTTGTTTCTATGTGCACAACTATTTAATGGGTGACTACAAACCTTAAGTTTTTCGGTAGCGGTGACTACAATTAAGAAGTGCCAACCGCAGGCGCAGCTTAACCCCCCATAACAAAATAGGCGGCTCCGGGATTCCCCAAGCCTGGTATGGGGCAGGCCTGCTAAGTCTGTGGTCGAAAGGCCGCGTGGGTTCAATTCCCACATCCCGCGAGCCAACCCCTGATTTTTATTGTTTTACGAAGCAGTTCTTCCCTCAAGATTATACGAACCCCATAGGCTGCAATTCTTTAGAAAATCTTAAAAAGAAAACACGCACATAAGCAAGCGATTGCGATGAAGAAACTAATTCACGTCATCACCATAATCTTTTTAGTATCGGCTATTTCAAGTTGTTTTTTGGTTACTTCACAAGCGGATACTGCTAATTGGTGGGATTCTTCATGGCAGTACAGAAGGCAAGTTACAATTTCTGAGCAAAGTAAAAATACTTTGAATCAATTCCCAATTTCCATAACTTTTGACAACCCAGGAAAAATTCAGGCTAACGGAAGTGATATTAGAATTGTTGATAGTAAGAACACGGAGATTCCATTTTCTATAGAAACTTTCGACCTGAATTCTGCAACCATCCTGTTGAATATTGATCTAAGTGCTCAGGAATCCAAGGCGATTTACATTTATTATGGAAATCCAGAAGCTGAAGCCCCAAATTATCCCTTGATACCCTTACAAATTGATGAGGGTAAAACTGGCAATGCAACAATAGATAACAGCCTATTCATAGGGTGGAATAAGGTACCCTAAGGAGTCAATCCTGGAAATTACTACGTAAATAATGAAATAGTACATTGGGAGGAGGTTTACATTGAGAATAACGCCGTTACCCTTTGGACTGACTTCAAGGTGGAACAGAGCGAAGATTTGTTAACGAATTATGACCAATGGATAGGAGGAATTGGGCGCTCTCATGTGGATTTAGGCAATTTTGTTGAACGCTCATATGGACTAGGAGATTATCAGACTTATGTAAGGACGCCTAACTATGTGGATTTAGTTTTTGCAGATGCTACACTCAGAGTCTATAAAGGACAAAATTTTGTAGAAACTACCCAAGCAGACCGGATGCAGGTAGAAGCAAATACATGGGATTACCCCAACTATAAAGGGTCAACAGAACAGAACATCATTGACGCAGCAAACACTAATGGGCCCTCAAATGACCGAACTTGGAACATAATTTACAGTTCGAAAACTAACCCGGGGTGGATGGCTTTTAGAAATAGCATTAATGGATATATTCTTGGCGGAATAGGGTTCAAAGTAGACCCAACTTATCAATTTCATTTTGCCGCAAAGGAATCACATGCCTTCGACAGACAGATATTCTTTGACCATACAAACTCACAAACACAAAGCCCCAACAACCAGCCCTCTTCATGTAAAATCTATTGGTATGCTGATACCTCAAACGCATATTCAAACATTAATACAGTAGCAGCAATCTTAGGCAAGCCACCGCAGGTCTCGGTGCTTCAAGAAGAGATAATCCAAAGTGTACCTAGCCCAACAATCCCAGAATTCCCGACAATAACACTTATTGCAGGAATGATGATAGCTTGCTCAGCTAGTGCATTGATGCTGAAAAGAAGACACAATGCAACTTTGGCTTAAGCTTTTAAGCACTATTCTGAATAGTGAATTAGAATGTTGTATGCAGTCATTGGAGCTTGAGGCGTAGACAATTAATATTAAAAAATGCCTTTTTAGGCGATTTATGTAAGGGCAATTTGGGATGCTGCTGCAATCGAAAAACCGCAGGGTTCATTCCGACGGCTCTGCCATAAAAATTACTGGTTGTTACTGGTTAAACTAAAGGAGACCCATTTTGTCTTTTTATAAGGGGAGGGAGGTAGTGGTGGAGCAGCAGACGCCGCATCTATGTCTCTATAAATAGAGGGGGGGTAGATAGTTGCAAGCAACAGCAGCTGTGTTGTCTAGTTAGGATTCGAGGGCTTTTTCTGAGGCATGGGCGTATGTTGGAGCGAATTTCTTCACCAGATCCTTAGGCGTATAGATGCTTGAGTGGAGATGGAAAAAGTTGCCCATACGCTCGGTTTCCACGCCGATGCCTAGGACAATCACGTTTTTGCGCACCAAATCATCGATGGTTTCTTTAAGTGCAATCGGCATGTTGGCGTATCCATAGGGCCACCCGTCAGATATCACCACCAGCACCCGCTGCTCCTCAAAGCGTTTCGCCAGCATTTTTCCCGCTATAGTTATGGCGTCGGGAATGTAGGTTAACCCCTCGAACCGTAATCCACCGATGCGGGCACGCACACGCTTCGAATACGACTCGTTACTGTCCTTAAGTACATAGAAGCGGTCGCTGAAGGCAAAAAACGTCCAGGAAGTCGGGTCAGTCATAAGTTCCCGAGCTGCCTCCGCAACCGCAATCGCTAATCCCCGGCCGAATTCGCCTCTCACCTGCATGCTGTTGGAGACATCGAATAGAAGAGACCAGGCAAAACTCGGATGCAGAAACTCGTCGAGGTTAAACACGTCGGTGGCGGGTTTGTTTGCAGCTAAAGACTGGATGACTGCGGCTAAGTCAAGCTGCCCCATCTCTTGGCGGGGGTCCTCATCGAGGTAATTGTAGGCTGAACGCAGAATATCCAGCACTCGCCTGCTGGTTCCTTGGATGTGGACTTTGGCGCGTAGGTACTGGGTGTAATCTTCCTCGGGGATGCTGATGCCTCGGAAACGGGTAAGCTCCAGGTAGGGCATGATTTTGGAGATGATCTTTTCTTCCCGTTGCTTTTGGTAACGGTCAGAATTAAACGCCTGCAGCGCCTCTGCTTCCTGCTCAGGACGCCACAGCTGCTCAATATGGTCAACCGAGGGCACGTCGCCGCCAAGAGCCATAAGCGACTGCACAAACAAGCCCTCAAAATCCTCAACGCCGGCTTCAACATCGCTGTAGATGCTGCATCGCCCTAAACTTTCCGTATGCTTAAACGAGGGCGCCTCCAGAAAAGGACCAAAAGGCTCCAGTGCCTCCTTAATCGCCTTCACTTTCTCATCGAATAAATCATCCAGTTTGATGTCCTCGCCGCCAATCGACATCATAAACGTCTCCTTAAGAGCCAACAAATCAGCATGCAGCTCACCCACAACCTTCTCTGCTTCTGCACCCGGGGAACCCTTAAAGGCGCCAACGTTAAGCTGACTTAACAGCGCAGACATCAACTTCGTGGAGACGGTGAAGATGCGTTCTGAGGCCTTTACTTTCTGGTAGGCATGTGCGTTTGCATATGCTAAGTCAAAGAAGCGGTCAGGGTACCATGCTTGAATGTAGGCGTTGGTGTAGACGTCGTTAACTATGGATTTTGCGTATGCCTCCAGTATGCCGTCGTTTAGGTTGGGGACAACGCGGCTTTTGGAGAACGGCGCCAAGGTATGGGTGGTTAAATGCATAACCGCTGCACGAAAAACGCGTCCAACCCGGGATTTGCCGGTGCTATCACCGCTGAATTTGAGGCCTAAAAACGCTATCGTGCCATCCTCCTGCATATGGACGGGCGGAAGCTTTATGGTGAAGCCAACAGCATCGCCAAGCAGAACCGGCTGCTCAATGGCGGGGTCATGGATTATTTTTACTTTGGTGTTGTCTTTCTGCAGGGAAGTCGCCCAAGCATAATCGATAAAACCCAAAGTTCAAGATCCACCTAGCTCTTAACAAAAACCGGCTCTAAAATTCTCCGCACATCCGCTTGAACTTCAACGTTATCGCTGGTTAACCCGATGATTGTCTCCTCCGCCGCATCCATAGGCGTCATGCCGTCAGAAACAAGCGTTGCCCAATTAATCAAGTCACCCAAAGAGGGACCATAAGGCAAATCACCCGCCTTGTACTGCCGACGAAGCTCCGCCCCCGCCTGAATGATGCCATACGCGACTTCCTGCGAAACTTTGGTTCGTTTACGCAGCATCTCCACCTCGTCAGGACTGATTTTTTCTCCGACGCTTAGAAAGTCAAAGTTAATCCACACGGCCATTCGTCGGCGCATGGCTGCGTTGAGGGGTTTGGTGCCGCTGAATTCGGCGGTGGCGGGGTTCATGCTGATGATCATGTAGCCGTATTTGTGGCGTTCGATGACTTCGCTGTCTTTCTCGTTTAAGACAAGGTGGCCTCTTGTGTCAAGGACGGGGTTGAGTCGTGTGGCGACGTCCTGCTTCATCATGTTGGCTTCGTCGAGGTACATGATGCCGCCTTTACGCAGCCACTGAGTAAGCAAACCATCCACCCAGTTCTCTTTCCCTAAACCGATGAATCGGCCGATCAAGTCAAAGCTGCTGGTGGATAAACCACAGTTCACTTCCCAAATCGGCAGCCCCGTAAGCTCCGCGACCAAGTACACGATGTGGGTTTTTCCTGTGCCGGATGGCCCAATGAGGCTGCACTGCTTGAAGTAGTAGAGGGCCCGCACGATGCGTTCAACATAGTTTAAGCCGTGGTCCAGATACTCAGGGGTGCCCTTGGGGATCATGCTGTCTAGGTGGCTAAAACTAAAGTTAGGGTGCAAATCGAAGCGCTGGATGTTGTATTTGTAGTAAAGCGGCGAAGTAGACATCGGACGCTCCTTATCTAAAGAAACCGTAACCTTATACCGGTCCTTCTTGAGCGAGGAAACCTCTTGGATACGACTCGCCGCCTCTTTCTCTTTCAAACCCTGATGGCCATAAACCATAAAGTTTCCTCAACCCTACAGGGGCAGCCTGCAGCATAATAAGTGTTGTTTAACACTACTCCATACATCAGCTTCACACAAACCCCCGGATAAGCGCCGATTTTGCGGTTTAGGAATATGTTCTTTTGCTACACAAGCCTTTTATATTGTTATCGTAAATGTTACGATAACAGAGGCAACGTGGAAAATGGGAAACATACTGATAGTGGATGACGCATCCTTCATGCGCGCAGTCCTCAAAAGGATTGTGCTGCAGGCCGGGCACGACGTAGTCGCTGAAGCAGGAAGCGGCGACGACGCTATAACCAAGTTTGAGCAGCTACATCCTGACTTGGTGTTAATGGACATAATTATGCCCCCTGGACCAAAAGCCAAAGATGGCATTGAAGCGTTAAAGCAGATAGTTGCCGCTAACCCGTCTGCAAAGGTAGTGATGTGCAGTTCGATGGGGCAGCAGGCGCTTATCGCTGAGGCTTTAAAGTCTGGTGCGAAGGATTTTGTCATTAAGCCCTTTCAACCCCAAAAAGTAATTGAAGTCCTTTCAAAGTACGCTTGAGGAAACAGTGGTGCTCTTGCTTCCTTTAGGCAGCAGCCTTAGAAGAGTAGGTTTAGCTATGCCGATCCAGGCGGTTGCCTACACGCAGCTTGAGTCACCCTTCATAGTGGAAACTGACACAAACACACATCCTCAGGTGGAAGAGGTTCGAGTGGACATGGCAGCGATGAAGGTGGATTGCAGACCTGTTGAGCTACTAACAAGTGTCGGGTCATGTGTAGGCATATGCCTCTATGACTCCAAACACAAATGTGGGGGGTTAGCTCACATTATGCTTCCACACACCCACCTTGGACCACAAGAACCTCTTCCATCAAAATTTGCCGACACCGCCGTCCCCGCGTTGATCCAAGCTATCCAGGAGGTAACGGGGAAGCAGGGTCGTATTTCCGCAAGGATTGCGGGGGGCGCAAACATGTTTGCTAACACCCTTGCAAAAGGTTTAGACATCGGCGCCAAGAACGTGGTGGCTGTCCGCGAAGCCCTAAATGCCCATCGGGTTCCCCTGGTCGGTGAAGACGTGGGTGGTTCACAGGGTAGACGAATAAGCTTTAACCTTGTTTCTGGTGCAATCACGGTTAGAACTCATAATGGAGAGATAAAGAAGTTATGAACATACAGTTAAACACAGAGCCAGCGATGAAGCTCCCGGTGCAAGAGGAGGAACAAGTGGACTTAAACATCCTGCTTGAACTGGGAAGCATCGGTTCAGGGCACGCTGCAACCTCGCTTTCAGATGTATTGCAGCAGCCGGTTTCCATCGATGTGCCACGCATCCACAACGTTGAGCCCCATTTGATTCCCGGATTCTACAATCTGCATGATTTACCCATGACGGCGGTGCATCTGGAACTCACCGACCGCTATGGCTGCGATATTCTGCTGCTTTTCGAGGTTGCAGAAGCCAAAAAAATTGCGGCTATGATGACTATGGCCAGCTCAGTTGACGACGTAGACGCGGAGCTAGAGGCCTCCGCACTGCAGGAGCTCGCCAACATCCTCATCGGGTCCTTCCTCACGGCGATCTCTGACTTTGTGGGCATCGAGTTGCTTCCTTCAACGCCCGCGATGGTGACCGACGGGTTTGATGCAATCGTCGATAATTTCCTCATCAAGCAATCCATGGCCTCCGAGAGCGCCTTGATCTTTGAGACCTCCTTTAAGCGGGGCGGAGAAGATGCCAAGTCGATTCTGATGATTTTCCCAACGATGGAGCTTAAGGGTTTACTGATTGAGAAAGCCAAAAGCATGGTGAGCGTTTAGGGGATTCTTTGTGGCTCAGGTTGAAGTGGGCTCCGTCGAGGCGTATCTGGAGAACAGCGCGTATTCGAAGGTTAAGCGGATGCTTTACGAGGCAGTGGGTCTTGACTGTTCAGGCTACCGCGATGAGTATCTGCGTCGCAGATTCGAGATTCGCCTGCGCGTAACGGGGTGCGTCAGCTTTGGCCGATACATCACTTACCTGAGGCATCACCCAGAAGAGTATGCTTGTTTACTTAATGATTTAAC
Source organism: Candidatus Bathyarchaeota archaeon (assembly GCA_026014735.1). Classification (NCBI taxonomy): domain Archaea; kingdom Thermoproteati; phylum Candidatus Bathyarchaeota; species Candidatus Bathyarchaeota archaeon. The sequence continues at coordinate 550,987 of JAOZHT010000001.1, forward strand.
GGTGAATTTCACCAGTTTCTTCCGGGACTCCGATGTGTATGATTATCTGGAAAAGAAGATTCTGCCTGAACTGCTGTCGAAGGGTAAGCCAGTGCGGATTTGGAGCGCCGGCTGCGCAAGCGGCGAGGAACCTTACTCGTTGGCTATGCTTATCCACAGGGTTTTAGGCGGCAAAGTAACTGGGGGCGCCGCATCTATCTATGCCTCGGATATCGATGCAGACGCGTTATCTAAGGCTAAGCGGGGGGTCTACTCTACTAGGCAACTGGGCGGAGTGGACGCGGCATGTCTGGAACGGTTTTTTAAGCCGGAAGGAGAAGGCTTCTTTGAGGTACGCGACGAGGTTAAATCGCTTATTCGCTTTGGCAAGTTTGATTTGATGCAAAAGCCGCTGCAGATGAACCTGGATCTGATTCTGTGCCGTAACGTGATGATTTATTTTAGCCGCGAACGCCAGCAGCAGGTCCACATGAACTTCTTCCATGCCCTGCGCGAAGGCGGATACTTCATCACGGGCAAATCAGAGATCCTGCAGGGCCAGCCAGCACAGGTCTTCTCGGTGGTGGAGCCAGTGGTGCGGCTCTACCAGAAAAACACCAAAGCCAACCCATCATAACGGCGCTGGGTTTCCTGACCGGATTCTGTGGCGTAACGTGATGATTTATTTTAGCCGCCAAGTCCATCGCTGCTTCGCTTTCGCTGTTCCCTCTACTGCCGCCGGGCTTCGTTTGGCTGATATCTTAAATAGGCAAAACCTGCCACAAAGGGGTTTTCGTGTGCTTGCACAGACCTACCCCCCCTCTATATATAGCGATCAAAATCTGCGTTAACTGTTTTTCTTTAGCAGTTGTTGTAGGGGGGAGCCGCCTTTACACAACACAACCCGCGGACTGAGTAAGGCATCGGCTGCTGCTCAGGGCGCCTCTCCCTCCCCTACATAAAAAGACACATAAGCAAACGTCGTTGAAGCGCAATCTAAACCCATCGCTACCAAACAGAAACGGTTTCTCTATGTGTACTTTAACTCGTAGCTATGAAACGGCAGCATTCCATCCTGACTGGACTGCTGATGCGTCGAGAACTCAAAGCTCAAAGTAAAACTCGCCTGAGGATTAGCCTGGCTTACAGTCACAGAGCCCGCTTCCTTGGGATACGCCAGAGCGCTCTGCAAATAAATCGGGTAAGGCTCTAACCCGCCCCGCGAAGTCAAAATCGACAACACAAAACGATTATAGCTCAGCGTCACCGCTTCCCCCGCATACTGTGCCTCAACCGTTAGCACAACCGTTGTGGTATCCGCTGCCTCATTGGTTTGTCGGCTGTGCTCGCTGTAGGTGACGGTCACGTTGTTGTCTGGGACTGTAACATAGGCGCCAGGCGGAGGCGTAACGGCTTGTGTAGGTAACGGGGTTGGCGTGGGCGAAGGTCGGGTTGGAATAGGGCTTGGCGTGGAATTAGGCGAGGCGTTGCCCCCGGGCGGCTGCCCATTCAGCGTCAACCCAACGATAACACCGATCCCTAAAGCTAAGACGACAAGCAAAACAACAACCAAACCAACCCAAACCCTGCGCATACAAAAGAATGAACTCTGCCGCCTAATATCGTCTCCGAAAACCGTCTGCCCAAGTAGTATAAAGCCTACTTTAACTCTTAAAAAGACAAAAAACTTATTACGCATAAACCATCATTACCTAAAACAGTGACTGACGATGTTGCCCAAACACATGCCAACCTTGGAAGGCGAAGATGCAAAAAGATTCGCAGAGCAAGACAAAAAGCCGCTAAGTAGCCGGCAGAAGGAACATTTGCAGTCATGTTTGGAGCTTTATAAGAAAAATCCTATAAAGTAAAACCGCCAATTGTGTTGTATGGCTGCGGACTTGGATTTCAACCAAATAACTGTAAGGCAACTCGCTTTTGACGATGACCTATCCGCCTTTAAATTTGATCAAGAAGACCGCTTAGGATGCGACGATTTTATCCATAAAGAGGATGAAGGTAAACTCTTTCCAAAAACAAAGACAGGGAATAACCTATCTCTTTTCGTTCCATAAAAGTATAGTGGGCTATGTCACTTTAGCGATGTCAAGTATTTCTGAGAAACGAATGGGCAAGTTAAGGGATGATGTAAGCCTGAAATTCTATCCTAGTCTGCTTATTGGCAGATTAGCAGTGGAGAATGGTTGGCGCAGAAAGGGCGTCGGAAAATGCTTATGCGGTTGGTGCTTGGGTGTAGCCATTACATTATCCGAGAAAGTCGGTTGCCGTTATGTAATTGTTGAAACTGATGAAGCTAACCTACGCTTCTATGAAAGTTGTGATTTTCAGCTGGGAAAAGCGCTCGACGAGGATAAAGGCCGAGCTATGTGGATGTACCAGCGAATCATTGACTCAAGGTAGTCATGATTTTATAAAGGAAAAAAGAGAGCCTGACGCGATAGAAGAAAGAAACCCCCGACGCTGGAAAAAGGCGCGGCTAAGTGCCTGTCCGTTTTTTTCTCTTTCTTTAGCCACTTAAATGCCTACGCCGCGTGGTTTTCCTTCGTTTCCTTTAAATATTAGACTGTTGACTATGGATGTGCAAAAAGAAGGAATATCTTAAGTATGGGTTCCAAGTCACCACGAGGCGAATTCGCCGCAAGGCAACTGAAGAAGAAGCGGAAGAATTTCCGTTGGCACGATAGGTACTTTAACAGGCGCATGTTGATGCTCGACGAGAAAGTTGACCCTATGCAGGGCGCACCGCAGGCACGCGGGATTGTGCTCGAGAAGGTCGGTGTCGAGTCAAAGCAGCCAAACAGCGCCATCAGAAAATGTGTCCGCACACAACTTATTAAAAACGGCAGAACCATCAGTGCGTTCCTCCCCGGCGACGGCGCCTTAAACGTCATCGACGAACACGACGAAGTCGTGGTGGAGGGCATCGGCGGCACCCGCGGCGGCGCCATGGGCGACATCCCCGGTGTCAGATGGAAGGTCGTTAAAGTAAACGGCACAAGCCTAAACGAGCTTGTGTACGGTAGAAAAACTAAACCGGCAAGGTAATTGGTATGGCACAAGCAACAGTAGCTCAACCCCAAGAGATTCTGCTCTTCCAGAAATGGAGCTTCAAAGACATCACAGTCAAAGACATCGGCTTGCAGCGGTACCTCAACTTAACCCCGATGGTTGCGCCCCACAGCATGGGCCGCCACGAGCACCAACGCTTCCGAAAAGCCAAAGTCAACATCGTCGAGCGCCTCATCAACGGATTGATGCGCAGCGGCAAAAACGCAGGCAAAAAAGCCAAAGCAACCAACTTCGTTAAGGAAGCATTCGAAATCATCCATGTCCGCACAGGCAAAAACCCAATCGAGGTCCTAGTGCAGGCAGTTGAGAACAGCTCCCCCGCCGAGGACACTACACGTATCAGCTACGGTGGCGTTGTCTATCACCTCTCCGTAGACGTTGCTCCCCAGCGCCGCATTGACCTTGCAATCCGCCATATAACCGCGGGTGCACGGGCATCAAGCATCAACAACCCCCGCAGCATACAGGAAACCCTCGCAGACGAGCTTATCTTAGCCTCCGCCAAAGACATCAAATCCGCAGGCGTCGCTAAACGCAACGAAATCGAACGCGTCGCGCAGAGCAGCAGATAAACAGCCATTTTTCCTTTCTTTCTTTTATTTTTAAGTTTTAGTCAACTGCATTTTCTGCAGCGTGGAGCATGCTTGACGAGGTTGACTTCTTTGGCGTAGTCAAGCATTGCCCAACGCATCATCTCGCTTTCGCTGGTGCCCAACTTTTTGGATAGTGCCGCTAAAATGTTCTTCTGCTCTTTGCTGAGCACTACCTTTACTATGCATTTCTGCATCCTGCTGCCTTTCTCCCGTAGGCTCTTCTCCTTATGCCATCCCGCGAATTAACTGCCTGTACCAGCCGCTAGTAACCTATTGTATATAATGATTTCCCGCGCTGAATAACTCATATTAAACGTCCAACAAGACTACAGCATCTATCGGGTATGGATCTCCACGATGTCGCCGTCGCCCAGTACAAAGCTAAGCCCCACCTTCTTGGGACTAAACGGCAACCGCTTAGCCCAAACCATCGCAAACAAAAAATTAGACAGCAACTCCTTATGGATGTTTTTAGCCAACTCATTTACGGTGGCGCCCTTACGCAACGCAAAAGGCCGCTCACTATGCACCTTCGCGCCGGGTTCCTTGGTGTAGATGCGGATGATCCCCAGAGAATCAAACAATGCGGCGCCCAATTCGGCAAGTCCGCTTTTTTGTTCACAGGACATCGCCACAACCGGCAGCCGGTTCCCCACATGCCGCTTAAGCCTCGTCAGGTTAGCTGCAGCGCCCGGTAAATCCAGCTTGTTAGCCACCACCACCGCGGGTTTATAGATGGTGTTTGCGTAGATGGCGTCTTCGACGTCGTCAAGCGTGACTTCGCCGCTGATATGCACGATGGCGTCGCTGATGCGGTATGTATGCAGCAGCTCCTCCACATCGCGTACGCCGCAGCCCATCAGCCTGCCAACCACGATGATGCGCAGATGGGAACCTGCGGGGCGCCGCTCGATTTCTACGCGTCCACCGGTGGGTTTGCTGACTAAAACCCGGCTTTTCTCGAGTTCAGAAAGAATCAGCTCCAGCTGCTCCACGGGGTCGCGGCTTAAATCCAGCATCAGAATCATGCTGTCGGCGTTACGGGCTAATCCCAACGTGACGTTGCCGCCGGCTTTGCCCTCCGCGGCGCCCTCCATCACGGCGGGGGCTTCCACGATTTGGAACTGCACGTCTCGGAAGCTCATGATGCCCGGCACCGGTTCATGGGTGCTAAACGGAGTGGGAGTAACGAGGACTTTTGAGTTGGTGGTGGCGCACATCAGGCAGCTTTTACCCACGTTAGTCATGCCTATCAGTGCAACCTGCGCGGAGGCGCCTTTTTCGATGAAGAGTTTGGGTCCGCCGCTGCTTTTGCCGGTGCCCTTGCGTTTTTTGTCTTCAAGGTCTGCTTTGATGATGGCGATTTTGCGTTTGATTTCGCCGCGGAGCTTCATTGTGCCTTTATGCTGGGGAACGTACTTTAGAAACTCTATCATCGCATCCATTTTTTCGCGTGGCGTGTGGGCAGCCTCTACTAGCTCCCATTTGTCCATGGCTTCAGGCGGCAGGTTAGTCGGCATAACGAACTCGCAGAATCATACGTGGGTTCGTGTTTAAGTCTATTTCTGCAGCCAAACCCAAAACTGGGCTCGTCGGCGGCTTGTGTTTGTGGCGTTGCAGTCACACACCTTTAAAGCGGTAGGCTGAACTATCAATAGTTGGCAGTTTGGAGGTGAATTGTTGGTGGTTGAGATCGAAGTACGCAAAGCTGAGCCCCAATGCGAAAGCACCCAAAGCAGCATAGACATAAACGAGATTGTAGGTAAAGTCCGGGATTTAATCGGCAACATCCGCGAGATGGGCAGCAGCGGTGAACCCATGAGCGTAAACGTGGAGGGCTTCAACGTGGCTGTGAGCAAGGACCGCGGCGAATACGAGTTTGCCCTCAAACTGAACTTGGTTTTTAAGCCCAAAACAATCGTTGACGCTAAATGCCCCGGGTAAAGGGTTTTTCTTGCTTTAAGGAAATAAGAATATGCTGTCTTCGCTGATTCTTCTGTCGCTATGTGGGGCAATCTGGTTCGCGTTCATCAACTTTTTTTCCTACAAAATCAGCAAATACGTCGGGCGCCACAAAGCAAGTGTCCTCTCGCTCTTCGGCGGCGTAACCGCCACCTACGTGTTTCTAGATTTACTGCCCAGTCTTGAGCAGAGCAGCCAATACCTAAAGCAGATAGGCGGCAGCATCCCCCTGATTACCCTCTATGAAGACGCCATTTTTCTTGTGGTGCTGGTGGGGTTTCTGCTGTTTTTTGTCCTCGAGCATGCCGCCGTAAGGTCCCGCCGGAAAACCCAGATGGCAAGCGGCGAGGGGATAATGTATGCTCAAGCCTCAAGGCGCCTCTTTCTTCTGCACTTATTCACTGTGGCGTTTCCCTGCTTCATTTTTAGTTACCTGTTCATTTTTGAGCTCGAAGCGGGGGCGCTCTCAGCTGCCCTATATTTAACGGCGGTTTCTATGCACCTTTTTATCACCAGCGAAACCATGCTTGAGCATTATAAGCGTCTGCAGGCAACCTGGGGGCGATACGTGCTCTCCGCGGTCCCGCTGGTAGGCTGGGTTGCCTCCTTGTTTTTCCCTGAATCCATCGCTGAGGCATACGTGCTGCTGGCGTTTATTTCAGGGGTCATTCTCTATCATGCCATCCGCGGAGAATTGCCCACGACGCTCAGACGGACTAGTATCGTGTTTTTCTTGGTGGGCGCCTTGGTTTATGCGGCGATTCTAGTGGGGCATGCCATAATCAGCGCTTAAATCCCAAGAGGCTTGCCTTCAACTATGATGTAGACGCAATTTTGGTCTCAAAATAACAGAAAAGGACTAAGGGCTATGGCTTTCGCTGGTAAACGGGTAATGTCGGTTTATGGGAAAACTAGGCCGCGGCTAATTCTTGTGGGCGGAGCGCTTTTTTCTCTAATTCAAAGCATTCATCGCATAAGTCAGCGTCTGGTCGAACGAGGCGTCTTCGCATGATAACACGGGGATACTGCCTGCAGCTTCTAATCCAGTGCCACCTATCCGGCTCAGCTCCCTTTACAAACTCTTCAACCATGTATTTCTCCCAAAAAACACTATGTCAACAGCGGTATTTCTAATTTTTGCAGTCGAGCGGCAACTGCACTTGCATCACCGTGCCCTCGCCAAGCTTGCTTTCCACCGCGATTTTGCCGCCGTGCGCCTCCACGTTTCGCTTGCAAATCGCCAGCCCAAAACCCATGCCTTTGGCTTTGGTGGTGAATAGCGGCGACCAAAGCTTCTCTATGGTCTGCGCTGTCATGCCCTGCCCCGTGTCTTTAAAGCAGAAAATCACTGCTTCATCGATAACTTGGCTGGTTATGGTTAATTCGCCGCTGCTGGGCATGGCGTCGAAGGCGTTTTTTATGATGTTGGTGAAGCTGCGGCATATTTTCACCCTATCCACTATGATTCTAGGTGTATCTTGGGCTAGGTTCTTGACGGTTATGTGGGGGGGATGCTGTATCAGCGTCAGCGTCTCCACGATTAAGGCATGGGGGTTTGTTGGGTCAAGTTCTAGTCTGATTTCTTTTGAGTAATCCAGCAGGTCGTTGATGATTTTGTTTGAGTAGCTGATGCATTTGTCTATGCTTTCAAACATCGATAGGTCCTCGCTGTCGAGGCGGCTTAGATGTTTACGTTTAAGGTAGTAGGATGCGCCGCTGATGCCTGAGAGGGGATTGCGCAGGTCATGCCCCAGCATTCCCGCTAACTCGCCGATGGATGCTAACCGCTCGGAACGCAGAATCTTCTGTTCCAATTCCAGACGCTCCGTTAAATCATGAAGAATAAAGGCTGCTCCCACATCTTTTCCGTGGCTGTCAACCACAATTGAGCAGGATAGGGCACAGTGTTTCTGCTCTCCTGCTTTGGTTAAAAAGCGGATTTCATAGTTTCTTATCTCTCGGCAGCTTCTTAGTTGATTTAAAATACGCGGTGAAGCATCTGATTTGTCAACAAGCTTGCTTTGCCTCATTATGTCATAGATCGATTTACCTACCATTTCCGATTCAGTGTAGCCTGTTAATTCAGTGAGGGCGCGGTTAACCTTGACTATGTCGCCTTTAAGATTTAGTAGTATAACCGAATCTGGCATGGTTGAGAATATGTTTTCTGCAGCGATTTCGGGTTTAAAAACGAATAAATCATGCCTTATCATGCCGTAGATAACAAAGAGGCTTGTTATGCTGCCTGATATGCTGCCTAGCCCCGGAAGGCTGATCTGCATTGCTGGAAAAAGCGAGTCCGTTAATACAGCCAGGATGGTGGGTACGCCAAAGCCGATGGCTACAAACTTGGTTTGGTTTTTCCTTGTTTTATCATCTACTCGCCTGTAATAGTTGAGGTAGAGCAGAATTGCCATTAGCCCCGATGCGATTGCCCATATGCTGCCCATGGTTAAAGAAATCGAGTTGGTTGACAGCACCGTCACGTATCCCCATGGCGTAAGCTCAACGGTGCCCATCCAATCTGTTGTTAAAGTCGCCAGTGAAAACACCAGAGGCGGCAAATATAGCAGCATATAGGTGAGTTTTTTCTTTATCAAGGTGTTTTCGGTGAATACAAGCGCAAAATGAAGCATTAACGCTGGAAGAAACGGCCAAAACGCCAGCGCCTTTGTCCAAAGCAAGGCATCCGCCACGGAACCTGCCTGAGCTTTCATGAAGGTACATAACGCCCAGTATCCGTTGGCAAACATCGCCACCATGAATAATCTGTTGACGCCGGATTTGCGGTTAAGCAAATATACACTTAGCCCTAGCAGAAAGGAGATTTCAGTAGCACATAGGGTTAGCAGTGCATATAGGTTCATTAACGGTTGTCTCTGTAATCCAAAGATGCCTCTAAACGTAAAATAGCTTGTGTGTGAGCCAATAGGACTGACAGTAACTGCCTTGGGAAGTTGCCGCTTGCTGCATCTAATCAGCATGCTTTTTATTTGAGGCAAAAGAACTACTGTAACGGAATAAAAAACTCATAGTAGGCTGCATCGATATGGTTGAACTTAGAGCACAGGAACAGCAGTTGCTTGCTGCCATAGAACAACAGGGCGGAAGCGCCTCGGTGGAAAAACTGGTTGATGCCTGCGGCTTTCCAGATGCAGCCGTGATGCGCTCTGGGTTGACCCTTCAAGAAGGCGGCTTTTTAACCATACAAGCCACCACGCAGAGCATAATCAAACTTACTGCCGAGGGCAAAACCTACGCCCAAAATGGCTTGCCTGAAAGACGGCTAATCCAGAAAGTAGCGGAGATGGGCGGCAGCGGGGATTTGCGGTTGGCGGCGCAGCAGGCAGGGCTGGAGCAGCAGTTTATCCAAATCGCTTTAGGCTGGGTTATCAAAAAGAAATGGGCCAGCTACAACCCACAGGGTAACATCCTAAGAATCAACGAATCCCTTCTCCATCAACTCTCGGTGCCAATGGGCTGCGACGAAACCCTGCTTAAGTACCTCTGCGATAAAGAGCAAGCGGCGCTCGATGATTTAAGCAGCGAGCTCAAAGACGCCTCGGAGCAGCTTAAAAAACGCAAACTCGCCACCATCGAACCCAAAACCACCCGCATCCTCAAAATCACTGAGGATGGCAAAAAAGCTGCGCAAACCGCCGCAGTTGTCCCTGAAGTCACTAAACTCACGGCGGAGCTCCTCGTCACGGGCAAGTGGCGGGAAGCTAAACTGCAGAAATACAACATCCAAGCCCCCGTCGCAAGAACCTGGGGCGGCAAAAAGCATCCTTACCTAAGCTTCCTCGATGAAGTCCGCGCTAAGCTGGTGCAGCTGGGCTTCCAAGAGATGACAGGCACCGCGGTGGAAACCAGCTTCTTTAACTTCGACGCCCTCTACGTGCCACAGGACCACCCCGCGCGGGAACCCTCTGACATCTACTACATCAATGAACCCAAGTTCGGCGATGTTGAAAGCCACGCCAAAGCCCTAAAACGCGTGAAGGCCACCCATGAGAACGGCGATGAAACCGGCAGCACAGGCTGGGGCTACTGCTATTCTCTTGAGGCGGCTCAGCGGCTGATTCTGCGTGGACACGGCACCTGCCTTAGCGCCCGAACACTGGAAAGCGGCGCCTACTCGGTGCCCAGCCGCCACTTCAGCATCGCCCGAGTTTACCGCCCCGAAATCACCGACCGCACGCACCTATCCGAATTCAACCAGGTCGAGGGCATAATCATCGACGAAAACCTAACCCTAAAAGACCTCCTTGGTGTCCTAGGCAAATTCGCGGTTGAAATCGCCGGCGCCGACAAAGTGCGCTTTAAACCCGACTACTTCCCCTTCACTGAACCCAGCGTGGAACTCTCCGCGTATAAGGAGGGCTACGGCTGGATTGAATTCGGCGGCTCAGGCATTTTCCGCCCCGAGGTCACAAAGCCGCTGAATGTTAAGGTGCCCGTTATCGCCTGGGGCCTTGGCGTTGACCGCCTTTTTATGATGCGTAACGGCATCGAAGACATACGGATGATTTTTAGCCAGGACCTTGATTGGCTTCGGAGGACACAGGTGAGATAATATGCCCACAATCGATGTTGACTACGGTGAACTTGAGCGTTTGCTTAACGTAAAGTTAGGCGGGGACATGGAGAAACTCGACGATATCCTCTCCTACGTCAAGGCTGAAGTGAAAGGCTACGACCAAAAAGAGGGCTCGGTAAGCATCGAGATGAAGGACACCGCCCGCGCTGACCTCTGGAGCGTAGAGGGCCTATCACGGGCGCTCCGCGGATACATCGGGCAAGAAAAAGGCATAAAACCCTACAATCTCCAGAAATCCGACGTTGAAGTCCAAGTTGACCCCCGCCTCTATGGCATCCGCCCCTACATCTGCTGCGCAACCATCAAAGGCATCCACCTCTCCGACGGCGTCATCAAAGGCATCATGCACCTGCAGGATAAACTAGACCAAACCCACGGGCGCAGCCGACGCAAAACCAGCATCGGCATCTACAACCTTGACCTCATAGAGCCCCCCATTCAGTATCGGGCAGTGAAGCCTTCTGAGGTGCGGTTTGTGCCCTTGGGTTTTGAGGAGCCGATGGATCTGGATACGATTTTGGAGGTTCACCCCAAAGGCGTCGAGTACGGCCACATCGTCAAACGCAACCCCCTCTACCCGATGCTCTATGACAGCCAAGGCAAGGTCCTCTCGTTCCCCCCCATCATCAACAGCAACGATTTAGGCAAAATCACCCCGGACAGCCGTAACCTCCTTGTTGAAGTCACCGGCACCAGCCACAGCGCAGTGCTAAACACGCTTAACTTGGTTACTTTAGCGCTTATTGACCGCGGAGGCAGCGCCTACAGCACCACCATCCACTACCCCAAGGGCGCAGGCTACTGCCAAGACACCGTGGTTACACCTGACTTTAGCAGCCGCGTCTTTGAACTCAGTGTCTTTGAAACCAACAGGCTTTTGGGGCTCAAGCTTTCCTCTGTGGAGATTGCGGATTTGCTGGCAACCGCGGGGTTAGGCATAGAGTCAATGTCCTCTGAGGCTTTGGCGGTGCTGGTTCCCTGCTACCGCATAGACGTTATGCATCAAGTCGACATCATCGAAGACGTCGCCATCGCATATGGCTACAACAACATCGAGCCGCTTTGGCGTGAACTCCCCACCACAGGCAAAGCCAAAGCCAGCCAACACCAAATAAACCTCGCACGCGAATTGATGGTGGGTCTTGGCTACCAGGAAACCCTAAACACCACCCTCACCAACCAGGAGACCCTCTTCGGCAAGATGAATACGCCCCGGGCACCCCTCGTTGAACTCACTAACCCCAAAGTCAACACCATGACGTGCCTGCGCAGCCTGCTGCTACCCAGCCTCATGGAGTTCCTCTCGATGAATCAATCCGTCGAGTTCCCCCAACGCATCTTCGAACTCGGCAAAGTCACCCAGCTTGACCCCACCGCTGAAACCCGAACACGCGACGAAGACTGGCTTGCCGCGGCGACGTCGCATCCTAACGCCAACTTCACCGAAATCAAATCTGCCCTGGATTCTCTTCTAAGTAACTTGGGTTTTGAATGGCAGATAGCCGAAACCGCGCATCCCAGCTTCATCGAGGGCCGAGTGGGCACCGTAACGGTGGGCGGCATCGAGGTGGGTGTGGTGGGCGAAATCCATCCGCTGGTGCTGGAGGCCTGGAAGCTTGAGACACCCGTGGCTGCATTTGAGGTTAACTACCTAAAGCTCCTCTCATCTAAGCCCAAAAAGTAACCTCCGCTTAGTAGAGTGAGCTGCAGCAGCGTTTTCCTTTCGTTGTAAGTAGTCTAAAATATAGCCGCTGCCTTTTTTGTTTTAGTTAACTCTTTTTTGACGTAATGTCAAGGCGAGGTTTTTCCAAAGTGGCTACCTTGAAGGTTGTTAAATTCACTGTTTCTGGTTTGTTTGTAGCTGCCATTTTAAGCTGTTTGGTTGCAGGCGCATATTTTGCTAACCCCCTCGGAACCGCCGCCGCGGCCTCCGCAAGTAACTTCTACTCCATCTCCGCAGGCGCCCCCGCCGTCGTAGGCAACCCTAACCAACGCCACGCCTTCCAACCCGTCCACAGCGACGTCATCTTGGAACTTAACAAACCCATAAACGGCCACACCTGGAAGTACCTTGCCTACGACAGTGACGTAGAGGGCAGCCAGATTCGGCTCTACTACTCCAACGACTCCGCCGCCGGCTGGACCATGTATCCGACGCCGATTCTGGGCCCCAAAGCTAACTATTACCGCTGGCCCAGCACCACCTACATCAACGGGGTCTTCTACATGTTTCTGACGAATCGGGCAGGGGGAACGCTGGAGCGGTGGAGCAGCACTGATGGCATCCACTACAGCTTCCTTGAAAACGTCAAATCTGGCGGCAACGAATACAAGAACCCCTTCATTTGGTATAACTCCAACGATAAATGCTGGTACCTCTACACCCATGACGCCCAAGCCCCCGGGGTAAACGAGGCCATAAAGGTTCGCAGTGCAGCTAGCCTAGATGGCTTAAAGGGCGCGTCGGACTCTACCCTTGCCATGCGGAGCGGGTTCTTTGGCGCTCCAACCATGATTTGCCTTAACGGGGTTTACTGGTTGATTGCTGAGGTGCAGGTTTCTTATAATCGATGGGAGATTGTAGCGTACTATTCCTCTTCGCCGTCAGCTGGGTTTGTGGCCGCCGGCAACTCTCCCGTCGTTACAACCGATGAGTCCTGTCCCGTGATTTTGTTGACTCCTGACAGGGCAAAGGCTTATCTTTATACCATAGCGTCAACCTGGGTTTGGTACATCTACAGCCATGAAGTCATGATTAACTCGGTTCCCCCAACGTCAACACCGACAGCTGCTCCAACGACTTCTCCCACCTCCACGCCCACTTCGACTCCCACCGCAACTCCAACCTCAACGCCAACCGCAACTCCAAGCCCCACACCCACCGTCACCCCAACCCAAACGCCCACGCCGACCCCGACAGCAACACCCACACCCCCCCAAACCTCCGAACCCCTGCAGATTCACACACCCCTAACATCCACAGTAACAACCCAGAACAACCCAACCGCCACACCCAGCCCTAAACCCACCCCGCAAAACAGCAGCACCCTCCCTTCGCCCACACCGACTGCGATGCCGACAAGCAGCTTGGTTCCCTCGGAGGAATCCCAGTCCAGTAAGGCCCTGTTTGGTTTGGCGCTGGGAGTAATCGTTGTTGTCATCATCGTGGTTGCGCTGGTCGTATGGATGGGGCGTGATGGCAATGCAAGGCGGAAACGTGAGGAAGCAGGCTAAGCTTTTTTGTCTTGATTTTATGCATAGCCCAGTGCATATTACCCGTTGCTCCGTAGCGGAAAAAGATGTTTTTCGGCTAATCGGTGCCAAAAAAGCCTCAAATACCCAGTGCCCTAACCCCATGGTATGCTGCCGAAAGTAATTGTGTATAACACCGTCAGCGTTGACGGCGCCATCCGGGGCTTCGACGTAAACGTATCGCTGCACTATCAGGTGCTGGGCCAATTTGGCGCCGACGCTTTGCTTGCGGGGTCAGCCACCGCCAAATCAGGCATCGAGCTCTTCTACAAAACAGTGCCGCCTGAAGAAATCGGCGACCTCCAAAAACCCCCGCCGCAGCCCAACGACGCCCGCCCTCTCTGGGTCATCGCTGACAGCCACGGAAACCTAATGGGGCTCTTGCACGTGCACCGTAAATCAGGCTACGCTAAAGACATCGTTGTCTTAGTCTCGAAAGCAACCCCCCAAAGCTACCTTGACTATCTGGCCCACCGCAACTACGATTTCATCGTTGCAGGCGACGACCACGTCGACTACCACTTGGCACTCGAGGAACTCAGCAGGCGCTACCACATCGCCACAGTCGCCACGGATACCGGCGGGGTTTTAGCGGCTTATCTGCTGGAGGCGGAGTTAGTCGATGAGGTGCAATTGCTGGTTGCGCCCGAAATCGTCGGCGCGAAAGCCACGCATCTTTTCAGGAGCCTCAAACATCGGGTGCAGCTTGAGTTTGCTCAGTGCCGAGAGCTACAGGGCCATGTGCTCCTGAGTTTTCGGGTTAAAAAGTCCGGTGCACCTTAGGCTTAAGTGTGTGGTAAGCTTGCGGAGTCTATGGTTGCCATGATTTGGGCGCCGCTCTTTTTCACTAAATGCATCGATGCATAGACGTTGATGCCCAGCGACACCCACAGCGCCATGAGGGCGGGCATTATGATGTTTGGCATTTCCACTCCAAAAACTGTGCTGTCAAAGCTGCTAAATAAAACCGCGAAAAGCACAGGCGTCAAAATCAGGGTGGCCACAAAATGCGTTAGGGCAATCACGCGGTACTTCTTCATGGTTGATAGGAGTTTGAGGAGCGCCTGCTGGGTTTGGCTGTCCCCGATTTGTTTATGCTGCAGTTTCCTGTAGATGCCATGCGAGTAGCCGATGCAGCTCCACAGCGAAGCCGTGTCTTTTGAGGCGACTGCCGATAAAAAGTAGCCGACGTAATCGTCCACGTTGGAGCTGGGTCCAACCCAGTACTTGAAGCCGTAAACAAACCCATACACCAAAACATTGTTCTCTCTATCATACTTGTCAAATAAGTATCCGCTTGCCGCTAATTGGGTAATCATGAAGGGAAAGAACGCGAACAACCCAAACGGCACATACTCCCGGCCACCTAACGCCCAAACTAAAAGCAAGGGCACCCCAAACAAAACCAGCCCCGCCGCCTCCACTTGCCAAACGATTATTTCAGAATTCTTAGATAACTTGGAAAGCACAGTTTTTGTCTCCAACAACGCCAGCAGCAACCCTATACTGACGCCCAACACAACATAGCCCATCCGCATCGGGGTTAGCCACTGCATGTTGGTAACGGCTAAATACATGAAAACAGCAACGGGCACCGCTATGCATACGGCGCCGGCAAGGCGGGTTTTACCAATCGGCACACCCAACTTTCCCAGTGACATCTAATGGCAATCACTCAATGGGAGTAAACAGCTTTGCCATAAAAGATTTGCCCGAAAAAATTAGGCAATTTGGATTTTTTTATCGATTGCCGTAGCGACGTTTCGCTCGATGGTGCGTTTTTGGTTGCTGACTTTATCCTGTATTTCCTGGTAGGCGTTGCGTTTGACGGTTTCATGGGTTTCCACGCTGGTTTTGCGGGCTTTAAGCTGATCCGCCTGCGCTTGATACTCGGTTAAGTTGCGTTTTATCTCATCCATCTTGGACGATGAAATCAGCTGCTCCCTTGTAGTCGCCATCTCTTTGCAGCGGAACTGAAGATTATCAAGCGCGTTGCTTTTGATGATGTCGTTGGCTGACTGCTCGGCTTTGCGGGCTTTATCCGCCTTAAGCTTTAACGTATCCTTCTCGATCATGACAAGCAACTTCTCAAGTATCTCCCGCAGCTCAGGATACCCCGTTGGCTCAGAAACCAACGCGTCAAAGGGCGCATCCAAATACTGATTAATCTTCTTAAGCTCATCAGGGGTGACTCCGCCTCCGCCGCCTGAAGTTGCCATCGCCTGCATCTTAATGAAGGGCTTCTGGAGATGCCGCAGAGTGTTCTTAAGTTCGCCGCTTAAATTCTCGATTTCGACATTTACGAGGTTAAGCTTGTCAATGGGGCCCTTGCTCTGCAATTCCCCGATTTTCGCTTCGAGCTCCGCGATTTCCTGCTCCAGCGGCACACGCTCATTCTCCACGCTCTTTTTATCCTCTCCTAAACTGGCAAGCTGACGCTCCAGCCCCTGCAAATCGTTAAGCTGACTTAACGCTTCCTCCAGCGTCTTGGTTTTCACGTAATCTTTGGTGACGAAGTCGTTTAGGGAATTGTAGGATTGTTTGGCGCGTTCGTAGATGGCTAAGAATTTTCTGCGGTCCATAATGAAGAAGGGTGAGATGCGGGGGAACCAGTTTTTGATGTCGATTTCTGTAACCAAGAACACTTTCTGGGTTTCCTGTGTGTACTTGTTTAAGGCGTCATAGGACATCTGCTCGGGAGCCGCCAGTTTCTTGAATCTATCCAGGAATAACCGCGCGAGTTTGTTGAGGGCGCGTGCGCGGTTGTAGACTTTCATGTTGCGTTTTTCGATTTCTTTGTTGCTGATGTCGAAGAGCATTTTGCTTACGTCTACGACGGCTTGTATGGAGGCGTCCATGTCGTCTCGGAGTTTTTTGGCTTGGGCATGGACTGGGCTTAGGATGGTGCTGCTCTGTGTTTCAAGCCACTGTTTTGCCTCGCTTGAGGTTGAGAATTTGGTTGGTGCTTCCGTCAAGGCGCTTCACTTACCTATCTTTTGGGCGTACTTGTTTATCAATTTTAGCCAGAATTACCCACGCTTTTTCGGGTAGCTACTCTTAAATAGGTAGCCGCTGCATTTGGAACCAAACAGGTAACCAAACATGAGCACCTCCAAAAACAAAACCCGCTCACTCGCCCTAATAATAATCTTTATCGCGCTCGCCATAGCCCTAAACGTTTATGGACCAAAAATCCCCTACCCCTTCGCGCCCTTCCTATTCTTCCAACTCTGGGAAATCCCCATAGTAGTCGCTTTTCTGCTCATTGGACCCCGAACAGGCCTAGCCGTCAGCGTAATAAACACCCTGATATTATTCGCTGTTTTCCCCGGTGAACTCCCCACCGGACCCCTCTACAATCTTATAGCGGTGCTAGCTATGCTGCTGGGCATCTATTTACCCTACCGTTTAGCCACCCGCGGCTGTAAAGGCGAAAACATCGGCGCGTACCTCAAAAAACACGTTCTACTGCTTACTATATCTGCAACGATCCTTGGCGCAACCCTACGCGTGCTGGTAATGACAGTTGTGAACTTTTTTGCTCTACAGCAAACCTACCCCATCGGTCTTGGCCTCAACGAATCCGCAACCCTCGCTTTCCTGCCCCTAGGCGCAGTCTTCAACGCCATAATCGCAGTCTACACTATACCAGTATCCATCGCCATAACTGTAGCAATAGCTTCAAGAGCAAAATTCCAATAAAAAAGATTTTTTAATAAAATAGAAAAAATTAAAAGCCTAAGGCTTGCGCAAGCACCTTAGGATTAACCTGCCCCGCCTTGAAGGTTCTGCCTGTCTTAGCGTTGTTAATCATCAGCACCGCTGGGGCAAACAGGCCTGTGTCGATTTTGTAGAAGTCCTTGCCAGCGTTAAGGAAGATATCTATGAAGGGTTTGCCGTAGTCTTTAGAGTTAATCGAGGGCGCATCCTTGACTAGCTGCTGCAGTTTTGCCTCATCATCATAGTCCACGGTGAGGTAAACGGTGCCGCCGTAGAGGATAACGTCGTTGGTGCGTGCCATCGCTACCTCAAAGTCGGGTCCAACCGGTGGAATCGGCGCATACCCCATCGCATAGCGGATGCATTTAGGATCCAACCCGAGCGTGTGGAGTTTATGGATGCCTACTTCCACGACGCGTCCGGCAACTTGGGTGAGACCCGCAACGGAGGCGGTTGGGGCGACCACTGCGATGATGTTTTCCGCCGCCAAGTTAGTGTTTTTGACCACTTTCTCAAAGAGGGCGTCGGAGGGCAAAAAGTTGCTTTCTAGGCAGATAACTGCTTTGTCGTTTTGGTCGGTGTAGCCGATTTCCTCGTAGGTTTCTTTGGGTTTAAGCGCTATGGCCCGGATGGGTCCGCTGCCGATGGCTATGTTGTCGCCGTCTTTGATGCGCCAACCCGCAAACTGGCTGCCCAGCATAGCTACGGCAGGGTGGTCTGAGGTGATGGTTACGGAGGGAAAATCTATGTCGCCGTAGGTTCTGAATCCCAGTTCAGCTTTGCCTGCGCCGCCTAGGCAGAGTTCAGTGAGAATTTTTCCTGCTGCAAATCCGCCGGGGGCTTTGACGCCTGCATCGATGATGGTGGCGCCCGCCGTGGATTTCGTGATGGCGACGCCGTAGAGCTGGGGGTTATCGAGTAGTTTTTGGGCTTTTTTGTAAGCCATTTGGTTGACGCTTAACTTATCCATAACTGATTCACCAAAGATGCTTAGTGGTGAGGGTTTTTGAAATATTAAAGTTAACGCATCAAATGCAGCCCCTGTAAGGTCAATATAGGGTTTTCCACAGAGGCATCCTGCGCAGAAGACCAATCATCCAAGGTGCCGGTGCCATCGTCGAAGCAGATGCCTAGGGGGTTTAGTGAAAAAACAGCAGTATATCGCTTGGGGTTGCGGCGTTTAAGTGCTTATATGTTTTTGTTGTTGTACAATGACTGTCACATTTTTTAATAAACAACTGCCGCCAAATACTAATTTAATTCAGGAGTCAAAGTTTGAGGTGTTTTTGATGGAAGCATTGATGAAACAAATTTCTCTAAGAGAACATCCAGAACAAATCGTTAACACACACAAATACATGCCAAGGGTACATGAGGTCCGTGCCCCCTGCCAGTGGCTTGAGCACTGCCACGACGGAAAATGCCCTGCGTTTGTAAGACTCAACGGAAACTTTTACTGCGCAAAAATCCGGGCGCAAACCTAACCTTCCCCCTTTAGGGGTTAATTTTCAGTTCAGCGATAGCCTGCTTAACCGCGGCAACTGACCGCTCAAACTTCAACCGCGCATCGTTTGAGAGGTCAAGCTCGATAATTTTCTCCACTCCGTCTTTACCCAGAACCACCGGCACCCCAATCGAAACACACGACTGAGTATACTCATCCTCCAAGCAAGTTGAGACACTCATCACACGGTTTCTCCCCGTTAAAATCGCATCCGCCGTCACCGCAATCGCTGCACCCGGCGCATACACAGTTCCGCCTTTAAGCTTAATTACATCCGCACCCGAGGACACTGTGCGTTTAACGATGCCTTCTATCTGCGTGGGCGAAAGCAGCTTAGTTATAGGGATGCCTGAAACCGAAGCGTACTCCACCAGCGGCACCATCGAGTCCCCATGTTCCCCAATCACCAGCGCCCTAGTATCTTCCCGCGAAACCCCCAGTTCCTGGGCGATGTAGGTGCGGAAACGCATGCTATCAAGGATGTTGCCCATGCCGAAGAGGCGGCTGCGTGGAAAACCCGTTTCTTTAAAGCTAAGATAAGTCATGATGTCCACTGGGTTAGTGACTACCATCACGACCGTTTTAGGCGCATACTTGGCGACTTCATGGACCACGCCCCGCACGATTTCTGCATTGACGTTCATGAGGTCAAAACGCGTCATGTCAGGTCGCCTGCCCACCCCCGCCGTCACAATCACAAGCTCAGAATCCTTCATGGCGCTAAAATCGCTGGTTCCCCGGATGGTTCCATCGAACTCTATGGCTGGAGCAGCCTGCATCATATCCAGCGCTTCCCCCATCGCCGCCTTCTCGTTGGTGTCGATGAGGACAACATCGCTGATTCTGTAGCGTAGAATATCAAAAGCCGCTGCGCTGCCCACTTTGCCGGCGCCAATAACAGTAATCATAAATAAGGAAAAGCGGAAAACCAAATTTAAGGCTTACCGGAGCAGTTACCGAACCACGATTACGGTGCAGTCAAGCGAATGAATAACCTTCTCGCTGATGCTGCCTAAAAAGAGCTCCCGAACCTTGCTTGCCCCCCGATGCCCAACCACAACCGCGTCAAAGTTGCCTTCTTTGGCGGCTGCGATGATTTCTGTGGCGGGTTCGCCTTCCCGCAGCAGAGTTGAAACGTCCAAGGCGGGTTTAGCGGTTTTGGCTTTCTGCATTGTTTTCTCCAGCAGGTTCTCGTGGAATCTCCGCAGGTCCCTGGCTACCACCACCATTGTGCTGTCGCCTGTGTAAGCGGTCATGCCGGTGGGAACCGAAGCCATAGCGGCAGATTCTGTTACGTTAATGATGGTTAATGCTGCAGCGTATCTTTCCGCGAATTCAGCGGCGAAATCCAGTGCTCTCTCCGAGTTCTCTGAGCCGTCCACGGCTACCAAAACTTTCCCAATCACCATTTTGCATCCTGATGAATTATGCGTGGTTAGATGCATTAAACTGTTTCTGCCACCGCTTCTGCAGGCGCTTGGCTGACAGATTCACCGGGGGAATTACCTTTAGGCATATAAGCTTAAAGTGACAATTACTTACTAATCAACCAACGTGGGTGTCCCAGATAAATAAGCAACTTCAACTATTAGCCTTCACGCTTATTGCATTAACCCTTACCTCAACGTTTGCCCTAGCCCTAACCGAATCCACGGCGCAGGCTCAAAGCAGCACACCTGAGCCCGGATGGAGCACCCTGACACCTATGCCCACAGCACGAGGCAGCTTCGGAGTAGCGGTGGTGAACGCCAAAATCTACGCGGTAGGCGGCATAAACGGCAGCGCCAACCAGCCTCTGAGCGTAAACGAGGAATACAACCCCGCCACCGACACCTGGCGCACCCGGGCAAGCATGCCTACGCCCAGAAGCGGCTTTGCCATCGCGGTTTACAGCAACAGACTCTACGTGTTCGGCGGAACATTAGGCAACGGCTACGTTGGAAACAGCGAGGTGTATGATCCCCAAGCTAACTCTTGGCAAACCGTGGCTTCGATGCCTACGCCAAGGGCTGATTTATGCGCCTGCGTGGTCGGCGACAAAATCTACCTTATCGGCGGCAAATGCTACTCCAGCATCAGCCCCTACTACGTGGAAACCGACCTAATCGAGGTTTATGACCCCGCAACCGACACCTGGAGCACCGCCTCATCTATGCCTACGGCAGTTCAAGGATGCGCTTCAGCCGTGGCAGATGGCAGCATCTACGTTTTGGGTGGTTCCCGGCAGCCCGCAGCCTCATCGGAGGCAGCTGTCGTAAGCAACAATCAAGTCTACGATTCATCACGTGACAAGTGGAGCAGCGCAGCTCCCCTGAAAGCGGTTTCCAGCTATGGTGCCGCAGCCGCGACTGAAGGCTACATGTCTCCTCAACGGGTTTACTATGTTGGAGGCTACTCCGCCAGCCTCTACAGCAACCTAACGCAGGTCTACAACGCTGCCTCTAACTCTTGGAGCTACGCAGATCAGATGCCTACCAGCAGAGCATACCTGGGTTTAGCTGTAGTTAACGATATCCTCTATGCCATAGGCGGCTACAACGGCACAAACTGGCTGAGCAGCAACGAGCAGTATACACCGGTGGGTTTTAGCACTGTGGCGCCTAAGGTGCAGATTACTTCGCCGCAGAACAAAACCTACCAGCAGGTCACTTTGGATTTCACCGTTAACCGCGCGGTTAACTGGATGGGCTACAGTTTAGATGGACATGCAAACGTGACTTTGACTTCACCCCTTAAGCTGTATGGTCTTAGCCAGGGAAGCCACTCCGTAGTTATCTATGCTAATGATAGCCAAGCAAACATGGGCTCTTCAAACACGGTTTATTTCACGCTGGATACACTGGGGCCAAGCATAACTTTGCTTTCACCGAAAAATACAACCTATGATTCCACCGACATCCAGCTTCAATTCAAAACTGACGAAGCCGCCGAATATTTAGCCTACAGCTTAGACTCCCGTGACACAGTCACCATCCTTGGCAACGTAACCTTACCGGCGCTCACCGATGGTTCACATCACTTAACTGTCTACGCCACCGACGAGTTAGGCAACACCTCCGAGGTAAACGTGCACTTCACTGTGGCGCTGTTCCCCACGGTTTTGGTGGCTGCGGTTGTGGCGATTATAACTATAGCGGTGGCTGCAGCCTACATTTTCTTTAAAACCAAAAAGTAGGTTTACCTGAGAAAATTTAATTAAACAAGCCGCAACTCAAAAAATGGGAAAGCTATGGGCTACCAAATCAGTTACCCAGCAGGCGAAGAGATGGATTGCTCCTCGCAGATAGTGATTGCTGACAGAATCTTCTACGTCAAGCTCTTCGAAAAAACAGCCTCACGGTTCTTTTCCGGCGACCAAGAAGGCATCATCCAGAAGGAAATCTCCAAAAACGAATTTGACCTCTGGGTGGACGCGTTGGCGGACAACCAAGCCGAGGCAGCGGAAATCCAGCGGCAACTCAGGCTGGGCAAAAAGTATTAGCGGCAAACATAGCCGTTTCATTTACCTTTTGTTTTGGTGTTGTGCCGGCGGGGTTCTTGACTTATGTTCTCGTCCCAGTAGCGGTCGAATTCCTTTGGCGCCATCAAATTTGCACTGTGCAGCTGCTGGCTAAACAGGTCCAGCGCGCAGGGGTTGCTTAGGTGGGCACGGTAGATTTCGATAAGTAAATCCACCGCCATCGCGGCTGACACAGGCTTCTTCGCCATAAGCGTAAGTTCCTCAGAGACACGGTTTAGGTCCTCATAGACTCTTAGAGGCAAACTCAGATTCTTCGCCATACCCCTCGCCTACTGCAGCTTCTCCGCTAAGTCTTTGGCGTCCGAGGATACCTTAGCTAACTCGTTTGCGGTGGGTCTGCCGCGGATGTCGCCGAGCCTGCCTAAAGTACTCATGTCTAACCTTCCATGGAACTCCCCCACAACATACCACTCGCCCAGCACCGCAAAGCCCCAATGCTCAAAGTACTGCCGCATCACCTTACCCGCTGGGATGGCTTCGTCAATGCCGGTGTGGGGACCCGAGTAAGTGACGAAGACAAGCGCGTTTTTGCCGGCTACCTTTGGGGCTGAGGGCAAGATTTTTTCTTGGCCACGGTAAAGATTCATTTTTGCGTTAAGCAAGTCAGAAATGGGTTTTGCGGGTTGCCACTGAATCGAGGGGGAACCAACGCAGACCAAATCGTAGAGGAAAAAGTCTTCTTCGGCGGCATCTTGGGGCTTTTTGAGGTTCACCTTAAATCCGCCTGTTTCCAATCCTTCTTTTAGGGCTTGGGCGACTTTCTGGGTGTTTCCCGTGCTGGAAGTGTAAACTATCAACGCTGACTTCAAAGATATCACCACAGATACAAAAGGTAAACAACATAAAAGCCTAGCCGCCAGGGCAACAGCGTTAAGGTATAAAAGCGCCCAAACGCTAGTTACAATAGGTGAAGTTGTTGAGGATAGGTTTTTTTGTTTATGAATATCCGCCGCAGCTTGTCGGCGGCTTAGGCACATACGCTGAGTACATGACCCGAGAATACATCGACCTTGGACACGACGTCACCGTCTTCACCCTTAACAATAACGGATTAAAAACCAACGAGGTGCTCCGCGGAGTCGAAGTCCACCGCCCCCTGATTGCCGACGCCAGCAACGTTTGGCCCTTCTTCGTTGCAGATGACCTTAAAAAATGGGGAACCAACATCAAATTCTTCAACGACATATTCCTATACAACATACTTTCCGCCACCAAATTCATCAACAGCCTCATAAGAAAAGAAGGCTACAAATTCGATGTCGTCTGCGTCCATGACTGGCTCAGCAGCATCGCAGGGCTAATCGTAAAAAACGAAACAAACATCCCCGTTGTCTTCCACGTCCACAGCACCGAGTGGGGAAGAAGCGGCGGAGCAGGCAGCGAAGTAGTGACGCATTTTGAGCGTGCAATGGCGCAGAATAGCGACAAAAACATAACCGTTAGCTACGCCATGCAGGAAGACCTTACTCGCCACGGCTGGACATCGGGCAAAATAAGCGTCGTCTGGAACGGCGTTGACGCAGACCGATATGACCCCGCCAAAGTCTCTCAGCCAGAGGCAAAGAAGATAAGAGAACAATACGGCATCCCTGAAGGCTGGAATATGCTGCTGTTTGTGGGGCGGCTTGTGTGGGTGAAGGGCGTGCGCAATCTGCTACAGGCGTTGCCGCTTGTGCTAAAGGAGTACCCTAACACTAAACTGGTTATCCTAGGCAAAGGCGAAGAACAAGCCGACATCGAGGAAACCGCTGAGAGATTAAACATCAAAAACAACGTGGTTTACCGTTTCGACTTTGTGCCTGAAAGAGAACGGATACTTCACTACGTCGCCGCTGACGTATGCGTTTTTCCCTCCACCTATGAGCCCTTCGGCATAGTAAGCTTGGAAGCGATGTCGCTGGAGAAGCCCATTGTGGTCGGCGCCAGGGGCGTAGTGGGATTTAAAGAGCAGGTTGTCAACAGCGGACCCGACCAAACAGGCGTACATGTAAACGGCGAAGACCCCTCTGACATAGCCTGGGGAATCAAGGAAACCCTCAAAGACCCCGAACGAGCGCGGAACTGGGGCATAAACGGCAGAAGACGCGTGCTCGAATACTTCACATGGCGTAAAGTTGCGGAGCAGACGCTGAAAATCTACGAATCAGCCAAAAAATAGGCGTATCATGCATTAAATCGAGAGCATCTCGGCAACTTTGAGCAGCCGCAAATCCAGCGGTTTACGCTCCTTAGTTACCTTCTCCAACTCCACGGCGCTAACTACCCCATTCTGCAAGCCCACTGCCATGTTGCCTTTACCCTGGCAAATCAACTCTACTGCCCGCTCTGCGAACAGGCTTGCCAGCAAGCGGCTCCTTGCTGTTGGGCTGCCTCCCCGCTGGGCATAACCCAAAATCGAGAGACGCACCTCCGATTCGGTTTGCTGCTGAAGCTCTTTTGCCAGCTTACTTGAGTCACCAAACCCCTCTGCAGCCACGATGATGCCTGCGCGCTTGCCCTTTTTGGCGTTGTTCTCCATGACTTTCACGACGTCACATGCATTCATCGGGTTTTCTGGGATTAAGATGACTTCGGCGCCGATGCAAATGCCTACCTGCAACGCAAGAAAGCCCCTTTTGCGTCCCATCACTTCCACGATGAAGATGCGTTCGTGGCTTAGGGCGGTATCTCGGATTTTGTCGATGGCGTCCACGGCGGTGTTGACGGCGGTGTCAAAGCCGATGGTTTCATCTGTGCCGTATACGTCGTTGTCTATGGTGGCGGGGATGCCGACCATGCGGGTATCGCTGACTCGGCTAAGGTCCAGCGCGCCCCTAAAGGAGCCGTCGCCGCCGATAACAACTAAGCCATCCACGTTGTTTGTGCTCAGCGTCTCCGAGGCTTTCTCGACGCCGCCTGGCTGCTCAAAACCGGGGCAACGCAGGGTATGGAGGATGGTGCCGCCGAGCTGGATGATGCCGCCTACGCTTCGGGGAGTAAGCTTCCTAAAGGTGTTAGTGAGTAAACCGTCCCATCCCCGCTCGAACCCGATGACGTTAAATCCGTTAGAGTGGCCAACTCGGGTGACTGCGCGGATTGCTGCGTTCATGCCAGGGGCGTCTCCGCCTGAAGTGACGATGCCGATGGTTTTCGCCATAAGTAAATCCTCCCCTAAATCGTTCTTGCTAGCACATTAAAACGTTTAGTATGGTTTCTGGTGGCTAATAATCCAAAACACATAAATTCTTACTCATTGTCTTTATGGAAACTGTCGGGAGGTAGCTCAGCCTGGCAGAGCTCTCGAGCCCCTTGGCAGTACGCCAATGGACGGAGAAGCTGTAGAGGTCTACCCATGGTGGGCTTCATTCTAGCCTGTCTAGGCCACAGATACCGAGCTGTCGCAGGTTCAAATCCTGCTCTCCCGACCAAATTTATCTTTCAAAAGCGTTTGGCTGGTTTAGGGTGTTTTTATTTTTTTAGCGCGGTAACGGTGGCTTGATTTGACTTCTCGGCCTTTATCGGTGTAGCCGTCTTCAGCATGGTCAGAAGAATTGATTAGTTTTTTTAGTGGTTCAGATAAAAAAGTGCACATACGCCTACCTACGCAAGTCTAAAAGAGGCTTTTAATAAAAGCCTATGTGACTACCAAGTAGGACAATAAAGCAAGGGTTAATCGGTGGTTTGCTCCCTCTGCGCAAACTCGAATTACTCAACCGCTTGTTCCACGCGAAAACGCTCCAGTTACCACGCCTTCACACCCCACTGCCACACCCATCAGGCCGATGCAAACTTAAGAACCAGCCCTTTCCAACCGCCTTTTTTGTTTATTTATAAGGGGGATAGGGGTTGGTGGAGCAGCAGTGTCTTGGGCTATGTTGCTATAAATAGAGGGGGGATAGACCTGTGGAAGCAACAGCAACTGCCCTTCACTTTGCGCCACCGGAACCGCCTTATCTACACAAATGGAAAAAGATCCAAAGAGGTGGTTTAAGCTAAATCCTTCCAACGACGCCCTCAGGATCTTTCGGCTGTTTCTTCCGTAACCCATTTAACCTTCTGAGAGGATTCCTAAACGTCATGTCCGATTCAACTACGCCGCCGCAACCACAAAAAGCAAAGGGCTCAAAAAAGCAGATTCTACGGTTAACAATTCAAATCGTAGCTATGGTCGCGATTGTGGTGGCTTTGTTTTGGTACATCGGGACAACGGTTCCTGCTGATTTTAAACCCGGAGAACCAGACATTATAAGAGGTTTAGCGTACCTCGCAATGGAAATACCTAAAATCAACATATGGTATCTGCTCCTTGCTTTTCTGATGTACTTCGGCATCAACGTATTCTTCACCATCCGGCTAAGACGTGTCCTAGCCAAGGACAAGGTGAAAACCGTGTTTGGAAAAACGCTCCTTGCCCAATACGCAGGCATGCTTACAAGCGACGTAACCCCCGGACGCTCAGGCTACATATTAACCCCTGTTTATCTCAGAGACCAAAATGTGCCGGCGTCAAAGGGCCTTTCTTCTATCTTAGGAATACAAACTATTGAATTTCTGGTCAAAGTAGTCGGCGGATTAGGTGCAGTAATCTTCCTGGTCGAAACCGTGCCTGCTGCCACATGGAATGAACTTATTCCCTCGTCAATCATGGGAATAAACGTTGGCATACTTCTTGCGGCGCTAGGCATAGGTCTGATGCTGGTCGGCGCAATCGTGCTTGCCGCCTTCACGTGGTCACAGAGAGCCATCGGCTTTTTCGACCGCATAGCTAACTCGCGGTACCTTAAAAGATTCACCGGCGGATTAATGGGCAAACTAGAAGAATACAAAGCAAGCGCACATAGCACTCAACGGGCGATCCCCGAGATTTTGGCTTTAACGATGGTGTGCTGGGTTCTGAAGGGGTTTGAATGGTACTTTTTAGGCTATGCCTTAGGAATCACATCTGTGCCCTGGGAAGCCTACTTCCTCATTCACCCCCTGGTAACTGCCTTAGCGTTTGTACCCATAACCCCTGGCGGAATCGGCGTGCAGGAATTCGGAATAATCTGGGTTCTTGGCCTCCTAGGTGTTCCAGGCGGCACCGCAGCCTTATTCGCGTTACTTGCCCGCGGCTTACTCATCCTCGAAGACCTCATAGGCGTTCCACAGATCGTCAAAACCACCAGCCTAGTTTTCTCCCGCAAAAAACCCAAAGAAGAACCCGCGACGCCTCCACCAGCCCCCCTTTAACATACAGCTATAAACCATCTGCCCCCATCCATTAATGGAGGATTCTGCGTGGAAATAAAAAAAGCCACCTCAGCGATGCTGCCGCAGATCAAGCAAATCATCGATCACTCGTTCCCATGGTATTATCGCTACTTTGCATGGCGCAGCGTATCAGAACCCCAAGCGCCAGTGCTCACCGCCCAGACAAACGGCGAAACCGCCGGATTCGCCAAACTCACCGCCTTCAAGATCCGCCAAAACAGCTACGGCTGCATCCTATGGATAGCGGTTCACCCCAAACACCGCCGAAGAGGAGTTGGAGAAAACCTCGCTGAGGCCGCAGCAGAATGGTTTAGGCAACAGGGCGCCGCAGCAATCTTCGCCTCTACACAGCAAGGCAACCACGCTGCTCAGGCTACTTTGGGAAAAGCGGGGTTTGTGAGGGTGGGGTTTTGGGGGCTTTGGCGTTTGTTTGGGTGGGGGGTTTTTTGGTTTTATGTGGCGATTTGGTTTGTTCCTGGTGAGGTTGTGTTTTTGCGTTTGTTTGGTTGATGGATTTTGGGTTTTGTTTTTGGGTATTTACCAGAAATATTTATATTATGTAGCGATACTTAATACACACTACAGGTTTAAGGTCTGCTAACCATGAAGCCAACTACCCGACCAATACGCTACCTAAGAAAAAACGCAGCCATAAGTACACCTATCGGCAACTTGATAATACTGCTGGCAACCGTGGTTCTCTCCACCACCGTGGTGCTATTCGCCATCAACGTCACCTCCAACCAGGTCCAAAAAGAAAGCCTCTTCATCGCCGACGTCACCTTGACAACCGAGCAGGCGCAAATCACCATCGAAAACACGGGACCCACATCGATCAGGGTTTCCCAGGTTACCATAAAAGGAGAAAAATTCAGCAACTACACCAGCTCCCCTGAAATCGGCGCCGGCCTAGCCAAAGGCAACTCCACCACATTAACCGTCACCTTGCCCGCCGAACTCATCACCATCAACGACGTAGGTCGCCCCATCACCATAGTAATCACCACCACCCAAAACACCTACTTCACCGAAACCCTCGTCCAAGCCTCACTTGCCGACACCATACAGGATAACCCGACTCCAACGCCGGCTCCGTAAGTCTAACAACCGGCTTCGCTTCCTTTTTCTCAATCATTCGGGCACGGCGTTGTTGGGTGCACACACAAGCTGCGTTGCTGTTGCTTCCACAGGTCTATCCCCCCTCTATTTATAGGAAAAAAGCGTAAGACGTTGCTGCTCCACCCACCTCTATCCCCTTATAAATAGACAAACGGAGTGTGCTATCTGGCGAAGTCTCAACCTGCCTTAAGTAACGTGATGGGCAATTTTTCGTGGGGCACTGCTGGTTTAGGCTTTGAGCATGACTTGGGATGGGTTGGTTTGGTTTATCCTTGGTGTTAGGGTCGGACGCATTCGGCTTTTGGTCTATATGGCCGTTTGGTGGTTCTTCTGCGGTGATGGTGCTCACATTCGTTGACGCGTGTAAGCATCCAGCCGTTGTCCTGGTAGATGCAGCCGCAGGGCAACTTGACTTCCTTGCCAGCATCGGGCGCAATAGAGGATTTTTTTTGGCTCATGCATCGCCAGCCTAACAGTGTTCATGCAAGCTTACAGTATTAACTTAACGATAAATTTTAAAATAAAAATAGAGGAAAAAAATGGTGCGTTTTTACACGTTAGCTGCTACTGTTGAGATATCAGCGACGTCCACGCGGTAGTTGTTGTTGAAGTCCATGTCCATGTTGTAGTTGCCCCAGCCGGGCATGGCACCATAGCATTTGCCTACTGCTTTGATGTCTGCGGTTGTGACTATGCTGCTGGTCGCGTCGTCAGTTACCTTAAAAGGGTTATGCCATCCTCTTGTTATGGTACGATAAACTGAGCCTGTTAGGTCATTCATGCCATCGAGGCTTAGAGTGAATTTGTTGTCTGCGATTGTTAATGTGCCGCTGACTCTTTGGATTTGGCTGTCCTGGTCTCGGTGGACACGAACAACTGTTCCGTTCTCGTCAGTTACGACGGTGACTTGTGAGGTTATGTTTGCCACAGCCCACGTGCCCTGAATGGAGTAGGTTAATGGGTCAGTGTTAACGTCGGTTACCGAAACGTTGGCTAAGCGTGCAACATAGTAGGAGTATGTGAAGTTTTCTTTGCTTCTAACGGATTGAATTGGTCTGGAATCGTTTTCTGTCCAGATGGCGGTTGCGGCCGCGAAGTGGTTTGTGTTGTTGCTTTTTAGCGTGGCTGTCCGGGCTTGCGTTTGCAGGACGCCTCCAACTTGGGTGTCTCCCCATTGGTCAATGACGCCGTTTAGTTTAAGCCAGCTTGCAGAGGCAACTTTGTCGATTATTTTCTGCTTTACTTGGTCGATTGGTCTGGCTGCTGCGTATTCGACTGTGAGGGCTAGGCTGCTTACGAGGAGGACTGCAATGACTGCGAGTATAAGGGGTTTGGTTTTTTTACTCATTTTTTCACCTGATTTCTAATCACCCTTAATATGGAGAGAAAATAAAAGTGTTTCTGAGCTTGTTTTTCGAAAATAGCTTTAATTATCGTTCAATTTTGTTCATAACCGTTCAGTTGCGTCCAAATCAATAAAAGGCCGCGTTAAGTGTCTTTATAATCGACAAGCCGCCAGAAGTCCCGTCCCCACAGTTCCAAAGCCAAACCCTTATCCTTCAGCCGCGCGAAGGGAAAGCCTTAAAGTAGCATGGGGCAAAATAGAGCAAAGCAGCCAAAGGAGAACCCGCATGAGCAACCATCGCATAGCCACCTGCATAATCGCAGCCGCCCTACTGCTAACGCTGGTCCCTCTATATGCAGCCAAAGGCCAAGAGTACTACGAGTACAGCATCCAGTTACAAAGTGACGGCTCCGCCTACTGGACTATAACCCAGTTCTCCAGCGCCAACGCCACCGTCGAAACCTGGGAAGGCCTGCAGCAGAAAATCTTCACTCTTGTAGATGACGCCTCAGCGCTTACCCACCGGGATTTTGATGTAGATGAAAATTCTCTGCAGATAAACACCACCCTCTCGTTTGATTCCAAAACCACCGAGTACTCTTTTCTGTGGAGGAATTTTAGCGTAAAAGAAGGCGACCGCCTGGTATTCGGTGACGTCTTTGAAGTGCCTAACTTCTTCATTCGCCTCTTCGGAGATGCCTCCCTGCAAGCCACCTGCCCTGAAGGCTACACTGTGCAATCCGTCTATCCCACGCCCCGCGAGCAAACCGACCGCGCCCTAAAGTGGGCACGAACCCAAGACCTCGCAGGCGCCGACACCAAAGTGGTCCTAACCAAAAAAACTGGCGCAGCCGATACGGGCTCATTCGGAGGTGGCTTATTGGCGGTTGGGGCTTTGGCAGCTGGGTTAGTTGTTGCATTTCTGGTTTTCCGTCGGTACAGGCAACGCCTAAGCAGCGTAACCGCAGCGGCTGTGTCGTCTTCAGAGCCTTCAGCGCCTTACCTAATCGAAAGTGAGGCGGATAAGATTCTGCGACTGCTCCGGGGACAGGGCGGCGTGATGCGGCAATCTGATATTGCTGAGAAAACTCGCTTCTCGAAGGCTAAGACAAGTCAGCTTCTCTCTGAGATGGAGAGCCAGGGTATTCTGGCAAGGTATAAGAAGGGGCGAGATAAGATAGTGACGCTAAGTGAAGGGAGAAAAGGCGAAAAAAATGACTAGAACGTGTGTTTGTAGGCTTTTACTTTCATTTCTTCTATTATCCCTTATATCGTTATGTTTAGTGCTCTCTGTCTCAGCGGAGTCGACAGCGGTGAAGGCACAGGCTTCCCAAAGCCAACTCCATGTCGGCGACACTTTAACAGTTACCCTAAAAGTGAACAATGCCCAAGATCTCTACGGAATAGACGTTACCTTAACCTGGAACCCGCAGGTGCTCCAGATACAAAACGCAACCCCGATGCTGGGCGTTGAATCCAATCCCGACGGTGTCCTCCATGAATCAGGCACTTACCCCATCGATGTCGAAGATAACAGTCAATCTGCTGGGCAATATCATCTGCTGGCAACCTCCACAGGCTCAAATACGCCTTCGTTTAGCGGCAGCGGAACCATAGCCACCGTAACCTTCAACGTTACCAGCGCCGGCGATGCGGGTCTGCAGTTGGATGCGGAGCTTGCCGTACGCGGCTCCGATGGAAGCGTAAATTTAGCTGAACCCTCAACCTCGGTGGATTCAGTTGCGGTTATGGTGCCCGAGTTCCCCGTGGTTGCTTTAGTTTTAGGTCTGTTGGTTGCAGCAACAGCCACAGTGGGTCTGGCCACAAGACTTCAAAAGCGCAAATAAGCGTTTAATTTATCTAAAAATGGCTTTTAAATCTCGCTTTATTACGTTTTTGAGGCGATCGGATAATGGTCAAAAGGAATTGGTGGGGCCGACCGGATTTGAACCGATGACCTTTACCCAAGACGACGCAATGTCTGTCTTTGCGGGTTTCTCTAAGACAGCTCCAGAGATTCGTCATCCTCCACTGGAGTCAGCAAACCCGAGATTTGCTTTCTGGAGCCCGCCGTCTTAGCCTGTCTGGACTACGACCCCACCTAAGCCCCAAAAATAAACAAACAGGTATTAAAAGAATATGGCGTCCAAAGCAACATGGCCTTTGTTGGCAAGAAAAAGATGTTGTCTAAGTTGCCGTGCAGTCCCTCAAATCAGCCGGCTCTGCCGTGTGGTATCATTGAATTTGGGTACAATTCTGTGTATTTCTGGATGCAATGTTGGAAAATCCCTTAATTAGAATTCGCCTAAGAAGCAATTAACCCAAACCAATTGATGGGAGATACAACCATGGAACAACAAACACAAACCGAAAACGAGAACTCGCCGATTCAGCCCTTGACAAACCTACAGGTGCCCCCACCTCCACCCGAACAGCCCACTTTGCAATCAGCATCCGCTGGTTACCCGCCGCCTCCACCCCATCAAAACCACCCCAAACGATCCCGCAGAAATGTCCTGGCAACGGTTCTGATAGTGGCCATGTTAGCAACCAGCCTTGTCAGCGCCGCAGCCATCTACAGTGTAATCAGTTTAAACGTGGAGGTAACTTCGCTTCAAAACCAGATAAAAACGCTGCAATCCGCCTTGAACTCCGGTGGCACAACCTCCGCCAGCTACGTGGATAGCAGCGCCGATCTCTCCGCGTTATATGACGCAGTAGAAGACTCGGTTGTCACGATTGATTGCACCATAACCCAATACTACACTAATCCCTTTAGTCGCCAGCAGCAGAGCATAACCGCGCAAGCGCAAGGCTCAGGTTTCATCTACGACTACAACGGCCAAATGGTCATAATCACCAACAACCACGTAATCGAAGGCGCAACCACAATCGAGGTTACATTCGCAGACGGCAACACCTACACCGCAAAAGTCCTCGGCACCGACGCAGCCACTGATCTAGCAGTCCTCTCAACTAACGCCCCAGCAAGCGCATACGACCCCCTCGACATCATCAGTTCATCCGCCGTAAGCGTAGGCGACTCAGTCGTAGCCATCGGCAGCCCCTATGGCCTCTCCGGAACCATGACCACAGGCATCATCAGCGCACTTAACCGCACCATAACCGTCAGCGAATCCAGCAGCACAGCCACATCCCAAATCACCGGGCTCCTCCAGACCAGCGCGCCCATAAACAGCGGCAACTCAGGCGGACCACTCATGACCTACAGCGGCAAAGTCATCGGCATAACCACCGCAATCGTCAGCAACTCCGACGGACTCGGATTCGCAGTGCCATCCGACGCAATCCTATCCTTCCTCGATCAGGTGCTTGCATAACACAGAGATTGACGCCCTGCTTTCCCCACTTCTTTTTCCATTTTTGTTCAAGGATTTTATGATCCCTTAAAACGCCAACCTGCGGCTTTTTGACCAATTGATGCTTATGAGTCTGCTTAGAGCAGAAGCCCAGATAAAATCCTGTCCAACTCAGCCCTATCTTTGACGCCGCGAAAGATTACTCTGCCACTTACAAAAAGCCGAAACGTCACAGACTCGAACTCGAGCTCAAACATGTAATTAGAAAAGCTCCGCTTCAGAGTGCATCTCGCCAAAATGGTTGAGGTGGCAAGGTCTTTGGTGTCTTCTCGAAGGATCACAACTAATTCGGTTTCTCCACCGCATACGCCATGTATGACTTTGATGAATTCCGTAAGGGTGGACATTTAGGGTCACTTTAAGAGGCATCAACGGTGATGCGCACGTTATCGGCACGGAAGGTTAATTCGGTGTTTTTCGCTTAACACTTCTTGTGGCGGGCACTTCGAGTAGCTGCTTTTCCTTCGGTTTTTCTGTTTGGGGTTCAGCTTTGGCTGCTTCCGATTTGGCTTTTTCGGCTTTGATCAAGCGCACCTCAGTGAGAATCCTTGAAAGAATCTGCTCATCGTTAAGTATGCCTTTAGGTGCATCCACGACTTTGCGCAGCATAATAGGCACAGTATCCATGCGGTAAACGGTGCCTTCGTATTCGATGCCGCACCACTGCGTTGGAAACAACACATCCCCCACCATAGACGTCGCGTTCATGTCTGGGTTAATGACTATGAGGGGATGCTGAAGCATTTTCTGCATCGAAACCTTGGGGAAATGCGCGCCGGGGTCTGAGCCAATCACCAGGGTTGCGTCGTTGTCGCCGTTTTTGAGTAAATCTATGGTTGTGTATTCGCCGGGGTTGTATTGGGGGTAGCCCTGCGAGAAGTCGATGGCATACGGGTAGCCTGTGCGCCAGGTAAAGGCCACGTTGGCGCCGGTGATGTTGAAGTGGCCCCTCATGGGCATGATGACAAATTTGGTTCTCCGATTCAAGTCCCGAACCATCTTGATAGCTAGCTCTATGTTCCTGAACCTGCCCGCGGATGCTGTTAAACCTAACCCAAAAAAGATTGCGCCGAACTCGCAGTTCACCATCAAATCCGCGATTTCCTTTAGGTAATCCACGGGGACGCCGCCGACTTTATCCACATCGATTTCTTGGTCGTTGATAAGGCACCGCAGCACCTCCATGATTTCATAGTCCCTGTTAGGTTCAACCGCAACATAGTAGTCTGCGGCTTCAGCCGTCATGGTTTTAATCGGGTCAAAAACAATCAATTTACGCCCCGCCTTGTTAAGAAGCTGCGGCGGAGCATCAACGGTGCATGTTTGTGGCTGCGGTAAAACCTCTTCGCGGATAATTCGTTTAGCGGCCACCTCCATCTTTTTGCGGCTGGCCTTGCCTTTTACTTTTTGCATGTAGCTCTTCCATCCGCTTCCCTCAAAGCGTCCCTCTGGAAACGCAGTGTAACGTTCCACGTGACGCGGATGGGATGCCCAGGGGTTGCTGCCCCAGTAAACAATCAAGTCCGCGCGGTGCCTAACCTGCCCCAGTGTGCATCCGGGTATGCCGGCTTCCTGAGTCGCCATCATCGAGGGTCCATGACAGATGCTGCAAACGTTATCTAGAGTGGACCCTAACTCTTCGGCTAACTCTACGCCGATGCCCTGTGCTTCGCCAGTGCAGCATTCCCAGCCGAACAGCAGCGGGTACTTGGCGTCGGTGAGGATTTGGGCGGCTTTTTTGACGGCTTCATCCATCGGGACCTCAACCAACCTGCCGTTTTTGCGTATAAGAGGCTTGGTGATGCGTTCGCTTTTGTAGCCGTGGACCATTTTTGCTTCGCAGACTGCGCATCCGTTTTTCATCTTGACGATTTCGTTGTTTTCCACGGTGACTTCTAAATCGTCGCATACGCAGCCGCAGATGGGGCAGACGACTGATT
The DNA here is from genome assembly GCA_026014735.1 of Candidatus Bathyarchaeota archaeon. NCBI lineage: Archaea > Thermoproteati > Candidatus Bathyarchaeota > Candidatus Bathyarchaeota archaeon. The sequence goes on from JAOZHT010000001.1 coordinate 586,220, forward strand.
TGATGATTTGTGAGGGGGTTTTTTTGGTGGTTGGGTTGGGTTTGTGGGCGTTAGGCATGTTTATCCAATATCAAAAAAATAAATAGATTGTATTAAATTTTTTGATAAGCTATGCATTTTAACCCCATCAACAACACCGCAAACCGCACTGCCCAAAACCAGTAACCCAAAAAAGGCAAGCACAAACATCTAAGCCCCGCCCAAGGCACCATCAAAACAACCGCGCGAGGTAGCGGCCATGTCCTTACTGTGGCTTTAGAAACTGCTCACTGACCGTCCGCACCACGTACCCGTTGTCTTTTAGGAACTGCATCTGCGCCTCAAACGCAGCCAACGATACCGCGTTGTCTTGGCTGTCGCCGACTTTGTGGTAGAACAGTACGGTGACATCGTTGCCGGCTGTACCCTCAAGGTAACCGGCGAACTCTTCCAGGGTGGTGGCTTGGTAGATGCTGTAGGATTCCACATTGTACCTATCCAACGTGTAGAGGTCGCATTTGCCCCAATCCGTACCCCTTGCCAGCAAATAATACTGCGCCACCGCCGCCCGAACAGTATCGTTGGTTGCCGCTTCACCATACGGATAAATCAGCACATCCGCCGCGTAGCCGTGGCTGCGCAGGGTTTCTTGGCTGCCTGCCAGCTCCGCCTGCAAAGTGGCGCTATCGGTGGCTGAGAGGTTGCAGTGGGTCTGGGTGTGGCTGACTATGTCGTTGCCTTTGCCTGCGAGCTCTCGAATTTGTGCCCAATCTAGGTAGGCGGGGTACCCCACGTAGGAGGTGATGATGGCGTAGGTGGCTTTATAGTTGTACTTGTCGAGGATGGCTGCGGCGTCAAGGTGGCTTTTCCAGCCGTCGTCGAAGGCTATGCAGACAACCTTCTGATCAGCCTCAGGCACTGTGGGCCCGTAGACCTGCGTGGGCGGGGCGGGAGCAAAAAGGGCATCCATATCGGCGGTTATCGTGTATGTCAGCGCCGCAAAAAAGCAGACCAGTACAATTATCAATATGGCGGTGCCCTTGTTCTTCACTTGTTTCTCTCTCCTCTCTACAGCTTAGTGAGGGTTCTCATGCAAGATATTGTTTTTTAGCAAATCTGCTTCGCTTGTTTTGAGAGAAAAAATTCGCAGGCTTGCCAAGCCAACTTGGCAGAGCTGTTTTCCCAGCTAAGCTTGGCTCTATGTTTCTTAGGTTGGGGTGAGGTTTCTATCGGCTTTATCCACGCGGTGGATACCCTTGATTATTTCCACAGAGTATCTTCAATTCTTTATGCTGCTTTAGGATATTTTGAATGTTCTGCGGCGGATTTATCGTTGGAGTTAAATGCCTGTTTATCAATAGCTAAAGCGGTTATGCCTAGTTGCTTTCGAGTCCAAACCTCAAAAGGTACGCTCCAATCCTAATTTGCTTAGCCATTGGCATAATTCTGGTGGCCTACGTGGTCTTGGAGGTTTTGGCGGATTCCTCAAATCACTCCGGCGGAGTATCACTGACACGTACGGTTGCATCTTGGGGATACAGCGGCGTCTTCTCTTTGATGCTGCTTGAAGCCAGCTCACTGCCCATCCCCAGCGAAATCATCTTACCCTTCGCAGGTTACCTTGTCTCAAGCGGGCACCTAGACTTCATCCTCACCTTGCTTGTCGCGACAGTAGCTGCCCTAGCCGGCTCATTAATCGATTACTACATTGGATTAAAAGGCGTGGAAGCCCTCACCAAGTACCGACTTTTGGGCAGAGCCGTCTTCTCTGAGAGCCAACTCAAAGTAGCCGCCAACTACTTCTACCGCTATGGCGCAGTTATGGTTTTTGTGGGCAGACTAATCCCCGTGGTACGCACCCTGATTTCTTTCCCCGCGGGCGCCGTGAAAATGCCCCTTGCCAAGTTTGTCGGCTACACTCTTGCCGGATGCCTCATCTGGAACAGTCTACTCATCTATGTGGGCTTCTATTTGGGGGGTAAATGGCATGAAGTCTCAGATTTCTCCCACTACATTGTCATAGCTGTTGCGGTGGCTGCGGTAGGGGTGTTTGTGTGGTATCTGCTTTGGAGAAGAAACAAAAGACGAAGGGCTCAAGAAGCCATAAAATATGTCACTTGAGCAAATCGATTCGGGGCGCATCTTCGCCTGATAACCCCAATGCCTTTGCCTCAGAAACCTGCACCATACAATCAACCTGTGACGCTTTGTTAAAAACTTCCATGTCTATCGAGTGCAGAAAAGCAGCGTCGATGGAGACCGCTGAATCCGAAGCAAAAACCCCCACGTCATGCTGCACCCTTGCGCCGGGGTTAGGCAGGCAATCGCAGCCCTCAGAGATGTCCTTGGCGAAGCTCACATAGGAAACCTTTTCCGGATTAAACGTCGAGAGCACACCGTATGCGGCTGAAGCGAGTGCCCGGCAGAGGTTTTCTTTATCGGTGAAGCGGATGGCGTTGGTGGGGCAGGCATCTATGCAGACGGGGCAGCGCATGCACTTACTGGAGGTGTTATGTGCTTTGCCCTCGATGATTTCTGGGATGCCGAAGGCGCAGGCTTCTCTGCATTTGCCGCAGCCAGTGCATTTGGAGAGGTCGATTTCCAAGCCGATGGCACGGTGCTGACGCAGCTTCCCTGCATGCGGCGTGCAGCCCATCGCCACGTTTTTTATGGCTCCGCCAAAGCCGCTCAGTTCATGTCCTTTGCAGTGGGAAACAACAATCATGGCGTCGGCCTCAGCGATGGCCCCTGAAACCTCGATTTCGCCGAGGACCCCTTTGGTTTTTACGGTTCGATAGTTTTCGCTCCGCAAGCCGTCTGCGACGATGAAGGGCGCGATGTTAAAGCCATTCATCAAGGCTGTATGCATGTGGTCGACGGCGTTGTGGCGCTGCGCTAAATAGTAGGTGTTAGAATCAGTCAAGAAGGGTTTGCCGCCCTGCTCTTTGATGCGGCGTACGATGTCGTGGATAAAGAAGGGCTGTACATAGTAGGGGTTGCCTAACTCGCCCACATGCAGCTTAACAGCGACTAAATCACCTTTTTCGATGCCGCTAAACGTCTGTGCTTTGTCATAGAGGCGGCTGGCTTCTTCAAGCAGGTTACGGCTGGTATCCCACGGTAAAAGATGAACAGTCATCGGATTTCCTCTTATTGATATCTAGCAGGCATAAAAACTATAAAAGCAGTGCCCCTGCCCATCTTTTCAGCCAACAAAACAGAAATAAGCGCCCAAACCCCTCTGATAAGCAGTGAAGGTTTTTCTGTTATGTATGATGGATACGTGTTTTTCTGTACAAAAGCCAGCCAACAGCAGTGCCTAAGCTCGAAGCATTACAGCTGCGCTGAAGACCAGCCTAAACCCGAGGGGGAAATCAAGGAGGGCTCAGTGATTTTCCTCTATAACACCGACGACAGAACCCTGCTTGGGCCATTCACCGCCCTCACCGAGGGCGCAACCGAGCTTGACGCTGGCACCTGGGCTATGGATGTTGATGAGCATGTTCCCTCTGAAGACCTCAAAGTCACATGGGAAGAGCTGCATGTAATCAAAAACGCCCCCGCTGAGCTGCCCTTTTTATCTACGCCTAAAACATGCAGGCTCTCCACCCTGGAGACCCAGCGGGTTTTAGATCTGCTAAAGCAGGGCGAACTCTACTTAACCGCCAAGGAAAAACAAGAGCCTTAGCCTTGGGTGAACCTTTTTGCGTCCAACCCCACGATTTTGTGGCAGTTTAGGCACCTGGTGAAAGTAAACTCTAACCCGTTTAAGACATCGAAACGCTTCTCAGTGTACCGTTGGGTTTTTTCATGTTTACAATTGAGTTGCTTAACGAAGTATACGCTGTCCTCGCTCATGTTCCCTTCTCCACTCTACCGATGAAGGGATTGGTTAAAAAAACTATTGGAAAAAAACAGGTTTACCCCTGCATCAACATAATGAGCAGCAAAAACCAGCTAGCCCTTGATTTTCTCTGGGAAAATGCCTCTTACAGCGTCTTGGCTATTTCGCTGAAAGGCACCACTTCCCGAAGCTCCACCTTCATGGGACCGAAAAAGTCAGATACGGCCTTGGCGCTCTCGCCGTCAACGATAAAGAACCCCTTATGTTCAACGCTTTCATCTTTAGGGCAGCTAACGTATGCGCCCTCGATTTTCATGCCTGCTTTCCTCACGTTCTCCTCTGAGAATAACTGCTTCACCATAGCTTTTCCCTGCTCAGTTTTTAATGGACACTGCGCTGCGGGGTGAGTATGCACTGCTACAAACAACAAAACATTCACCTCCTACAAAAATAAAAAAGGATAACACAGCTTATTCTGTGATGTCTACTTCTACTTTAACAGGGGTTTGTTCCTGGTAGATAAAGAATACGGGGCAGCTGGCTTCGGTTCGGCGCCAAGCAGCCTCTACGAGGGCTCTGCGTGCTTTGGCAGCGATTTTTACTTTCATGGTGACGTTTGCGATTTTGGGTGAGTCAGGGACTTTTTCAGCTTCAACCTTGACTTCGATGTCGCCGGGGTCAATTTTGCTGTTCTTGCACACGTCTGCGTAGATAATGACGCCGCAGCCTGCCAGAGACATCAAGGCAAGCTCCAGCGGGGTTGGACCCGCGTTTGTTCCACCTGAAGCTTCAGGCAAATCGCAGATTACGTTGTGTCCACGGCCATTCTCTGCTATTAAGCGGGTGTTTTCAAGAAGTTTTGCTCTTCCCTTGATGATTTTTGCCAAAATATATTCCTCAATAACTTTTGGTTACTAGATGATTTTAAGGTTGCTTTCGGGGTTTAGACGGGCCTTAGCTGATTTTGGGCAGATAGGGATTGGATGCCATCTTATCCCAGATTGCACGTATTGCTTTGGCCGCCCCGCTGTCGGGTGCATACTCCACGATGGTTTCTCCGTGGACCATGGCCTCAGTGACTTGTGGGTCAAAGGGGATTCTGCCCACCGCTTCCACGGCATGCCCGCGGCAGAACTGCTCGATTTTCTGGGTGTTCTGCAGGTTTATGTCGTACATGTTCACGCAGACGTAGGCGGGGACTTTAAAGTGCGCCAGCAGCTGAAGGCCACGGTCGAGGTCATGTATGCCTGATAGCGTGGGTTCCGTGACGATTAGGGCTGCGTCGACTCCTGAGATGGAGGCGATGACTGGGCAACCGATGCCGGGGGAACCGTCGATTATGACCCTTTCGATGCCTTCTTTTTGCGCTGTGACTTTAGCGTTTTGCCTCACCAGCGTTACGAGTTTGCCCGAGTTGGCTTCGCCTGGAAAAAGCATGGCATGAGACATGAAGCCCTGAGCAATCCTTGAGAAGTAAGCGTGACCCGCGATACGGTCTACCAAAGAAATCGCTTTCGAGGGGCAGACAAGGGTGCATACGCCGCATCCTTCACAGGCTACCGCATCGATTTCTGAGGCATCGGTTACGGCGTCAAATCGGCATGCTTGCTTGCAGGCGCCGCAGCTGATGCATTTGGCTTTATCGATTAAGGCTACTTTTGAGCCGCTGAAACTCTGGGTTTCCATGACTTTTGGATGCAACAGCATATGCAGGTCGGGCGCGTCCACATCGCAGTCCGCCACCACCGCCTTCTTTGCCAGGACCGCAAAGCAGGCTGTCAGCGAGGTTTTTCCTGTGCCGCCCTTGCCGCTTAGAACAGTGAGCTGCTTCATTGCTGCGTCAGCTCCCGTATCTGGTTGTAGAGTGCTTGGAACTTGTTTTTCCACTGCGGCATTTCGGCGCTGAAGGGGATCCCATTTGAATATAACTCGGCGATTCTGCGATCATAAGGAATCTCCAAAAGGATGGGGATATCCTGGTCTTTGCAGTACTGATAAATTTTGGTGTCGCCGATGCCTGCGCGGTTAACCACCACTCCCATGGGTACAGCCATTTTCCTGAGCACCTCAACCGCGATTGAGAGGTCATGGAGCCCAAACGGCGTAGGCTCCGTAACGAGGAGACAGAAATCGCTGCTCCTGACCGTCTCCACAAAGCTGCATGAGGTTCCCGGCGGCGAATCCACGATGGCATCCTGGTTCTTGTCGATTTGCCTCTTTACGGCTTTGATGACTGGAACCGCCAAGGGCTTGCCTACCTCGAGTTCACCGTAAATTAGCGATAAATCACCAGCCACATCAAAATGCATTGTTCCGATGCGGTGTTGCTCTTCTAGGATGGCTTTCTGGGGGCAGATCCTGATGCAGCCGCCGCAGCTATGGCAGAGCTCTTGGAAAACTAGGGTTTTTTCTTTGGTTGTAAACAGGGCGTTGTAGCGGCAGAATTTAGAGCAGGCTCCACAGTGGCTGCATAGCGCTTCGTTTATGATAGGGACTGCTGCGTGGACCGGCTGAGTCCTTATTTGAGTTGAATGTAAAAGTAGGTGCGCGTTTGGTTCCTCGACGTCGCAATCTAAGAACTGCACGCAGCCCACGCCGAGCGCCATGTTCACCGCTACGGATGTTTTGCCTGTGCCTCCTTTGCCGCTAGCAACTGTTACAATCATACCATTCACCATACCTTATTTTTTTTAAGAAAAGAGGAAGCCCCTGCGGGGTGAGATGCGTTTTTTCATACGTCTGCGTCTCTCTAATGGTGGTGTGCGTCCGGGCAGCCTTCGCTTAGCTCTTCAAGTTTGCCCTGCATGTATGCGTCTACGACTTCTTTGACGGTTGCGCCTACTGCCTTGAGGACCTCGATGCCTGAACTCTGGAAAGCCATGATTCCCCGTGGTCCCATGCCATAGACTATAACTGCCTTGGGCTGCAGTCTGGTGAGGGTGTCATGCGGAGAACCTGTTCCTCCAACGTGTTCGCTGGTGTTGGTGACTGCCATAACCATAGTTACTTTGCCTCCTTCAAGGTCGACGACGGTGAAGTAGGGCGCGCGTCCGAAATGCTGTGCGAGCGGTGCATTTATGCCATCGTGGGTTTCTGTTGGGATGATTATTTTTTCGGTCATTTCTTCACCTCCCAGGGTTCCAAGTCAGTTTGATGAGCGTTGATATTTTATTCCTCCCGTCTGATACCGCCACTGTGTTCGCCGACGGTGGCGGAATTTGCTTTCCTGAGCTGCCCCGCCTTAAATTTGGCAAGTACCTCTCCTATGCTGCCGGTAGCTTCGATGTAGATTTCGATGCCTGCGGCGCGTAGCGCTCTAAAAGCGTTGGGTCCAACGTTGCCGGTTATCAGCGCCTTTGCGCCTCTGTTTGCTATGGTTTGGGCTGCTTGTATTCCTGCTCCGCCGCCTGCCGATGCTGCCATGTTGGGGAGGGCTTCGTATTGATGGGTTTCTGTGTCGATGATTAGGAGGTAGGGGCATCTGCCGAAGCGGGGGTCAAGTTGGCCTTGTGGGCTGTTTGTTGTTGAGGTTAGACAGATCTTCATGTGCTGGTTTTCCTGTTACGGTTTGCGCGGTTGCGGGTGTTTTTCTCTACCGCGGAATTATGGAAAGTTTAATAACTAAAAAATATTAATATGTTTGGTTTAGAAACTAAACAGCATGCGTGTTTCCCCATGGATGAAACCGACAAGAAAATAATCACCCAGCTCCAAGCCGACGGACGAACAACCCTCCAAGAAATCGCCCAAAACATCGGACTCACCAGCATGGGCGCCAAAAAACGCCTCCAAAAACTCCAAAAAAACGGAACCATAAAAGTCACCGCCCTCATCAACCCCAACGCCCTCCAACTTCACCCCGCCCTAGTCATGCTGGAAATGGAAAGCGCCGAAGCCATGCAGAACCTGCTTGACCGCTTCAAAGAGTGCCCCCGAGTCGTGCAGATATTCAAAACCATCGGCGGCTACAACCTCATCGCGCTGGTCGTGGCTGAAAACAAAGAAACCCTCGAAAGCATCTCGATGGAGAAGTGCTCTCTACGGTGTAGCCAGGGCATACGGCGCTCCGAGTTCTATCCCGTCACTGACACTTTCTTTTCTCCTTTTCTGCAGATCCGTGAGGGGCTCACGCATAAACATAACAAACGTGCCCCCTGCAACGTTGAATGCGACCCCTGCAGGCGCTTTGAAACCAAGAAATGCGTTGGCTGCCCCACAACTGACCATTACCGCGGTACCCTCTGAGGCAGGCATATGGCAACAAATCCCCCTTTGAAAGCAGCCCAAAAAATCGAAGTCATCAGCCTAATGGATAACACCATCGATTTCCTATCCAGCAGCAGCAAACCTGAGGTGGTGCTTCTGTGGCGTTGGACCCAGCGTAGCCAGCCGCAGCTTCCAATCGCCGAGCATGGCTTCTCAGTGCTGGTGCGGGTTCACCTTGACGGGGAAGTTTCCACAGTGCTTTTTGATGCGGGCATGAGTGCGGAGGGCGTGGTTTTGAATGCGCAGCGTATGGGCGTAGATTTAACGACGGTGGATTGGGTGGTGCTCTCGCATGGGCACTACGATCACTTCGGCGGGTTATCCTCTGCGCTTAACGCCATCGGCAAGCAGAATTTGCCTTTAATCACCCATGACTACATGTTTAGGCCCCGTGGAACCGCGTCGGCATCGGGCACCGTGCGGGTGAATCTGCCGTTTCCAAGCCCCAGCCAGCTTGCCTCAGCCAAAATCATAAACACTACACAGCCCTACCTCATCGCAAATGGCGGCGTCTGCGTTACAGGAGAAATTCCAAGAGTCACCCGCTTTGAGATCGGTTACCCGCCTAATAGGGTGCAAGTACACGGCAAATGGATCCCTGACCCCGATATCCTTGATGACCGCGCTTTGGTGCTTCATCTGGCGGGGAAGGGGCTGGTGATTATTTCGGGGTGCGCGCACGCCGGCATCGTAAACACCGTGCGCTATGCACAGAAAATCAGCGGAGAGTCGAAGGTTTATGGGGTTTTAGGCGGTTTCCATTTAGCTGGAAAAGAGAACGAGCGGCGAATAGAAGCCACCATCGAGGAGTTCCGATGCTTCAGCCCCGAGTTGATTGCGCCTTGCCACTGCACTGGGTGGCGTGCGGTGCAGGCGTTTGCCCGCGAGTTCCCCGAGGCGTTTGCCCAAAACAGTGTGGGTCATCTTTATCGAGTAAATGGAGAAAAAACATGTACAAATGTAAAGTGTTAAATACCGATTCCCCTGCATTCAGAGGTAGCCAACGGCAACAGGAGACAAACTCGTGACAAAGAAAGGTCCCCTACTAATCGTTCCATGGCGCTGCACCTTTGCCTGCGATAGCAACTGTGCCCACTGCACCTCAGCAAAGAAACAAGCTTTTCCCGATGAAATAAACACCCAGACGGCCAAACAACTCGTCGATCAAGTCAGCGAGTTCGGCGCCAGCTTCTTTGGCGTCACTGGCGGGCAGCCGTTTCTGCGTAAAGACCTCTTTGAAGTGCTCGACTACGCCACCAGCCTGGGGTTAAACACCAGCATCATAACCGACGGGCGCATGCTGGATGAGAAAGCAATCAAGAACATCATTAAAAACAAAACTAAAATCTCCGTCAGCATAGACGGCGCCGAGCAAACCAACGATGCCATCCGTGGTAAAGGCGCCTACGCCGCCGCGATTAAGGCCATTGAAAGTTTTGCAAAGGCAGATTTGCTTAATGTTTTAGTCTATACTTTCGCTAACGCCGGCGATGTCACCAACGCCAACGAGGCCGATATGGTGCATGTGATTGAACTCGCCAAGAAATACGGGGCCCGCTGGGTGGTCTTCCATGGCTTTATCCCCTACAGCAGCGATGCCAGCAGCCTAAAAGCGGACCTTACGCCTGCACAGTATGAGTGGGCATGCAACAAACTCTACGATTTAACCCAGAAATACGATGGCAACCCCGGCATAAACGTCTACATTCCCTTCTACGCGCGGGTCGTCAAGCAGCGGGGCATGATTGACTTCGAAGGCTGGTACAACAGCTTCTTTTTAGGCCGCTGCTTCTTTGGCAAATTCATGAGTATAGCCGAAAACGGCGACGTCATCCCCTGCAGCTACAACGACGTCTACCACATCGGCAACATCAAAAACCGCCCCATCAAACAGATATGGCAAGACCTGCAGGACAGCGCCTTCTTTAACAAAGTCCAGGACAAAAATAACCTTAAGGGCAAATGCGGCGTCTGCGAATACAACGACATCTGCGGCGGATGCCGGTCTGCGGCGCTCTTCTACACCGGCGACATCTTCGGCTCGGACCCACGATGCGGCTATGTGCCACAGTCACTGCGGAAATAAAGCCTCCCCTCTGCTTTATTTTAGATTCTCTTTTCAATTCCCCCCATCTTCTAGTCAACTCAGAAGGCGATGTTTTCCTATCTGCACCAGAGCACAACCGACTATTTGGCGATTTGCCGACACATATTTAATAAAAACATGAATTATATTCTTTTTTAACCATGCATCTGTGTGTTGTTTGAATCTTTTTAATTGCCAAAGCGGCAGCGGCTGATTTTGGCGAAGGCAGCGCGTCTCCGAAACCTATAATTCCTTTGTTTTCCAAAAGTATCTGTGGCAGAGGCGAGAATATGAGTGAACAAGATTTGCCTCGATGCATGTACTGCGGAAACTTTATCGACGACTGCACCTGCGTGTGCCCTTACTGCGGAGAAACCGTTAAGTGCACCTGCTGCGTCGGCGTGGATAAGGCAACCGGCGGCGGATAAGCCACAACAAGGGTTTTCGAGACGTGACGCGATATGGTAATTGAGAGTTTAAACTGGATGGCAGGTGGACCGCAGGGCAGCGGAGTTGACACTGCATCCACCATCTTTGGCAGAGCCTGCGGATACGGAGGACTCTTCGTTTTTGGCAGACGCGAATACCACTCAAACATCAAAACAATGCATAGCTACTTCCATCAGCGCATCAGCAAGCAGCCCACGCTGGCTAATGTAAGCGATGTGGATTTGCTGGCGGCGTTTGATGCGGAGACGGTGGTGCGGCATGTCGGCGAAGTCGTGAATGAAGGCGGCATAATCGTTGATTCCCGCTACCTCGACGTGAATGTATTGGACATAATCACTTTCTCTGAGGAAGAAAAAGCCGTCGTTCGCCAATTCATCAAAGACAACAACGTAGCCGGCGAAACCATCCAAGACTTCCTCAACCACGCCAAAACAAAAAACATCCAGGTTTTCCCCGTCCCATACATGGACCTGCTAAAGCAAATCGGGCAGAAACTCAACATAGAAAAAATGAGCTTACTCACCAAAATGATAAACGTTCTAGCCATCGGCGTATCTTTTGCGCTTCTAAAATACGACCGCAAACTCGTAGAGGACGCCATCAAAGCCACCTTCCACGAGAAAATCGCCGCCATGAACATAGCCGCAGTCGACGCCGCCTACGACTACACAGAAAAAACCTTCAACACCGCCAACTTTAAGCGTAAACTCGAAAAGCAACCAACAAGTGAAGCAAGAATTTTCCTTTCCGGTAACCAGGCAGTCGGCATGGGTAAAGTGGTGGGTGGATGCCGCATACAAACCTACTATCCCATCACGCCTGCGGCGGATGAGAGCGAATACATCGAAGCCCACGAAATCCTTAAAACCAAAAAGGGCAGCAAAGAAGCCGTAATTGTCCTTCAAACCGAAGATGAAATCGCCGCCATAAACTCCGCGTCGGGGGCCTGTCTGGCGGGGGCGCGGGCGGCAACGAGCACCTCGGGGCCCGGCTTCTGCCTAATGGTGGAGGGGCTAGGCTGGGCAGGCAACAACGAAGTCCCAGTCGTTATCACTTACTACCAACGCGGGGGCCCCGCAACCGGGCAGCCTACGCGTCATAGCCAGCAGGACCTGCGTTTTGCGATGCATGCTGCACATGGAGAATTCGGAAGAATCATCGTTGCCTCCGGCGACATCGAAGAATGTTTCTACGATGCAGCCGGCGTCTTCAATTTAGCAGAGAAATACCAGATGCCCGTGATTCACCTGCTCGATAAAGCTATGGCGAATTCCTCGGCTACCTATCCTACGTTTGGCTACGGCAAAGTCAAAATCGACCGTGGACTTGTTGTGGGCGAAAAAGACCTTGAAGGCAAAACTTACAAGCGGTTCCAATTCACCCAAACCGGCATCTCGCCCCGGGCTTTTTTGGGTACAAAGAATGCGGTGCAGTGGTACAGCGGGGACGAACATAACGAGATGGGTAACATTAATGAGGAGCCCGAGAACCGCCGAAAGATGCTAGAGAAACGCATCGATAAGCTTGCGTTGGTGGACAAAGAGGTGCCTATTGAACTTAAAGTAAACGAGTTCGGCGACCTTGACTCCGAGAACATAGTTGTCAGTTGGGGTTCACCTAAAGGCGCCATCGTTGAAGCCCTCAATCAACTTAAAGACGAAGGCTACAGCTTGGGCTTTATACAAATCCGTATGCTTCACCCCTTGCCCTCTGCCTACCTGAACAAGAAACTCATGGGCAAAACCCGCATCATCGACATCGAAGATAACCATGATGCGCAGCTAGCCGGCGTCATCACCCAGTACGCGCTGGTTAAACCCAACTTCTACATCCTCAAATATACGGGGCGGCCCATGACGGTCACAGAGGTCTACGGTGCCCTCAAAAATATCTTAGATAACAAAGCAGCCGAACGGCAGGTGCTCACCTATGGCGCATAAACCCTCCGAATACAAATCCGACGTGTACGTTGACTGGTGCCCCGGATGCGGCGACCACGGCATACTCTCCGCTTTCCAGATGGCGCTTGCGGAACTTGCGCTTGAACCCCACAACGTCGTGGTGGTTTCAGGTGTCGGCAACGCATCAAAGCTTCCCCACTTCGTTAAAGCAAACGGCGTCCACACGCTGCATGGTAGGCTCTTGCCCTTTGCTATGGGTATAAAGATGGCTAATCCGGGCCTTGAAGTCATTGGTTTTGGCGGTGACGGAGATGGCCTTGGAATCGGCGCGGGGCATTTTGTTAATGCTGGCCGAAGAAACATTGACATGGCATATGTTATCCACAACAATGGCGTCTACGGATTAACCAAGGGTCAAGCTTCTCCAACCCTTCGCTTCGGCGTCAAAACCAAGGGGTTGCCTAAACCCAACATTAACGAGGCCATAAACGTGGTTTCGCTTGCCATCACCGCCGGATTCACCTTTGTCGCGCGGTCCTATGCCTTTGATGTAGTTCACCTAAAAGACATGATAGTGCAGGCCATAAAGCACAAGGGCTTGGCGCTGGTGGAGTGTTTGCAGCCCTGCCCCCCCTACAATGACATAAACACCAAAGACTGGTATGCAGGCGCCGACCGACTAGACGTCACTACGGGTAAACCGAAGTCGCGCCTCTACAAGCTGGCCCAAACCGGTTTTGACCCAGTCGTGCATGACCCCAGCGAGATCTTCAAGAAAAAGGTAGCTGGCATGGAGAAGGCACTGGAATGGGGCGACAGAATCCCCTTGGGCGTTTTCTACCAGAATCCCTTTGAACCCACCTTCGAGGAACGCTTCACAAGACGCATACCCTTCTACCAGCAGTATCCGCCGGCAAAGCAGCCGTTGAAAGACGAAACAGGCGCCTCAACAGTGGATTTAAGCGAATTCATGGATGACCTAAAAACAAGCTAAAAACAAGAAGAGGGCAAGGTAAGAAGCCTCTCCTTTCTCCTCGACACTCCTTATCTTACTCCTCAAACACATTATGTTGCTTCTGCCTATTTAATCCCTGTTTCCAAACCCGATATATTTCAGGGGCCAGTGGGTTCCTCGTCAACATAGCAGGCCTCCGTGAAGCGGGGCGTACAGATACAATAGAAAACCAGGTCGCCCCCGCCGATATTGGTTATCTTCTGGGAGGTGTGGGGCGGAATAACTACCACGTCGCCCACG